>NZ_AFWV01000062.1 GCF_000223985.1 Thiocapsa marina 5811
ATGATCTTCGATCATGGGGACATATTATAACCCACTGTTCGGAAATAGAAAACGTGGTTTCTGTTCAGGCACTAGTTAAGAATGCCTCTCCCGAAGGTAACCGTCCCGGTACCGGTATTTCTGATCGTCGCGGTTTGGGGCGCGCTGCTGCTGCCGACCGGCACTTGACCAAAACTGTAGGACGAGGGGGTGAATCCAACGCCGTAGGTCCGATCCGCGGTTCCGGTACCATCAAGGCGCGCTGCAAAAAGGGTGGTCGATTCATTGACCCTGACAAACAAGTAGGCGCTCGGACTGCCGGTCGCTTGCGGGCTGAACCGTATCTTGACTTCGCAAGAAGTTCCCGGACTCAAAGTCGCCCCACAGGTACTATCGCTCATGCTGTACCCGGCCGAGACGTATGGGTAGTTAAGAATGCCTCTCTCGAAGGTAACCGTCCCGGTACCGGTATTTCTGATCGTCGCCGTTTGGGGCGCGCTGCTGCTGCCGACCGGCACTTGACCAAAACTGTAGGACGAGGGGGTGAATC
>NZ_AFWV01000061.1 GCF_000223985.1 Thiocapsa marina 5811
CAGCGCCTCGCGCCGCCGGCCGTAGAGGGTGTCGCGCGGGATGCCGGTTTGCGCGGCCAACTGCGGCACGCCGACGTTGTTGGGCGCCAGCAGCTTCGTCAGGATGCTGTCTTTCAGTTCGCTCGAATAGGTTGTCATGTCGCTCGCCTGGTCATGCCTCGGGGCGCTTGCGCCGCGCCCTCCGGGGTCAGCCGTCAGTCGCCCTACGGGCTCCTTCCCGGCTGACCCCGGAGGGCGCAAAGCCCCGGGTCGGTGATGCCCCATCCTCCCACACATCCTCCCAAAGGGAGGCGACATCTATCCTGACACCTGGGGGACGGAAGCAGCGCGCCGTGCCGTTGTGGAAATCCACCGTCCAGGAAGTCCGCGCCTGGCTGCGTTGCAATCCGGTGCTCGCGGCGGATGCGCCGCTGCTTCCCAACCGCGACGGCCGCGCGATGACACGCCAAAACGTCAACCAACGATTCGATCTCGCCGTGACCCGTGCCACCCAAACGCATCCCTCCCTCGCGAGACGGCATATCTCTCCGCACACGATACGTCACTCGACGGCCATGCATATGCTGC
>NZ_AFWV01000060.1 GCF_000223985.1 Thiocapsa marina 5811
CTCTAACAGTTGCAATCAAACAAATTTATTTTATTTTTAACATATTCTACCCAAAAAATACTAGACAAGCCATTTAGTGGTTCAACGCAATGTTTGTGAGTTCTTAGCCCATTTGGAACCAAGTTTCAACAAGTCTTTCTACACACTTCTAAACACTCTTCATGCATCTCTAGCACTTGTAATCAATCAAATTCATTGTATTCTAACATATTCTAATCCCAAACAACACTAGATAAGTCATTTAGTGGTTCAAAGCAATGTTTCCGAGTTCTTAGCCCATTTGGGACCCAATTTCAACAAGTCTTTCTCCACACTTCTAAAAACTCTTCATGTATCTCTAGCACTTATAATCAATCAAATTTATTGTATTCTAACATATTCGAACCCCAAACAACACTAGATAAGTCATTTAGTGGTTCAACGCAATGTTTCCGAGTTCTTAGCCCATTTTGGCACCCAATTTCAACAAGTCTTTCTCCACACTTCTAAACACTTTTTCATGCATCTCTAGCACTTGTAATCAGTCAAATTTATTGTATTCTAACATAATCTAAACCCAAACAACACTAGATAAGTCATTTA
>NZ_AFWV01000059.1 GCF_000223985.1 Thiocapsa marina 5811
CACGTCGAGGTAGATTCCCATGCGTTACTCACCCGTCCGCCACTCTACTCGCCCCGAAGGACTTTCGCGTTCGACTTGCATGTGTTAGGCATGCCGCCAGCGTTCAATCTGAGCCAGGATCAAACTCTTCAGTTCAAATCCCGCCAAATGCCGAAGCACTCGACGTCTTTCCTTGCTCAACAAACTCTTCGTCACCGAAGTGCTTGCCGATGTCTCTTTGGAATCATCCAAACAACACCGGAGCACCCGCACAAATTATCTGATGACCCGATTGTTAAAGATCTGCGTCTCGTCTTCGGTGCCGCGAAACTTCCGCTGCGCCAAGACCGACAATTCTACAGGACCCGAGGAACTTGTCAACCCCCTCGTTTCGGCGTCCCGCCCGCCCCGCCCGGCCCTCCTGGACCGCCTCGCTTCGGTCTCCCCTCAGCGAGCCGCGCATTCTAGCGTATCGCGGGGTTTCGTCAACCCCTCAATCCGACCCGAACCGCGATCCCTCCCTCTTCCCCCGACCCTCGGGGTCCATCCTCCCTACCGCGCCTCCCTCAGCGAGCCGCGCATTCTATACCTCTACAGGCCACTGTCAATG
>NZ_AFWV01000058.1 GCF_000223985.1 Thiocapsa marina 5811
TACGAATTACTGAGGGAGTACAAAGACGTACTCCCGGAAGAGATTCCTGCGGAGCTTCCGCAGGACAAGGGCATACAGCACGAAGTACTGTGTCACGCGGTAGTGGCCACTGCCGCGAGAGCAAGTAAAAGCAATCGACGACTTCTTCGAAAGTCGTCGCAAAGCAGGACAAGTGCGGGAATCAAAGCCCCCGCACAGTGCTCCGACGTTCTGTGTCAAAAAGCCACAGGTCGGATGGCGCATCGTTCATGCCTACAACAAGCTGAACGATGCGACGGTACCGGCGCAGACGCCGATACCACGAAAAGATGTTATCATCGATTCGATGGCCGGGAGCACCGTTTACAGTGCTCTCGACTTGCGAGATGGATTTTATCAAATCCTAATGCGTGAGAGCGATATCCCTCTCACGGCAGTGAGCACGCCAAGCGGCATGCTCTGGGAATGGCTAGTAATGCCACAGGGGCTTAAGAACGCCCCTGCGACTTTCAACAGGTGCGTGACGCACTTGTTGCGCTCGGTGCGCGACTTCGCACCGAGCTACTTCGATGATGTATTCATCCACAGCCGGGCTGTGGACGGGAGGACCGACGTAGAGATGC
>NZ_AFWV01000057.1 GCF_000223985.1 Thiocapsa marina 5811
CGGTAGACGACGCGTCGGCGTGCCGTGCTGCTGGTGGACGAGGCACAGGAGATGAGTCCCGCCGTGCTCAACGAGCTGCGCCTGCTCGCCAGTGCCCGCTTCGACTCCCAACCGCTGCTGTGCGTCGTCCTCGCCGGGGACACCCGCCTCACCGATCACCTGCGCCGCGAGGAGCTGCTGCCCTTGGGCTCGCGCATCCGCACCCGTCTGGCCACCGAGCACGCCCGCCGCGAGGAGCTGCTCGCCTGCCTGCAACACCTGTGCGCCAGCGCCGGCAACGCCGCCCTCATGAGCGAGCCCCTGCAACACACCCTCTGCGATCACGCCGCCGGCAATTACCGCATCCTCGCCACCCTGGCCTCCGAGCTGCTCGCCGTCGCCGCCCAAACCGAGCGCCCCCACCTCGACGAGGCGCTCTTCCTCGAGGTCTTCACCCCGCCCGCCACCGCGACCCCGCGGCGCACGGCCTTGCCACGTTGACCGACTCGGAGCAGCCCATGACACAACCACAATCCCGCCAGACCCTGCAACCGATCGACCTTCCGCCGCTGCCCGACGAGGCCGCTGTTGCCCTGATCGAGGTGCTCAGGGAACTGCTCTTCCAATTCAAGGGCCACTACTTCGGCCAGCTGTGTCGGTATCACGC
>NZ_AFWV01000056.1 GCF_000223985.1 Thiocapsa marina 5811
CCGCCTTCGAAACGACTTGTCTCAGTAGACCAGTCGCGGAGACAAACNTAAGGCTGATGACGAACAGCCCGTCCAGCGACGGCTGCAAATACGGCCATCTCAACGTCATAGACCCAGATCTCGTCCCACGCTTCATTAGGCGGCGACAGCGCTCTTTGCATTCCGCACCAGTCAATTCAGCAGTTGAGAATGGACGCCTGCGCTCGGCGAAGTTGCGCCTGAGCAGACAGTTCGGAGAATGCTGCGCGGCAGGATCGAATCCGCGAGTGACGGCGCGGAAGCCGACACGGCACCCCTGGCGTTCAGGGACCGCTCCGGTATCAAGGCGGCGAGCCACCGCCACCAAGTCATGCCGCCGACCGACCCCATTTCTCCTGTCTTTAGTGTGGCTACTATAGCCCATACACGGATAGGCTCCAAATGGACTCTTGCCGGGGCAAGACGAGTCGCTCTAGGTGATCTGGTGGTGTTCTTGGGAAACGCAGGAAAAAGGGGGTACGCACAAATGAGGCTAACTGAAGCCAGCATACCTATAAGACAAAGTTTTACCGGCCCCTTCCGCCGCCGCCCCGTGACATTACCGGCGGTTCAGTGCGCGGAAACCAACCGGAGCGGCGTTCGGATCAGCCCGCAACGTGTGTTTTGTCGGCGCCATATGCGCCTGGGCTTTCAGATGAAGCTCGGTAGGCTGGGGTGAGCTTGCAAACC
>NZ_AFWV01000055.1 GCF_000223985.1 Thiocapsa marina 5811
TACTCGGTGAAGATGATGACGCGCGCTTGGTTCCACTGGCCGCCGGGGCGCAGGGTCTGCTTCAGCCAATCGATCAGGGTCCGGGCCTTGCTGTCGGGGCGCAGACTGGTTTTGGCGGCGTAGGCGCTGAGCTGTCGCAGCAGTGCCTGTTCTTCGGCGGAGATCGGCGAGAGGGCCTGACTGACGGAACCGACAACCTCGCCGGTTTCAAGCTCGTACGCCTCGTCGTCGGCGTAATCGTCGGAGAAATCCTCGATGTCGCGGGCGACCGCGGCGGTGCTCGCGGCTGCTCGGCGGCCGACGCTGGCGATGTGCTTTTCCAGTGTGATCCCGAAGGCGGCAGGCGAGGAGAAGAGGCGCTTCTTGAGCAGCTTGAGGACGAACTCGGCGGCCATGCGCTCGCCGTCGGAGGTGGCCTGTTTGAGACGCAGCGCGGAATAGGTCTGCAAGGCGCGGTGGGCTTGGCGTTCCTCCTCGGTGTAGGGCACCTCCAGGTGTTTGACGACCCGTTCGGCAAAGCGCCGGCTGCCGTCCCAGCGCAGTTTCAGCTCCGACTTCATCCGCCGGACCATGACGGCATCCAATTGATTGCGGTCGGGTGTGACGGCACGGGCGAACCGCTGGCTGTCGAGCAGCTCCAGCAGGGCGGCAAAGCTCTCGCTGTAACCGTTGTGCGGGGTGGCGGAGAGGAACAGCTTGTGCTCGAATGCGGGGCCAGCAGGCGAATGGCCAGGGTGCGCATGGAGTCGGTGGCGTACTTAGCCGCGCCCGGAGGGGCCACGTTGTGGGCCTCGTCGACGATCAGCAGATCATAGGCCCGCGGGTAAGCGGACTGCTCGCC
>NZ_AFWV01000054.1 GCF_000223985.1 Thiocapsa marina 5811
CGGCGTGCCGCAGGACGACCCATCAGCCAGTTCGATTGCCAGATTGCCGCCATCGCCCGTGCGCACGGGGCTGTCGTGGCCACCCGCAACGTCAACGATTTCGCGGGATGCGGCGTCGCAGTCATCGACCCGTGGCAGCATGCCGGGGCGACTGACCGCCATGGACAAACGAAGCCTCACCGAATGTGATCTCTGCACCGAGCGCGTTCTGCGCGCCCTCCAGCAGCCACCCGTTGGCCTTGAGCTGCCCCGGCTCCGGCTGAGCCTCTGTCCCCGCGAGGCATGAAGATCGGAGCGGGGCGAACCGGGGCACAGACAGGACGTTGCCAAGGAGCGAGTCCGTCCGGCCGCGCTAGATCCAAGGTGCCGCTGGTGGTTTTTTGCTTTTGATCGGTCCCGCGGCCGACGCGTTGGGTGATTTGGTGTGTGGTGGGCGATCTGATCTTACGGCTTCTCGCGAGAACAGACGGCACGAGGATTTTGGGAAACCGTGGTCCGTCCCTGGTTTTACTCTCAGTGGTCGTCGACGATCTCGACCTCGTAGGCGTCGCCGTTATGCCAGCGGAAGCAGACGCGCCATTGGTCGTTGATGCGGATGCTCCATTGTCCGTCCCTGGCCTATCCCCACAACCTGGATGCCAGGACGATGCGGACTGGGAGCGCCGGCTTTCCAGCCGGCTGCGCGCGCTCTGCAGCGCCGCCGTTGTGCCGCGCGAGCGCCGACACACTGCCCCGTCGCGAGCCGTGTCGCCCGGCCGGAGCAAACGCCGTCGGCGGGCCGGCTGGAAAGCCGGCGCTCCCAGTGGCCGCCGTGGCGCCGCATCCACGGTCGAGTAAGCAACGCACTGTTCTAGCGGCTTTTAATCCGGGGATACCTCAGGGTCCGTCCCC
>NZ_AFWV01000053.1 GCF_000223985.1 Thiocapsa marina 5811
CAAATCCCCGCACGTCTATCACCAAGCCCTGGGATCGGACTTGGCCGCGCTTATGAGCGAGGCCAGTTTGCTGTTCCCCGACGCTCATTCTGGAGCCGAGAACCTAAACAGCCTAAATTTCCGGACGACTGTTATCAGAACCGGCGAGTCACTAATAGTAACTTTGGTAAGCAGTTCAGGGCTTCTTATTCATCGTCGCTCCGCTAAGGTAGCGGGTTTGGAAAGTGGCTGGAGATGGTTCTGTGACTTTGGAGTACCCTTGAGCCAAGTCATGGCCATCTCGGAGTTTGGGCGTCGACTGACAGTTCAAAAAGACTCGGAAATTAATCTCGCCGTTCCCAGAAAAAGCAGTGGAGATAGCGCTTGGTCGCAAGACTCTATCGAGCCCGATCAATTGCGGGCGCTTCTGTATTCGGGATGGCTCGCCGCTTCAGGCTGGGTTGTGCTGCCGCCAATACACGGCAACATCATGAAGCAGACAGCGCGTCAGTTGGAGGCCATTGTAGATTGGTCGGAACCTGCTCGACTGATGGTGAGCGACGGCCAGATGACTCTGTGGGCGAGGCAGGTGAAAGAAAACGAGACGGTTGCCGAGTTCGATCTAGGGAAATCGGCAATTTCCGACGTGAGCTTTACTATCCCGCGCTGGCTTCTTTCATGCTTCTTTGTTGGGCCTCTAGTAACGGTTCAAAAACTAGTTAAACATTTTAACAAGCGAACCCATTTGGATCGACGAGGTAGTTCCATTGTCCGTTCACGCAATCGTGGCGAATGAACCGATCCTTGACGTCGCGGAAGGTGTCGGAACACGTACGGCCGATCTCGTAGGTCGCGTCGAGGATCCGCGCGGTCACGCTCAACCCCGTTTGTGTGCGCGTCTGCTCGACGGTGCGCAGAGCCGTCTGCGGGCAGTCGAGCATCGACCCCGCTCCAAGCGCGCTCGACCTGG
>NZ_AFWV01000052.1 GCF_000223985.1 Thiocapsa marina 5811
ACGCGCTCCGGACCGTATGAAACCGGATCGCCCGCGACGAGACGAACGCCTGCGGCCCGCGCTCCAGCAACAGATGCGGAAGCGCGGCGATCTTACGCCACTTGACGGTTTCGAACTCCTTGACGATATCGATAACGTCGATTTCGAGACTTGGAAATTGACGGTTCAGCGCGCTCAGTATGCTCGAGTTGCTGAGAGAGAAAGACCCGGATTGGATCAGCAAAATCCGCTTGGCATTGGTGTCGGATCGGGACGAAGGCGAAACACGTTCGTGCGGGACCATACTATGCTCCAATCGCTCCGCATTTTCGGCCTAGAAATCCGCCATACTAAACCATAACCGGCTTTACCGGTGCCTGTATGGTGTTGAACCGCTCGAAGCGGCTGTGCGCAATCACTAACGATGCCAAGCGATCCTTGTGATATCAAGACCTTAGCAACTAAACAACCACTAGGTAAAGCGAAGGGCTCATACTGTTTCCTGACGATCACTGAACTTAGAATTGAATCAAACCCTATTCCTGATACCACAGCGTAATGGAAATCCCGGTTTCGGAAAACCAAAATCCGCCGCCGCTGGGCGGCCCTTACGCTCACTGGATCAGCGCACGGCGACCGGCAGCACTTCCGCCATCTCGGACACGATCCGCTTGACGGTCGCGTCCCAGGTGAAGTGCGGAGCGAGTGCCGCGCTCGCGGCGCCCATGGCGGCAGACCGCTCGGGATCGGCCAGAACGTCGATCAGCGCTTCTGCCAGGGCGGCGACGTCGCCGACGGGCACGACGAACCCGTTCTCGCCGTCGCGCACCACGTCGCGCTGATCACCGCAGTCGCTCGCGACGATCGCAGTTCCTGCGTGCAGTGCCTCCACATACACGATCCCGAAGGGCTCAAGGCGTGAGGGCATGCAGAAACAGGCGGCGCGGGCGAAGAAGTCACTGATCTTCGCCGGCGGCTGTCGCCCAACGGACTTCGATACCGGGGCCCAGACGCGCGGCGCGCAG
>NZ_AFWV01000051.1 GCF_000223985.1 Thiocapsa marina 5811
ACGGGGTTGAGCGTGACCGCGCGGATCCTCGACGCGACCTACGAGATCGGCCGTACGTGTTCCGACACCTTCCGCGACGTCAAGGATCGGTTCATTCGCCACGATTGCGTGAACGGACAATGGAACTACCTCGTCGATCCAAATGGGTTCGCTTGTTAAAATGTTTAACTAGTTTTTGAACCGTTACTAATCAACTGTTATGTTTAATGAATAACAACTCTCTATTGCAATGAAAAAAATTGGGTGACTAATGCTTAAGTTTCTTAAAGATCTGATGAAGATAGGCATTGACGCGATCATAAAATTCGTAATCGCTTTCGGTGTAGGCACTGGGGCTGGCGCTGTTGTTTGCTGGTACTACAGTATTCCCATGGGGTTTTCTGTTATTGGGGGTATTCTCGTGCTTGGGATTGCGCTTGCCTTAATGTCGGAATCAGGTTTTCTTTCTTAAACGCTTTCAATATCCGTTTATTAAAAACATAACAAGGCATTGCAGGCTCTCCCGAAATTCACGGAAAGTGGTAAACTTTTTAAAAACAGAACCTTGTGACAGTTTTGCCGAACACGGCGGTCGAAAACATCGCTGGATGCGCCGCGCTTAAGCTTTTGTTTTCATTGGTCAGCGCGCGAAAACCCGGTAACCGCACAGATCGAGGCACACCCTTTGGTAGAGCCGGCGGAGGTTGCTCAAGCCATAGCACCGCCGCTTCAATACCTTGATCTTGTTGTTGAGGCCTTCGACGAATCCGCTATTGCGGCGCTCGGTAAAATAATTGGTGATCTCGTCCCAATGGCGTCGCAACGTTTTCAGGAAGGATTGAAAACACGTCATACCGGCGTTCTTGACCCGCCGGATCCAACCACTGAGCTTGCGCTTGGCCTGCCCTTTGGACAGGGGCATGTCGTAGATGTCGGTGAGGGCTTGGCTGAGGGAAAACGGACGGTGTCACCATTTAGCTGACCCCGATCAATGGCACGACCTATTTTCTCGCACCCAAGCACGCTTGTGTCGGTCGGGAAGTGCGACATTGCTACCGCCAACGCGCCCGCGGTTCTCGTTGAAAGGTCGCGGATTCACTCCGATCCGCGCCAGTCACCCTTCTGGATCAAG
>NZ_AFWV01000050.1 GCF_000223985.1 Thiocapsa marina 5811
AACGCACTTTTCATACAAGATGGCTGAGGTAAAATGCCTTACTTGTTAGTGAATCGTTACTTAGACAGAGTGTCGGCCAGGTGAGATAGGCAGATTCTGTCTATCTCAGTCGGGACAGATTCCACCTAGCCGCCGCGTGGCTGCCTCGCCGAGCATAGCGAAACGTGTACAATACCCATACGCGGTACCCGGCGGAGAGACGCTAGCAGATGGGAGACGTGCGCACAACAGCCGCGGGCGCGGTCGATCGTTTCTGGAGGCAGTTCATTGATCTAGCTCGGAAAAAAGGGGTCAAGGACAGCGCGGTGCGATGGTATGTCCGGCGTGCGGAGCGCTACTTGAAGGCGCTTTCCGGTAAGCGCCTCGCGGAGCACACGGGCGCGGATGTGACAGGCTACTTGGAGTCGGTCGGGAGGATAGACGGAATCGAGGATTGGCAATTCCGGCAGATCGTTGACGCCGTGCAGATGTTGCTGGCGACGGGCAACGCCAAGGTCGTCGGCGAGGTGGACTGGGCCTACTGGCTCGATTCCGCCCGGACCTTGGCAGCGGACCATCCGACCATCGCTCGGGAGACGGCAGCCCGGAGAGTAGGGGCGGCTGACGAAGAGCCGGTCTCGGGGGCCCGCTTCAAGGAGAAGCGAAACCCGCCGTCCGCCTTGGACGAGGTTCGTCGGGCGCACCCTCGGCTGATGGAACGGCTGGCTGCGGAGATCCGCCGGCGCAAGTACTCGATCCGCACGGAGCAGACCTACGAGTCTTGGGTGTGTCGCTTCATCCTGTTCTGCGGGGGGCGCGACCCGTCGGAGGTCGGCGCGGATCGGATTGTTGCGTTTCTCGAGGACCTTGCCGTCCGCGGCCAGGTCTCGGCGAGTACACAGAGTCAGGCATTGAATGCGCTGGTCTTCGTGTACAAGAAGGTGCTGGGCTAGCCCATCTTTAACACGGTCGGGTCCGATTTCCTGTCCGCAGGCCGCCCATGCCATTGATTCATATGTACACGGCAACCTCGCCGTGAAAAGTAGTGCCATATTATTTCGGCCTGCCACTAGGCAGCCGGCAGCGCATGGGCTAGCGTGTGGGCATGTACATCCGGCGCACCCATACCCGCAACACCGCCACCGGCGAGCGCTACCACACCCACCGGCTGGTGCGCTCCACGCGCGTCGGCGGCAAGGTCCGGCAGATCACGCTCCTG
>NZ_AFWV01000049.1 GCF_000223985.1 Thiocapsa marina 5811
TGTTCCGCATCATGCCGCACTGACCTGCGAAACGGTATCAGGATTTCCACTCTGGACCACTAGCTGCCGCTTACGTATTCGTGGTACGTCCCCTATTCCCACATGGAAAGGCAAAGAGCAAGACCTGACCCCGCGCTCCTTTCTAACCACTCTCCCCGTTAATTTGAATCGGTGGCTTACTGGTTGCGTGTGGATTTTTTCCCTATCAGATAGGCGGGAATACCTATGACCGAAGAAATAATTAGATGTATGAGGGCTAAATCTAAATGTCCGGACACTAGTCCCATGAGAAGGGCAAAGGCAGCCCATCCAGCTGCTAGAACGGCGACTCCTAAGGAAAATGCACGGGCGGGATTGATGCTCTTGTGAGCCGCGCGAGTGAAATTGCCTTTAATTTCTTCTTTGGTTTTTTCAAAGTCCTTTTGTATTTCACTTGAAGATAGCTGTTCTACTCTTAGCTTGATATAGATTGCTTTTGTCTTCTCTGGGTTCCCATCTGCCTCGCTAATGGCCCGTGTCCATAGTCCAGGATGTGTGTTGTCTTCGGCAAGTTCTGCAGCCACTGCATCATAGTATTGTTGTTTGTTCATGCGGTTATTTTGGTCTGGTAGTGAACCGATTTATTTAAAAACATAACGCTAGCCTCAGCCGCCGCCCAAAGTGCCGAGAGCAAAGCGAGCGGCGCTTTGGGCGGTCGGATGGAGGCACTTCGTTAGATGCTTGGGCTCGCCGGATCAGTAGTACCAAAGCGTTTTAGGACTAGTACTGCGTCAGGGTTCGATGCATCGCATTCTTCTACGCACGCATCGTTATCCGCAAAAACAACGACAGCAGCTTGTGCATCTGGTTTTGAGCTTGGATATTTGATTCCGTCGAGCTTTTCGCCATCCGCTGTTCGAAACACGTGCCGAAAATACTCTGTAACAACCTGAGTAGGAACGTATTCCACGTGTGCATATTCGTCTTTTAGAACTGGTTTGGTAAAGTCTTTCAGGAAGTCAATCAGGAAACGGATCAGTGGACGAACATGATGTTTGGCTGAATCGAATATGCTTGGCACATGGAGTTTTTTCGATAGATCCAATATGCGCAAAGGGCGGGCCGGAGAAAACACACCATAAGCTGCGATCTTTCCCGAACCCTTCGATGGGTCGTATGTTTCGAGAACAGAAGTAGTTGGACGAAGCCGCTTCGCGGAGAAGGCCCATGCCGGCCTCGTCGGCTTTAAACTGCAACCTCACGCCCTCGCTTGCGAGGGGTCGTCTGTTCACGATCATGAGGTTACACCACCATGTCCAACTCCTGCGAAGAGCGCTTCAAACATCACTACGAGGCCCAT
>NZ_AFWV01000048.1 GCF_000223985.1 Thiocapsa marina 5811
GATTCCCTTTCCGGACTCGACGCGAGGCCACGGCGAGCGGGTGCTCAGCTTGACGGTGGTGGGGGATTAAGTCGAAACAGCGCCTGGCACGACATGCGCCTCGGCTGTGCAACCGGCGCTCGACGGTGACCTTCCACCGGACAGCACCCAGAGGTCGGCGGCGATGCCGGTGTTGGCTCCGGTGCAGGTTTTGGTTGACTCCTTGGCTCGTAATCATATCATCAGCGATATGAAACCTGTGCGCGTCGTGTTGGATACCAATGTCCTGGTCGCGGCCTCACGCAGTCGCCGGGGTGCCTCGTTCACGCTGTTGCATGCCTTGCGCGAGCGGCGCTATGTCGCCCTCGGTTCAGTGCCGCTGCTGCTGGAATACGAAGCCGTGCTCAAACGGCCCGAGCATTTGTCGGTCGGCCAGCGTACCGAGGCGATGACCGACGCCTTCCTGGATGCCTTGTGCCTGCTCATGGAGCCGGTGCACCTACATTTCCTGTGGCGTCCGCAAACGCGTGATCCAGCCGACGAGATGGTGCTCGAGACTGCCTTGAACGGTCGCGCCGACGCACTGGTCACGTTGAATACAGCTGATTTCGGCGCCGCGGAACGCTTCAGGCTGACGGTTCTGACACCGGGCGCCTTTCTCCGCCGCCTTGAGGAACACTCCTAATGGCCAACTATGCACTGAGACTGCCTGAATCACTGTTCGCCTATGCCCGTCAGGTGGCGGAGGAAGAACAGGTGTCGATGAACCAGTTCTTCGTCACCGCGATCGCCGAAAAGGTGTCCGCGCTCAAGACGGAGACCTATTTTCGCGAGCGGCAAGCGAGGGGCGATCTCGCCGCCTTCGATGTCTGGCTCGCGGCCAGTCCCGATGTCCCGCCCGAGGCCGGGGACAGGATGGACGATTGAGAAGCGGTCATGATTCCCGTCCGGTGACTCGACGTGCAGACCATCATGTTCGGTCACCGGTGCCTTGTTCCTCCGACAGGCCGGAAACCACGCCCCCTATCGTCGCGAAGCGACACCACCCCGGGATCGACGACTTGCAGTCGTCCTCTTCTGCTGCCCTGACAGCGAGCATGGTCGATCCCCACGCGCCAATCCCGAAGACCATCCTCGACGCGCGTTGACCGGACCCATCGACGCCGCCAAGCGCACCGTCAAGTGGTTCGCGTGTTCGCCATTCGCCCCAGGATCAAAGACACATTGTCGGGCGCACCCGCCTCCAACACCGCATCGAGAAAACCCGCCGCCTGCGCCTCCAGCGGGCGCTCGGCGCGAAATAGTGAGTGCGGTCAGCGATTTTGATGGTTTCGCGATCAAGTTGCGTGATGGGGGTCGGCGAAGCGCTCCCCCGGTCTCGCGCGGCCGGGGTGTGGGCCGGCGGCGCGAGGTGGATCCAGCGCGGTGGCGGGACT
>NZ_AFWV01000047.1 GCF_000223985.1 Thiocapsa marina 5811
CCTGAAGCTTGGCTTGGGAGGCAACCGGATAGGCATGGTCGCTTCTACCGCCCCGAGCTCGCGGTCTACAAGCGGGAGGTCGTCTCAAACTCCAAGCAACTGGACCTGGCCCTAGGGCACCTGGCGCTGCTCCAGAGCATGTACTCCCTGGCGCAGATCGGCGACGGTGCGCCGCCGAGAGAGCGCGAGGATTCGGATTGGTGCCTCGCGGATGTGGCCTGCACCAAAGGTGAGATCAACGGGCCGCCGTTCACGCTTGTCAGATGAAATAGCGGACCTACCACGCAATCTCCCATCAATGATGGCTCCCGCATTGCGCGAGCGGCCTGGCCCAGTCTTCGCGTTGCCGTTTCAGCCCAGTTCGATTTAGTGTCTGCTAAAGGAGCGGTTGCGGCCGATCACTCGCTCCGGCTGAGCGTCCGGACCTGGCCGACAACGACCCTTCAGGACCGCAAGACTGAAAGGCCGCGACTGACCGCTGATGGGGCCATGCTGCCCATGAGCAGTCAAACGGCGGTGTCTGCTTTGAGGCCATACTGCTATCCGGATTTACGACCTGAGGTTCCCCCGAAATTTAGTCTTCCAAGGGTGGCGTAGACTGTCTGTCAAACTGGAGACGATGATGCAGAAGATCCCGAAGCAAGAGTACACCGCCGAGTTCAAGGAACGAGGCGCACACGGCCTTTGCTTCCGTTCATCGGGTTCAGTGAGCCCAGCGTCCACCGATGGGTTTGGTGCCCTGAAAGCCAAATGAAGAGGTGGCGTCATCCGCCGCATCCCAGTGTCCGTTACCGTTGACATCGAGGAACCACCTGCCAGCGCTGGGATAGTAAAGACCGATCGCGTCGACGTCATCACCGTTCCAATCGCCGGTTACCGGGAGAGAGCCTTCCCCGCCGCCAAAGCCGAAGTCAATGTCGGTACCCTCTGCCCAGAAGCCATCGCCGTTGACATCGAGGAACCACCAGCCCGCATGGGGGTAGTAGAGGCCGATCGTGTCGACGCCATCGCCGTTCCAGTCGCCGGCGACCGGCAGAGAACCCCTCCCGCCGCCAAAGCCGAAGTCGTTGTCGCTACCCTCTGTCCAGAAGCCATCGCCGTTGACATCGAGGAACCACCAGCCCGCATGGGGATAGTAGAGGCCGATCGTGTCGACGCCATCGCCGTTCCAGTCGCCGGCGACCGGCAGAGAACCCTCCCCGCCCCCGAGGCGAAAGATGGCATCGGCACCGCCTGTCCAGAAGCCGTCGCCGCTGACGTCGAGGTACCACCAGCCGGCGCTGGGGTCGTAAACGCCGATAAAGTCGTCCTGCGGCGCGATCTTGACGATGAAGATGTCATGATCAGATGCAGGGGTCGGATAGACGGCGTGGACCGTGGGGAAGTCTTCCGAGTAAGTATCCCCTGTGATATACGCGTTGCCGGAGCTATCCACCGCGATTCCGCCACAACCGCAATCAAAGCGACTACCGCCCAGGTAGGTGGAATAGTCCAGGGCGT
>NZ_AFWV01000046.1 GCF_000223985.1 Thiocapsa marina 5811
GGCTTCCTGCTCGATGCCTACGGGGTGCTGCTCGATGGGGAGCGCGCCTTGCCGGGGGCGGCCGCGCTGCTCGCTGACCTGGACCGCGACGGTTGCCCGTGGTTGGTGGTTACCAACGCCGCCAGCCGGCTCCCCGAGACGCTGAGCCGAGGATTCGCCGCGGTGGGGTTGGCGATCCCGCCCGAGCGCATCCTGACCTCGGGTGCGCTGTTGGCCGATCCCGGCGTGGCCGGCAATCTCCGCGGGGTGCGCGCCCTGGTGCTGGGGCCGGAGGGATCGCGCCGCTATGCCGAGCGGGCGGGCGCCATCGTCGTGCCCTTCGAGGGGGATGTCGACGCCGAGGCCCTCATCGTCGCCGATCAGCAGGACCTGTGCTGGCCCGATCACCTGGATCTCGCGCTGAGTCTGCTGGTGCGCCGCCTCGATGCCGGCGCGCCGCTGCGGTTGCTGCTCTGCAACCCCGATCTGATGTATCCGGTGCGCCCCGGGCGGGTCGCGCTCACGGCAGGGGCGTTGGCCGCGATGCTGGAAGCGGTTATCCGCGAGCGCTGGCCCGAGCGGGGCATCGGCTTCACGCGCCTGGGCAAGCCGAGCCGCGCGATCTTCGATGTGGCCTGTCGGCGGCTCGGTGCGTCCCGGCCGGTTATGCTCGGAGATCAGCTTGCGACCGACATCGCGGGCGCCCTGGGTGCGGGCCTCGACGCCGTGCTGGTCGGCACCGGGCTGGCGCCTGGGCGTGAGACGGGGCGGTTGCCGGTACGGCCCACCTGGGTACTCCCGTCGCTCGCGGCATGACTGATTACGCGCGTCGCCGCCGAGAGGTGTGCCGCGCTCTCGGTGCACCGTCGCGGGTCGATTCCGGTTTAGTCGGCCTCGATCGTCATGCTGCTCTCAGCCCTTCACGCACACGACCTGTTTGAGCGTATGCACCACCTCGACCAGGTCCGCCTGGTTGGCCATGACCTGGTCGATGTCCTTGTAGGCACCCGGAATCTCGTCGAGCACACCTTTGTCCTTGCGACAGATCACCCCTTGGGTCTGAGCCGCCAGATCCGCCGGCGTGAACTGCTTCTCGGCCGCGGTGCGGCTCATCCAGCGCCCGGCGCCATGGGCACAGGAGGAGAAACTCTCGGGATTGCCCTTGCCGCGCACGATGTAGCTGCGCGCGCCCATACTGCCCGGGATGATGCCGAGATCCCCTTCCCGCGCCCGGATCGCACCCTTGCGGGTCACCCAGACGTTCGACCCGAAATGGTGCTCGCGTTCGACGTAGTTGTGATCGATGAAGTCATGGCCGATGGCATTGCCGATGCCGCGGCTGCCCGAGTGCAGCATGACCCACACGCGCCCGGACTCGTCGAGGCAGACCTCGATGAAATGATTGCCGCCGCCCAAGGTGCCGATCTGGTTGATCCAGTTGGAGAAGCGTCCGAAGGCCTTGAGCAGCTGCGGGTGTTTCTCGGTCCAGACCTTGACCGGCTTGTCGCCCTCGGTGATGACCTGCTTGATCGTCATGGCTCCTCCTGC
>NZ_AFWV01000045.1 GCF_000223985.1 Thiocapsa marina 5811
CCTTGCCGCCGCGACCGCGACGCCGACGGCCACGCCCGCCGAAATTACCCTATCTGATGCCGGTCGCGGCATGACGGGGTGGACGGGATAATGAACAAGGCCCTTTATCAGCCCGTTCAACATCCGCAGCAGCGTCGTCTTCCCCGCCCCGTTACGCCCAATCAGCCCAAGGCACTCACCCCGCTTCAACTCAAAGCTCACGTCCTTCACCGCCCAAAACTCCTCTGGCCGCAGCTCACCGTCGCCCCCGTGTCGGCGACCACGAATCTCGTTGCCCAGATCCTGCATGCCATACCAAAGCGACTTCTTGAGGCTACGGCAGAACTTCTTGGACACACCTTCGACCTTGATCAGGGTATCGTCACTCATGGGATCAGGCACTCATACGTTCGATCAGGATTGGCATCGCGAGCCGGAAGACGATCCAGACGCCGCACAGCAACAGCACGGCAACGACGTTGACGGCGAGGAAGGCCAATAGATGCTCCGGTGTAAACCCGGTCAGTCAATCGCGCGCGGTGAGGATGATGGGCGAGAGTGGATTGAGGCTGAACACGGTTGCGGCGAAGCCCTCTTTGGGCATGGGGAAGACGACGGGTGTGACGTACATGAGAAACTGCATGAGCAGCGGCAGGGCCTTGCCGATGTCCGTGTAGAGCACGCCGACCGGGGTGATCAGCAGCCCCAGGGCCGTGCCGACCAGCACCAGCGAGAAGAGGCCGATGGGCAAGAGCAACAGGTTCCAGCCTAGGTCGACGCCCATGAAGGGCAGAACGGCCATCAAGAGGGCGATCTTGATGCCGGCGTTGAAGAGGGTCTGGTAGATGCCCGAGACGATCAGCGCCTCGCGCGGGAAATTCAACTTGGCGAGCATGCCCTTGGCGGCGATGGTTTGCTGCAGCGGGGCGTTGATCGCGTCCATCAGGATGGCCCAGAGCATACTGCCGGTGAAGACGTAGACCGGGTAGGGCAAGGCGGTCTCGCCGACGGAGACGATGCCGGAGCTGCTGAGAAAGACCCAGATGAGGGTGTTGGCCAGCGGGAGGATGAAGGCCCAGAGCAGGCCGAGGGCGGCTTGTCGGTACTGGGCGCTGATGTCGCGCACGGCGAGGCGCCAGGCGAGCTCCCGGCTGGCGAGGAGGTCGCGGAGCATGTCGCGGATCATCTTTGCCGGGCTGGCGAGGGAGGATTCCGGGGTGTAGATGGTGACCGGGAGCGTGGGGGGGGACGGGTCTGTCATGTGTTCTGCAATCGGCCGGTGGATGGGTGGCGTGGGCGGTAGATGCCGGGGTGGTCGTGTCGGGCTGAAGCCCGACCCACAGTCGGACTGAAGTCCGACCTACACGGGTATCAATTCGGTTTGCGTTTGAGCAGGTCGGCGAAGTAGGCGATGGTCGCCTTCAATCCTTCGCGCAGTTGGATCTTGGGTTCCCAGCCGAGGTGTTGATTGGCGAGAGCGATGTCGGGCCTGCGTTGTTTGGGGTCGTCCCGGGGCAGCGCTTCGTGGACAAGCTGCGAGCGGGAACCGGTCAGCTCGAGGATGGTCTGGGCCAACTGGATCATGGTGAACTCGCCGGGGTTGCCGAGGTTGACCGGGCCGGTGAGGTCGTCGGGGCTGTTCATCAGACGGATGAAGCCTTCGATGAGGTCGTCGACGTAGCAGAAGGAGCGGGTCTGGGTGCCTTCGCCGTAGATGGTGATGGGCTTGTTCTGGAGCGCCTGGACGATGAAGTTGGAGACGACGCGGCCGTCGTTGGGGTGCATGCGCGGGCCGTAGGT
>NZ_AFWV01000044.1 GCF_000223985.1 Thiocapsa marina 5811
ACGTTCGGCGAGCAGACGCAGCACCACGCTTTTGCCGGTGCCCGGTTCGCCGTGGATCATCGCAAACCCGCCCTCGCGGATCTGCGCCTGCTCGATGCGCCACAGGAACTGCTCCACGCGCGGGGGGATGTAGAGGGCCTCGATCGGCAGCTCCGAGGAGAAGGGATGCCATTTCAGCCCGTAGAGGGCGAGCAGTCGCGCATTCATCGGATGTCCTCGGCGGTGTTCAGGGGCAGATAGGCCGGCGGCAGGCCGGTCGCGGCATGGGTCTCGAGGAGCTGGCGCAGCAGCGGCGCGATGCCGCCGGGCGCGCTCGGTTGCGGGGCGGGTGCGCCGGGCACCAGCGCACGGCGAGCCTCCCCGGCATTGGCGGCCTTATCCAGCGGACGCACGGGGCTCAAGATCGCACCGCTGTGCGGATCCACCAGATCGACATGGGCCAGATCCCAGCGCGCGTAGCGCAGATGCACCGTCTCCAGGGCGCGGTAGCGCGCGGGGATCTCCAGGCGGATGCCGGCCAGGCTGACGGTGCCGTCGGCCCGGCGCTGGCGTCGTGCGACCTCGATGCGAAAGGCCGCGCGCAGGGCAGCGGCGTCCGGGCAGGGGCGCGCCACGGTCGGGCCCTCCAGATAGCGCGCCAGCGGCGTGGTGGCCAATTCCGAATGGGTGCTGCGGTGATACTCCTGCTCGACCCAGGCTTGGGTGGCGCGGTTGAGGGTGTCCAAGGTCAGCCCCGGCTCGCCTTCGAGCATCGCCATCAGGCGGCCTTCCACGCGGCCCCAAAAGGCCTCCTGCTTGGCGTTCTGGTACGGTGAATAGGGCAGCGTGGTCTGGTGCAGGACGCCCAGACGGGCCAGTCCGGCGGTCGTCTCCTCGGCCAGCATCGCCGCGCCGTTGTCGGTCATCAGGGCACGCGGCAGGCCGCGCTTCATGAACGCCTGCGACAGTCCGTGCACCAGCACCTCGGCGGTCTCGTTGGTGTACCACTGCAGGTGACAAACCAGGCGCGAGCGATCGTCCATGACCCCGAACAGCAGCGGCGTGAGCCAAATTCCGGACGCCGTGAGCACCTTGCGCGAGCCGTGATGGAAATCCAGGTGCCAGAGCGCCGAGACGTGCTCGACCTCGAAGCTGCGGACCTCGCGTTGCTCCAGGCGATCGCGCGCGGCCAGCGCGCCGGCGGTGTCGCGCTTGGGGGTGGCGCGACGCACCATCCCCTGCGCCTTCAAGTAGCGCCGCACGCTCGGATAGGACGGTACCGCGGTGGCGGTGCCGGCGAGGGTGGCGGCCAGGTTGTCGCGATGCAGCTGGGCAGTCCAGCCGGGATGGTCGCGGTACTGCGCCTGCAGGGCCTCGCGTGCGGCGGGCAGCACGCTCGGGAAGGCCCCGCGGTCGGCGCGCACGCGATTGCGCAGCACCGCCACCGGATCGGGCGCGGCGCGCGCCGCGTAATACCAGCGCTCCAGGGTCGACACGCCGAACCGAACATCCAGGCCGGTGACGGGATGGCGCCAGGTCTTGGCGGCCAAGGCGGCGAGTGCCGCCTGCAAGTCGCCGTCCGACGGCGGGGCGGCGAGCAAGGGTCCGATGATCGCAAAGCGCAGGCGGGCCCAACGCTCGCGTTGCGGAACCTCGATGGGGATCGGCATAGGGGTCTCCCGGCCACGGTGCCGGGGGTTCCGGCACCTTCGCGATCAGCCTAGCGGGGTGCCCCGGCGCCTTCGAGCTGCATCCTCTGCGTGGCGTCAGCCGCCCTCGTGCAGCCTGCACGAACGACTCGTCAAGGGACTCAAAAAGCGCAGCAACGCCACCAGGGCGTCCGCGGCATCACCGAGGAAGCGCTCCAGCAGACTCCCCGGCGCCTGCTGCAGATCCACCGGCGGCACAAAGCCCCCCTGCGCGCCGCACCACAGCGGGGTCTGCGCCAACTGCTCCCGCCACCAGGCCTGCCAGCGCCGCAGGGTGCGGATCGGGACCGCCAACGTCGCGGCCAATGCTGC
>NZ_AFWV01000043.1 GCF_000223985.1 Thiocapsa marina 5811
CTGGCGCGGCCAATCCATTCCAATAAATGCCGCATACCGCACCGGGCGCGGTTTAAGCGGTTGAACGGCGCGCGATCTAAAGCAACGCGGCGTGCAGTTGTGCGGCCTGGAGCGTGTTCTCGAGCAGACTGGCGATGGTCATGGGGCCTACGCCGCCGGGCACCGGGGTGATCCAGGAGGCGCGTTCGGAGCAGGGGCCGAAATCCAGGTCGCCGACCAGCGTGCCTTCCGCGGTGCGGTTGATGCCGACATCGATCAGGATTGCACCTTCCTTGACCCAGTCGCCCGGGATGAAGCGCGGGCGTCCGAGCGCGGCGACCAGGATGTCGGCGCTGCGGGCCTTCTCGGCGCGGGGGAGCAGGGGGTCAAGTCTTGAAATCACGCAATGCGAAGTGCGAGGAGCATGGGGTCAAGAGCATGGGGGGAAAACCGGGACAGACCAGAATGGCACTAACTTAAGCGAAAATCTTCGCAAAAACAGTCTGTCATGATCGGAATCCGCGACACGGAAGCGGCGCTCAACGCTGTTTCTTGGGGTGGCCATGTTCGCGGACCTCCTCCCGGGCGATCTTCCGCGGCTTGGTCAACAGCGGGTAGCTTTTCAGGCGCCGCTTCAAGGCGCGCGGCTCGATTCGACCGGCTCGTCGACCCACGCGGGGTTCGGCCATCATGACCAACAAGGCATGGATGCAGACGCTGTCGCGGGTGCCGCCGCGCTGCAGTACGCACCCCCATATCTGCACGACATGCTTGAAGCTGAGCTGGCGCGGGATCTGGTCCGCCACCAGAGCGGCCTGCGCCATCAAGAGCCGGATCAGAGTGTAGGCCAAGAGGTAGACCCACAGTTCCTTGAGCGCCATCGCCGGGGTTTTGCAGCGCAGATGCTCCATGCCGAGCGTGGTCTTGAGGTTTCGCAGATCCAGCTCGACGTGCCAGCGCTGCCGGTACAGCACCTTGAGCATGGACTTGGGAGTCGCCTTCGGGCAGAGCAGCGTAGTGACCATGATCTTGCCGCCGGCCTGGAACTCGCGCACCGTCAGGGTCGCCGGGGCGCAAGCGTATTCCTCGGGGCTCATCCAGTCCGGTCGCTTCTTCGGCTTGGTCAGCACGATCAGGTGATCGCGCGCGCCGAGCCGCTCGCCGAGGCGGAAATCGGTGCTGCGCTTGCGCGCCCCGTGTTGCTCGAACAGCCCGTCCACGCCGCGGCGCACCAGCTCGCAGAGCAGAAAATAGGTCGCGTAGAAGGCGTCGCCGAGGAGGATCTCCCCGCTTTGCAGGCTGTCGAGCAGCTCGCGCAGCAGCGTCTGCTCGTCGCTCCCCTTTCCCGCACAGGGGCCGAGCGCGGCATCGAGTACCGCCCCGGTCGCCAAACACACCAAGGCCACCAACCGTGCGATCGGAAAGCCCAGGCCGGCCTTCTGACTGGCAGGCTGCGGATACTTGGCCTGGTTCTGCGGGGTATCGGACAAGGTCACCGTCGCGCCGTCGACCAGGCGCACCCGTCGCCCCTGCCACAGCCACCAGCCGGGCGCAGCCTTCGTCACCAACCCCGCGGCCTCGCGCGCCAGCGTCGCGATCATCGGCAACGGCAGGCGCGCCCGGGCTTGGCAATAGGCACTGGTATTGGTCGCGAGGGGCGCGTCGCCGTCGAGCGCGCGCCGCACCGCCGCGGCGTTGACCACGGCACGGCAACTGCCGTCCGCCGAGAGCGCTTGGGTCATGAACATCGCCAGGGTCTCGGTCGGGGAATACACCCGCTCGCGAAACGGCGGCTGGAGCGCTTCGCCCCGGTCGAGCAGCTGCGGAGCGGTCAACAGATCGAAGAATCCGCCGACATCGGTGTCGGCGATATGGGCAAGGACGCGTTGCCGTTGCGCGGCGGGCTGGTTAGGATGCATGGGGGCTGCCGTCCGAGGTGGTGAGTTGGCTTTGGCGAGTTCAGCCTATCACCTTGGCAGCCCTTCTCCCCAGCTTTTTCAAAACCTTGGGCTTGCCTCCTCGCTTATCTTAGTGCCATTCGGGACAGACCACGTTATTTCCGAATAGCGTCAAACTGACTGAAAAATTGTCTAACAACGGCCTCAGCCCGACCGCGGCCAGTGCGTCGAAATCCGTGCGCCCGGCTGAGTGCGGTCAGCGATTTTGATGGTTTCGCGATCAAGTTGCGTGATGGGGGTCGGCGAAGCGCTCCCCCGGTCTCGCGCGGCCGGGGTGTGGGCCGGCGGCGCGAGGTGGATCCAGCGCGGTGGCGGGACTCAGAACAACAGGGGGATC
>NZ_AFWV01000042.1 GCF_000223985.1 Thiocapsa marina 5811
AGGTGCCCTTGTCGATCCCGATGGAACCGTAACGATCGTTGGGGTCGAACAAGGCGCCGCAAGTCTGGCGAGGGCGCATCGCCGTATCCTTGACCTAGATCAAGACAGCCGGCGCCAAGGCCCCGCCACCACCTGCTCAGGCACCTCCAAGCCTCAGCCGAGCATCGCTTTTCGGGTGGCTAGACCGTTATGCTCTGCAACATCGTCGAGCCGATCAGTGCCGACGCCCTCCAAGCCGGCCCTCGGAGAACCGTCCGGTACCCGATTCATTCTTGCAAACGAGACAGACGATGAAGCGCACGACTTTTGCGACCTTGACCTTAGTCCTCGGCAGCGGGCTCATCGGAGCCGGGTTGACCTCTGCGGACGAAGGCACGCACTGGGGCTACTCGGGCACCCACGGTCCGGAGCATTGGGGCGAGATCGACCCGCATTTCACGGCCTGCAAGACAGGCCGTGCCCAGACTCCGATCGACATTACGGACCGTGTCGAGGCCGATCTGCCTCGGATCGGCTTCCACTACAAGCCGGGCGGGCATGACGAGGTCAACAACGGACACACCATCCAGGTGGACTACGACGCCGGCAGCACCATCACGCTGGACGGGCGCGAGTTCACCCTGAAGCAGTTCCACTTCCACACCCCGAGCGAAAACCACATCGACGGCCACGAGTTCCCGATGGAGGCGCATCTGGTGCACGCGGACGCCGAGGGCAATCTCGCGGTCATCGCAGTCATGTTCGAAGAAGGCCCCGAGAACCTCGCCCTCGCCACGCCGTGGGCCGCCATGCCCCGGGCGCAGGGCCATACGGCTCACCTCGCGAGCAAGGCCTCCGCCGAGGCGCTGCTTCCCGCCGATCGAGCCTACTACCGCTTCGACGGCTCCCTGACCACGCCGCCCTGCAGCGAGGGCGTGACCTGGCTGGTCATGAAACATCCGGTGAGCGCATCGCACGGGCAGCTCGTCAAGTTCGCGCGGGCGATGGGCCACCCCGAACAACCGGCCGATCCAGCCGCTGAATGCGCGGGTCGTTCTGGAGTAAACCGATTCTCCCGCTACAGAAGCGACCTCGATTACGCGCTCAACCCTTCACGCACACGAACTGATTGAGCGTATGCACCACCTCGACCAGATCCGCCTGGTTGGCCATGACCTGGTCGATGTCCTTGTAGGCACCCGGAATCTCGTCGAGCACACCTTTGTCCTTGCGACAGATCACCCCTTGGGTCTGAGCCGCCAGATCCGCCGGTGTGAACAGTTTCTCGGCCGCGGTGCGGCTCATCCGGCGCCCGGCGCCATGGGCACAGGAGGAGAAACTCTCGGGATTGCCCTTGCCGCGTACGATGTAGCTGCGCGCGCCCATGCTGCCGGGGATGATGCCGAGATCGCCTTCCCGCGCCCGAATCGCGCCCTTGCGGGTGACCCAGACGTTCGACCCGAAGTGGTGCTCGCGCTCGACGTAGTTGTGATGACAGTTCACCACCGCCTCGGTGACCGAGAAAGCCGGCAGATGCCGGGCGAGCGCCGCCAGCACCAGAGCCATCATCTGCTCGCGATTCTCCCGCGCATAGGCCTGCGCCCAGGAGACCGCGGCCACGTAGTCGTCGAAGTGCTCGGAGCCCTCCGGCAGGTAGGCGAGATCCCGATCGGGGAGCTGGATCATCCAGCGCTCCATGTCGCGCCGCGCCAGCTCGATGAAGTAATGGCCGATGGCATTGCCGATGCCGCGGCTGCCCGAGTGCAGCATGACCCAGACGCGCCCGGACTCGTCGAGGCAGACCTCGATGAAATGATTGCCGCCGCCCAGGGTGCCGATCTGGTTGACCCAGTTGGAGAAGCGCCCGAAGGCCTTGAGCAGCTGCGGGTGCTTCTCGGTCAGCGCGTCGAGCGGCGCGGCGAAGGGGGTGGCCGCCTCTGTCAGCGCGCGCTCGTCACGGTGCTGGGAACGCCCCACCGGCACGTCGCGGCTGATCTGGTCGAAGACCTTCTTCAGCGCCCGCTCGTCGATCTGTTCGGCGCCGAGCGAGGTGCGCGCGGCGGCCATGCCGCAGCCGATATCGACACCCACGGCAGCCGGGATGATCGCCCGGTCGGTGGCGATGACGCTGCCGATGGTCGCGCCAATGCCGGCGTGCACGTCCGGCATGGCCGCGACGTGACGATGGATGAAGGGCAGCTTGGAGAGGTTGACCAGCTGCGTGCGCGAACGCTCGTCCAGCTCCTCGGTCCAGACCTTGACCGGCTTGTCGCCCTCGGTGATGACCTGCTTGATCGTCATGGCTCCTCCTGCCGCGCGTTGGGCGGCGCACGATGACACGGCCGACGGCGGCCATGCCGGACACTGGCGGGGAGGACGTGCTGGAAAGGGACTTTGGGTGTCCGGTCTTGCTGCTCCCCGCCGGATCGACTGACGGGGTAAGGCCGGTCAGTCGATCAGAATCCGCGCGTTGTGGGCATTCCGAAACGGCGATGACCGCTGTCGGAGGACCTATTCGCTGC
>NZ_AFWV01000041.1 GCF_000223985.1 Thiocapsa marina 5811
GACCCAGGCGCGACCTGGACGTCGCAGCGCGACCACCTGTTGTTGACCATGCTCTACAACACCGGGGCGCGCGTCTCGGAGATCATCGCCGTGCGGGTCGCCGATGTTGTATTGGAGGCGTCTGCTTGTGTGCATTTGCACGGCAAAGGACGCGGTAAGTGTCAAGGTAGTTGTCGCATCCTTCATGTCATGTTCGTGTCGGCCTTCTCCTGGTCACGAGGGGGTTTTCCCGGGTTGAGCAAGACCGAAGCGGGTGGCGTCCAATTGCGGGTGGGTCCGGACCAGCGCGTCGGGTTGTCGTCTCTGGCGGCTCGATAGAGCGCATCGCGCCGTGCCAGCAGGTCGACATCCTCGCCGCGATGGCGCTGTGCCGGGGTGACGAACTTCAGCGCGCTGTGCAGGTGGATGGTGTTGTACCATGCGGTGAATGTCGTCATCCAGCGGCGTGCCGCCTCGACGCCGTCGAAGGGATCGGAGGGGAAGTCCGGGCGGCCCTTGACGGTGTTGAACAGCGACTCCGAATAGGGGTTGTCGTTGCTCACGGCCGGGCGACTGAAGGACGGTACGACCCCGAGGCGTTGGAGCATCACCAGCATGGTGGCGCCTTTCATCGGCGAGCCGTTGTCCGAGTGCAGGACCAGTGTGCCCGGGTGCACGCCTTCACGCAGGTAGGCCTTCTGGAAGACGCCGGCGGCGTGCGCGGCGGACTCCTGCGGGTAGACCTCCCAGCCGACGATCTTGCGGCTGTAGACATCCATGATCAGGTACAGATAGAAGAACATCCCCTGCACGGTACTGGCCAGGTAGGTGATGTCCCAGCTCCAAACCTGATTCGGCCCGGTCGCCTCCAACGGCTGCGGACGCAGGCGTGCCGGCGCCTTGACGCGACCGCGGCGGGCGAGTTGCCCGGCGTCGCGCAGCACGCGGTAGAAGGTCGACTCGGAGGCCAGGTAGCAGCCCTCGTCGGCCAGCGCCGGGACGATCTGATGCGGACTCAAACTCGCGAACCGGGGCGCGTTAGCGGCTGTGAGGACGGCTTGCCGCTCGCGGGGCGAGAGCCGATTGGCCGGGGTGCGCACGGCGCCTTCGGTCCGGTGCTCGCGCGTGCGCCCATCGCCGCCGATCGCGCCGTCGCGACGCCAGCGCTGCAGGGTGCGCTCGGACAGCCCCACGGCGGCGCAGGCGCGACTCAGGCGGGCGCCCTCGGCACAGGCTTGCTCGATGTACTCGCTCACTTGTACGCGCCGCTCATAGGTGAGCGAGCGTCCTCTGGCTCCTCCCAGATCGCCCGGACTTTTTTTTGCAGTACCAGCAACGTGGCGGCTTCGGCCAAGGCCCGGTCCTTGCGCTGCAACTCCCGACCCAGGCGCAGGATCTCCGCCCGCTCGGCCCGCTCGGTCTTGCTCGCCAGCGGCGCATTGGCGTGCTGGCAGGTCGTGCGCCACGCGCTGATCTGCTCGGCGAACAGGCCCTTGCGTCGACAGTACGCGCCCAGCTCCAACTCGTTGAGAGTGGCGGTCTCCACCACCACGGCAAACTTCTCCTCGCTGTCGAGCGTGGCGTCAGGCACCGTCGATGCCCGCGGTCGACGGGCCCGACCCAGCGCCTCGCGCCGCCAGCCGTAGAGGGTGTCGCGCGGGATGCCGGTTTGCGCGGCCAACTGCGGCACGCCGACGTTGTTGGGCGCCAGCAGCTTCGTCAGGATGCTGTCTTTCAGCTCACTCGAATAGGTCGTCATGTCGGTCGCCTTGTCATGCCTCGGGGCGCTTGCGCCGCGCCCTCCGGGGTCAGCCGTTCAGTCGCCCTACGGGCTCCTTCCCGGCTGACCCCGGAGGGCGCAAAGCCCCGGGTCGGTGATGCCCCATCCTCCCACACATCCTCCCAAAGGGAGGCGACATCTATCCTGACACCTGGGGGACGGAAGCAGCGCGCCGTGCCGTTGTGGAAATCCACCGTCCAGGAAGTCCGCGCCTGGCTGCGTTGCAATCCGGTGCTCGCGGCGGATGCGCCGCTGCTTCCCAACCGCGACGGCCGCGCGATGACACGCCAAAACGTCAACCAACGATTCGATCTCGCCGTGACCCGTGCCACCCAAACGCATCCCTCCCTCGCGAGACGGCATATCTCTCCGCACACGATACGTCACTCGACGGCCATGCATATGCTGCAATCCGGTGTGGCCTTCAGCGTTATCGCGCTTTGGATGGGCCACGAGAGCGTAACAACAACACATCGATACGTGGAAGCAGACTTGACGATGAAGGAACAGGCGCTCGCGCGACTTGAGGAACCCCATACAAAGATCCCCCGCTATCGCCCGCCCGACGCGCTGCGAGCATTCCTTGAAGCCCTCTAATTATGTAAAGAAGCCGCTGGCTCAAACGCCTGGGACTGCCGGGGCCAGCAGGCCAACTTTACATAGTTGATAACTTTACATAGGGGTCGCTATGTAAAGCTTTACATAGCGACCCAGAGCTGACACTCGTGCGTCGCCGGACGGGGTCCGCAATCGAGCGGGGAGCGGACACCCGTCATGGCATTGAACCCCAGGCAGGTAAGCGGATACACTCCAGCTGTCCGGCGTGCCTACCCCCAGTAAGGATGCTCTTTGGTGAACGATTCCTCCCAGGAAAGCCCAACCCACATCTTTGCGCCCGACTCTATCACTGCGTGGCCTAAACCAGCGGATACATACTTTTGGAGCCGCTGGAAGAATCGCGTTTCGGCGTTTGCGATTGGTCTCCTCCAGCCTGGCACTTTTTGGGTCCTGGCCTACTCGTTTCTGGCCCTTCCCTGCCTGGTTTCCGCCAACGGCGGAATCTTCGCAATCGAAACAGATACCGAGGTCTCACAGGGTGCCGAGAGTCTACTCGATCTTAACTGCAACGAATTTCTCGTGGACGGTACTTTCCGCCTCGGCTCCGGTCGGGTCGACAATGCCAGCGAGGTCATCATCTCCATCGGAGGAACCATTGTGAGTGCGGTCAGCGATTTTGATGGTTTCGCGATCAAGTTGCGTGATGGGGGTCGGCGAAGCGCTCCCCCGGTCTCGCGCGGCCGGGGTGTGGGCCGGCGGCGCGAGGTGGATCCAGCGCGGTGGCGGGACTCAGAACAACAGGGGATCGTCGAAATCCGGTCCGTCGAACAGGTCCGGTTGGTGGTCGTGAGGCCGGTTTTCGT
>NZ_AFWV01000040.1 GCF_000223985.1 Thiocapsa marina 5811
CGGTAACGCTCTTTTTATAGAAAACGCCTGAGATAAAATGCGTTACTTGTTAGTGAATCGTTACTTAGATCCGGACGACACGCGGCGAGCACCGACCAACTCCCCGCCTTTACGCAAAGCGGGGTGCCCAAGGCTATCAGGGCGCCGTCTTCTTCGACCGGAACCACATCGTCGCTGAGCAACCCATAGCCAGCGGCATTCAGTGCAGCGGCCAGTGTTGTCTTGCCGGAACCGCCGGGTGCGATCAGGAGAAGTGCTTGGCGATCGTCGAACGACAGGCCGGCACCGTGAACCACGAGAAGGCGTTCCTCCGCCCGACAGCCGATCTCGATTAAGGCGCCGATGGTCTCCACTAGGGCGTGCTCGGCGCCGATCCCGGTCTCGCCCGGACAACCATCAACGATAATGCGCCAAGCTGACGAATCGCCCCGGAGGTGCAGCCAATGGCCGTCGGCGGCTGATCCTGTAGGGGCCGCGCGCTCGACGCTGGGCAGCAGGTCGAAGAGGCGACGGGCCAAGTACTCGTCGTCAACGGCAAGCCCAACTCGGCGGTCTCCGGCACAAAACCAATGCAGCAATGCTGCAGGCGGTGCCGAAACGTCCGGCGAAGCGGCGATTTGCGGGGCACTCGATATTGCGGTCTCCGGCGGATCAAACAGGCCGGCGCTTCGCCATTGATGCGACAGCGCCGCCAAGTGCTGCCATGCAACCTTCTCCTCCAAGTCGAAGCGGTCAGCGATAGCCCGGGCCATGGTCGCAAGATTCAATCCGGCCGACTGCGCTTCCCAAGCCCACCCAGCCAAAGGGTCGAGGACAAATAGCCGGCGATCGTAGGCGGGGGCCAAAGCGAGATGGCCGGTTTTGAAGCCGGCCGTCAGGACGCTGGGGATCCTTGAAGATCGAGCGGAGGCGTTTACAAGATCCAACGCTGTGGAAACCAATCTCCTTAATCTCGGGAGGCTCAGACCGGCGGACACGGAGGTTGCAACGGCCCGCCACAGCTTGCCGCGCTGGCCCGCTTCGACAACATTAGGGCCATCATCGTCGGCGGGGTATAGACCGCCAGCCTGCCGAGCTTATCCAGCACGGCCCGGCGCCCTGCATCCAGCTGCGTCGAGTCCGCTGTTGGCGCCGGATTACGTGAGGTTTCGTGAGCATTCGACATCGATAAACTCCTAATCGTGCTTTACTTATAATCCACACCGCAACCTCCGCGCCCGCGGACGTCGTCGCCCGGCCGATGCGAGGCCCGACGACCGGGTCTCGCTGCGCGTCACGGGCAATCCTCGCCCTAAGCATCAGGCAAAGCGCTTAGCGACCAAGATAACGCCAAGTGAATGAGTGGGTTGTCTCGCTCATATTGAAGGCAAAACCATTCTCCAGCGATGGGTCCGCTTTCTTTTTGAGTTTTAGAGGATATTCGATTCCAGTCAGATCATCCACCAAGACGGATCGGTTGATGATCTCCTGCGGACCTTCCCAGCGGAGCATGATGTCGCGCGGCTGGTCGCTGCGCACCTCGATGCGCCAGCTGTCGGCCCCCTGGCCTTTCTTGTTCCTTTTATCGATTTTACCTTTACCCTTTCCTGTATCTTCAGGGATTGGGACAGGACGGTAATCGGAGTTGTAATCCCCGGGTCGAACCTCCCATTCGGGGTGCGGGAACACAACATTCAGGTAAGGCGAACCCGCAGGCGCCAGTGACGGAAGATCGCGACGGTCGTAACCCGCTTCTGTGCCATCAAGTTGGCCGAAGACGTTGTTTCTGTCGACCATACTCTCGGTGGTCTCTTCCGCGATGAAGCGCACATACCAGTTTTGACCTGCCTGAATCGCCCTGCCGTCTCGGTTCCGTAATGCCTCTCGGTCCTTCAGCCCGATCTTTGCCTCCTTGATCGGTTTGTCCTGCTTGGACTTGCCCCCCGCATGACTTTGGATGACGGCCTCGTCTGGAGAATCCGCTGATGCCGAGGGAATCAGCCAGTCGAGTGCGCGCGCAACCCAGGGAGTGGCCTCTCCAGGCGTCGCCTGACTCAACTTTGGAATCGCAGGGATCAGCAGCTTTGGTGACTTGCCAGAGGCGGCGGCCTTGACCATGACCCAAATGCCCTGCCATGGTTGCAAAATGCCGATCATGCCCGGCGTTGCGTCGTCGAAGGTCTCGTAGGCCGTGCCGTTCCACATGTAGTACTCGGGGCGCATAAAACCAGCCTCACCTGCGCCCGCGGGCGTGTAAGCTTCTCCATCGACCTCGACCACCACTTCCCACCAAGCCACCGGATAGGGCAGCGGGAAGCTGACCAAGTTGGCGCGATCTGCACCGCTTTCGGGGGCCACAAGGGGGATCTCGTAACAGCCGACGGTCGATGGGCAGTTGCCGTTGCTTATGACTAACGGGGTTGCGTTTGCCGAGAGGGGGGGAATCTCGATGTTCGAAGTCGTCGTCCCCCAACGCTTGATCCAGTACCCATCATCTTGGTTGACAACGCCGGAGGTGTCGCTAAATTCGTAGTACGCTGGGATATCAGCGTCACGCCCGTTGATGATCCAGGTATCGTTTGCCCCGGTCGCTGGAGCAGTATAGGTTCCCGAGACGCCAGAGAATATCGTGCTGATCGCCATGCTAGTAGTGTTGAGCGCCGGGATTGCGATTTGTGTCCAGCGATTTCCGGCGAGTGACAAGCCGTCGCCCCATGGGCAAAGACTGCGTGAGGCCCGGTTCAAATTTGCCACGGTTACAAACGACCTTCCTTGCCATGTAATTCCATTAACTTGTTCGCCTGCTCCGATGTCGAGGATCTCCCAAGCGATACCGTCGGGACTGACCGCAACGCGGCCGCCATCGACCGCGACAGCAAATTCGCTACCGCTCCAGACCGCATTATGGAGGTTATAAGTTTGGAGGGTGGGAATAAAGGTCCAGTTATTGCCGTCAGGGCTAGTCAGGATGGTCATGCAGTCGTACGGATCCAAACCGTCGTCGCAGCCTAGCGGTGTAAATGCTCCAACTGCCAAAAATTTCCTGCCATTCCAAACGATTCCCTCAAGTCGAGCATCTACGTTGGAGTCCTTAGGGCTCCAGGTAGAGCCGTCAGGGCTGGTCAGGATCGTGCCGGCATTGCCTACTACCAAGAACTGATCGCCGCCCCAAGTGGCGCCGAAAAGATTTTGGGTCGTGTCTGAGTCTCGGGACGTCCAAGTGCTACCGTCAGGGCTAGTCAGAATTTTGCCGGTGGTGCCTACTGTTAAAAACTGACTGCCGGACCAAGTGATGCCATACAAGGCTTCAGTGGTGGGGGCAGGAACAACGACCGTCCAATCAATGCCATTAAGGCTGGTGGTGATCGCGCCTTGTTCACCTACTGCCACATATTTAACACCAGACCAAGCTACCGCGTTCAACTGATTCGTGGTATTCGAAGTTCTCTCAGTCCAAGTGCCGCCGGAGGTGCCTGTCTTTATAACGCCACCGCTGCCAACCGCTACAAATAAATTGCCCGACCAAACGACTGATCTGCCGTCAAACGCTGTGCCGGCGGGTTGATAGTTGGTCCATCCTGCGCATTGGAAGGCGAAGGTAGACGACGCAGCAACCGCAAGACATCCTGCCGACAGCGCGATCAACGATCGGCGCAGTACCGATAATTTGGGAAAAACGGGGAACACGAAAAAGGGGGCAGAGCCCTTTTCGATACGTGACGCGTGGAGGCTGACCCGGTCGCCGACGCCGCGCCCTCCCCCTGCTGCTTCAAATGAGTACGGCCACCTTCCCTGATGTTTCTTCCCCCTTAAATCGTCATCTTTCATGAGGGAGAGCGGTGT
>NZ_AFWV01000039.1 GCF_000223985.1 Thiocapsa marina 5811
AAAACCCCCTCGCGACCAGGAGAAGGCCGACGCAAACATGACATGATTGATGCGACAACTACCTTGACACTTACCGGCGGCCACCACCTCGCGAACCTGCCCGTAGAGGTTGAGTGAATAGGTCCGCGCGGTGGCCCGCAGCGCGGTCTGCATCGCCTTGACACTGCCGAGGCGCGCACCGTACTTGCGGGGCCGTCCGGCCCGTCCCGGCACGGCCACCGGCAGGTCGTGGAGCACCGCGTTCACGCGCAGACGCGAGAGCAGATGGGCACGGGAGCCGAGCGCCCGGCGCAAGGGCTTGAGCAAGCCGTTGTTGCCGAACCAGCTGTCGGTGACCACCAGGATCGGCGCCCGCGGAAAGACCCCGGCGAGGCTCCGGATCAGGCGCACGGCTTGGGTGAACTTGCTCTCGAACGTGAGCGCCCGACCGCGAATGCGCACGCTGCGTAGCGCCAGGGTCGCTTTGCGCAGGTAAAAGGCGAAGGCCAGCGGCAGGCAGCACCAGCGCCCGTGAATGACCTTCAGCAGCCCGACCGTGACGATGGTCTGCGCCCACGGAAAGCGGCTTTGATTGGTCTTGGCGGCATGGTCGAAGCTGCGCTGGCAGGCAAACACCTTGGTGCCGGTCTTCGGATTGATCGAGTCGTCCAGCACCAGCACCAAACGCCCGTCGGTGAGCGGATCGGGGATGGCTCGCCAGAGCACTGCCCAGACGCGCGCCCACGGCAGCTTCACCGAGGCCATGAAGGTGTAGTACTTCGCCTCGCCGAGCACCACGCCGAAGAGCGTGGCGATGGTGCGCAGCAGGTTGGAGGTGCGCGAGGCGGTGATCGGCAGCAGGATCGCCTGGAGTGTCAGAATGAACCAGCGGGCACGTTCTTGGCCGTGATCGGAGCTCGGAAAAAGGCTCTGGAATTGAACGGCGAGTGCGGGTAGGATCAGCATCGAATGCGGCTCGTTTTTGGATTTTAATCATGGGCTTAGGCACCTTTGATTATACGCCGAAGCGAGCCTGCATTCATCTTCAACTGCTTGTTTATTCGCCGATTCGTCCGCGCTTTTCACGTTCGTTTGGTCATTGCCGCCGCATGGCTTTCGTCAATCAGCTTTCACTAATATGCGCGCATATTTGTGGTTGCTTATATTATGATAAGGCTGCATGAAAGTGAGAAACTTCAGTTGTTGATTCCCGTGTGAGTAAAACCGTTCAGCCTGCCCGAGCGATCAAGACGGCTGATCGAAGATGCCGTCCTTGTCACGGCCGAATACGCCCTCTGGCGTATGCACCATGAGATAGAAGAAGGGCTCGTTGACGGGGTGCGTCTGCAGGAACGCGATCGCCGAGGCTTGATCCGGTCCGCGGTAATGACGTTTTGTGGCAACGGACTGCGACAGCGCCTCGTCGGCGACAACCCTGATGCCCATCGCCTCCATCTGTGCCAGCATGTCGACCTGCTCCTCGCGCTCGAAGGTCACCGCCTCCTGACTTGGGGCCGCGCGTGCGGCGGTTGCCGTGGTCTCGGGCGGGCGCTCGCTCAATCGCGGGTCCGAGCCACCATGCGCGGTGCAGCTCGCCACGGCGGCATCGTACAAGGCCGCCGTCACGCGCTCACCGGCGAGCATGAGCCCCCAGGGCGCGGCGCCCCCGTCATCGCGCGGATAGACGCCGAAGCTGAGGACCTCGGTGCTGATCGGCTTGCCGCTGTCGGCGGCGACCCCAAACGGCTCCAGCTCGAGCAACGCGGCCATCGCCGCCTCCCGCGACGGCATGTTGTAGAAGAGGAATGGAAAGGACGGGCGGCTCAGGATGTAGGGTGTCCAAAAGGCATGCACGCGGTCATGGGTCTCGTAACGCGTGCCGAGGTTGTCGCGTTCGAGCAGGCGTGCGCCCGCCGACGCCTTGGCCTTCGCGCCGAACCAGCAGCTCCAGATGCTCATGGCAATACTCCGGTGATCGAGTCGGTTGCGTGACCGCGGCACGTCGGCCGGGTCCGCGCTCCGAGGGTGCATTCATCCGCTCCCCCTTGATCACGGGTAGTGCGCTGAAAACAACGCGCGTAGCGGCGACCCTTTACGCGGCCGTGTGAGTGCCTTTGGGAATCGGTTGCTGAGCGGCCTGGCCAAGAGCCGAAAAGATCCCGTATGGCCAATCTCGTCGGATAGGCAAAGCCCCCAAAACGCATTCGACGCAGGACCACGACGCAAGGCGGGCGGGCCGATCATCCCCTGCGCCGACGTTTGCGGATTTGCAATGTCGAGCACGCCGCCAACCCTTGATGAACTCGGGAAGCGCCCCGCGCAGGCTTTTTGAATCCGACCGATAACTCGCTCGGCAACCCAATCCTCCCGCACGACGCCGCGCAGCCGATCGACCACCCGATCACGATGGGCGAACAATAGCTTATCGGATGGATCGTAGGCGGCCATCGGGCGGTCGGGCAGCGCGTTCAGCGGGGCCTGTTCTCGAAGCATCGCCCGCGCGGGGCACGGCGGGAAATGAACCCCGGCGGGCTCCAGTCGGAACCGGAGCCCGTAGGATGGGCAGAGCGAGAGCGATGCCCATCATTCCCTGCCATCCACGTCCGAACCCGAGTGGCTCGCCAATCACACATGCGGTTCCCGCCGAGGCGACTCTACGGCGCCCGCTGGCCCTCGGCACCTGCCGCAAACCTCTCGCCGACCGCGCCCGAACGGTCGAGGCACGCTCATCGCGGCGCCCGGGATCTCGTCCTTGGCGCGGGGCAGTGTCAGATGGGCATCGCTACCGCTCTGCCCATCCTACGACGTACGGTACGCGCTGCCCGTCAGGAACCGTTGTCAGTGCGGAAAGCGGCCCAGCGTCGGGATCAGCCAGAGGATGAACCGGTACATCGCCTCGAGGGCCGGGCCGGTCGTACGGGCAGGGTTTGACATGCGGTGATCCGATTCAGCCGGCAACATGCGGCCGCGTAACAAACGCGCTCGACCCGGGGGCACTGCCCCCTGGACCCCCGGCCCTCGCTCTCTCAACCGGTCGATCCATGCCCCGGACGACTCCGCGATAGAGGGGTGAAGGGGTAACGAGTTAAGGGGACAAGGTCCTGGCGAGACGAAAACCCCGGTAGATGTCGCGGTCCTCGGGAAGGAACCCGAAGCGGTCCGCCGCGCGCAGGAACCTCGGCCCGCTGATCCAGGAGCCGCCGCGCACCGCCCGCGCGGGATTACTGTTGCGTTCGGCACAGCGCTGCTCCAACCCGGCATATGGGGACGCATACTCCGAGCAGGTCCACTCCCGTACGTTCCCCAACACCTCGTGCAGCCCCCACGGATTCCCCGGCAAACTCCCCGCCGGCACCGTCTGCTTCCGGTAGAGCCCGGTCTTGGCGCCGCAGTCGTTGTAATCGGATGTGCCGTTGTAGTTCGCCTGGTCGGTGCGAATGCACCGACCCGTCCAAAACGGTGTCCGCGTCCCCGCACGCGCCGCATACTCCCATTCGGCCTCCGTCGGCAACCGATAAGCCAGGCCGGTCTCTTTCGACAGCCACTGCGCATAGGCCGCCGCATCATCCCAACTCACGTTGATCACCGGGCGCTCGCCACGACCCCAACCGGCATCCGAAGGCTTGTCTCGACCGGTCGCCGCGCAGAAGGCGTCGTACTGACCAAAGCTCACCTCGGTTCTCCCCAGTTCGAACGCCTCCACACACACCTCATGCGGCGCCTCGTCACTGTCCCGATGCGGCTCGTCGGAGGGACTGCCCATCCGAAAACACCCAGCCGCAATCGAGACCATCGCCGGCGCACCGCCCGGCACCCGCGCTTCCCGCTCCGCCACCTCACGCGCACGCCGCGCCGCTTCGGCCACTTCGGCCAACCGGTTCAGCGTCGCCTCGTCCACATACCCCGTCGCCTCGAGCCTCGCCGCAGACTGAAACGCCCGCAACGCCGCACGCTCGGACGCCGCGAACGCATCCCCGCCCGCGCCCGCCGCATGACCGACCAACGTCAGCTCCGCCCGGATCTCCGCACGCGCCGCTCCGTCCAGACCCAATTCCGCCTCCCGCTCCGCCGGCGTCTGCGGGCGCAGCTTGAAATGGATTGCGCCGGGGCGGTGCACGCTCACCACCACGACCTGCTCCTCGGCGGTGTAGCCGGCACCGCGCACCCCGATCCGCCGCTCCCCCGCCGCGATCCCCTCGCCCTCGAACGGAACCTGCGGGGTCGCCTCCCCCACCCGTACCCCGTCCACCCACACCGCGGCCGCGCGGTCCACCGCCACCCGCAACCGTCCCGTGAACGCAATCGGCGCCGGCTCGCCATCTCCCCCGACACTCCCCTCGGTATCTGCGGACCCGCCCGCGCGCACCTTCTCCACCGAGGTGAAGACCGGGACCCCCAACATCCAGCGCACCCCGGTGCGCGCCTCGGCGGACAACGCGCCCAACGGCCAGACGCGGGCGGACTGCAGCTCGAGAGCTTCGGGCGCACTGCCGGCATCCCCGCCGCGCGTCACCGCCACGGGCACCCCCGCCGCAGGGTCCGC
>NZ_AFWV01000038.1 GCF_000223985.1 Thiocapsa marina 5811
CCTGCAGATGATGCTGCAGAAGATCGTCAACGCCTCCGAGCAGGGCATGCTCAAGCCGGAGGGTTTCTTCGACAGCCTGCGCTCGCCCGCCGCCCAGTTCGGACGCGACGCCGCCCGGGGGACGACCAAACAGGCCACCCGTCTCGCCGACCTGGGGCTGCTCGGGGAATACCTCGACGATCTTCCCTATCGCAGTTCGATCATGGACCTGACACAGGAGGCCTGGGCAAGCTGGGGGCCAGAGAGACAGATCGAGCTGATCCGAAGCCTCCAGCGAAAAGTGAAACAATACGGGCGTTACAACGACGACTGGGAGAGCTGGGTGAACCTCGCCCAGACCGCCGACGGTGCCGGCGACTCTGTCTATCCGGTCCCGCTCGACGACATGCCCTGACACCGGACACGCGCCCGCACGACCAGCCACGAGATCACGCCCATGCCGACAACCCCTCAGTCCCGGTCTGCACCGCCACCGCCCCCGCCCCGCCTGCGGCGCGGCCTGCGCGAGGGCAACGGGCTCGCCCTGCGCGATCTGATCCATGATCGCAAGACCACCCTGGTGCTGGTCTTCACCGTCGCCGCCATCATCGCCCCGATGCTGCTGCTCTTCGGCCTCAAGAACGGGGTCGTCGCCACCATGATCGAGGGCCTGCTGAACGACCCGCGCATCCTCGAGGTCACGGTCTACGGCAACACGCGGCTCGAGCGCGACTGGTTCGAAGCCTACGCAGACCGGCCCGACGTGCGCTTCATCGTCCCGCGCACCCGGACCATCAGCGCCACAATCGATCTGTCCAACGCTGACGGCCAGCTCGAAGGCGCGGTCGAGCTCTTGCCTACCGCACCCGGTGATCCCTTGCTGCCGCCGGGCGTCGAGGCGCCCTCCGAGCCGACGCACGTCCTGATCACCGCGATGCTCGCCGAAAAGCTCGGTGTCCACATGGGTGACCCCCTCGTCGGCATCGTGCGGCGCGGCGTCGGCGCGAACCGCCAGACCCTGCGGCTGGAGCTCTTCATCGACGACATCCTGCCCGAGGCCAGCTATTCGGGGAACGCGATCTTCAGCCACCTGGACCTCCTCGTCGGCACCGAGGACTACCGCGACGGTCTGCGTGACGACCTCACGCCCGCCGCGCTGGCCAGCGCTCTCGCCGCCGCCCGCGGCCACTTCGCCAACGCCCGCGTCTATGCTGCCGACCTGGCCGGGGTCGAGACCGTCGCCGCCGCTATGCGCGCCGACGGGATCGAGATCCGCACCAAGGCCGACACCATCCAGAGCGTCATGGCCTTGGTGGAGACCCTCAAGTTCGTCTTCCTGGTGGTGGCCGTCATCGGCACCCTCGGCGGCGTGCTCGCCCTCGGCGGCGCACTCTGGGTCAACGTCGACCGCAAACGGCGCAGCCTCGCCCTGCTGCGCCTCTACGGCTTCGGCAACGGCACCATCGTCCTGGTCCCGCTCGCCCAATCCGCCGCCATCGCCACGGCCGGGTTTCTCTTCGCCTATGGCGCCTATCTCGGCGGCGCGACCACCTTCAACAACGTGCTCGGCCAAAACCTTCCCGGCCAAGGCTACGTCTGTCGTCTGGCACCCGAGCATCTGCTCCACGCCGCCGGCATCACGCTCCTCGTCGCCCTGCTCGCCGCCAGCGCCGCCGGTTTGCGCGCCAGCCGCGTCGACGCCGCCGAGTGCCTGCGTGAGCTCAGTTGAGGCCCGCGAGGATGCCAATCCTAGCCACGAGCCTCCCAATCACCCCTTACCCCCGTAACCCGTAACCCGTAGGACGGGCAGAGCGAGAGCGATGCCCATCCTCACGGGCACCGGCATCGCAACTCCCCGCACAACCGCAACCGGTGACCTCGCGAGAACCGGAAGCGGCCGGAATGCCGGCGTTGGAGCGGGAAAGATGGGCATCGCTCTGGCTCTGCCCATCCTACGAACAATGAACCTCGGAATCGGACGAAGGATGACGCGGGAACGTCTCCGGGGTCGAGCCGGTCGTGCGGGCGCGGTTGGGCATGGGCTGGCCCGACTCAGCCCGCAGCATGCGGCCGCGTGGAAAAATAAGCGACCAGGGGGCTCTTCCCCCTGGACCCCTGAAACACCAAGGCTCCGAGCGCTCCGCGAAAAGCCGAATCGCCCTCGCGATCAGGGGGTAAAGCGGTAAAGGGGTAGGATTTAAGGGTGTAAAGTCCTGGCGAGACGAAAACCGCCGCTCCTGCTGCGGTACCCGGGCTGGACCCCGACGCGGCCCGCCGCGCGCAGGAACCCCGGCTCGAGGCTCCAGGAGCCGCCGCGCACCGCCCGCGCGGCACGACTGGGGCGTTCGGCGCAGCGCTGCTCCGCCCCGGCATAGCGATTCTCATACTCCGAACAGGTCCACTCCCACACATTTCCCAACACCTCGTGCAACCCCCATGGATTCGCCGGCAAACTCGCAACCGGAACCGTCCGTTCGCGGTACACGCCGGTCTTGGCTCCGCAATTGGCGTAGTCATGATTTCCACCGTAGTTGGCCTGATCCGTGTGAATACACCGCCCCGTCCAAAACGGCGTCTGCGTCCCCGCGCGCGCGGCATACTCCCATTCGGCTTCCGTCGGCAACCGATACGACAGGCCGGTCTCTTTCGACAACCACTCGGCATAGGCCACCGCATCGTCCCAGCTCACGTTGATCACCGGACGCTCGCCACGTCCCCAGCCGGCATCCGAAGGCTTGTCTCGACGCGTCGCCTCGCAGAAGGCGTCGTACTGACCGAACGTCACCGCGGTCTTACCGATCGCAAAGGGCTCAATCCGCACTCGATGGCGCGGACCTTCGTCGTTGTCGCGCCCCGGTTCATCCTCCGGCGAGCCCATCCAAAACCGACCACCGGGCAGCGCGATCATCTCTGGCTCGAAGGCGTGTGTGAGCGGGATCAGCATCGGCTTCTTGAGTTGGCGTGGCTTCAGAGCCGTTGTCTTGGTCGGCTTCGACTCCGGGGGCGCCGCCGTGCCCTCCACGCCACCCGCGCCGACACGCGCCACGACCCGACGCCACAGCAGGGTCACGCCCGTCAGCACCAACAACACCACCCCCAACGGCACCCAGGACGGCCGCCCGGCCCGCTCGAACGCCAGAGACAGATCGGCCCACCAGCCCCACGGCCCGCGCGCCGCCGGCAACGCCACCGCCACCTGCGTCCAGCGCGCCGGCTCCACCGTATAGGATTCGCGCACCTGACCATACCCTTGCGCCGCCATCTCGAGCGCATACACCCCGGGCGCCAGTCCGCGCAGCGCCAGCGGTGCACCGGGCACGGCGCGCCCGACCGCGCGACCGTCCAGACGGACCTCGGAGGCGACATCGACGTTGACCTGCAGATGACCGGCGAGGCTCCGCGCAGCGCCCGGGGCCGCCAGAGCGCTCGCCAGCGCGATGGGACCAACTGCCCGGGGCGCGCGATCCAGCGCCAGCCGGTAGCCGTTGTCGGGGGCGCGGATCACCCCGCCGGGACCGTACAGCGGCACCTCGCTGCGCCGACGTGCACTGAGGTCTTCGGCCTTGGTGTGCACGCTCCCGCCCCGAATCACCGCCGCACCCACCTGACCGGGATAACGCCGGTCGCGGTTCAGCCCCAGCTGCAGCTCCTCGACGTTGCCGTAAACATCATGCAGACCCAGCGGATTGGCCGCGCGATAGCCGATCGGGCGCACCCGCCCGTCGGCATTGTCGGCATAGTAGGCGTGACCGCGCAGACCCTCGGGCATCGGATACACGGGCGCAGCAAACTGCTCCTGGGTGACCGCCCGCCCGCCGCGCGCGGCATACTCCCACTCCGCCTCCGTCGGCAGGCGCGCCACCACCCGATCCCCGTCCGCCACCCGCGGCACGCACAGCACGAGCGCGCTCGCGCAGTCGGACACCCCCGCGGCCCGCTCCTCCAGCCAGACACTCCACCCCGCCGCCGCCTGCACCGCATCCTGCCACGCCACCCGACCCTGCACCTGACGACCGCTCGACGCCACCGCCGGACAGGCACCGCCCGCCGCCGCCTGCAGCGTCGCATGCTGCAATGCGCTCACCTCGTATTTGCCCACCAGCAACGCCGGCTGCCCCGTCCCACCACCCGGAGCGCGATACGCGAACGGACCGCGCAGTCCATACAACGCGCGAGTCGCCGCGCTCGCACCCGGCGGCACCGTCCCGTCCGCCGCCACCCAGCGAAACACCATCGCCCCGCCGCAGGGCAAGGGCACGAAGACGTCGTCCTTCAGTGGCTTGGGGTTGTAGAGGGCGCGATCCCAGGTGATGCGCAACGCCTCGGCCGCGGTCGCCGCGCACGCGGGGATCAGTACCGCGACGAGCGCCACCGCGAGCAGCAGCAGGAGGGTCAGCCGCATGGCCGACGCAGGGAGCCGCCTGCGGAGCGCGCGCATCCAAGCCGGGAGCGGCGCACGCGGCGCGCGGTTCGGGCCAAACCCGGTGTCACGGAGTCTGAGCATGGCGGCGGTCTCGGAGCGTCCGCGACAGGTGCCGGTCAGCTCGAGCGGCCGGCATTGCGCGGTGCGGTGATCGGAGTGTGCATCTTAAACCGTGGCGCCCCGATGACGAGCGCCTGTCCTCCGCTGGAACCGATCGGCACGCGCGTCGGGTGGGCAAGGCCCGCGTGAGCGTGAGCGGCTTGAAGGCGAGCCGCGACGGTGGACGGGCGTGCCCGCCCTGCCCGCGCCTAAGCTTGAACGATGGGCGCGCGCGCCGAACCCGGAGGGTCCGGGCGGGCACCTCGCCCATCCTGAGACGTACGAACTGCCCGTCAGAGACCGGTGTTCGCGCGGAAAGCGCTCCAGCGTCGGGATCAGCCGGAGGATGAACCGTTACATATCCTCCAGCGCCGGGCCGGTCGTAAGCGCGGGGTTAGGCATGCGGCGGTCCGACTCAGCCGGCGGCATGCCGCAGGCACACAAAGCGCGCGAACAGTGGGTTCCGCCCGCTAGACCCCCGAAACACCCGGCCGCAACTCATCGACGCATGCCCAACGCCTCCGCTATCAAGAAGTAAACGGATAAGGACTTAAGGAGATAAGGTCCTGGCGAGACGAAAACCGCGGGCACTGCCGCGAATCTCGGGTTGGATCCTGCCGCGAGACGCCGCGCGCAGGAACCACGGTTCATCGATCCAGGAGCCGCCGCGCACCGCCCGCGCGGCACGACTGTTGCCGTCGGCGCAGCGCTGCTCCGCACCGGCATACCGTTCCGCATATTCCGAACAGGTCCACTCCCAGACATTCCCCGACACCTCGTGCAGCCCCCACGGATTCGCAGGTAAACTCCCTACTGGCGCCGTCCGACCGCGGTAATCCAGGATCTTGGCCTCGCAGTCGTTGTAATCGTATTTGCCGTTGTAATTTGCCTTCCTAGGGTGGATGCACCGACCCGTCCAAAACGGCGTCTGCGTCCCCCCGCGCGCTGCATACTCCCACTCCGCTTCGGTCGGTAACCGATAGCTGCGCCCAGTTTCATTGGACAGCCAATCGGCATACGCCATCGCATCATCCCAACTGAGGTTGATCACCGGACGCTCGCCGCGACCCCAGCCTCGATCTTTCGGTTTCGATCGACCGGTCGCATCACAAAAAGCATCGTACTGCAAAAAGGTCACCTCGGTCCGCCCCAGCTCGAACGCCTCGAGACACACCTCATGCGGCGCCTCGTCGCTGTCCCGATGCGGCTCATCGGAGGGACTGCCCATCCGAAAACATCCCGCCGCAATCGAGACCATCGCCGGCGCACCGCCCGGCACCCGCGCTTCCCGCTCCGCCACCTCGCGCGCACGCCGCGCCGCTTCGGCCACCTCGGCCAACCGCACCCGCGTCTCCGCATCCACATACCCCGTCGCCTCGAGCCTCGCCGCAGACTGAAACGCCCGCAACCCCGCACGCTCGGACGCCGCGAACGCATCCCCGCCCGCGCCCGCCGCATGACCGACCAACGTCAGCTCCGCCCGGATCTCCGCACGCGCCGCCCCGTCAAGATCCAATTCCGCCTCCCGCTCCGCCGGCGTCTGCGGGCGCAGCTTGAAATGGATTGCGCCGGGGCGGTGCACGCTCACCACCACGACCTACTCCTCGGCGGTGTAGCCGGCACCGCGCACCCCGATCCGCCGCTCCCCCGCTGCGATGCCCTCGCCCTCGAACGGAACCTGCGGGGTCGCCTCCCCCAC
>NZ_AFWV01000037.1 GCF_000223985.1 Thiocapsa marina 5811
AATGGTCCGCACAGCGGACCCTACGGGGCATCCGGATCCGGCGGTATCGCCGGATGGCACCGCCGATCCGGTTCCGCCGCGCAACCCAACGACACCCGTTGTCGGGTCCGCTGTGCGGACCGACGGCATCCCGGCTGGCCACGACGCTGCTCCATGGGCCAATGGTCCGCACAGCGGACCCTACGGGGCATCCGGATCCGGCGGTATCGCCGGATGGCACCGCCGATCCGGTTCCGCCGCACAACCCAACGACACCCGTTGTCGGGTCCGCTGTGCGGACCGATGGCATCCCGCCTGGCCACGACGCTGCTCCATGGGCCAATGGTCCGCACAGCGGACCCTACGGGGCATCCGGATCCGGCGGTAGCGCCGGATGGCACCGCCGATCCGGTTCCGCCGCGCAACCCAACGACACCCGTTGTAGGGTCCGCTGCGCGGACCGACGGCATCACACCGGCAACGACGCTGCTCCATGGCGCCAATGGTCCGCACAGCGGACCCTACGGGACATCCGGATCCGGCGGTAGCGCCGGATGGCACCGCCGATCCGGTTCCGCCGCGCAACCCAACGACACCCGTTGTAGGGTCCGCTGTGCGGACTGATGGCATCACGCCGGCAACGACGCTGCTCCATGGCGCCAATGGTCCGCACAGCGGACCCTACAGGGCATCCGGATCCGGCGGTATCGCCGGATGGCACCGCCGATCCGGTTCCGCCGCGCAACCCGACGACACCCGTTGTAGGGTCCGCTGCGCGGACCGACGGCATCACACCGGCAACGACGCTGCTCCATGGGCCAATGGTCCGCACAGCGGACCCTACGGACGCATCCGTGATCCGACGGTGTCGCCCCCCGCCACCGCCGGCCCGGTTCCGCCTTGCGACCCAACGGCATCCGTCGTAGGGTCCGCTGTGCGGACCGACGGCATCGCGCCGGCGACAACGCTGCTCCATGGAACCAATGGTCCGCACAGCGGACCCTACGGATGCATCCGGATCCGACGGTGTCGCCCGATGGCACCGTCGGTCGGGTTCCGCCGCGCGGACCAAACGCCCCGCGGACGACGTCGCCCCCTACCCACCGCCACCGGCCGCAACACGCGGCCTCCGAAAACGCGCCAACTCTCCTTGAAGCGTCGAGAGCGGCACCGCCGCACGCTCGGGCTGCTCCCCTTGCAGCTTCAACTCCACCCCCGGGCAGTACAAAGGCGCATTGAGCTGCGTCGGACGCTCCGTCGCAAAGCGCTTGGCCGTCGCGACGGACAGGTCACGCGCACGTCTGAACGCGCCCTTCTCCCCCGCCCAGATCTCCTTGACCGACTGCTCATGCAGATTCCCGGCAGACCAGCGCACGTGCAGACAGGGGTACAGGTTGCCGAACGGATCGATCAGGATGTCCCCGCCGCCGATCCCGCAGTGATAGGGCTCCTCGTCGCCGTGCATATCCCGAACGAGGGCATCGCCCGCGGAATCCTGCTGCCCGTCCGCCCCCTCGCACTCCGCCGCCACGGGCGGGGCGTTGCGCACCGTCGCCACCACTTGCCACCGATCCCACTGCGCAACACTCGGCTGAATGCTCAGCGGCTCGCGGTCCCCGTTGTCGCGCGGGCTGACCGGACCCTGCCAGCGCAAGCGCACCTCCAGCCGCTCGGCCAGGTCGTACATGGCTTCGATCTCGTCGGCGTTCCAAGCCGTCAAGGTGCTCACCAGAGAGGCCCGCAGACCGATCGCACGCATCCCCTCAATGTTCTCGACCAAGCGCTCGAAGCTGCCCGGCACCCGCGTCTGCCGATCGTGGGTTGTCGGCGTCGCGCCGTGCAGGCTCATCTCCACGTCCATCGGATTGACCTCGTCGCGCAGACGCCGCGCGATCTCGCCACGCACCGCGTGACCGCTCGACTTCACGCGCAATGCAAACCCCAAGGTACGCGCCAGCGCGGCGATCTCGAAAAATCGCGGATGGGCCAGCGGCTCGCCGCCGGTCAGGGTCAGAAACAACACCTGCATCTCGGCGAGATCCTCGAGCAGGCGCCGATACTGCTCGAACGACAGCGGCACGCCCTGCGCATCGGTATCGTTGTAGCAAAAGAAGCAATCCAGGTTGCAGCTATAGGTCAGCTCCAGCGTGGCGCTGTGCAGCAGGCCCAGGCGGCGGATGCGTTTTTGGATCAGGGTGTGGTACACGGCGGCTCCCGGTTGATCCGGTCGGACGTTCGGTTAAATCAGGCCGCGGCCGCGAAGATCCGCCAGGAAACGATCCATGTCCGCGGCGATGATCGTCGGCTCAACCGGGTACTCCGACTCAAGCGTCGCGAGCACCGCAGCGCGTGAGCCCGTCTCTCGAATCAATTGCAGCACGCGCAACGCCAGGTGATTCACCACCATCACCTCCGGCCGCCGCTGATCGACGACGACCCCCTCGTCGCCCACGGCACGAAACACCACATCCGGGTGCAACACCAAGCATTCGTCGTCGGATTCAGTCAAGTTAACCATCCCAAATGAGTAAGATAAGGAGAAAGACATCGTCGGTCACGCAGGCCGGACGCCGGGACCGCCTTGCACATCCTCGGCGTCCGTGACCCTGCGTCTCCTCGGCGCTTCGTTGTCCATGCGCGCGGCCTCTTGCCGTCACCGACCACGCAGAAACTGCTCCGGCGTGATGTCCGCCTGCTTCAAGATCGCACGCAACGTGCCTTCAGGCATGTCACCCGGGTGATTCGGTACCGTCGTGTATCGCCCGGTCGTACCGTTGAACCAGATCTCGTGGCTACCGGCGGCTTGCCGATCGAATGCAAAGCCGAGTTGCTTCAAACTGTTGCTGAGCCGCGTTGGCGAGCACGCCCAACAGGCGTTTTAACTCACAACCCATCGACGCGCAGCCCCGCTCGACTCGCGGCATCGCCTTGCCGCTGGTCCGCGGTAATGAATATGTCCGCCTTCAGCGCAAGTGCGCTGCCGATGTGGATGGCATCCATGCCTCGCAACAGGTTGTTTTCCAAGCAGACAATCGACTGCGCCAGGACCTCGGGCGTAAGGTCGCAAATCGCCGCGTCCTCGATATCGGTCAACAGCAGCGACTTAAGCTGCCGATACCGGGTCTCGTCGATCTTGCCTTCGCGGCGCAGGCGGCAAAAAGCCGATACGATCTCCGGCAACGCGATTCCGGAGAGACCGATTTCGCCGGCACGGTCGCACCATGCCAGCACGGCCTCGGTGCCGTTTTCACGGACATAGCGTTTGACGAAGGCCGAGCTATCGAAAAAAACGCGCATCGAAGCCGTTCCTACACCCCTGCGTCGCGCTCGTCGAGAATCATCCGACTCACCGACACGCCGTCCAGGACCAACGGTTGGGCCTTGCGGCGCTTCCAGGACGGGAGATCGGTCGCAACCGGGACGATATCGGCAATAGGTTTGCCGTTGCGCAGCACGCGCACGGTCTCACCCGATTCGACCATATCGAAGTAGGCCTTAGCATGGTTCCGCACTTCGGTGAAATTGGCTTGTTTCATGTCGGCCTCGCGATGTACAAACTCGTGTAAGCATAAATGCACATCCCGAGCTTCGCCACGCCAAGACAGCCGATAATCTGCACGGGCACAAGCTCGGCGAGGGTGTCCCGGCTGACGCACACGCCAAAATTGAGCAGGGCCTTCTCCAAGGCCAAGGCCGGGACGGAATCCGGGCGAATCGCGGCGCTCGCCAGCACACCCGTGTCCAGGACGATCCGCCTAGCGAACCTCATGCACGAGTCGATCGATGTCCTCGTCGGTCAGGGCCGCTGCCTCAGGTGATGCGGCGGTGGCTCGCCGATAGCTCGCATACCATCGCACCGCTTCTTCCCTGCGCCTGCGTACGTCGCCCAGCTCTCTGAGATCGTGTTCCGAAACCACGTAGGCGACCGGCCGCCCACGGCGCGTAATCTCGATCGGCTCCCGCTGCGCCCGATCGATCAACTCTCCGAAACGGCTCTGGGCTTCGACCGACGTCACCACGATCATGCCGCCCTCCTAAATGGTTGATTTGGCTAGAACGGCTATTTTGGCAGGGTGCGGTGGAATTCGCTCCCACTCGTCCAGTTCCCGGATCCATTGAATATGTTGAACCCCGCCGGCTCCGACAGTCGTCGGAGCCGGCGGGGCCAAACCACTCCAACACATGACGCATACCGTACCCGGGCGCGGTTGAGCTCACGAATCCGGCCGCCCTGGTTCGCGACTGCCGAAGGTCCGCACAGCGGACCCTACCGTGGGATCGGCCGTGCGGACCGAAACCCCCGCGGACCGACAACCGTAGGGTCCGCTGTGCGAACCGAAACCCCCGCGGACCGACAACCGTAGGGTCCGCTGTGCGGACCGAAACCCCCGCAGACCGACAACCGTAGGGTCCGCTGTGCGGACCGAAACCCCCGCAGACCGACAACCGTAGGGTCCGCTGTGCGGACCGAACCCCCCGCAGACCGACAACCGTAGGGTCCGCTGTGCGGACCGTCGACCTTGCCATCCACTAGGCGGTCCGAATCACACACAACACCCAGGCAACCATTCCCAACAACAATCAAACCGAGGCCGGCTTGATCGCCCCAAGCACCATCGCCTCGATCGCCTCGAACGGATCGTCTCGGCGGAATTTCAGGGTGTGCATGGGCAGAACGGACAGAACCCGCTCGATCACGGAGAAGACCCGCTCGAGCCGATAGGGATCGGTATTGACGACCGGGCAACAGGCGAGCATCCGCGACGCGGCCTCGCCTGCGGACATCGGCTCGATCCCGAGGGTCTCGGCTTGGCTTAACCACAACAAACCCCGCACCGGGAACCGGGCATCCGGCCCGGCGGTCTGGTGCGCCCGCAGGTCTCCGGTCAGCGGCACCGCGCCCGAAACGAATCCGCCGGCGTCGTCGGGACGCAGCAGATTAATGTCGTCGCTTAGGATGGGCCGTCCGGCAGCGAGTGCGGCACCGGCCAACGTGCTCTTACCGGCATTGGAGCGGCCGAGCATAAGCCAGGCGCCGCCGTTCATCACGACAGCGGCGCCTTGTAGCAGCAGACCGCCCGAGGCGAGTGCTGCATAGGGGGTGACGAGGCGCAACACCCATAGGGTCCGGTGTGCGGACCGCCCCCCTCCGTCGCAATGCCACCGGGGCAATGCCGAAGGCAGCTCGGATCACGAGCGAGTCTGCCGCAAGGCGCGAAATTTTGCTGGGAACCAGCCGGGTGTGTGTACGAGCCTTAAAGGCAAACGTGCCAAGCGGCGCGGCATGCGCAGGGCCTCGCTGTAGACGGCGAACGCCCGTCGCAAGACATCATGCCTCTCCACTTGCTCGATCAACCAGAGTTCTCTCGGCGTGCTTGGCGCGCGCATTGCAGTTCGGGGATATGGCAGTCCCAGCCATGACTCGGCCTGGCCAAGATATTCCGCGAAGGCTTGGCGATGTCCACCACGAAGACGGTTCATGATGGAAGGCCAATCCAGGGTGTCGGCGTGCTGTTTTGCCAACGCCGCGAATTCATAAAGTTGCCGCAAATTCAGAACGCGACGCCGCCGCTGTTGGTCCTGAATTTGAGCGTGCAGAAAATTGTGCAGGATGCGTGTTCCGGTATCCGGCACCTGAACCCGCCCTACCCCCTCAAGCATCAAGCGCCGCGCCTTTAGGCCGGACTCCAGTCGGCTGTTGTCCTCGGGGTTGTTCAGCATGCGCCGATGGATCTCCAGCGTCACCGGGAGCGTCGGATGCAGAAGTGGAACGGCGTGTTGCATGCGATCCTGATCGCCTGGAAAGACCATCGGCAACTCTGCCTTTCGATAGCCGATGGTCTGGGCGAGTGCCGATGCTTCGTCCAAGCGGTCGCCGGGAACCAGCAGATCCAGGTCTCCCAGCACGCGATCGGACGCGCCCGGATATTGCCCCGTCAACAATGCGATCGCGCCCTTGAGCAACAGCGGCTCGATGTCGGCGTCATTGAGGCGGGCGACGACTGCGCTCAGCGCCTGGTAGAGGGCCTGGTTGCGCTCTCGGTTCAGCGCCTGGAGGCCGACGAGATAGTCCTGCACCTCAGTCGGAAGCCGATCGAACAGGCCCTTTCGCGTCAGCGCCCCTGCGAGCGACGGCGTCACAAGATGGTTGCCGGCAGACCAGAAGATCCGCGGCCAGTCGCAATCAGTACTGGTGATGGTCGCATCGAGGATGGGGTCAGGCGAGTCACCGAGCGACAGACAGGCGGCAACAAGTCGGGTTGGATGCAAGGCTGCCATTCGGTACGACATCGATGTCAGAGGACCGTGGCGCGCATCACGCCTCGATCTGCCAACTCCCGATTTCGGCCAACGCCCGCCGCGTCCATTCCAAACCGCTCGCCAAGTCCGGATAGATGAGGCGATAGGCGGGTGCAGATTCGACCCAGCGGACGAGGGCCTCGAGCCTCGTCTGCGTGAGGTTGCGAATCACCGCCTCGGCCTCGACCAACCCGCGCAACGCCTCCACCGGCGCGAGCGGCTCAAGCCGAGGGCTGGTGCCGGGCGAGTAGCGAGGAAAAAGCAGGAGACCCAATCGTAAGGCCCCCCCGACCCGCGGCCCTAAAGGCGGCAGGAAACGAACCGCTTGGCCGTGGCGTTGCACCTCCGCGCAGTCCATTAGTAACGGTTCAAAAACAAGTTAAACATTTTAATAAGCGAACCCATTCGGATCGACGAGGTAGT
>NZ_AFWV01000036.1 GCF_000223985.1 Thiocapsa marina 5811
CCGTTACGACACGCATCCTCGCCGACGGGGCCTTCTTTCATCCGCAGCGCCTCCCGCCACCGGGCAGTCGACGACGGGTCAAACAGACGCCGGCTTACAACCTGGTCGCGCGCCTGCGCACCCACCGCGACGAGGTCATGCGGTTTGTCACGGATCTGCGGGTGCCCTTCGACAACAACCAAGCGGAACGCGACCTGCGCATGCCCAAGCTCAAGCAGAAGGTCTCGGGCTGTTTCCGCTCGCCCGAAGGTGCCGCGGCCTTCGCCACGGTACGCTCCTATCTGTCCACCCTGCGCAAGCAGTCGATCGATCTCTATCCCGCACTTGTGATGACCTTCCGGGGCCAGCCTCCGATGCCGCACTTGCCGTAAGGCGGTTGGCTACCTGAACAGTTACATCAGTTTTTTACGAGACCGACCTCGGTGTACATCCATTCGAACGTCTTCAACTCAATGGAACGAGGACGATTGACCAGAGTCAACTCCCGCGCCTGCTTGGGCTGACGGAAATCGCAATCGACCGCGTCTACATCACGGATGCCGATGTTCTGGATATTAATGCGCATTCCACGCCATTCGGCCACCTGTTCCACCAACATCCGGCCGGCGATTCCACCGGCATTCGGCCACCCGTTCCACGACCATTCGGCCGGGGCAGTCGGAGCGAAGCGACGCAGGTGGGTCATTGTTACTCGGCGGGTACGCTCGGCGTCAACGTCCGGGCGTGGCGTTTGCGCATCGACTCGCCTTTGAGGGTGATCCGGTAGGCGTTGTGGACCAGTCGGTCGAGGATCGCGTCGGCCAGGGTGGGATCGCCGATCAGGTCATGCCAATGCTCGACCGGCAGCTGGCTGGTGATGAGGGTGGCGCGCTGACCGTGGCGGTCGTCGAGCAGTTCGAGCAGGTCGCGCCGGGCCTCGGCGTCCAGCCCCATGAGCCCCCAGTCGTCGAGCAGCAGCAGATCGGTCTTGGCGAAGCTGCGCATGAGCTTGGGGAAGCCGCCGTCGGCATGAGCGAGGCGCAACTCCTCGAACAGACGCGGGGCGCGCAGATAGCGGGTGGTGAAGCCCTGGCGGCACGCCTGCTGGGCCAGTGCACACGCCAGCCACGTTTTCCCGATGCCGGTCGGGCCGAGGACCAGGCAATTGAGACCCTCGCGGATCCATTGGCCGGTGGCCAGTTGGGTGACGAGGCCGCGATCCAGACCGCGCGGGGTGGTGTAGTCGAGGTCTTCCAGGCAGGCGCTGTGCTTGAGCTTGGCCTGGCGCAGACGGGTCTGCAGGCGGCGATCCTCGCGCAGGGTCAGCTCTCTGTCCACGAGCAGGCCGAGGCGCTCCTCGAAGCCCAGGGTGTGGATCTCGGGAAGATCGAGCTGCTCGCGCAGGGCGGTGGACATGCCGGTGAGGCGCAGCTGTTGGAGCTTGTCCAGGGTGGGATGATGCAACATGGGGTCTGACTCCGAGTGAGGTTTAGTGGAAATAGCCCGGACCACGCAGGTGGTCGTGGGCGACGGGTAGATCCAGGCTCTGCTGTTCGGGGAGGGCTTGGCGGTCGAGGCCGCGTTGCAGGATCGACTCGATGCTCTTGTAGCGGCAGGCATCAAGGCGCAGGGCCCGCCGGCAGGCGGCCTCCAAGCGCTCGTGACCGTAACGCTCGCCCAGGCGCAGGATCCCCAGACAGGAGCGGAAGCCCTGCTGGGGATGCGGACGGTTGGCCATGATGTGACCGATGACCCCGGCGGTGGCCGGTCCGGTCTTTTCGGCCCAACGCACCAGGCGCTCCGGGGTCCACTCGGCGAACTCCCGATGGGCCTTGGGCATGTGCTCGGCGATGGTGGTGTGGCGGCCCTTCAGCGGCGAGCGCACATGGCTGGCGATGCGATGGCGGTGGTGGAAGCACTCGACCGTGTGCTCGGTGAGGCGCACGTCCAGGGCCTGCTTCACCAGGGTGTAGGGCACCGAGTAATAGTGCCCGTCGACCTCGACGTGATAGTCGATGTTCACCCGCACCCGTTTCCAGGTCGCGTAGACGTAAGGGGTCAGGGGGAGCGGGCGCAGCGCCGGACGATCGATCGTCTCGAAGGCCGTGCGGCGTGAACCGGGCAGTTTCTTGAAGGGCCGCTGATTGAGCCGTTCCAGCAGGGTAGCGATCGCCGTGTTCAATGCGCTCAGGCTGAAGAAGCTCTGGTGGCGCAGCGCCGCCAGGATCCAGCGCTCGACGATCTGCACCCCGGTCTCCGCCTTGGCCTTGTCGCGCGGCTTGCGCACCCGCGCCGGCACGACCGCGACACCGTAGTGGTTGGCCAGCTCCAGATAGGTGGGATTGACATCCGGCTCGTAGCGATGCGCCTTGCTCACGCCGCTGCGCAGATTGTCCGGGACCAGAATGGCTGGAGCCCCATCGAAGTACGCGAAGGCCCGCACATGCGAGCCGATCCAGTCGGCCAGGCCCTGCGACCAGGTCGCCTCGGCGTAGGTGTAGTTCGAGGCCCCGAGCACCGCCACGAAGATCTGCGCGGTGCGGATCTCCCCGCTGGCCGGATCGACGACTTCCACCGTGTGCCCGGCGTAGTCGACGAACAGCTTCTCCCCGGCGCGGTGGGTCTGGCGCATCACCACGTCGAGCGACCCGCTCCAGTCCTCGTAGCGCTTGCAGAACCAGCTGTAGCCGAAGCCCTCGGGATGCGCGGCCCGGTACTCCTCCCACAGCAGCATCAGCGTGACACCGGGACGGCGCAGCTCTTGATGGACCGCCGTCCAGTCCGGCACCACGCGGGTGTCGGCCGGCACCGCCGGTGGCGGCGGAAACAGCCGCCGCTCCAGCTCCCGATCGCTCAAGGCCTCGGGCAAGGGCCAACTCAGCCCCGAGGCGGCAAAGCGCCGTTCGTACTCCCCGACGCTGCTGCGCGACACCTGCAGGCTCGCCGCGATCTGCCGGTGCGACAAGCCGGCCTCGAACCGCAGGCGCAAATACTCGCGAATCTTACGCATGGACAACCGCTCCATCTCTCGACCCCTTGCTTCGAAAAAGGGGTCGATCCTAGTGGATCGTGGTCCTGCGTCGCCCCCTGCCCGGGGGTGGCCGAATGGCCGTGGAATCAGTGGCCGGATCGCCGTGGAACGGGTGGCCGAATCAGCGTGGAATCAGTGGCCGAATGCCCGTGGAATGGGTGGCCGAATGGGCGTGGAATACGCATATTAATGTGCACAGCACCCGAGACGGCGCTCAGTGCCGGCGCTGCGGCCGACGTCTCACCGAGACGCATGGACTCGGCCAGGAACGGCGGTTGCGCCCGCCGCCGACGGTCTTGAGGAACTTACGGTTGTCGATTCGATTGATGCCCGAGTAGCGGCTGAGTTAGGGCTCCTCGGGAGGCGGGGGGCCTGGAGTAGCTCGTTCTGACAACACGGAGAGGTATCTCAAGCGGCAGCATACGCCGGCGGACGGCCGAGGGACGGGGGGAGGTATACGTGGAAGACCCCTGCAGCCAGCTGCATCGAAGGGGCCGCTCGTACTTAACGAGTAATGTTAGATCGTCCGAGCGCAGCGAGCGACGATCTACCTTATTCGTTAGAAATTAGCCTCATTAACTGGAAGCAACGCTATATTCGCCAGCGTGTACCTTGCTTTGTAATCAATACCATCCCAACCTTTTGGCATTTTCGTGGATGAAAGTAATCTATTCTCAGTAGCCGTAATAACCGCAATTTTCCAATAATTATCAAGCTTGTATTTAATGTATTCTATTGTCAATCTATTCTCTCGAGCTGCTTTTTCACAAGGTCTTTGTATGTATTCTGTTTTTGGGACCATATGGTCAAATACAAGGCCTCGTTTATCGCCATTTTTCATCGCGGATAGCGCATTCAGACTATAGAAATGAGCACTACCGTGCTTACATTTTGGACTCATCGATAAATAGGCATTAGAAAGAAATTTATTTAATCCCTCTCTAATGCCATGCACAACCAGTTCTTCTTCCCAAGGAATTGCCATGAGCAATTTATAATATGCGGCGGCGAGGTCTCTATTCATTATGATCTGGCTCGGTCAAGAATACTAAAACTTTTTAACGCGCGCCGTCAGTCGCGGCCCTGGCGATGCGAAGCAGCGATAGGGACTTTGGTTGGAAGGCATTGAATTAGGGGGCTGCTGGGACTACACCGTTGGTGCGTTAGTGGGTCATGCGGCGGCCAAAAGCCGCCACGAGAAGCACGAACTATATGCCCTAATCGCTCTCGGATCAACGGGATGGCGCGCCGTTCCTCGGTCTCGTCGCGTTGTCATGTCCTGCTGGTTAGGGAATTGCGTGGACCGCGTTTGGGTGAGGAACTAGCTGCAGAGAGGGTTGACATCGACCGTCCGCATTGCGCCTCTTGCTGTCTGTCGCCTCGCCGGGATCGGCGACGGCTGGGCTCCATCAGCGGTCTGTCGCGGTTCCTTGGCACTGCCACTCCGAAGGGGCGCTGTCGGCCAGATCCCGACACCGGTGCTTCACCGGCCGGGGTCTGCAGTCGGGCGGACAGCGACCATCTCCGAAGTACACGAGTTACGAATACGGAGAGTAAGCAGGGTTCTTGCCATCGGTTAGGCTGACGTTCGTGGTCTCTGTTTGCCGCCTGGTTTCCCGGCGGTGCCGTTGGGATCTATGCGCCCGGACTTGTCTGAAGCGGCATGGCAAGCAGCTAAGGGCTGTTCAACACTGCGTAGCCCCGAGGTTCTGGGATCACATTTTGGTGGACCTTGGCATGCGGGGCGCTGGATCCGCCAACCCGGCCGACATGGTCTTCCTGCTGCATTGCGACACCGGCAGGGGTGCTGTGGAAACGTCCGGACTCGACCCAATACGGTCACAGGCGGTTATAGTGATGGATAGTACTGGATTTCGAGCCAATAGCATCCATTACTGGGCACAATCAGTCGGGCGACGGGCGAGTCGGCTTTGAAGCTGGAATTGGCTCTCTAGATGATGTTTAACGAGGCAATAAGTTAGTAATACCAGATCTAAGGTCCGGTAAATTTTAACAAAGAAGTAGACTCCAGAGATTTGCAATAATCCTTGCCAAACTAGCCTCAGTGTGTCAGGTCTTGCAGATACTTCTTAGCTTCGTTCGCCGTCATTTTCGGTCGCACACACTGGTGGACTTCGACAATCTTGTTGCGATATTCCGTCTTGATCGTCTTGACGGCCTTTTTGCCATCTTTCTCTGATAACTCGTGAGCATACAAGTCTTCGAGCAAATGATAGGCTTCGACTTGTCTGAGGAGTTTATCGAGCTGAATCCGGAGTTTTTCCTTTTCCTCCTTGAGTTTCGTCACTTGCGCTCCTGATCTCGATCCAAAAATAGCAATCATTCCTCCTAATGCGGCCGCGCCGAGCATAAAAAAACCTTCAATGATCACATCATTCATAGTGATTCTAAATTGTAAATCGACTGGTGATGTTGGCGTAGTTGTTATACGAAAAGCAGAAATCCTGGAGAATTCCGGTACTACGAAGAGGATTTCATAGTAACGCTCGGGTGCTTGCTGTCAGTTACGGGCCTATTATTGATATACAAATTGCATATGTCTTCAAGTTCCACGTATCCCTTCCAAGGTAGGTATTACTGGCAGTTACAGACCATTGCGTGTCGGAAGTTGCCATGCTTTTGGTTACCTTAACATCTGGATCATCATCGAAGGACTTTATTTCAAATCCACCCCCAACAACGTAAGTACCATCCGGACACGCTGCAGTTACAGTTCTTGGCGAGTCGTCGTTATAAATGCCACCCCCACCGGACACTCTTTGATAGCCACTTGTTGCACCCGCCCCTTGCGGGCCTTGGGGACCGATCAGCGATACCCCTGCCGGCCAGGCGCCAGCGACTTTGGGGCCATACAAGGTCTGGGTGTCGGTGTCCAACCAGTAGTCACCATCGACCCCGTCGCCCGCTTGCGGTGGAACCTCGCCGCTGAGAATGGTCTTGCCCGCGATGCCTTGCTCGCCCTGAGCACCTTGCGGACCCTGCGGTCCGGTCTCGCCTTGGGGGCCCATGACGCCTTGTGCACCCTCGGGGCCTTGTGCACCCGCGGCTCCGGTCTCGCCCTGCGGCCCCTGAGCGCCATCTACACCTTGCGGGCCTTGCGGGCCGATCTCGCCTTGGGGGCCAACTCCTAAGCCTGGGGCGCACTTTACCAGTTGACCGTCGGCGGTGGCGCCGGCACCTCCCCGAAAGCAGGTCAGATCAGTACCTACCGCATCCGTACCCGGCAACCCTGGGATGTACACCTCGCCCGTAGCGTTCACGCGAAAGCGCTGCGTCGAGCGGTCCTCGTCGGTGACAATGACCGCTCCTCCGGTTGGAGTCTGAACGATGTTTCCCGCCAGCACCAAGCCAGCGGGCGTAAGCACGGCCATGATTGCGAGGACCAGGGGTTTCCTGTTGCAGGCGAACGGCATGGCAAAAATCCCTAAGCGGTTTTGGGGCGATCAGTAAGAGCAGCGGCACCGGAACGGGGATATTGGCGCCACGTGGCCACACCTCCCAGCAGCAAGGCCAAAGTGACCAGTCCAGCGGGGCCAATCGCCGGAATCGGAACTGGCGATGGCGAATCAGGCTGGCGAATGACAACCCGATCCAAATCTGCAGTGCCGGTGATCACCGCAGCGGGACCAAGCTGGAAGAAGGCATTACCGCCGCCGACGGCGATGAGGCGGTTGCCCTGGCCAAGGTTGAGTGAGCAGAGAATCGTGATGGTCTGATCGGCAGGGAAAAGATAGTCGATGCCAGTAGTGCTGAGGTCGAGGTGGCAGAAAGTGGTGACGCCGGTCACCTGAACCGGCGTGCCAGTGCAGGCGGCTAGCAGCCTGACTCTGCCCGTGCTCGCAATAAAATCACCAAAATCAGTCCAGTTACCCTTTACGTTGAGAACGCCGGAACCGCCGTCAATGGTGAGTACGGCCACCTTCCCTGATGTTTCTTCCCCCTTAAATCGTCATCTTTCATGAGGGAGAGCGGTGTGCCTCCCTCGGGGTGCTTGAACAACAGCACCCGTCGGGAGAGTCTCTTGTTTGCGAAGACAAAGAGACTCCATCAGTGTGCCACGCCGTCCTTGAAAGCCCCACGTTTTTCGCCGTGTTGATGCACATCGACGAGGACCTCGCCGAGGCCGCCCGAGGGGAGGGTTGTCCCGCCTGCGGCGGGGTGCTGCATC
>NZ_AFWV01000035.1 GCF_000223985.1 Thiocapsa marina 5811
ATGTCTCGGTGGTCAGGCACGGCAGGTGCACCCAGGGCGCGAGCACGGTGTGCTTGGCGGGGGGCGGGTTGAGAGACCGACGCTCGGGCCGCTGGGCTTTCGGGCGCGTGACGCGGAGCGTCGGGGCTACACTCCCACGCGGAGCGTTGGAGCGAGTACCGTACTTTCACAGTCTCGGAGCGTGGGAACCAGCTCATCGGTCGCTATGGTTTGGATTGAGATCGGACCTCGGCGTCGAGCTGGGCGATTTCGGCCTTGAGGGCTTCGTATTCGGCGCGTTTGCGCTGCAGGAAGCGGGCGGTGATGCGGGCCTTGGCCTCGATGCCCTGCGGGGTGAGCAGGTAGGCGTAGGCGAGCTTGTTGTCGCTTCTGCGGAAGTTCTGGACCTTCACCCAGCCGTGGTCGATGAGGGCGCGCACGCAGAAGTTTGTGCTGCCCAGGCTGATGCCGAGCGCCTTGGCGAGATCGCGTTGGGTGCCGTCGGGGTGCGTCTCGAGGTGTTTGAGGACGCGGTAGTGGAGGTCGTCGGTCATGGCGGTGTGGGTCGATGCTGCCGGGTGCGACCGTTGGCTTCGGGTTCGGGACGCGGAGCGTCGGGGCTACACTCCCACGCGGAGCGTGGGAGCGAGTGCTCTCCGCGTGGGAGCGAGTGCTCTCCGCGTGGGAGCGAGTGCTCTCCGCGTGGGAGCGAGTGCTCTCCGCGTGGGAGCGAGTGCCCTCCGCGTGGGAGCGAGTGCCGCGGGGCGGAGCGTGGGAGCGAGTGCCGCGACGCGCAGCGCGGGAGCGAACGCGCCACCCGCGGGGGCCTCGTTCGGTGGTCCGGGGCGGGCTTGGGTGGGCACTTCGGGAACGCTACCGCCCTACCCTGTCGTTTTCGGGGTATGGGCGTGGGGCAATTTGTTCAGACGTTGTACAGCGGCAGTAGGTTAGCCGGTCGGGGGCGATGGGGCAAGGGCTTGTCGGGCTGAAGCCCGACCGATGTGGGTCGGACCTGGGTCGGACGGAGGAGGTTTTCGACTTTGATGGGGGGAAAGAAGGTTAAGGGTTAAGGGTTAAGGGTTAAGGGTTAAGGGTTAAGGGTTAAGGGTTAAGGGTTAAGGGCGGAATGCGGTTGGGTGTCGACTTTGGGGGGAGTGCGGTTACAGACTCACCATCGCGGGTTCAAGGTCAGGTGGCCGAAAGGTGATCGGCTGCCGCATGTGGCGGTCATCGGCGTGCCAGCCACGCATCGAGTTGCGATGCGGTGGTGAGGTCGAGAAGATCCTCGCCGAGGGTTTCGAGGGTCTCCAAGGGGAGGGCCGCGATGCGCGTTTGCTGGGACGGCGTCAGCGGACCAATCCGCCGTTGCAGGAGGCGCAACACCAAGTGTTGGGCCTCGAGGCGTCGGCCTTCCTCGCGGCCTTCCTCGCGGCCTTCCTCGCGGCCTTCCTCGCGACCCTTCTCAAGGCCCTTCTCAAGGCCCTTCTCAAGGCCCTTCTCCAATCCTTCACGCATCCATTGCTCGGTCCAACTCTCGATGCGCTCAGCCAACATGCTGCGTACCTCGTGTAAGTCGTTCATGGAAACCATCGGCACCCCCGGGAGTCGCCGCGGCAGGAATACGCGCCTGAACCAGACCGTGAAGGCGCGGCGTAGGCTGGTCTGCTCCGGGGCCTGCAACCAGTCGACCAGGGCCTGCAGGATACCCAACACGTCCGCCGGCGAGCGGCTGGCTTCAAGCCGAAACAGCGCGGCACTGAGATTGCGCTCCGGCAATGCGCCTTGCTCGGCGAGGCGGATCTCATCGATCAGATAGTAGCCCTGACGGGGGCGATACTCCCGGACGAAGGGCGGCGCCGGGGCGATCAGCTCGCCGACCTCGCGGGCCGCGTCCCAGGGTTTAAGACCATTGTAGAGGACGATCGGCAGGACAGGGGGCAATTGACCCGTTGCCCCGAGCTGCTCGGCACGGATGAGATCCTGGTAAAGGAGTCCGACATAGGCCTGGATGCGAACTGCCATCCAGGCGTCGACGCTGGATTGAAATTCGAGCAGCAGATAGATGTAGAGCCAGTCACGACCCCAGCGCACCCGCCAGATGAGGTCGTCGGCGCGGTCGCGCAGATCGTCGCTGACATAACTGCCGCTGCATTTCTCCAGGCTCGTCAGGTCCAGCTGGTCGATCCAGTCGCCGGGCACACAGCCATTCAACAAGTCGCGGATTGGCGACGTGGGAGAAAAGTAACTTGTAGCCGCCGTCGTGTCCGGGGCCGTGCGCCGTGCGCGGGTGTGGTTTTCGCCTGGTCATGGGGGTGCTGTGGTGGGCGACTGATGGGGTCGGGCGGGCTGCGCGCCTTGGGCCACCAGCGGTTTGAGGGCAAAGGGCATAAAGGGCAAAGGGCAAAGGGCAAAGGGAAAAGGTCAAAGGGCAAACGGCAAAGGTCAAAGGGCAAAGGGCAAAGGGCAAAGGGCAAAGGGCAAGGGTCAAGGGTCAAGGGTCAAAGGTGAATCATGGGGGGTTAGGGGCGAAGGATTTTCTGGCTTTGATTAGTGCGGCTAGCATCTTGCTGATTTGTTTGGCTTCGCTGAGCCATTGGTGGCCGGTGGGTTTGTCGATGTAGCCGATCTCGATGCCGATGTAGATTTGGGTTCGGAGCTCGCCGGCGCTGCCTTTGGCGTAGTGTAGGAATTTAATGAAGTCTTTGTTGGTATCGCGTTCGTAGCCTTCTGCGATGTTGGATGGTATGGAAAGACCTGCGCGGGTGATTTGGTCGCGGAAGCCCCAGTCGCGGAGGTCTTTTAGGCCCCGGTAGATGTCACTTGAGAGCCGCGCGGCGCGTCTCCACACGGCGAGTTGCTCGAACGGCTGCGCGGCATCTTCCTCAGCAACGCCATCGACGAGTCGTTGTTCATCGAGAAACCAGTCGCTACACATCCGCCCCAGATCCTTTCCCCTTTCCCCTTTCCCCTTTCCCCTTTCCCCTTTCCCCTTTCCCCTTCACCCGTCACCCGTCACCCTTCACCCGTCACCCTTCACCCTTCACCCTTCACCCTTTCCCGCCTCCCCCTTCCCCCCCACCCGTTGCTGCGCTGTACAAGACATCCGGGCACACATCAGCACCGTTGGGCCAGACGATGGTGCCTAACTCCGGGTCCACCCTGACTTGTCGAAAAAAGCGGTCGTCCAGTAAGGGTAAAAACACACCGCGATAGGTCTTGACGATGGCATCCATGTCAACAACCGCACAAAGTCCATCCTCGAACGTCAGGTTGAGGCGACGATCAGGCAAAGCATGCACTTGTGTGACATCAATCAGAAACATAGCGCCTACTCCAGCGGGGCAATGCGGTTCAATTCAGCATCCTGCCGGGCCAGTTCCCAGTCATCGAGTAGTTCGCGTTGATGCTGAGCGGCCCACTCTATCACAAGCCCCAAGGCCCGAGGCCCGAGGCCCGAGGCGGCAATTTTCCGGCCAATACGGATAGAGTTCGAATTTCGATTTCCGCCTTGTAGTCGCCATAGCGAACGTGGAAATGTGGCGGGTTGTGTTCGTTGTAATACATCGCGATGATGATTCCAAAGAATCGACTAATTTCGGGCATGCTGATTTCTACTTTTGCTTTTGATAGGAGGGTTGAACAAACCAGCACTTCACCCCCTTTTTCTGCCTTTAGCTTCGGGATGTCCGGGAAAGGTGAGGGGTGATGGCATCTTCCCTCAAGCTTCGCTCCTCTCCCTCACTCCTCAAATATAGTCCGCAAACCCCTTTTCCATTTTTCGGAACTGGCGAATACCGTGCCACAGGAAGAATGCGATGAGGACCCAGCTCAGGATGAAGCCGGGCCAGTAGAGGTTTGACTCACCGCCGAGGATCGCCCAGCGAAATCCGTCGATCACGCCGACCACGGGGTTGAGTGAATACAGTAGGCGCCATTGCTCCGGGATCACCGATGAGCTGAAGCCGACCGGGGAGACGTAGAGGCCCATGGAGACGATGAAGGGGATCACATAGCGGAAATCACGGTATTTGACGTTGAGCGAGGTGATCCAAAGCCCGGGACCCAGCGCGGCGAGAAAGGCCATCAGCACGAAAAACGGCAAGGTCAGGATCTGCCAACCGGGGACGAACTGGTACCAGACCATCACGAGGACCAGGATCATGAAGCTGACGAGAAAGTCCACGAAGGAGACGACGACGGCCGCTGTCGGGACAATGAGGCGCGGAAAGTAGACCTTGCTGATTAAGCCGGCATTGCCGATGAGACTGCCGGAGGAGGATGACAGCGAGCTCGAGAAGAACTGCCATGGCAGCAGACCGGCAAAGACCATCAGAGCGTAGGGCGCGTTGCCCTCGGTGGGCATCTTGGCGAGCTTGCCGAAGACGATGGTGAAGACGACCATCGTCAGAAAGGGCTGCAACAGGGCCCAGGCGAAGCCGATGATAGTCTGCTTGTAGCGGACCGAGACGTCGCGCCAGGCCAGCACAAAGAAGAGCTCGCGGTAGCGCCAGAGGTCACGCCAATAGTGGCGCTCGGCGAGGCCGGGGGCGATGACGAGGGTGTGGACGGATGGGGACGTGCTCATCGGTTGCGCTCGTTCGGTGGCGTGGTTCGCCGGTGCTTGCATTTGCGGGTGGTGTCTGGCCGAAGCCCGACCTACGGGGCTTCGGGTGTCGTGACCGTCGATGGTGTTGTCGTCGTTTCGGGGTCGTCGATGCCGGTTTTAAGGTTGGAGTCGTTCGCGTTCGAGCAGGGCTGCAAAGTAGGCGATGGTCGGCTCCAATCCCTCGCGCAGCGGGATCTTGGGTTCCCAGCCGAGGTGTTGATTGGCGAAACCGATATCGGGCTTGCGTTGTTTGGGGTCGTCTTGCGGCAGCGCCTCGTGGACCAGCTGCGAGCGGGATCCGGTCAGTTCGAGGATGGTCTCGGCCAACTCGATCATGGTGAACTCGCCGGGGTTGCCGAGGTTGACCGGGCCGGTGAGGTCGTCGGGGCTGTTCATCAGACGGATGAAGCCTTCGATGAGGTCGTCGACGTAGCAGAAGGAGCGGGTCTGGGTGCCTTCGCCGTAGATGGTGATGGGCTGGTTCCGCAGCGCCTGGACGATGAAGTTGGAGACCACACGGCCGTCGTTGGGGTGCATGCGCGGGCCGTAGGTGTTGAAGATGCGGGCGACCTTGATGCGCATGCCGTGCTGGCGGCGGTAGTCGAAGAAGAGGGTCTCGGCGCAGCGTTTGCCTTCGTCGTAGCAGGAGCGCGGGCCGATGGGGTTGACGTGGCCCCAGTAGTGCTCGGGCTGGGGATGGATAGCCGGGTCACCGTAGACCTCGCTGGTGGAGGCTTGGAAGATCTTGGCTTTCACCCGCTTGGCCAGGCCGAGCATGTTGATGGCACCGTGGACGCTGGTCTTGGTGGTCTGGACCGGGTCGAATTGGTAGTGGATGGGCGATGCCGGGCAGGCCAGGTTGTAGATCTCGTCGACCTCCACGTAGAGCGGGAAGGTGACGTCGTGGCGCATCAGCTCGAAGTAGGGGCTTTCGAGCAGGTGGGCGATGTTGTCTTTGGTGCCGGTGAAGAAGTTGTCCAGACAGATGACGTCGTGGCCGTCGGCGAGGAGACGCTCGCAGAGGTGGCTTCCGAGGAAGCCGGCGCCGCCGGTGACGAGGATGCGTTTGCGGAGTGAGTAGTTCATTTTATGTCGAGGATTTTGGGTGGGGCGGGTTCAGTCGCCCTACAGGTCGGGCTGAAGCCCGAAAACCACAGGGGGCTGCGGCTCGGGGGTTTGTCGGGCTGAAGCCCGACCGACAGGGGGCTCAGTCGCGGTGCAGAAACAACTTAGCCATTCCGCTTCATTCTCCCCCTCTCCCCAACCCCTCTCCCGCGAGGGGAGAGGGGCTAAACTGGATCACTTGCGGCTCGGTGGGTTGTCGGGCTGACTCGCTCCCACGCTCTGCGTGGGCGTGTCGTCGGGACGCTCTGCGTCCCGGCCGCCGGAGCGATGGGCTGCGCCGGGGATGTCTCGGTGGTCAGGCACGGCAGGTGCACCCAGGGCGCGAGCACGGTGTGCTTGGCGGGGGGGCGGGTTGAGAGACCGATTCTCGGGCCGCTGGGCTTTCGGGCTCGTGACGCGGAGCGTCGGGGCTACACTCCCACGCGGAGCGTGGGAGCGAGTACCGGGAGGGCCGCGTGGGAGCGAGTACCGGGAGGGCCGCGTGGGAGCGAGTACCGGGAGGGCCGCGTGGGAGCGAGCCCGACCTACAGGGCTGCGGTTGTTTTCACTGCGACGCTGATCTTACCTCGTTCCCAAGCTCTGCTTGGGAATGCGGCCGGCAAAGCTCTGCTTTGCGGGTCTCCGACGGCGACGAGAAGCTGAGCTTCTCGGACCGGGTTCCCAAGCGGAGCTTGGGAACCAGCGCAGTCGAGGACCGGGTTCCCAGGCGGAGCTTGGGAACCAGCGCAGTCGAGGACCGGGTTCCCAGGCGGAGCTTGGGAACCAGCTCAAGCGGAGCTTTTACCTCGTTCCCAAGCTCTGCTTGGGAATGCGGCCGGCAAAGCTCTGCTTTGCGGGTCTCCGACGGCGACGAGAAGCTGAGCTTCTCGGACCGGGTTCCCAAGCGGAGCTTGGGAACCAGCTCAGTCAGCTCATCGGTCGCTACGGTTTGGATTGAGATCGGACCTCGGCGTCGAGCTGGGCGATTTCGGCCTTGAGGGCTTCGTATTCGGCGCATTTGCGCTGCAGGAAGCGGGCGGTGATGCGGGCCTTGGCCTCGATGCCCTGCGGGGTGAGCAGGTAGGCGTAGGCGAGCTTGTTGTCGCTTCTGCGGAAGTTCTGGACCTTCACCCAGCCGTGGTCGATGAGGGCGCGCACGCAGAAGTTGGTGCTGCCCAGGCTGATGCCGAGCGCCTTGGCGAGATCGCGTTGGGTGCCGTCGGGGTGCGCCTCGAGGTGCTTGAGGACGCGGTAGTGGAGGTCGTCGGTCATGGCGGTGTGGGTCGATGCTGCCGGGTGCGACCGTTGGCGTCGGGCTCGGGACGCGGAGCGTCGGGGCTACACTCCCACGAGGAGCGTGGGCGCGAGTGCCGGGGTGCGGAGCGTGGGAGTGCAAGCGCCACCCGCGGGGACCTCGTTCGGTGGTCCGGGAAGGGCCTAGGGCGGCGCTTCGGGAACGCTACCGCCCTACCCTGTCGTTCTTGGGGTATGGGCGCGGGGTAATTTGTTCAGGCGTTGTACGGCGCAAGTAGGTTAGCCGGTTGGGGGCGATCGGGCAAGGGCTTGTCGGGCTGAAGCCCGACCCACCTTCGATGCCGACCCGTGTGGGTCGGACTTGAGTCCGACGGTGCGTTTTGCCCAGACGCTCGAACGCCTCGGCGATGCGACGAGGCGCTTCGACATACGGGCTCAGTGTTCGGAGTCGGTCCGAGGGCCGGTACCGAACACCTCCTCGAGGGTGGATGCGTTCAGAAGGCGCGTGGACCATTGCACGAGGGTCTCGGCATCGGCATCGAGAACGCGCCGGCGATCCGCTTCGCCGAGGGGACCGAATTTGACGGCGAGCAGACTCAAGAGCATGGTGGATTGGCCTTCCTGACGGCCTACCTGACGGCCGAGTCGTTCGATACTGGTGATGTAAGGCATGTTGGCTTGCTCCTCGAAAGCGATCAGCTCGCGCTTGAAATCCTGCTCCAGGCCCTCCGGCAGCTGCAACAGCCAATCCAGGAGGCGAAACAGCTCAAGGATGCGCTCGCGGCTGTAGCTGCGTTGTTGGAGCAGGCGCACCAGGCGCATCTTCCAGGCTTTGGGCGGGGCGCCGGGCCGCGCATAGAAGCGGTGCCTTGTTCGGGGTTCAGCGCAGTGAAGTTGACCACGCCCTGCTGGTTGTCCGCGGCTTAGCGATAGAGATACCACCTCGTGCCGGGATCCTGTTGTATGGCGTATGCGTTGAAACCAAGCACAGTGATCGGCTGGCGCGATCTCGTGGTGGCTGAACAGTTCCGGCACACAGCGGGTGCGTTGCGCCAGGGCAGGATGAGGCCGAGGTCGGTTTCGGCGATTGTATGCAGAGGCATGGCAGCAGAAACGGCGCCTTACTGGTCCGATGCGGGACTTGACTCCGGAAAGTAATCCGGATCAAGCACCTGGTCGATGGAATAGGGACACACGGCAGGGACTTGAACCTGCTCATGGTAGAGCTCGAATGACTTCTGGGCGGCTCTGCGGGCTTGCGGCCATGCCTTGGCAAACAGCTCTGGTGCGTGGTGTTTCAGGCTCGGAGTCGCGTCGATCCGCGTTTGGGCCTGGTCGCGAAACTCGATGATTTCCTCGGTCCATTTTGCTCTTGGAGCGCAGGCCGGAGAGAGCGCCAACTTCAGGAGATGAAGCAGGATCTGCCGAAGCAACGACTGTAAGGCGAGTTTCTGCTCTCTTCCCATGTCTTCGATTTCCTCGGCAATGTGCTCGAGATCCAAAGCGTCCCAGTGGCGCGCACGCAGCAAGGCGGATTGCTCTTGCGTCCAATTGAGAAAATCGGTTTCGTAGGTCTGCGCCGTCATGTGTCGCCTCCCGTTATCGTTTGCATGGTCCGAACGACCCGCAAAGCGCCCTGACCGTCCACCAGTTCCACGCCGACGTCTGCCAGGTGCTGTCGTTGCGCTGGATCTTGAATCAGCTGCCTTAGAGCTTGGCCCAATGCCTCGATGCTGACGGCATCACGATGACCAAGATAACGGATCAGGGTATCCGCAGCCGGGGCCGCGCAGGCCGGGCGCTGATTCTCGGCGATACTCACGACCGGGCTCGGCCTAGTCTTCGTCGCCGATGATCTTGTCCCGCACTGCCTTCAACCAATCGTCCCCGTCGGGACTGATGAGCAGTTGCTCGCCGAGGTCCTCGAACGTTTGGAGGTCGGCGATGCCCGCAAGCAGCAGTTGTGTCTGCTCGGCGATCGCTGGACCGAATCGGCGTCGCACCTGACGGACCAAGATGTGGCGGGTTGCCTCGCGACCTTGCTCCAAGCCTTGCGCCAGGCCTTGCTCCAGGCCTTGCTCCAAGCCTTGTTCCAAGCCTTGCTCCAAGCCTTGTTCCAAGCCTTCTCGTTTCCACTGATCGGTCCAGGTTTCCAAATTCTCCGCCAGCATGTGATACACCTCGCTGAGATCACCAAGGGGTGGCAGTTGCACGCCGGGCAGTCGCTTGGGCAGGAAGACGCGACCGAACCAAACCGCGAAGTCTCGGCGCAGGCCGGTCTGTTCCGGTGCCTTGAGCCAGTAGAGCAAGGCTTGCACGATGCCCATCGCCTCGACCGCGCCGCGACTGGCCTCGAGCCGAAACAGTGCGGAACAGAGATTGCGCTCGGGCAGGGGTCCGGCGTTTGCGAGTCGCTGCTCGTCGAGCAGCAGGTAAGCCTGCCGTGGGCGATAGCTGTCGAGCATTGGCGGCGCCGGCTCGATGAGCGGCTCCAGCGTGTCGGCAGCATGCCAAGGCGTGACACCATTGTAGAGCACGACGGGCAGAACGGGCGGCAGACGCCCCGCCGCACTCAGGGTCTCGGCGCGAATGAGATCCTGGTAGAGGAGCCCAAGGTAGGTCTGGATGCGCACGGCCATCCAGGGATCGACGGTGGACTGGAATTCCAACAGCAGGTAGACGTAGAGCCAGTCGGAGCCCCAACGCAGGCGCCAGACGCGATCGTCGGCGCGGTCGCGCAGGTCGTCGGTCACATAGCTTCCGCTGCAGCGCTCGAGGGTCCCGAGGTCGAGCGCTTGGACCCAAGCGCCGGGCACGAAGCCGCGCAGCAAGTCGCGCACCATGGCGGCGTGGCTGTAGAGCAGCTTGTAACCGCTGTCGTGGGTGGGGTCGCGCCGCCGTGATCTTGAGGTCTTGGGTGTCTTCATACGGTCGGTCGGTGATATCCACTCCCGTCGCATGACGAGGGACACTGTCTCAGCTCTCCCGAGCCTGGTCATGAGCCTTTTTAATCTCTTAAACCGCGCCGTCTCCAGCGTTCGTCAAATCCGGCCGGGCCGATCCCATCCAAAAACATCCCATACCGGACCGGGCGCAGTTTAATTCGGTTCGCGTTTGAGCAGGTCGGCGAAGTAGGCGATGGTCGGCTCCAATCCCTCGCGCAGTGGGATCTTGGGTTCCCAGCCGAGGTGTTGATGGGCCAGACCGATGTCGGGCTTGCGTTGTTTGGGGTCGTCTTGCGGCAGCGCTTCGTGGACCAGCTGCGAGCGGGATCCGGTCAGCTCGAGGATGGTCTGGGCCAACTCGATCATGGTGAACTCGCCGGGGTTGCCGAGGTTGACCGGGCCGGTCAGGTCGTCGGGGCTGTTCATCAGACGGATGAAGCCTTCGATGAGGTCGTCGACGTAGCAGAAGGAGCGGGTCTGGGTGCCTTCGCCGTAGATGGTGATCGGCTTGTTCCGCAGCGCCTGGACGATGAAGTTGGAGACCACGCGGCCGTCGTTGGGGTGCATGCGCGGGCCGTAGGTGTTGAAGATGCGGGCGACCTTGATGCGCATGCCGTGCTGGCGGCGGTAGTCGAAGAAGAGGGTCTCGGCGCAGCGTTTGCCTTCGTCGTAGCAGGAGCGCGGGCCGATGGGGTTGACGTGGCCCCAGTAGTGCTCGGGCTGGGGGTGGATGGCCGGGTCGCCGTAGACCTCGCTGGTGGAGGCTTGGAAGATCTTGGCTTTGACCCGCTTGGCCAGGCCGAGCATGTTGATGGCGCCGTGGACGCTGGTCTTGGTGGTCTGCACCGGGTCGAATTGGTAGTGGATGGGCGATGCCGGGCAGGCCAGGTTGTAGATCTCGTCGACCTCGACGTAGAGCGGGAAGGTGACGTCGTGGCGCATCAGCTCGAAGTAGGGGCTTTCGAGCAGGTGGGCGATGTTGTCTTTGGTGCCGGTGAAGAAGTTGTCGAGACAGATGACGTCGTGGCCGTCGGCGAGGAGACGCTCGCAGAGGTGACTGCCGAGGAAGCCGGCGCCGCCGGTGACGAGGATGCGTTTGCGCAGCGAGTAGTTCATTTTATGTCGAGGATTCGGGGTGGGGCCAATGTCGTTAAGTTAGCATTTTTTGAATCATAACTATCTGACAATGTTAGAATAGTTCTGTATTCACAACCCGATGCGAGGGCACCCAAATGGTACTCAAACCCAAGGCGACCGACTTCACCCCCACTGAAATCGCACACATAACGGTGATTTTCTTCGATCTATAGGGCTATAAGCAATACTTTGGCATCGTCGGACTTTCTGGAGCGCCACCGGGTCGGT
>NZ_AFWV01000034.1 GCF_000223985.1 Thiocapsa marina 5811
ATTAATCCGGTTTAATTCCACGAATCCGCATCGAATGCGGCTCGATTGAATACGCTGGCCCCGGCCGCCATTCAGGGCGAGGTGCCGGGGCGGGAAAAAACGGGGTTTTCGGTCGAGCACTAATGTAGATGTGTCCGTGCTCCAGACGCACCTGATCGCCGGTGTGCAGCCAACCGTCATGCGTCAGCACCCGGGCGGTGGCCGCGTGGTTGTTCCAGTAGCCGAGCATGACATTCTCGCCCTTCACGAGCAGCTCGTCCTCCGCCCCGATGCGCAGCTGGAGCCCGCGTAGGGGCACACCGACGCTTTCGGGGATGTTGTCCTTAAGCGGATTGAAGCTGATGACCGGGCTGGTCTCGGTCAAGCCGTAACCCTGCAACAGGGGCAGGCCCAGACCGATGAAGGTATGCGCGACGGGTGCCGGCAGCGGCGCACCGCCACTCACGGCGACACGCAGCGCCCCACCGAGCTTTGCAAGGACTTGACCGGCGACCTTGCGGCGCAACAACGGCCAAAACAGCGTCAAAGGGTGCCAGCCGCCGCGCCCCTGCTCACGCAGGAAGGACCGCCATCCCACGGCGACGGCGAGCCGGAACAGCCAACGCGCGGGCGCCGGGCGTGCCTTCAGTTGGTCCAAGATGCGCTGGTGGACCCGCTCGAAGACACGCGGAACGGCGATGATGACGGTTGGGCGAATGCTCTGCATGTCGTCTGCGAGCTGCGCGACCGACCGCGCGAAAGCCACCGTCGCCCCGGCCATCATCGGCAGATAATAGCCGCCCGTGCGCTCGAGCATATGGGAGAGCGGCAAGAAGGAGAGAAACCGATCCTCCTGGTAGCAATCGATGACAGTCAGAGCACCATGCGCATTGCCCAGGATGTTGCGGTGGCTGAGCATGACGCCCTTGGGGCGCCCGGTGGTTCCGGAGGTGTAGACGATGGTCGCCAAGGAACTCGGATCGCCGTCACGCTGCACAAGCTCCGGCGCCGTCTCCGGCAGCCAATCCTCGGCGATCGCTACCCGCGGATCCGCGGCCGCGATCTCGCGCGCCGCCGGGCTCGACTCGAGGATCACGACGCGTGTCGAAAAAGGCGAGTCACCGAGAACGTCGGCCAGCCGCTTCCAACGTCCGGCATCGTGGATCAGCAGCAGCTTGACCGCCGCATCCCGAAGGATATAGGCCGCGTTCTCCGCGCGGTCGTCCGTGTAGAGCGGAACGGTGACCAGCCCGAGCGACAGCGCCGCCTGATCGAACACCACCCAATCCGGGCAATTGCGCAGCAGGATCGCGACCCGGTCCCCGCTCTCGAGCGCCTCGCCCGCGAGCGCGCGGTGCCAGCGCGCGACCCGCGCGCTCATCTCCTCCCAAGTCAGCTCGGCCCAGCCGCCGCCGCGCTCGAAATGGCGGTAGGCGACCCGCGTCGGCGAGCGCTTGACGCGTTGAACAAAGAGCCCGTCCAGGGTCTTGGCGCGGTCGATCGGGATCAGGTCCTCGGACCATCGGCTCACGGGGCTATCCTCCTGGTCTCGCCGTCCCACGCGGCGAGGTGGCGTCTCGATTCTCCGGTCCTTGCCCGCGATCGGGGGATCGCTACTCGTGACGAGGCCTGCGAGCAGGACCGGGTTCTGTTGTTTGCTCTATTGTCGCCGTGCAGCGTCTTGCGTGCCAGCATCGGGCCGCAGGGGCAAGAGCGAGACGCGCAGCGCAGCCGAGCGGAAAGGCACACGGGGCAACAGCCGAAAAACCTCCGGCGAACGCCGAGCCTCTGCTAACCTGTGGCCGGACCGCGACAGCGCCTCCCGGCCTCCGATCCCGGTCACTCGGCGCCCGGGCAGAGACCCTGCGGAAGCATCAACCATCTTGTTTTGCCAATAAATTCTGTTAATATAAGAAAAGTCTAATATTTTAGAGGACCGCCACCATGCCCCTCATCCCCCTGCTCAGACCGGCACTCGCGGCCCTGACGGCGCTTGCCGCACTGACTCTTCACGCCGCCGAGACCCTCGCACTCGACACCGCACCGGCCGAGTACCGCACCCTACCGCGCGAGTATCGACTCGACGGCGTCGTCGAGGCCATCAATCGAACCACCGTCTCGGCGCAGACGACGGGCCAGGTCCAAGAGATCCTGTTCGATGTCGAGGATTTCGTCGAAAAGGACGCGATCGTCGCTCGGCTGAAGGATACCGAGCACCGCGCACGGGTGGCCCAAGCCGCCGCCGATTTGAGATCCGCCTCGGCGCGGCTGGAGCAGACGCAAGAGGAGTACACGCGCGTCCTCGGTCTGTTCGAGAAGAAGAACGTCTCCGAGTCCGCCATGGACCAGGCGAAGGCGGATCTCGCCGCGGCGCAAGCGGAGCTGGAATCCGCCACCGCCCGGCTCGAGCAGGCGCAGGAGCAGCTGGAATACACCCAGATCCGCGCCCCCTACTCGGGCATCGTCACCCATCGTCACATCGAGGTCGGCGAGACGGCGAGCCCCGGCCAACAGGTCATGAGCGGGATCTCGCTCGATCAGCTGCGGGTGATCGTCGACGTGCCCCAAAGCGTCATCCCCTCGGTGCGCGAGGGCGGGATCGCGCGTATCCATCTGGGCCCCGAGGAGATCATCCAGTCGGATCGACTCACCATCTTCCCGTTCGCGGACATGGGCTCCAACACCTTCACCGTGCGGCTCGATCTGCCGGACGGCACGAAAGGCCTCTTTCCCGGCATGTTCGTGAAGACCGCCTTCGAGATCGGCGCCAAACAGGAGCTGACGATCCCGTCCGAGGCTGTCGTGCACCGCTCCGAGGTGACCGCCGTCTATGTCGTGGACGACGAGGGGCGAGTCGGCTTTCGCCAGATCCGGCTCGGGCGCGGCGTGGACGGCGGCGTCGTCGTGCTTGCCGGGCTGACCGAAGGCGAGCAGGTCGCGCTCGATCCGATCGCCGCGGGCGTTGCCTTGAAGTCCCAATCGAGTGCGGGCGACGCCGAGGCGGGACAAGATCATGGCTGAGCAGCTCGGCATCTCGGGCAGCATTGCCCGGCGGTTTCAGAACACCGAGATCACCCCGCTGCTGGCCATCGTCGGCCTGCTGCTGGGGTTGTTCGCGATCCTCGTCACGCCGCGCGAGGAAGAGCCGCAGATCAACGTCACCTTCGCGGACATCTTCATCCCCTTCCCGGGCGCCTCGGCGAGCGAGGTCGAGCACCTGGTTGCCGGACCGGCCGAGCAGGTCTTCTCCGAGATCAAGGGGATCGAGCACGTCTTCTCGGTGTCGCGGCCCGGCATGGCCGTGGTGACCGTCCAGTACAGGGTCGGCGAAGACAACACGGACGCCGTGGTACGGCTCTTCAGCAAGGTGCTGGCCAATCAAGACTGGCTGCCGCCGAACCTGGGAGTCGGTACCCCGATCGTCAAACCGAAAGGGATCGACGATGTCCCCATCATCACCGCCACGCTCTGGTCCCCGGACCCCGCCGTCGGCGCCTTCGACCTCGGGCAGGTCGCCCATGCGCTCGAGCAGGAGATCAAGCGTGTCCCGGGCACGCGCGACGTCTACACGGTCGGCGCGCCGTCCCAGATCGTGCGCGTGCGGTTGGACCCGCAGGCGCTTGCCGGCTACCAGATCGACCTGAGCGACCTGCGCCGCTCCTTGCAGGCGGGCAATGTCATCAGGGACAACCTGACGGTGACCGCCGACAACGAGGAGATCCTCGTGCAGGCCGGCACCTTCCTGACCTGCCCGGAAGAGCTCCATCAACTGGTCGTCGGCCTGCACGGCGGACGCCCCGTCTATCTCAGCGACGTGGCGACCCTGGAGCGCGGCCCCGAGCAACCTGAGGCTTACGTGCGGATGGGTACCGGCGCGGGCGCGGTCCACACGGATCTCGACCTGTCCGGCAGCACCCCGGCCGTCACCATCGCGGTGGCCAAACAGGAGGGCGTCAACGCCGTCGCGGTCGCCGAGCAGGTCATCGAGCGTTTCGCGCAGCTCGAAGGCACCTTCATCCCGGACAACGTCCAGGTCACGGTCACCCGCAACTATGGCGCCACGGCCGACTACAAGGCGCAGAAGCTGATCACCAAGCTGATCTTCGCGACGGCCTCCGTGGTGCTGCTGGTGTGGCTCGCGATCGGCTGGCGCGAGGCGATTATCGTCGGCGCGGCCGTCGTCGTGACCCTGGCCCTGACGCTCTTCGCCTCTTGGGCCTGGGGTTTTACGCTCAACCGGGTCTCGCTGTTCGCGCTCATCTTCTCCATCGGCATCCTGGTCGACGACGCCATCGTGGTCGTGGAAAACATCCACCGACACATGGCGATGAGCAGGGCCAAGCTGCTCGACCTCATGCCCAAGGCGGTCGACGAGGTCGGCGGACCGACCATCCTCGCAACCTTCACCGTCATCGCCGCACTGCTGCCGATGGCCTTCGTGAGCGGACTGATGGGGCCCTATATGAGCCCGATCCCCATCAACGCCTCGATGGGGATGCTGATCTCGCTCGTCGTCGCCTTCGTCTTCACGCCCTGGATGGCGAATGCCATGCTCGGCAAGCGCCACGCCGCAGGCGCCGGACATGCGCAGCACGGCGACGATCCGGATGCGGCCCATGCGGGCGGGCGTCTCGACCGTCTGTTCAACACCGTCATCGGGCCTTTCCTGGTCGGGCGCAAAGGCATCCTCAACCGCTGGCTGCTGCTGGCCGGGATCCTGATCCTGATCGCGGGTTCGATCTCGCTCGTGACCAGCCGGGTCGTGATCCTCAAGATGCTGCCCTTCGACAACAAGAGCGAGTTCCAGGTCGTGCTCGACATGCCGGAAGGGACCAGCCTGGAGCAAACGGCGCGGGTGCTGGGCGAGATGGGCGATTTCCTGGCAACCGTCGACGAGGTCACCGACTTCCAGATCTATGCCGGCACGGCCGCGCCCATCAACTTCAACGGTCTGGTGCGCCAGTACTATCTGCGCGAAGGCGCACACCTGGGCGACATCCAGGTCAACCTCGTCGACAGCCACCACCGCGATCTTCAGAGCCACGCAATCGCCGCCGGCATGCGCGCCCCGCTGCAGGAGATCGCCTTGCGGCACGGCGGCAATGCCAAGATCGTCGAGATCCCGCCGGGCCCGCCGGTGCTCTCGCCGCTGGTCGCGGAGATCTACGGGCTGAACTACGACGGACAGATCCGCGTCGCTCGCGAGGTCCGCGAGATCTTCGCGTCCACGACGGACATCGTCGATGTCGACGACTCGGTCGAATACCCGTCGCGCAAGCTGGTCGTGGTCGTGGATCGCACCAAGGCGTCGCGTCTCGGCGTGCCGCAGAGTACCGTCGCTCAGGCACTGTCCACGCTACTCGACGGCGAGGACATGAGCTATCAGCACTGCGCCAACGTCAAATACGCCGTGCCGATCCGCGTCGAGTTGAGCGAGGCGGACAAGGCCGATCTGGATCAGGTGCTGGCCTTGCGGGTCCTCTCGATGTCCGGTGCACTGGTGCCGCTCTCCGAGATCGTCGAGATCCAGGAGACCGAGCGAGCGCACAGCATCTACCACAAGGATCTGCTGCCGGTGGTCTATGTCACGGCCGACATGGCCGGCGAGACCGATAGCCCGCTTTACGGGATGTTCGAGATCTCGGATCGGCTCGCGCAGGAGCAGGGCCTGGAACAGTGGTTCATTCAGCAACCGACCAACCCCTATGAGTTCAGCCTCAAGTGGGACGGCGAATGGCAGGTGACCTACGAGACCTTCCGCGACATGGGCATCGCCTACGGCGTGGGACTGATCCTCATCTATCTGCTGGTGGTCGCCCAGTTCCGCAGCTATCTGGTGCCGCTGGTGATCATGGCGCCGATCCCGCTGACGATCATCGGCATCATGCCCGGCCATGCACTCCTGGGTGCGCAGTTCACCGCGACCTCCATGATCGGCATGATCGCGCTCGCCGGCATCATCGTGCGCAACTCGATCCTCTTGGTCGACTTCATCAACCAGCAGGTGCGCGAGGGTAAAGGGTTCGAGGAGGCCGTCATCAACTCGGCCGTGGTGCGCGCCAAGCCGATCGCACTGACCGCGGCCGCAGCCATGGCAGGGGCGCTCTTTATCCTGGATGACCCGATCTTCTCGGGGCTGGCGGTCTCGCTGTTGTTCGGCCTGTTCGTCTCGACCCTCTTGACCCTGGTCGTGATCCCGGTGGTCTATTACGGCGTGATGCGCAAGCGCGTGGAGTGGATCCGTACCGCGACGGGCTGATGGGATCCGAGATCGGATCGGCAACCGGGGCGTCCTGCCCCGGTTGCCGATCGCCCCGAAATCATCCGTTCATAGGCCCGGCCGGTAGGGTGGACGAGCGAGAGCGAAGTCCACCGAACCCCGCTCCGGTACTGGTGGACTGCGCTGCGCTTGTCCACCCTACAGCTCTTCCATGCGCGCGCAGTCGGGACGCCTATTCACGGAAACCGCCGAAGGTCACAGGCCCCGCGTCGCGCCGTCGACCCGCTCGATCCGCAGCCTCAGCTCCTTATAGCTGTTCACCCCGAAGGGCTCGTCCCCGCAGCTGCAGCCGCCGACGATTTCGGTAAAGAAGACCCCGACGGCGACCTCGATCCGTTCGGCAGTCGCACGACTCGACAAGAGGGTCACCCCGAGACTCGTGGGATCGATCAGGCCGCCCTGCTCGCCCGCAATCGGCAGAACCCCGTCGGGAAGGGCGAGAAGCTCGCGACTCAAGACCTCGGCGAAGGCGGGGCTTCCGAAAGCGTCGACCGAATCGCAGAGCTTGAAGGCCGGCCGAGACCTCTCGTCGACGGACCGACGCGCGATCGACACGGCTCAAGACACCGCTAGGCCCGCAAGATCATCCGGCAGATGGATCCGCAGCCAGTCGAGGATCTCGCGGCGGGATCGCGCGCCGCTGAAACGCCCCAACTCCACACCGCGATAGAAGAGGATCACGGTCGGGAAGCCGCGCAGCTTGTACTGCCCTGCGAGCTTCATGTTCTCGCCCTCGTCGACCTCGATCTTGGCGAGACGAATCCGCCCGTCGAGATCGGCGACCACACGTCCCAGGTGCGGGGCCAAGGCATGACAGGGCGCGCACCAGTCGGCCCAGAAGTCCACCAAGACAGGCCGGACCTCGGACGCATCCAGAACCTCATGTTGAAAGCCGTCGAGATCGACATCGATAAGATGCGCAGACGGATCGCCCGGGCTTGTCATAAAGCGCTTGTCCTTCTCGTTTAAGTCGTCGGAGCACCCGCGCCGCTAATCGGTCGGCGCCCAGAGATCGTCCAAGGCGATCGCCACCGCCTCGAAGGGCGCGACCGACACCGGCGCGCCGCCCGCGAACCGCCCGATCTCGCGCCAGTCCCCGTCATCCAGGACATAGGCTTCGAGCGTATGCGCCCGGGGGTCGATCAACCAGGCGTAAGCGACCCCGAAGTGCGCGTAGATCGGCATCTTCACCTCGCGATCCTTACTCTCGGTAGAGGGCGACAGGATCTCGCAGACCCAGTCGGGCACCACAGTGAAGCGGTGATCCTGCGGAATCCGCGGCAGTCGGCCGCGACGCCAGCCGGCCAGATCAGGCACATCGACCTCGGTGTCGCGGATGAAGTGCAATTCCGGCTCGTCGATGATCCACCAGCCACCGGGGCCGCCGCGTCCTCGTTGAAACGGGCCAAACAACTCGTAACCCAAGGCCGACGCTGTCACGACGTGCGCACCGCTCGGGCGCGGCTGGGTGTAGAGCTGGCCGTTGAGGATCTCCCCCGTCAAGCCTTCGGGCAAGGCTTCAAGCTGCTCGTAGAGTGTCGGGCGGGTCTTCTGGTTCGCGGACATGGCTCGGACTCCCGTCACGGGTCGATCTGTGAAGCATACTCGTCTGCCTGAACCTGTGCGGCAGGGTTGCAGCCCCTCTCCTTGTCGAGTGATATCCTGATGAAGCCGCCGCACTGGAGCCATCCGAGCGCCTGAGCTATTGTATCGGGCCTGAGCGCCGGGGTGGTCCCGGCCGCGCCGGAGACGACCCCGAGGCCATCCAATGCCCGATCGTGACACCCATCGTGCCGCCTTCCCCATCACCCGTATGCGCCGGATGCGGCGCGACGCCTTCTCGCGTCGCATGATGCGGGAGACGACCCTGACACCGGACGACCTCATCTATCCGGTCTTCGTATTGGAAGGATCCGGACAGCGCGAGTCGGTCGCCTCCATGCCGGGGGTCGAGCGTCTGAGCATCGATCTCTTGGTGGAAGACGCGATCGAGGTCCAGCGGCTCGGCATCCCGGCCATGGCGCTCTTCCCGGTCACCCCACTCGAGGTCAAGTCGCTCGACGCGTGCGAGGCCTTCAATCCGGATGGCCTCGCCCAACGCGCGGTACGTGCGCTGAAGGCCGCAGTGCCGGATCTCGGGATCATCACCGACGTCGCGCTCGACCCCTTTACCACACACGGTCAGGACGGCCTGATCGACGAGACCGGCTATGTCATGAACGACGAGACGGTCGAGGTGCTGGTCCGCCAAGCGGTCTCGCACGCCGAGGCCGGCGCGGACATCGTCGCGCCCTCGGACATGATGGACGGGCGGATCGGTGCCATCCGCACCGCGCTGGAGGCCGAGGGCCACATCCACACCCGCATCCTCGCCTATTCCGCCAAGTATGCATCCGCCTACTACGGTCCCTTCCGCGACGCCGTCGGCTCGGCGGGCAACCTGGGCTCGGGCAACAAATACAACTACCAGATGGATCCCGCGAACTCGGACGAGGCCCTGCACGAGGTCGCCCTGGACCTGGCCGAGGGCGCCGACATGGTGATGATCAAGCCCGGCATGCCGTATCTGGACATCGTGCGACGCATCAAGGACCAGTTCGGCGCGCCCACCTTCGTCTACCACGTGAGCGGCGAATACGCGATGCTCAAGGCCGCCAGCATGAACGGCTGGCTCGACGAGCGCGCCGTGGTGCTGGAAGCCATGGTCTCGATGAAGCGCGCCGGTGCCGACGGGATTCTGACCTACTACGCAAAGGACGTCGCCCGCTGGTTGGGGCGCTAAATCGCGTTTGGAGCAATCTGCATCGTTTTTGGATTGGATCTGGCTCGGCGAGATCCTTGAACTTCGGAGCTGACGCGATTTAGGGTGATAAAAATTTAGAACTTTAAACCGCGTCCCCGACGAAGCTCGGGTCTCCAGGAACTCAGCATCTCGGTCTGGACGCGGTTTAGGATGTCTCCTGCCTCCTGCCATGATTTCCGCTGATAGCTGATAGCAGGAGGCAGGAGGCCGAAACCTCCAACTCGATTCACACCGGAGACCGCCCCACGCCCATGCCGGACCACTACGCCGTCATCGGCAACCCCATCGCCCACAGCAAGTCGCCGCTGATTCATGCCGCCTTCGCACGCGCGACCGGCCAGGATCTCGACTACGGGCGCATTCTGGGCGATCCGGATGATTTCGCCGGCGAGGTCCGGCGTTTCCTCGCGAGCGGCGGGCGTGGACTCAACGTCACGGTGCCCTTCAAAGAGGCCGCCTGGGCGCTCGCGGACGAGCGCTCGCAGCGGGCCGAGATCGCGGGCGCCGTCAACACCTTGATTCGGCTCGAAGACGGCAGACTCCGCGGCGACAACACCGACGGGGTCGGTCTCGTCCGCGATCTTGCCGAGAATCATGGTTTTCGCTTCCGGGGTATGCACGTCCTGCTGCTCGGGGCCGGCGGTGCGGCGCGCGGCGTCCTGGTGCCGCTGCTCGAGAGCGGCCTTGACCGCTTGGTCATCGCCAACCGAACACCCGGCAAGGCCCGGCAGCTTGCCGATCTCGGCACCCTCTTCGGACCTGTGCAGGCGCGTGCCTTCGACGGGTTGGAGGGCGAGCGGTTCGACCTCATCATCAATGCGACATCGGCCGGATTGAGTGACGCCGTCCCGGCCATCCCCGAGGACTGTCTCGCTCCGGGCGGCTGGACCTACGACATGCTCTACGCCGACACGCCGACCGCCTTCCGTCGATGGGGGCAAAGACACGGCGCCGCCCGATCGCTCGACGGATTGGGGATGCTGATCGAGCAAGCGGCGGAGTCCTTTTGGTTGTGGCGCGGCGTCCGTCCCGACACCGCGGCCGTCATCGCAATGCTGAGACACCCGGAGTAAGGATCATGAAGACCGCCGTGTTGGGCCTGGGTCTGATGGGCTCGGAGATCGCCCTGAGGCTGAAGCGCCAAGGGCGGGAGGTTATCGGCTGGAATCGAGGCCAAGCCAATCGCGAAGCCGCGGCGCGCCGTGGGCTCGACCTGGCGCAAACACCAACAGAGGCCGTCGCGGCCTCCGAGCGAGCTCTCCTTGTCCTGAGCGACGCGGCCGCGATCACGGACACCTTGTTCAATCCCGCCGATCCGGTCGAATTGCGCGGTCGCGTCATCATCCAGATGGGTACCATCGCGCCCGCCGAGAGCCGCGAGATCGCCGAACGGGTCACCGTGCTCGGCGGCAACTACCTCGAAGCGCCGGTGCTCGGAAGTCTGCCCGAGGCGCGCGAGGGCGCCCTGATCCTCATGGCCGGAGGCGACCTCGATCTCTTCGAGCGCTGTCGGCCCCTCCTGCGCGACCTCAGCCGAGACCCTCAGTGGATCGGCCCGGTCGGACAAGCCGCCGCACTCAAGCTCGCGATGAACCAGCTGATCGCCGGGCTGACCGCCAGCTTCGCGACAAGCCTCGCCTTGGTACGCCGCGAGGGCATCAATGTCGAGCAGTTCATGACCCTGCTGCGCGGAAGCGCACTCCACGCCAAGACCTTCGACAAGAAGCTCGACAAGTATCTGAGCCACGACTACGGCGGCGCGAGCTTTCCGCTCAAGCACCTGCTCAAGGACGTGCGCCTCTTCGCGCGCGTCGGCGAGGCCGCGGGCTTGGACACCCGCATGATCTCGGCGATCGAGGCGGTCTGCGCCGACGCGGCGGCAGCGGGTCTCGCCGATCAGGACTACTCCGCGCTCTACGAGGTCTTGAGCGTGGCAAAAACCTCGAAGGGGTGACAGGCGGCGGAGCCCCACGAACCCTCGGAGCAACGAGCGCGGAGGATCAAGACCCGCACAAGGCTCGCAGCCATCCGCCGCGCTTCGAGGTGTCGGATCAAATGCTGCGCAAACCCGATTTCCGACGACACCGGTACGTGGTGTTGCCGATCCCGAGTTTCCGAACAACTCGACGCGTGTAGGTTGTGCTGACGATAGGAAGCACAACTGTCTCCGACGTTCGGTTGTGCCTCGCAAGGCTCGGCACAACCTCCGGCCCGCGGATCCTGCGGGATGCTGTGAGTACAGCGAATCGCGTCCGACACAGCGATCGCGATCCTCTCTACTACATACCACCTTGCAAGGCGTCAAGATCCCCATGGAGCTCCCCTTCACCCACAAACCCGGTCGGCGCGAGCGTCATCTGAGACGCCGACACGAGAACCCGCTCTTCGCCTGGCCCCCGCAAGAGGTCCCGCCCGAGGATCTGTTGGCCGCCCAGCAGGCGGATCACGAGGAGATGGAAGCCTTCCGCACGGACTTTCGCGCACTCGTCCAAAAGGCCGTCGAGCTGCCGCCGGACGCCGGCAGCGAGATCGTGCTGGGTCTCAAGGAGGCCCTGGAGCGGCACTACGAGCAGTCCTTCGGACTGCCGGAGACCCACACGGAAGAACGCGACGCGATCCGCAAGCTCATCGCCCTCATCATGAAGGCCGTCAAGCGCGCAGCGGGTGCCGATCCGCTTGCCAGACAGGAGCTTGCCGACGAGGAAGAGGCCCGCGAGATCCACTTTCGTCTGCTCGAGCAACCGCTGGTGGCCGATCTGCTCCACCCCGAGTCGCCGATCGGCCCGGACCAACTTGCTCCGACCGTCCTCTCGGCGACGCTCGACGAGG
>NZ_AFWV01000033.1 GCF_000223985.1 Thiocapsa marina 5811
GATCCCGACGACCTCTTCGGGGTCTCCAAATGGATCAATCTCTATCACTCCGGGGACTATGTCGGCCGGGCACTCTGGGAACCGGAACCGGACAGGCCGATGCCGTTGGGAGACAACGCGATCCCGGACGAGGTCGACAAGATGGATGTGCTGCTCGGCGCCGGTGCCCATACCCACTACCTCGACGGGGACGACCCGAGGGTGCGCGACATTCTCCGATCCGAGCTGGAGTGAGCTGCTCGGAGCAGCACTGGGAAGGAGCGAGCGGCGGACAAATTGAGTCGTTACGAAGGATTCGATGACATTCGAAGTGGAATTCACGACGGATATCCGGGAGCCCTGGAAAGATCAGAGTCTGCCGATGACCCGTCGCTGGCGTGGGGTCGCCGAGGTCGATGAGGCGATGATCAGGCGGCTGATGCAAGTATGGTGGGAAGAGATCGAGCGGTAGGTCGAGTGGGCTCCGGCGCTCGGCTTGATACGCGCGGTTCTGCCGGTCTCCCGTCGCTTCCATGCCTATCCGGTTAGCTCCCAAGATGGTAGATCCTGGGTAGCGTCACCCGTGCCAAACACGATGATGTGTCCACCCTGCCTCGCAACGCCTTGCACTGATGTGAGTTCTCGCCCGGCACCGCGGTCCCAAACATGTTGCGAGTTTTGATCATCCGCCTGAAGCTTGGCTTGGGAGGCAACCGGATAGGCATGGTCGCTTCTACCGCCCCGAGCTCGCGGTCTACAAGCGGGAGGTCGTCTCAAACTCCAAGCAACTGGACCTGGCCCTAGGGCACCTGGCGCTGCTCCAGAGCATGTACTCCCTGGCGCAGATCGGCGACGGTGCGCCGCCGAGAGAGCGCGAGGATTCGGATTGGTGCCTCGCGGATGTGGCCTGCACCAAAGGTGAGATCAACGGGCCGCCGTTCACGCTTGTCAGATGAAATAGCGGACCTACCACGCAATCTCCCATCAATGATGGCTCCCGCATTGCGCGAGCGGCCTGGCCCAGTCTTCGCGTTGCCGTTTCAGCCCAGTTCGATTTAGTGTCTGCTAAAGGAGCGGTTGCGGCCGATCACTCGCTCCGGCTGAGCGTCCGGACCTGGCCGACAACGACCCTTCAGGACCGCAAGACTGAAAGGCCGCGACTGACCGCTGATGGGGCCATGCTGCCCATGAGCAGTCAAACGGCGGTGTCTGCTTTGAGGCCATACTGCTATCCGGATTTACGACCTGAGGTTCCCCCGAAATTTAGTCTTCCAAGGGTGGCGTAGACTGTCTGTCAAACTGGAGACGATGATGCAGAAGATCCCGAAGCAAGAGTACACCGCCGAGTTCAAGGAACGAGGCGCACACGGCCTTTGCTTCCGTTCATCGGGTTCAGTGAGCCCAGCGTCCACCGATGGGTTTGGTGCCCTGAAAGCCAAATGAAGAGGTGGCGTCATCCGCCGCATCCCAGTGTCCGTTACCGTTGACATCGAGGAACCACCTGCCAGCGCTGGGATAGTAAAGACCGATCGCGTCGACGTCATCACCGTTCCAATCGCCGGTTACCGGGAGAGAGCCTTCCCCGCCGCCAAAGCCGAAGTCGTGTCGGTACCCTCTGTCCAGAAGCCATCGCCGTTGACATCGAGGAACCACCAGCCCGCATGGGGGATAGTAGAGGCCGATCGTGTCGACGCCATCGCCGTTCCAGTCGCCGGCGACCGGCAGAGAACCCTCCCCGCCCCCGAGGCGAAAGATGGCATCGGCACCGCCTGTCCAGAAGCCGTCGCCGCTGACGTCGAGGTACCACCAGCCGGCGCTGGGGTCGTAAACGCCGATAAAGTCGTCCTGCGGCGCGATCTTGACGATGAAGATGTCATGATCAGATGCAGGGGTCGGATAGACGGCGTGGACCGTGGGGAAGTCTTCCGAGTAAGTATCCCCTGTGATATACGCGTTGCCGGAGCTATCCACCGCGATTCCGCCACAACCGCAATCAAAGCGACTACCGCCCAGGTAGGTGGAATAGTCCAGGGCGTTGCCGGCGGCGTTGAGCATCAAGACGAAAGCGTCTGCATCGCCCAATGGGTTTGGATAAGGAGCGTCCACGGTGGGGAAGTCCGAAGAGAACGTGGCCCCGGCCACGTAGGCATTGCCGGCGCCATCCAGAGCGATTCCGTAGCCTGCGTCATCTTCGCGGCCGCCTAGGTAGGTGGAATAGATTATCGAATCGCCCGTGGCGTTGAGCTTGAAGAGGAAGGCATCGTACTTCCCCAGATGGATTGGATAGAGGGCGTTGACGGTGGGAAAGTCCGAGGACTCGGTCAACCCCGTGACATAAGCGTTTCCGGCACCGTCCACCGCAATGCCGTAGACGTCGTCATAGTCACTTCCACCGAGGAAAGTTGAGTAGTGTCCCGCATTGCCCGCGGGGTTGAACTTGAAGAGGAAGACGTCGTAGTTTCCTGTAAGGCTTGGATAGAGCGCGTTGACCGTGGGAAAATCTTCCGAGTGAGTGATCCCAGTTACATAGGCACTACCAGCGAGGTCCACCGCGATGCCCCAACCGGAGTCACCGTCACTTCCGCCCAGATGGGTCGAATAAGCCAACGCATCACCCGCGGCTGTCAGCTTTGTAACGAAGGCGTTTCTCCATCCGGAAAGGTTGGGATCGAAAGCGTTTACCGTGGGGAACTCCCATGAGGAAGTATTCCCTGTTACGTATGCGTTTCCCGCATCGTCCGCCGTGATGGCCGCACCCTCGTCCCACCTGCCGCCTCCCAGGTAAGTCGAGTAGATGACCGAGTCGCCCGCCGCGTTGAGCTTGAAGACGAAGGCGTCGTCCTCGCCGGCGAGTTTCGGATAGAGGGCATTGAATGTTGGGAAGTCTGGCGATCTGGTATGCCCGGTTAGATAGGCGTTGCCCGCACTGTCGATGGCGACGTCCGCGCCGAAGTCAAAGTCGTTGCCGCCGATGTAAGTGGAGAAGACCAGCGTCTCGCCTGTAGCGTTCAACTTGACGAGGAAAACATCGGTAGATCCCGAGCTGTGCGGATATACCGCGTTGACTGCGGGGAAATCTGCCGAAAATGTGTACCCTGTCACATAGGCGTCGCCGGCATCGTCCACTGCGATCTCTTCGCCATATTCCATCCAGTCGCTTCCCCCCAGGTAGGTGGAATAGGCCAGCACCGGGTCGATCACCAGCGGCTCGTTCGGGTCATAGGCCGCCAAGTGGAAGCCGATGCGTGCCGGCGTGTCGGGGACGAATGCCAACTTGCTTGCGCCCGTTACGTCTCCGCCCAACTTTCCGGAATCGGCGCTCAACAACCTGTAACCGCCCGCCACCGGTTTTCGCTCGCCCTCGATCTCCTGGTAGATGCTCGGTGCCTTTTGCACTATCTCGCCGCCGGGGACGGTCAGCACCAAGTCTCCCCGATCGTTGATGCGCAAGCCCTCGGCACCGCGCAGGCTCAGGCGGATCTGTCCCGGATCGGCCCCGGGGGCAACCAAGAAATCGTATTCCAGGTGCTGAGGGTTGCCGTAGAGCACCAGATCAATGCCAGGGTAAAGCTGTGAGACCTTCACCCGACCATAGTGCGGGATGGCGGTACGCCACTTCCCCGGGTCGTTGCCGAGAAGATAATTACTGTGACCGCCCAGAGGCTCGAGGCCGGCGATCCGTGGGGCGACATTGGCCCCCTCGAAGCCGAGGCGCAGTAGAGTCTGCACGGGCGGTTGCGTTTCGACTGCGGTTCGTTGCGCTGCCTCGTTCGCGGAAGCCGAGTCGGGCCGTTTCCGAGCCGCTGCATGCAGCGGAAAATGGCGCTCGCTTTCTCGGCGAGACGCGGGAGTGCCGTCGGGCGTCCCGCGCCGCAAGCTCATCACCAGCTCGCCCTCGGTGAGAAAGAGCCCGTAGCCGGGGCCGCGCGCCAGGAATTTCACCTCCTCCGCGCTCTGGCCCTGGTTGGCCTCGAAATGCAGGGGCAGCCGGCCATAGTTGGCCTTGAGCGTTACTTGATCAGCTGGCCGCGACTTGACTGGCGAGACAAACTGTCGCTGTGTTTGTGTTGCGGAGAGCTCGGTTGTGGTCGCAACCGGCTGAGCGTTGGCTTCGGATGTCGATTTAGCGATCGCGGCCGCACAACCGGCAACCACTAGCAGCGCAGCGGTAAGCGCCACTGCCAACTTGCGAGGCCGTGATTGCCAAGCGAACGAAGAGTGGGGACGGATACTTCCGGTTGATCCGGCGGACGACTGCATCTGATGCTCCTGGCGCTTGATCCTAAGCGCACCGGTGTCCGATCCATTTCACAGGTAGGCCATCAACATCGGCCCCAGCTCGTATTCATAGAGCGCCCGTGAGGCTGGTTTGCGCGAACAGCGTTAAAACAAGCGCAAGACTTGGCGGCTGACTTCTGAAGTATAGCGCCGGGAAGGTCCAGTCGTGGCGATCGTTGCCGTCGCGTTGATCGGTGGGCACGACGTGACGCCCGTCACTACTACGCTCGCATCGTGAATCGATGGATCCAACTCATGGGCACTGATCCGCAAGAGTACGGGGCACACTCGCAACGTCGGCCCGAGGCGACGTTGATGAACCGTCAGACAAGGAATTTGCGCGCCGTCCAGCTGCTCTCGGGGCATCGCAAAATCGAAAACACAGTGCGCTACGTCGGAGTCGAGGTTGACAACGCGCTCGACATTGCCGAGCACATCGAGTGCTGAGGGACACCTCGCCGCTCAGTCACGACTGAGCGGCGCCAGGAGTTCGGCTTGAGACCCTGCTCCCGGAGTCGATCCTCAAATCGGCTCCTTGAGGACCTCTTCCAGGGTCGTGCCGTCCAGGACGCGATCGGCCCAGATCTCGAGCTCGGCCTCGCCCGCCTGCTCGAGGCGTGCCTCGGCCCATGCCGGCAAGGATCCGAAGCGCCGCACCAACAGCCGGCGCAGTAGCTTGGTTTCGCCCTCGGAGATACCCTGCTGCTTCCACTCCTCGGTCCAGGTCTTCACGCGTTCGGCCAACATGGCGCGCATCTCCTGAAGATTGTTGACGTTCGGTAGCTCGGCGCCCGGAACTCGCGCCGGCAGCAGCACGCGCTTGAGCCAGACGACGAAGGCACGGCGCAGACTGTCCTGCTCGGGTGCGGCGAGCCAATCAATCAGACTCGCCAGGACCCGCTCGATATCCTCGGGCCGGCGACTGTTCTCGAGCCGGAACAAGGCCGCGGCGACATTGCGCTGTCCCGCCAGCTCGGTATCGGCAAGCCGCTGCTCGTCGAGCAGCAGATAGCGGATCTGCGGCTGCCATCGGCGCAGCTGCTCGGGTAAGTCCGGCTCGATCAAGTCGTCGAGACTGGTCTTGGCCCACCAGGATTTCTCACCATTGTAGAGGACGATCGGCAGCACGGGAGGCAGCGGGCTTCCAGAGAGGATCTCGCCAGCGGCGGCCAGGTCCTGATACAGCAGTCCGACATAGGTCAACAGCCGCACCGCCATGAGGCGATCGACGCTCGACTGAAACTCCAGCAGCAAATAGACGTAGACCCAGCGCTCGCCCCAGCGCAGCCGCCAGATCATGTCGTCCTCGCGCTCGCGAAGGTCGTGGCTGACGCCGATCTCGCTGACGCGCTGCAGGGTCGTGAAGTCCAATTGCTCGACCCAGTCCTCGTGCACGAAGCCTCGGATCAAGTCCGCGACCAGATCGCGATGCGAGAACAGCAGCTTGTAGGAAGGATCGTGTTCGGCCATCCGGGAGAGCGGGATAATTCCTTCGTTTCGGAAACATACCCCATATTGACCCGCATGACAGCGAGCGCGTTGGGTCGATCCCTCAAGCGCGCCGGCAGGCTCCGCTCGGGGCAGACCGCTGCCGGGCAGGTAGATCCTGATAGCGGGCACCCGCCGTCCGGAGACCGACGTACCGGTCGCGGCCCGATGAAGACATCGGCGCGGCGAACATCTATGGCGGCAATACAACCCGCAGCGGACATTGTGAGAACTTATAAGCGCTCGAAGTTGCTCTGCTCGATGCGTTGGTGAGTGACGAGGATGAAGAAGCCGCCGCAGAGGACATGGGCGCGGCGATCGTCACTCATCGGGGAGTTGCACCCTAATGGTTGGGGTATCCGGTCGCTTGCCGGGTTTGTTGGTGGGCCCGCTTCGATCGCTTCACCCAATTTTGATCCCGTCGAGCCCTTGCGGCAGATCGTTAGCGGATTCAGTGATGTTGCAGGAGTGTCGCGATACCCCTCGTGATACCCGGCGGGAGCATCCTGCGGCCGCCGAGACTCGGGGGAATGGCGACAACCTGTTTCAGCCGGGGTGCGCTCCGCCCCGAGGTCCGGCTTCGGCTCGGCGCGCCGACACGCAGCCGGTCATGTTCGCCGACGACCGATCAGCTGATCCAGAGAGATGCGCCCTGGCCCGCGCGCCATGAGGTACAGCAGGACAGCGGCCCAGACCCCATGGGTCGCATAGGCGCCGGGATAGACCAGGACCTGGATCACCGCGGTCATGACCAATAGGCCCAGCGCGGCAAAGCGCGTGCCCAGGCCCAGCAGCAGCAAGACCGGCAGGACGTGCTCGCCGAGGGCAGCGAGCACGGCGCCCAGCTCCGGGGAGACCAGGGGCAGACGATACTCATGTTCAAACAGCGCCACCGCGGAGTCCGAGAGTCGCGGCCAACCAAGCTGGACGCTACCCTCGACGAGATCGACGGCGAAGCCCTCGATCTTTGTCTGGCCCGACTTCCAGAATACCGCGGCGATGGAAAATCGCCCGAGCAGCGCAATCAGGTCTTCCGGGATGCGAGCCATGGCCCGGTTGCCGGCGCTGATCAGCGTGGTCGGAGAGAGACGAGAGGCGCTGCGGTGGGTGGGTTGGCCGGTGAGCGTCGTGTTCATGTTGTCGATTCTCCAAAGGATTGCCAGGCAGCGATGCCGCCGTGATGGATCAAAAGGACGATTGCTCGAGTCAGGTCAAAATCCGGGCCCGCGGCCGCGGCGATCTCGGCGGCCTCGCCAAGCGGCGCCCCCGCCGCAAGCGCCGCGAAGAAGTGGCCGATCGCCGGCGACAGCGGCAAGACCAGCACCTCGTCGCCGTCGCGCAGCACCAACGCCGACTCCGCTCGGCGAAGGTCCACGTCCTCGATGCGGCCTTCGCCCTGATGCGCTGCCCATAGGGAGACGATGGCATGCTCGGAGACGAGCAGGGTGCAGGATGGATGCAGCGCCAGGCGGGCCGCCGGCAGCCGTTGCGGATCGGCGAGATGGCAGGCGAGGTCCTGCGCCGTCGGCGCGCGGACATCGGCGGCGTGATAGGCCTTCACGCGTGCCCGTTCCAACCGCGCCAGGTCCGGCAGGTAGGGAAGCCCCCGTGCGGGCGGGAAGGCCGCGATAAAGTCCGGCAACGCGTCGCCGTAGTCGCTCAGGATCGGCGAGACGGGTAAGTGCTCGGCGACGAAGCAGCATGCCATGGCCGCGAAGAAGCGCTCGCCCACCAGCGCGCGGGTGACCGGAAACCCGTCCGCCAGTGCCTCGGTCAGGGACACCACGACGTTGTTGCGGTAGACGTCGAAACGCACCGACGGATTTGAGCCGTTCCAGGTGATCAACCCCGGCGGCAGGGGGCGCTCCGGGGCCGGCAAGGCGTCGGCAAATCCCGCTTGAATCGGGTCGTGCGTGATCATTACGCGGCCTCCGCCCATGCGGCAGCGTCGAGCAATGCCGAGCGGGCACGCTCCGCCTCCGCGACCACGATCGCCAGCGGCGGGATCGCCTGGTCGCGCTCGATGAGGGTGGGCCGCGGACCGAGATGCCGCAGCGTGCGTCGATAGAGCTCCCAGACCGCTTCGGCGACCGGCGCGCCGTGGGTGTCGATGAGGAGTCGATCGCCGGCGCCGTCGCGATCCTCGGCGAAACCGGCCAGATGGATCTCGCCGACGGCGGCGGGCGGCAGCGCGGCGATCAGATCCCAAGGGTCGCGGCCATGGTTCACGGCGCTGATATAGGCGTTGTTCACGTCCAGCAGCAGACCGCAGCCGGTCCGCGCCGCCACCTCGGCCAGGAAGCGGCCCTCGTCCATGGTCGACGCGGCGAACTCGACATAGGTGACGGGGTTCTCCAGCAGCAGGCGTCGACCGAGACGTTCCTGCACCGCGTCGATATGGTCGCAAACGCGCGCCAGGGTTGCGGGGTTGTAGGGCAGCGGCAACAGGTCGTTATAGAATGCGCCGCCGTGGCTGGACCAGGCGAGGTGCTCCGAGAACCAGGCCGGCTCGAAGCGCTGCAACAGAGCGGCCAGGCGATTCAGGTGGTCTCGATCGAGGGGGTCCGCGCCGCCGATGGATAACCCTACACCGTGGATCGACAGCGCAAAACGGTCGCGGACTCGGGTCAGCTGCCGGAGTGCGGGCCCGCCGGCCACCATGTAGTTCTCGGCGTGCACCTCGAAGAAATCCAACGCGGGTTCGTACTCGATGACGTCCGGCACATGCTCGGCTTTGAGGCCGATGCCGACGGCGGTCGTCGCGGGAGAAATGGTCGTCACGGGCGTTCCTCGTGGCGAGGGCCGGCGCCGGGGCCGGCCCCGGGGTTTCTTTACATGGCCTTGAAGGCGGCGAGCTGGCCCTGGCCGGTCGGCGACGTCGGCGAGGCCGTCTTCTCGCAGGTGCCGGCGGGGACGTACTTCCAGGCGTTGCCCTGATAGTCCACCTTCGAGGTACCGGCACAACTGGTGCCGGGGCCGGCGGCGCAGTCGTTCTTGCCCTTGAGCGCGATGCCGTAACACTTCTCCTTGGCGGCCCCTTCGCCGGCGACGGCGGTGTTGCCGAGGGTCAACGCGGCCCCCAAGGCCAGGGCGATTGCGGCGGCGGTGGTGGTCTGGATGGCACGGGATTGAGTCATGATGATTGCTCCGATAGAACATACAGTGAGAGGTTGATGTGAGAACCGGACGATCAGCACGGTGGCGGAGTCCATTCGAATCGAATGGCCTATGCCGGCTGACCTTGACCTTGCGTCCTCGATGTTCCAGTCGCCCGGGTGCCGCTTTCGGTTACATCCGAGGGATACATTTTTTTTGCAGGGTCGATTTGCGGCGCGCTGTAACCTTTCATGCCCGAGCAACGACTGGATCGATAGCGATGGCGATGCGATGACCACACACACACCGCCCATGGACGATTTCGAGGCCAAGCTGCATCCACTGTGGGTCCGGGCGCAGGCCGGAGACGAAGCCGCCTATCGAGAGGCCCTGAGCTGCCTTGCCGAGCGCCTACGGGGCTTCTTGAGGCGGCGCATGCAGTCGCTGCCCGATGAGCTGGAGGACTTGGTGCAGGAGACGCTGCTCGCCATCCACCTGCAACGCGGCACCTATGACGCGGCCGTCCCCGTCAGCCGCTGGGCGCTGGCCATCGCACGCCACAAGCTGATCGACCTGTGGCGCCGCCGCGGTCGCCGCGAGGCCTTGCACGAACCCTTCGATGAGCTGGCAGAACGCGATCAGCCCACGGTGCATGAGGAGCCGACGGCGCAGCGAGACCTGACGACGCTGCTGGCCGAGTTGCCGCAGGCACAGCAACACGCGATTGCCCTGATCAAGCTGGAAGGGTTGTCCATCGCGGAGGCGTCACAACGAACCGGCGTCTCCGCCTCGGCCCTGAAGGTCCAGGTTCACCGAGGCATCAAACGGCTAGCCGAGCTGGTGCGCCGGACCGGGTAAGAAAGAGAGGGTGAGGAAGACAGCATGAAGACCAACGAATTGATCGATTTCCTGGCCACCGGCGCTGGTCCGGCCCCGCGCTGGGTCGAGGCGCGCCGGTTGCTGCCGATGATGGCGCTGGGCGTCGTCGCGAGCGCGGCAGGCGCGTTGGCGATCTTCGGCCCGATCCCGGCTGAGCTCTTCGCGACCCCGGCGCCCTGGATCAAGTTTGCCTACGCCGGTGGCTTGGCGGCGGCGGCGGCTTGGCTCGCCGCGCGGCTGGGTCGGCCGGTGCCGCGCACCCGTGCGCCGCTGCGCGCCCTGCTGCTGGTGTTGATGGCCATGGGGCTGCTGGCTCTGGGGGCCTTATTGGTTACCCCGGCGGGAGAGCGTCTGGCGTTCGTCCTTGGCCACTCCTGGTCGCGCTGCCCCGTCAACGTGCTCGCCCTGTCGCTGCCGGCCCTGGCCGGTGCGCTCTGGGCCTTGCGCGGGTTGGCGCCCACACGACCGAGGGCCGCCGGCCTGGCGGCTGGGCTGCTGGCCGGCGCTCTGGGCGCACTCGGCTACAGCCTCGCCTGCACCGAGCTGTCGCCGGCCTTCGTCGCCGTTTGGTACAGCCTCGGTATCGGTCTGTCGGGCACCCTCGGTGCCGCCCTCGGACCCCGGGTGCTGCGTTGGTAGTCGTCGAACGGTCAAAGACTGTCGCGCTACACCGAGGAGTCCAGATCAACCGTCGCTGAGTGCAAGAGCACGGCTTGCAACGCGAGGTTGGGGAGTGCCCGGGTGGCGTGCAAGGATCAACGGGAGGCATCACGGACCTGGTTGGCGATCCCGACGCGGTTCGGGAACATTGACACGGGATTAGACATGACGTTACCTAAGTCCCCCTTCGAATCCTGCCAGCCCGCTGCGAGCGCTTATGAAAGTCTTAGGCATATCCGGATCCCCGATCAACAACAGCAATACGGATCGCGCGGTCTTGGCCGTGTTGGAGGCGACCGGTGTCGCGGATACGGAGTTCCTCAAGCTCTCCGACTACAGACTCGATCCCTGTCGCGCCTGTCTCGGCTGCGCCAACACCAACCGCTGCGTGCTGGACGACGACGGCAATCTCTTGGCAGGGAAGGTGCGTGACGCTGCGGCCCTCGTGGTTGGCGGTTTTACGCCCTATTCCTCGTTGGATGCACGAACGGTCACCTTCCTTGAGCGGCTCTATCCCCTGCGCCATCGTAAGGGCTTGATGTCGGGCAAACCCGGCGCGGCTGTGATCACGACATGCGTACCCGAAGCCGATCATCCGATGCTTCCCCCTGCCGGCGACATGGGTGTCAATGCAATCCGCTTCTACATGATGGAAGAAGGGATGGAGTTTCTCGGCGCCGTCAAGATCTCGGGCAATGTGCCCTGTATGAAGTGTGGTCGCGGTGACACCTGTAAGACGTCCGGAGTCAAAATGCTCTACGGTGCCGACGCAACGACGGAATCGGTGGGGATTCATGTCTTGGAGGATCAGCTGGATATTTTTGAGCAAGCACGCGCACTCGGTCGCGAGATCGGGGCCAAGTTGAAAGCAGACTGAGGGAAGGGATACGGATAAGAGAACCAAGCACCCGTGGGAGACCGGGGCAAGCAGAATCCGAGCGTCTTTCGAGGGAGCATGCCGCCTCTCACGGGAGACGGCGACGACAGGCGATGCGTCCTGATTTACAACCCCTTTAGGGCCGCGACGATCGCCTCCGGCTCTACCCGCCGACGGTAGTCCGTATCCGCGAAGGCGAAGCGCACCACGCCATCGCGGTCGATCACATAGGTGGCCGGAACCGGCAGCACCTCGCGTTCGGCACCATTGTAAGCCGCCAACTCCAGGTCAAAGTTGCGCCGATAGACGTCGCTCAGCGCCGCGGGCACTTCGAAGTAGAGTCCGTAGGCGCGCATGACCGTAGCGTCCAGATCGCTCAGGATCGGGAACGGGAAGCCGTCCCTCGTGACCTGCTCCAAGGATTTGTCCGGCGTCTGCGGGGTGACTGCCACCAACTGACCGCCCGCGGCCTCGATGGCCGGGAGGCTCTGGCTCAAACCGCGCAGTTGCAAGTTGCAGTAGGGGCACCAGGCGCCCCGATAGAATGTCAGCACCACCGGTCCGTTTACGAGCAGTCCGGCTAGGGTAACGGTCTCGCCGCGGGCATCGGTCAGGCTGAAGCCGGGGGCCTGCTCGCCCACGGCGAGCCCAGGGCTCGGCATGGATACGGCCAAGTCTGCCTCGGCCTGATCCATCACCGCTCTGTCCTCGGGGCTGACCTTCGGCCCCGTGCCGGCGGCGCGCTCGGCCTGGAATGCATCCAGGGCCTGCTGATAGCTGGGCAGGCTCGTGTCGTCGGCCGCTGCCGCGCCTCCCGCCAGCATCAGCAAACAGGCGGCGCTTGCGAGACGGGTGCGGGGGCGTGTGCTGGTCTGTGTGGGCATAGCGTAAGGGCTCCGGTCGGGATTGTGGAAGGTCGGGCATCGCAGGGAGTTTGCTTTGCCGGCTGCGAAAAGGCGGTATCGGCATGCCGATACCGCCTTTATCGATTTCGATAAAAACGCACCGTTTGCGTAGATCACTATCCGACAAACGCTAATCAGGAGCATCGGTGTGGGCGGTGTTGCCGCGGACGAAGCGCGCCGCTACCGACAGTGTCTGTAAGCGCTGGCCCGAAAGGCTTCACAGCAAGACTATTAGCGGGTCCGCTCAACCTTGACGAGTGCGACCGGATTGCGCCAATCGTAGACCGCAGCGCTAAGATCAGCGCTGTCGTGCATGCCGTTGTGGACATAGACATAGCCTTCCGCGTTGACCGTCTCGCGCGCGTTTCCACTATCGCCCGGACAGGCCGGACCGGGGATAAAGGCGCAGTCTTCATTGTTGGCTTCGCTGCCGGCATCGTATGCCAGGGCTCGGTAGACGACACTGCTACGGCGGGTCTTGGGCAGGGGTTCGGAGTCGATCGCAAGAAAGGCATCGTTGGTGTTCACCAGCATGCTGACAACGCTCAACACATCGAATCCGGGATTGCTGCTGATCTGAAACGCGACCGTTTCCCCCGGCGGGATAGGTGCGGACGTCGCCTGTGCATCGGCAACCCCAGGCAGGGTCGACGCCAAGGCCGCAAGATCTTGCCCGACTCCGTCTTCCGCAACTAACGCCAGTTCGTCGGACGCCGCGTCGCCGAGCGTAAACCTAAGTTTAACACCCCACCCCAAGCTCCCTTTCCTTTCATTGGCTTACGCCGAACGAAGTGGGCGAGTGGCACTACAAACATGCCATTCTTCGGGATGAGGGATCAAACAATCATTTTATGCACACCTCCCGGGGTGGGGTCGCTGCCGAGGGCCCGGATGATCGCCAGCTGCGCCGGTTCCGGTTGGGTGGCCTTGCGCACATGCAGGGCACGCCCGTCGGGACGGCGGAAGGTGGCGGTCACCCGGCATTGGCCGGCGAGGATCGCACGCAGACTGGACCACCGGTCGGTGATGCCGTGCGCCTGCAGGCGCCGGCGGATGACCTGGACGAACTGATAGGCCAGCACGGTGATGAACAGGTGTCCCTCGGCGCGTTCCGCCGTCTGATGGTAAACCGGACGCAGACCCAACTCCGATTTTAAGGAGCGGAACACCGCCTCCAGGTCGGTGAGCATGACGTAGGTGCGCCACAGCTGCTCCGACTCCCAGGTCAGCTCGTTGGTGCGCAGGCAATAGACCCCGGGGTGCGTGACCAAGGTGCCGTCGACCGGTCGGCGTTCCCAGCGGATGGCTTGGGCGTTGACCCCGCCGGCATCCGGCTCGACGGTGATGCTGTAGTGCTGCGCA
>NZ_AFWV01000032.1 GCF_000223985.1 Thiocapsa marina 5811
CGCGCGTTGCGCGCGAGGTCGCGGTATTGCGCCTCGGCGTAGCGGTGACCTGCCGCGGCGGCGGGGGACTTCAGATGAAAGACGCTGAGGGCGACCTGCTTCTCGCCGGCGATCGAGGCAATGCGTCGGGCGTCGAGTCCGTTAGTGGACTCGATGGGCGCGCCGCCGGCCCGCATGATCCGCCCGTCGAGGGCGCCGGCATCGGTGATCAGGATCAGATAGCGGGCGTCGAAGTCGTCCCAGCGGGTCTCGTCGAGCGCGGTCATGACCCCCGCGAAGGCGTCCTTGTCGAAATGGTCGGTTGAGGTGGTGGCGTCGTTCAGATCCTGCACCTGGTTCAGGAAGGTGCGCGCATCGGTGACCTCGGAGGGGTTGACGTAGAGCTGCGAGACATAGCCGAGCTGACGATTGCGCATCGGGTCGGTACTCTCGGCTCGGAAGGCAACCAGGCCGAAGCGCACGCGGTCGAGGACGCCGGCCTCGCGCAGACGCTCGTAGAGTCGGGTGATGGCCGCTTTGGTCTCGTCGATATAGGGCCCCATGGAAATGGTGGAGTCGATGACGAAGACGATCGCGGCACGGTAATCGCGCGCTCGGGTGGATGTGGTCTGCGCGGATGCGCCGCGGACGGTGCTCGAGGTGGGCTCGGCCTCGCTCACCGAGGCGATCTTGAGGATGTGCACCTCTTCGCCGGTCTGCGTGGTCGCCCGTTTTGAGTCCAGGACGGGGAGGAGGTAGAACGCGTCTTGGAAGTCGACATGGAGATCGGGTTCGAGGGCGACGACCCGCGGGTCGGACGCGCCGCCGGCGATGCTGCTCATGAGACCGCGGGCGACCTCCGCGGGATCCGGAGAACGCAGAACATTCTCCAGGGTTTCCTCGTCGCGGAAGAAGAGCAGCCGGTCCCGGACGCTGCCGCGATTGGTCAAGGTGAGGATGATCTGCTGTTTCCAGGGCACGGTCTGAGCGCTGTCGACCCAGCCGGTGATGGTGCCCCTGGCGTCGGGACCGATGCAGAGCCAGGTTCTATCGGACGCCTGCGCACGCCCGTAAACGTAGAAGAGGCTCAAGGCAGGGATGAGCGGGTTGTCGGATCTGCCGGCATTGTCCGGGTGCTTCGCCAGACGCGCTCCGGGTCGCGTGAGGACCCGCTCGTAGAGTGTCTTCTTGCCCGGCATCAGCAGGGGCTGTTTGCCGCACCTGCCGCCGCTTGCCACTCCGGGAGTGCGTTGACTGCCCGACGTTGGTCTCGGCTCGATTGGGGTCGTGGGTCGCGGCACCAGGTCAGGCCCGGTCAGGGAAGATGCATCGGCGGGTTCCGAGGGTCCGTGGCGCTCGGTGATGGCCGCGGGGCGCTCAGGCGGGTCAGGCTGTGCGAGATGGCGCCACATCCGATCCCTGTCGCTACCGGCACCCGTTCCGATCCCTGCGACTTCGACAACGCTCCCCCGGCCTTCGTGCTCCGCGCTCGGGTCGGTTACCGCGCCGCGGTCGAAGATCGCCAGAATGGCGAGCGCGATCAGGATGACCACTCCCGAGATGGCGCCGAGGCCGGAGGTCCAAGCGCTGCCACGCGATCGCGACGCGAGCCGCAGGCGGCGTTCCGAGAGAATCACGGGCGCTGCTCCGCGTCTCCAAGCCCGCTCGATCATCGGCTCACCTCCCGAACCGCCAGGCGAAACCGGTCTCGGGGTGGAGGTTGCTTCCATCGAGTCGGCCGATGCCGAGGGTCTCGACGCGGTCGACCTCATGGGTCGCGAGCAATACGCTGATGCCGTGACTGCGCGCCTGCTCGAGCAAGAGGGTCATGACTGCGTCGCCCAGGTTGGGATCCAGTGCCGAGGTCGGCTCGTCGGCCAGGACTAGGGCCGGGTGATGAGCGAGCGCGCGGACGATCGAGGCGCGTTGCTGCTGACCGACCGAGAGTTGGGATGGCTTCTTGTGCAGAAAGGGGCCGATGTCGAGGCACTCGATCATCCGGTCGAGGTCGGGGTCGTGCTTCGGCAGGCCCAGGGCGCGGCGGATGAGGGCAAGATTGCCGGCGACGCTGAGGAAGGGCAGGAGGCCGCTGGTCTGCAGGATGAAGCCCATGGAGGTCCCGCGGATGCTGCTCAATGTGCCGTGTCTGCGCCGTTGCCAGAGTCGGTCGAGGTCTTGCCTGTAGCCGTTGGCGCGCCAGCGAAAGCGCTCGGTGCGATGCGGGGCGGTGAGCAGCCCGAGCAGCTCGAGCAAGGTGCTCTTGCCCGAGCCGCTGCGCCCGGTGATGGCCACAAGCTCGCCGGGCTGGAGCTGGAAAGACGGCAGCTCGACGGTGAAGCATTGATCGCCTTGACCGCGGCTGTAGGACAAACCCTCGATGTCGAGCAGCATGGTCGTCGATCTCCCGATCTGTCAGGGCATGTCGTCGAGCGGGACCGGATAAACACTGTCTCCCGCCGCATCGGCGGTTTGAGCGAGATTCACCCAGCTCTCCCAGTCGTCGTTGTAGCGTGCGTATTGGCGCAGCTTGCGCTTGAGCGTGTTGATGAGCTCGATCTGCTTTTCGGGCCCCCAGCTCGTCCACGTGTCTTGTGTGAGACCCATGACCTGACTCTGGTAGGGCAGGTCTTCGAGGTATTCCCCGAGCAGCCCCAGGTCGGCGAGACGGGTGGCCTGTTTGGTCGTCCCCCGGGCGGCGTCGCGTCCGAACTGGGCGGCGAGCGAGCGCAGGCTGTCGAAGAAACCCTCCGGCTTGAGCATGCCCTGCTCGGAGGCGTTGACGATCTTCTGCAGCATCATCTGCAGGTCGCTCAGCTCGTTCTTGGTGAGCAGGACGCGCACCTCGACGGTTTGTTTGGTGGGGTCGGCAAAGTCGCGATCGCTGATCCAGGCCTCGAACAGGGTCGGGGTGCGGATGTCGCTGAGGCTGCCGAGATAGCGTAGCCGCATGGCGTGTCCGAGTGCATTGGCGATGGCGCGGGCGGCGGTCTCCGTGTCGTCCGGGGCGCGCTGGGCCGGCGTGGGGGCCGGGGTCGCCGGAAGGCTCGCGGCGGAGGTCTCGCCGACATTGGCGATGACCGACTCGGCGAGGCCATCGACGGCGCTGCGGAAGTCTTGGACGTCGCCGGCGGTGATCGGCAGATAGGCTTGGGTCTGGAAGCGCGCGTTGCGCGCGAGGTCGCGGTATTGCGCCTCGGCGTAGCGGTGACCTGCCGCGGCGGCGGAGGACTTCAGATGAAAGACGCTGAGGGCGACCTGCTTCTCGCCGGCGATCGAGGCAATGCGTCGCGCATCGAAGCCGGTGGTGGATTCGACCGCCGTGCCGCCGGCCTTCATCACCCGGCCGTCGAGGGCGCCGGCATCGGTGATCAGGATCAGATAGCGGGCGTCGAAGTCATCCCAGCGGGTCTCGTCGAGCGCGGTGATAACCCCGGCGAAGGCGTCCTCGTCGAAATAGTCGGTGGAGGTGGTGGCCTCGCGCAGATCCTGCACCTGGTTCAGGAAGGTGCGCGCATCGCTGACTTCGGAGGGGTTGACGTAGAGCTGCGAGACATAGCCGAGGTTGCGGTTGCGCATGGCGTCGGCGCTCTCGGCGCGGAAGGCGACCAGCCCGAAGCGCACGCGGTCGAGGACGCCGGCCTCACGCAGGCGCTCGTAGAGGCGGGTGATGGCCGCTTTGGTCTCGTCGATGTAGGGCCCCATGGAAATGGTGGAGTCGATGACGAAGACGATCGCGGCGCGGTAATCGCGCGCGGGGGTCGGATGCGACGCGGCCGGCGCGGTGCTCGCGGATGTGTCGCGGCCGGCGGTCGGGCCGAGATCGGCCTCGCTCACCGAAGCGATCTTGAGGATACGCACCTCTTCGCCGGAGCTGGTTAGCGTCTGCTCCGACTCCAGGACCGGCAGCAGATAGAAGCGCTCGTTGATGTCGATGTAGACATCGGGCTCGACGGCGACGACGCGCGGGTCGGATGCGCCGCCGGCGATGTTGCGCGTCAGCGGGCGGGTGACGTCGGCGGGGTTGGGGGAGCGCACCAGACCCTCGAGGGTGTTGCGGTCGCGGAAGAAGAGCAGCCGGTCGCGGACGCTGCCCGGGTTGGTCAAGGCCAGGGTGAGCTGCTGTTTCCAAGGCACGGTCTTTGCGCTGTCGACCCAGCCGGTGATGGTGCCTTTGACGTCGGGGCCGATCTTGATCCAGGTGGAGCCGGCTGCGTTGGCGCGCTCGTAGACATAAAAGCGGCTGAAGGCCGCGATGAGCGGGTTGTCTGACTTGCCGGCGTCGCCCAGGCCCTTGGCCAGACGCGCGCCGGGCCGGGTCAGGACCCGCTCGTAGAGTGTCGTCTTCCCTGGCATCAGGAGCGGCTTGACGTCCGCACGCGCCTCGCGGTTGGGCATCATGCCCAACCCGACGCAGAGGGATACGACGAGCAACGCCGTGGCTATGGCTTGTGTGTTCGGTCTCGCGATCATCCTCGGCACATCCTCGTCTGCCCGTCCAGGTCCGCGGCGGCGGCCGCAACCTGGGCGGTTGCCCGCGGCATGGAACTCATGGGCGGTTCTCGATACGGCGGAGCGACTCGCCGGTCGTCGGATCGATCGGGGCGCCGACGCCGGTCGGTAGGGGCCCGAGCAGCCGCTGAATCGCCACCTCCGCCTCCGCGATGCCGCCGTCGGCCGCGAGACTGTAGTAGTTCATCGCCTGCTCCGCATTGGGTCGATCGATACAGGTCGACGGCTGGAAGCCCGACGGATCGTAGAGCTGCGCGACGCTCGCCGCGATCTCGGGACGAGCCTCGGCGGCCTTGGAGTACAGCAACAGAAGCTCCCCACAGTTCGGTCGGGCCGCGCTCTTGATGCGCTCGACACGGACCCGGTAGGCCTCCGGATCGCGCGCCGTCGTTCCCATGTCATCCAAGGTCAGGCGCGTTTCACCGTCCACCTCGGGGGTCGGTTCGGGGATGGCGGGTGCGACGATCGGCGGCGTTTCGGGCGCGGGCTCGATCTCGATATCCGGGTCTTCCGCCACGCCTCCGACGACGGGCGGTTCGGCACCGCTCGGCTCGTCCTCGGGTTCGAACTCGAGATTCGGGCCGTCGTCCGGCGGGGCGTTCTCCGGCGGCACGTCTGACGACGGCGCCCCACCGTCCGTGCCGTCCGACTCGGGAGCGTCGATCGGGCCTGCCGGGGTCTCGGGTGAGGCCTCGGCGATCCGGGGGCCGGACTCCGGATCAGGTCCTGATCCGGGCTCCGTCATCAACCAGGCCGCCAGTGCCACGCCCCCGAGCACCATGGCCAGACCCGCGGCACTCCGGGCGCGCACGCGGGACGAGGCCAGTGGCTTCTCCGGGGTTACGATCGGGGCCGCGCCGGGGGTGGTGACGCGCGGCTCGGGGTCGAGAACCAACAGGAACCGCGTGCTGTTCCTGTCCGATCCGCCGGCGCGATCGGCGAGTGGTGGGTAGAGACGCAATTCGCCGTCTCCGGTGTGTGCACCCCAGCGCACCCGAGCTCGCGACGGCGCGCACTCCGTCAGCTTGATCAGGGCGCCCATCTCGTCCGCGGTGCCCTGGAACCCTGTCGCCGCGCCGCCGGAGACGCGTTTCAACCGGCACCAGGGCGCTTCTTGGTCGGCGCTCGTCTGCGCGGGCGCGAGCTCGATCGTGTCGATCTCCGCCGGGATGGTTGCGCCTTGGACCTCGATCGCGACCAGATGAGGTCCGGGAGGGGCAGGTCCATCGGGAGGGCGGGTGATGAGCTCGCCCTTGATCCGAAGCACGCCGTCCTCCGGGCCGCCGCCGTCCCAACGCACCGTTGCACCGAAGGCGTCCCGGCTCGCGACCTCGGCAAGCGCATCGACGAGTGCGGGACCCGCGCGGAACGCGATGCCCGACCCAGGCAAGCGGTGGAGGCGATGCCAATACGGCTGGGCTTGCCAAACCCCGTCCTCGCCGATGAAGGCCTCGTCGGAGCCGCGTCGAATGCTGATCTCGATTTCTTGATTGGCGATGTCCGCGCCCCGGATCTCGACACGGGCCTCACCGGGCGCAGTTGCGGTGGCTTGAAGGAGGATTGGCATGGTCCTGTCCTCGTAACGGCAGATGGACTGGGGCGATTAGACCGGCGACGGGGCGGCGCCGGACGCCAGCTGACCCTTCAAGGCGTCCAGGATCCGTCCGAGACGTCGGTTCTGCTCGGGCGTGATGTCCTGGCCGGTCGTGTATCCGGCATTGTTGATGGCCAGGGCGACGAACGCTCTTAGCCAATCGCCGATGAACGCGTTGGTGAAGGGCTCGGGTTCGGGCGGAAGGGTCGGCAGCTCGCCGGGCGGGATGGCCGGCGGGACGGGAAAGAGCGCCGCGAGGCCCGCCGATTTCCCGTCCTCGCCCGGCGCGAAGGTCTCGAGTCCATCGACGAAGTCGCAGATGGCCCCGTGAACGAGCGCGACCTGCCGCGCGGCCAACTGTTCGCGCTTGATCCCGGCGATGCGCTCGTTCTCGTCCAGTGCGGGCGTGATCGAGCGTTCGAGTCCGAGTCGGTCCGCGCCGATGATCAGTTCCTTGACAAGGATGTCGAGAACGCCCCCCGCCTCGCCGGTGAGCTCGAGGGAGGTCAGGATGTCTCGGTCCTCGACGAGCTCCCGCAATTGGGTCACCCAAGCCCGGACCGCATCGCGCGCGAAGCTGCCGGCCTTGCCGGCGTCGTCCGTGATCGGGCTCTCGATGATGTCCCCGAGATCGATGGGTGACCAGCCCTTGGGGGCGGCGGCGGGATCGCCGTCGGGCAATCGGTCGTTTTCGGCGGAGCTGCGCAGATAGAGTCCACGCAGATCCTCGCGGGAGGGTTGCAGGAGGTCGAGCAGGTCGCCGCAATGAATCGGCCGCGCCCCCAGCGCGCGCACGACCTTCGCGGCCAAACGCTGCTTGTCTGCCGCGGCCTCCGCACCCCGGGCTTGATAGTAGCCGTGCAGGAGCCCGACGATATCGTTGGCGAGCGTCTCGATGCGCTCGGCGATGTCGGTCTGCCGGGCAGCGATGTCGACCGTGTGCGCCAAGTGTTCGGCGAGACGCGAGAGGCCGCCGTCGTTGAGGCTGAGCATCGCGTCCCAGGCCTCGGCCGGATCACGCACGTATTTGCGGATCAACTCATGCTCGCAGAAGGTCTTGCGAAGCGTTGTCAATTGCGGTGCCTTGCCGGTCAGCACTTCGAGCTCTCGCTCCCCGTCGGTGCGAATGACAGCGCCGGCCAAGCCGGGCTTGCGCACGAGGAAGAGGTTGTCGAAGCAGCGGCCCGGTGCCCACTCGCGCACCCACTCGTAGCGGCCGAAACGCTCGAGCAAGGCGAGCTTGATCATGCCCTCCCAGCCGTTCTTCATCAGCTCGGGTGTCTGACCCGGAACCACGTCGAGTCGCTGGTCGAATTTGGTGAGCGCCCAGAAAAGGCCCGTGCGGCGCTCGGTACGGGCCGCGGGTTCCCGGCCCTGGGTGGCGTGGACCCAGGACTCGATGACCGGACCGAGATCGTTCACGTCGCTCTGTTGATTGGAGGGGGCGCAGAGTACCAGTGCGCCCATCTCCAGATCTTCGGTGTAGCGCTCGAACAGATAGGCGACCTTGCCGCGAAGAAACAGCTCGGCGACGGGATCGATCTGATCGTCGTGAAGCTCGCGGCGCACGTCTTGGAGATCGCCGATGGACAGACGGCCGCGGTAGCCGGGAAAGTCCAGGATGTCGACCTGCTCGAGCAGGTCGACCCTGGGCGCATCGGCGAGCGTGAGCGCGATCTCGGCGGTCAAGGCGGCCAGGACCGAACGCGGGATCGAGATGGTCTCGACGGCGGCGGTATCGCGAACAGGGCGCACCTTCAAGGTGTCGTCCATGTCGCGCCCGAGGCGTTCGAGGATCTTGACGTCGACCAGGCTGGCCTTCGGCGTCCAGTCGCCTTCGGCGTTGCCTTGCACGAGGGCTGCGATCTCGCAATCGAGTGTCGTGGCGTGGTCGATGCGGCCGAGGGCCTCGCAGAGCAGTTTGAAGGTGGCGGTCAATTCGGGGATTTCGCCCCAGAGCAGGGCGAAGAGGTCGGCGCGGCCCTCGTCATCGAGCCGGGGCGCGAGTGCGCCGGCGCTGGGCCAGAAGTCGGATCGCAAGGACTGGGTACTGCGCGGAAAGCGTTTCTCGAAATAGTCTTGTAGATCGACGACGTCGTCGGCATCGAGGCCGGGCAGCGGGGACGAACGCCGATGCGACTCGAGGCGCGTCAGGTGTGCACGGATCTTGGCGGCATCCAGGTCTAAGGGCGCGCGCTCGCGGTCGAAATCGTTGAAGAATGCGTTACCCAGGACTTTGATCAGATCGGCTTGGGAGAAGATCTGCAGACGCACCGGCAGCTCGGCGCTCGACGAGGCGGGATGGCGCGTCAGGCGCGTCACCAGTCCCGTGGCCTCTTTGCCGCCGCCGGGGGGATTGATGTGGGTGATGAAACTCAGACGCTCGGGCCCGACGGCGAGATCGAGGCGGCCTTCGGCATTGGCTGCAAACGCCGAGATCAAATAGGATTTCCCGGCCTGAGAGAGGCCGAAAAACCCGATCGCGAAGCGTCGTTCGGCCGCCCGCGCGAGGCTGCGCGTCCGGTTGCGAGCGCGCCTTAGACGGGTCATCAAACTGCCGGATTCACGGTCGAGCCGAGCGGAGTCCCGTCGATTCGTCTCGATCCAGTCGATGGCCTGACCACAGGCCGCGCGGATATCAGGGCCACGTGGCATCTGAATCACCTTTGTTGGTGGTTAGCTGGCAATGCTGCCGCTGTCGAGCCAATAGTTGTCGTCGCTCAGTCCAACGGTCGCCAGGGTATTGAGCCGCAGCCTGACGGCATCCGATTGGACCATGGGTCCGCCTTCGACCTGGATGCGGTCGACGCAGAGATACTCGTTCTGCCCGGACTCGCGACAGCGTTGCAGCCAGACCAGCAGCCGACCCCCGTCGCGGAACACGGGTCCGAGGACGTCTTTGTCCACCTCGACCTGGTAGAGGGGGGAGGCGGCCCAACGATCGAGTGCGAGCTGACGGTAGCCCAGGCGCGTGGTCCCGAGGACCGGAAAGGCGACGTCCGGTACCTGATAGTCGGGGTCGTCCAGGCGGATGTCCGGATAGATCAAGTCGGCGGTGCTCATCACCATGTCGTGACCCAGGATGCCGAGATGGCGGATCGTCGAATAGGCCCGGAACGCGCTGGCCAGGAGAAAGAAATTCGGCAGATGTCCCTGCGCGAGCATGCACAACAAGGCACCGACTGCGGCGGTGGTCTTCGGGTCGCCGATCTGGCCGCGTCGGTTGAAGGGGTACCAACTGCCGGTGCGGTATTGGTGGAGCGGAATGATCCGATCCGGCGGCAAAGGCAGGAGCGCGCGAAACAACGATTGGATACCCGGCAGCCGGGAGGGTCGCCCGGTCAGCAGGAGGATATCGCAATCGTAGCGGTGCACCACCTCGCACAGGGACCGCAGACTGCGCCCGAGATCGAAGTGGTTGTCCAAAAACATCCGATGGATACGTGCGAGATCGATGACGACCGGGATCGCCAAGGGGTCGAAGGTGCCGGCCTTCGCGTCGCCTTCGTCGCGCAACCGGCGTCGCACGAAGTCGACGACCGGCTGCGATGGACCGACCCCGCCGCCTTCGCGCATCAACTCGCCGAGCGTCGTCGTCTCCGGCGGCCCGTTGCGCAGGGCGTCGTAGGCCTCGTAGCGTTTGAGCACCGCCAGACCGGCAGGATAGATGATCTGGACCACCAGTTGCTGGCGCAGCACGCTATCGCGCACGTCGAGATGCTCGCTGCCGATCAGGGTCGCAACCAGTGCCTGCGCATCGATGATGCCCATTTCATGGAAGTGACGCTCCACGGCCGAGATCAGGATGGCGCGGATGACCTCCAAGAGGATATCGTCGCCCGCGATCCGGAAGCCGTCCCGGAAGCGCTGTTCGGGCACGATGTAGGCCGCCTTGCCGTGTCCGGCGTCGTCGATGCGATAGTCGTTGATCACCAGGTCGGTGGTACCGCCGCCGATGTCCACACTGGCCAGCGTGACTCGCCGGGCGGTCCGGCCGCGATGGCGACGGGCGAGATGACCGAAGAAGACGTCGGTCTGGCCGCCATAGTTGTTTTGGCTCTCGTTATAGAGATACACGACCTGGCCGCAGGTGGCCTCGTCCCATCCGACCTCGACGCGCGGCAAGGGCGGCCAGGCGCTGTCGGCACCGGACTCGTCGATCGGATCGTCCTCCGGGTGCCAGCCCATCGCCTTCCAGACGATGCCGAGCGCCTCGCGAATCCGGGTTTCGAAGATGTCACGTTCCTGCTTGGGCATCGAAGGGGGCACGGTAAGGATGATGGAGCGCAGATGGCGCGGCAGATCCGACAATGGCATGCGCAGACGCTGGCCCGCGCTGTTGATCTGGCACAATGCCTGGGCCAGCACTTCCGCGAGCATGAAGGTCATCATGGAGCTGCGCGAATAGTAGGGCTGGAAGACCGGGATGCGCTCGCTTTCGGGGAGCATGAAGAGCGCGCGACCGGTCTCGTCGATCAGCATCGACATGGGTGGTGCGACCGCTTTGGGCTCGATCTCGGCGCGGGCGTTTGCGCTGTTGAAGCGCCATCCGGTTTGATGCCGATCGGTGTCCCAGAGGTAACGTTTGGGGCTGGAAATGCCAGTCGCGCCCTCAGTTCCGCGGCGCGCGCCCGACAGCCTTGCGGCCTCGGGACCGACGCGTCCGATGGTTGGCCACTGAAAGGCGCCGGAGCGCCCGCTTTTGACCGCCCAGCGCGTCTTGCCGAATACGGGCTGAGCCAGCTCCACCCGACTCTCGAAGGGCTCGCGATAGACCCGATGACCCAGCGACAGATCGCGGAGCTCGAGCTCGTACCGCCATTTCATCCCGTCGACCTCCTTCGGGTGGTTCTCGACCAGGATGCCGAATGAACGCGAGTTGCCAATGTCGAGCACCATGTCGACGTTCAACGCTTGATCGTGGGTGTCGCCACGGAGATCTCCGACGAGCTTGATCTGAGGCACGCCGGCCTGATCGCCGATCAGGGCCAGCAAGTTCAGGTAGTGGGCGTGATGAGCCAGCCGCTCCTTCTCGCGGGTCAGGTCGTCCGGCGCGAGCTTCAAGATGGTCTCCGCGCCCTCATCGAGACACTCGAGCAGCCAGCCGTCGACCCAGGGCAGCGCCGGGAACCAGTGGACATGGACCGAGGAGTAAGCGAGCGCGAAGACCACACCGGATTGCACGTCGGCGAGTGCGGGGGCGAGATATCGGCGGGCCGCATCACCGTCCAGCACACGGGTGTCGATCGCCAGCGTGAGCCGATGGGTGTGTCCGTCGGGGTCGCGTTCGTCGGGGCCGAGTGCGACGAGCCGTCCCCGCGCCCACGTCTCCGGACCGTTCGCATAACGATAAGGCGGGTTCAGCCGCAACAGAGGCAGCGGCAGCCATGCACCGTCGAAGAGATCGAGGCTTTGCTCCGTGCGGGCCTCGAAGCTCGGCTTGGCCGTCTGCCCGGGTTGATCGGGACGTGCCCAGAGGTGCTTTTGCACATCGTAGACCAGCCGCAACACGCTGGAACCGTCATCGCTCGGCACAAACTTGCCGGTCGGCTCGCGCTTCGCATCCAAGGTCAGACCGAAATCGAGAAACTGTACGCCGCTGTTCATCACCAGGGTGATCTTGCCTGCGAACCGATCCAATCTTGCTAGCATGGCGCTGCTCTCTGGTGTCTTCGTCTGTTCAGTCGGGTTGTCTCAGGAGCTCCACGCGGACCTCCTCGCCATCCGGGTATTTGCCCGTGCAGCTCGATCGCTGATCTGTAGTGGGCTGGCAGGTCACGGTGACCCCGTAGTAGGGGGGAAGCCCTGAATCCGCGGGGCACCTGACGTCCGTCAGCGGCGTCAGCACCAGCACGCGCCCGTCGAAGCTCGCGGTCACGTCGGCCCGGCAAAGGGTCCCGTCCTGCTCCTTGACCAGGACCTCGCCGCGACCGGCTTGCATACGGTAGGTAAGCTGGATGGGTTGCCCGCTCGCGTTGTCGGTGAGTTGATCTCCGAGCGCACGCCATTGGCCCGTGAGGAAATCGGTCGAGCCCGTCGCGATGGCATCGATCGGGATGACGATGGGCTCCCCCGGCTCGTCCTCGCCCGGCGCCGGCCACTGTGACCCCGGGGGTGTTTCGTCAGCGGCGGCTCCAGGCTCGTCGGGTGCCGTGTTCTCGGTGCGATCGCGCAGGAGGACCAGGCCGAGTGTCAACAGCAGCAGCGCCCCGACAGCGCCTACCGTCAGCAAGCGCGGTTTCCGAGCGCTAAAGAGCCGGGAGACGCGATCGGCGAGGGACGGGGGGGGGCGCATCCGCTGCGCGTCGGTAGGATGGCCGATGGTGATTCCATCCCCGAGCGGGGCGGTCGGATCGCTCTCGGCGCGTCGGGAGAAGCCCCAGAAGGCGATCACCGGGCGATGATCGACGAGGAAGAGATGAGACGCGTCCGGGTAGGTCATCACCTGCCTCAGCAGTCTGGCCAGACTCTGACGCTTGCGCTGCACGTCTTTGGACGACCCGTCATCGCGGGACATCTCGTCGGCAAGCGCGGTGATGCGTCGCTCCACCTCGTCGAGTCGAGCCTTGGCGGTCGCCAATTCGTCTTCGGCGAGGCTCGACCAGCGTCTCACTGTCCCCGGGTTCGGGGCGTACCAGTCGAAACGGCTCCCGGATTCATCACTCTGGGGAATCGCCAAGGCCGCCGCGACGTCGGGGCCGAGCCGCTGCTCGATCGCGTGCCGAAGCTCCGGGGCCGAACGAAAAACTTGGTCGCCGCCCTCCCCGAGCGGACGTAGTTCGGTGAGCGTGCCGCTGTCCAGAAGCGGGCCTATATCCGAATGTTCCCTGTGCATGCGCTAACGTCTGCGATAGGTGACAATTCACCGACGCAGAATAGCAGTATTTTCAACCTCCGAAAACGAGGCGTTTCCGCTTGAGCGCAGAATGCCCACGATCGTCCCGAACGAGGATGATCTGCGCTATCCTGTTTCGAGCCTGAACCGCTCGGTGCGTCGGGATCTGCGACGGTTGGGCCGAATCAAGACCAGAGCGATGCGCTTTCCCGGCACCGCCTGGGTTGTCCGATGCAGGTCGTTTAGGGAGGCGGGTGCGAAACCACCCGGTCCGCAAGGAGAAGCGCATGTGCTGCCGTCGATTACAGGCTTTAGGGGCGCTCGTAATTGCGTTGTCTCCGCTCGGGCGAGAATGGCGTGCCGCGACTCTGAGGCGCCGCGCCCTTTCCTATCTGCTCCTGCTCCTCATCCTCCTCGGCCCCCTGCCGGTGCCCGCAGCTGCGGTAGCGCCGAGCATTACCTGGGATCGTGAGTTCTTCAATCCCCAACCGCGGCCGGATGACGTGCTGGTGCCTTTGCCCTGCGGCGGGGCGATGGCGTTTCGATGGGTGGTGACGGACGGAGCGGTGCCGTCGGAGGTGGCGTCGGGGCTGAAGGTTCTCTACGGGCTGAGCGGACCGTTCGTGCACGAGGACCCGTCGACGGGTGCGCGGCAGGCGGCGCTGTTGATCGGCAAGTACGAGGTCAGCATGTTGCAGCAGTCCGCGATGCAGGCTGCTGCGGCGGGGCCTTGTCCGCCGGTCGATGCGGCCGGGCGGCAGGTGCAGGGTCGGGTCGCGTGGCAGGATGCGGTTCAGGCGGCGGCAAACTGGAGTGCCTGGCTGGAGCGTCAGGCCGGCGTTCTGCCCGATTGCGCACGCGCAATCGGGCTGTGCCTGCCGCGGGTGGACAAGGGGCGGGTTGTGGCGCGGCTGCCGCGCGAGGTCGAGTGGGAATTCGTCGCGCGTGGCGGACGGGCGGTCACCCCGACGCAGTTTGCCGATCCGCGCTATCCGATGCCCGAGGGCTTGGATGGGCACGCGTGGTACGCCGGCAATGCCGAAGGTCGGCCGCGCCCGATCGGCTATCGCGCACCGAATCCGCTCGGGGTTCATGACATTTACGGCAACGTCGAGGAGCTGCAGCTGGCGAGAAACCGCGACAGCCGTTATCCCGGCCAGGTCGGTGCGGCGGTGATTCGGGGTGGGAGCGTGCACACCGAGGGCGAGGATCTGAGTGCGACCCGCCGCAGAGAAGTCCCCTTCTACGGTCCCGGTGGCGTGAACCGTGCTCCGGACAACGGCTACCGGTTGGTGCTCGATCGCGCGCCCGGCGCCGTCGTCCCCATTGCACTGGCGGGTATTCCGGTGGCCCCGACCGCAACCCAAGCCGTGGTCGGCCATCTGCAGATCAACGTCGATGTGCCGGCGACGGTGCGGCTCGATGCACATGCGGTCGGAACCGCCGCGCCCGGTGCGCCGCTGGCGCTGACCAATCTGGCCGTGGGCGAATACCGCCTTGAGCTCGAGTCCGAAGGGTATACGCGAGTACATGAGAAACACCGTGTGGAGGCCGATCGCTGGACGCAGGTGGCGGTGGCGATGCAGCCGCACGTGACCCTGCCCGTGCCGCCGCCCGCCCCGGCGGCGGCCCCTGCCCCGGCGTCGGCGTCGGCGTCGGGAGCCGACGCTCAGAGAGAGGGCGCGGCGTCTGTGATGGAGAGTTTCTTACCTGTCTTCGGGGTGGTTCTTATGATCTCGCTGGCCCTGATGATCTGGCGCCGCCGCTTGGATTATGCCGGACAATGGGCGCAGCCATCTTTTAACCCCACTTCAGCCCGGGACGCCGATTCACCGGGGTTCGATCGTTCGATGTGGTCGACGATCGGTCAGTCTTCCCGGCGGGAGGCATCAAGATCGAAATCCCGGACTAAGCCTCCCGGTCAAGAGGCCGGCGTGACCGGAGCGCTAAGCGCGTACTTCGATGCGTGGCGCAAGTATTCGGACTTCAAGGGGCGCGCCAATCGCACGCAGTATTGGTCCTTCATGTTGATCAATCTCTTTGTGCTGGTCTTTCTTTCGGATCCCGATGGCGGATTCGCATTCATGTTCTATTTGATCGCGATCCTGCTTCCTTCTCTTGCCGTCACCGTGCGCCGCATGCACGACAGCAATCATCGCGGTTGGTGGTTGCTCGTTGTCTTGATCCCCAATCTGGGAGGGATCTTTCTCCTGGTCGCGCTCTCGTACTTGACGCTCCGTCAAGGCACTCCTGACGCCAACCGTTTCGGAGCTGTCCCTTGCCGATCGGCCAGCGTAAAGACCGCAAGTTCATGGCGTGCGCGCGGACGCGATGATTGGAATGACTAAGCGTAACCACAGGGTTCTCGGGCGCCCCGTCGGCATTGATCTGCATGTGGTGACCCTTCTGTCGGTGCTCATCCTGAGCGCCGCAAGCGCGGCACAAGCGGTGAGCTGGCCGGATGCCGCGTACAACCCCCGACCCGCCCCCGACGATTGGCTGCTGCCCTTACCCTGTGGTGGTGCGCTGGCGC
>NZ_AFWV01000031.1 GCF_000223985.1 Thiocapsa marina 5811
CGACAACGTCGGCGTGCTGCTGCGCGGCACCAAGCGTGAAGACGTGGAGCGCGGCCAGGTGTTGGCCAAGCCCAAGTCGATCAACCCGCACACCCATTTCGAAGCCGAGGTGTACGTGCTGAGCAAGGAAGAGGGCGGACGTCACACCCCGTTCTTCAACGGCTACCGTCCGCAGTTCTACTTCCGCACCACCGACGTGACCGGCGCCTGCGAGCTGCCCGAGGGCATCGAGATGGTGATGCCCGGGGACAACGTAAAGATGACGATCAAGCTGATTGCGCCGATCGCCATGGAAGAAGGGTTGCGCTTTGCAGTGCGCGAAGGCGGCCGCACCGTCGGTGCCGGCGTCGTCGCGAAGATCATCGAGTAATACGGGTCGTCGCGGTTCGCAGGGCAGTGCTGATGGGCCTGCCCGCCGGATTCCGCGATCGGTCCTGATTGTCTTAGGCCAGTAGCTCAATTGGCAGAGCAGCGGTCTCCAAAACCGCAGGTTGGGGGTTCGAGTCCCTCCTGGCCTGCCATACAACCCATCGCTCCGTTTAATTTATCGCTCAGGCGACACCCGATCTCATGAATTCACGTGCAGAGGCCCGAGGGGCCGGCTTGGACACCGCCAAGCTGGCAATCGCCGCGTTGTTGCTGGTTGGCGGCATCTTCGCCTTCTATTTTTTCGAGGGCTTTTCGGTTCTGCTTCGCGTGATCGGACTGTTGCTGATCAGCGGTGGTGCCGCGGCGGTCGCGTTACAGACCGAGCGCGGTCGGGCCTTGTGGCAGTTCGTGTCCGACGCACGCATGGAGGTTCGGAAGGTCGTCTGGCCCTCGCGTCAAGAGACCCTGCAGACGACGTTGATTGTCATCGTGATGGTGCTGATCGTGGGCGTCATCCTCTGGCTCTTCGACATGATGCTGATGGCGATTCTCAGGTTCCTGACCGGTCAGGGGGGCTGAGCATGTCCAAGCGATGGTATGTCATTCATGCCTACTCGGGATTCGAGGGGCAGGTCAAGCGCTCGCTCGAAGATCGCGTCAAGCGCGCCGGGCTGGAGGATCTGTTCGGCTTGATCCTCGTGCCGACCGAGGAAGTGGTCGAGATGCGTGCCGGCCAGCAACGCAAGAGCGAGCGTAAATTCTTTCCCGGTTATGTCCTGGTACAGATGGAGATGACCGACGAGACCTGGCACCTCGTCAAGAGTGTCCCGAAGGTCATGGGCTTTATCGGCGGTACCGGGGATCGTCCGGCGCCGATCCCGGACTCCCAGGCCGATGCCATCCTCGTGCGTCTGCAGGAAGGCGGCGAAAAACCGAGACCGAAGGTGCTGTACGAGCCGGGCGAGGTCGTCCGTGTCGTCGATGGCCCCTTTACGGACTTCAACGGCGTCGTCGAGGACGTGGATTACGACAAGAGCCGCGTGAAGGTTTCGGTCCTTATTTTCGGGCGCTCGACCCCTGTCGATCTCGAGTTCGCGCAGGTCGAGAAGGCCTGAGCCGCGAGCTGCGGACCATCGCGGGTGTCTTGACGCCAAGCCCCGTTTACTGCCGTCGCCGTTCGTGCGGCGACGATACCGAGTCCCCGTGAGGGACCTTTGTCGGGGGAGCCGAGACTCGATCTGCGGCGTCAGCACCCCACTGGAGAGAAACCATGGCGAAAAAGATCAACGCCTATATCAAGCTGCAGGTCAAGGCCGGCGAGGCGACTCCCAGTCCGCCCGTGGGTCCTGCGCTTGGTCAGCACGGCGTCAATATCATGGAGTTCTGCAAAACGTTCAATGCGCGTACGCAGGAGCTCGAGAAGGGGATGCCGATCCCGGTCGTGATCACGGTTTATTCCGACCGCAGCTTTACCTTCATCACCAAGACTCCGCCGGCTTCCATCCTGCTTAAAAAGGTGATGGGAATCCAGAAGGGCAGCCCGAATCCGAACACCAACAAGATCGGTGTGGTGACGCGCGAGCAGCTCGAGCAGGTCGCCACCGCGAAGATGCCCGATCTGACCGCTGCGGATATGGATGCGGCTGTTCGCACCATCGCGGGCAGTGCCCGTGCGATGGGGCTCGATGTCGAGGGGGTGAACTGATGGCACGTCTATCCAAGCGCATGCGCGCAATCCAAGAGCGCGTCGAGCGCGGCAGGCTCTATCCGGCGGAAGAGGCGTTCTCGCTCCTCAAAGAGCTGTCCCGGATCAAATTCTCGGAAAGCGTCGACGTCGCCGTGAATCTCGGAGTCGACCCGCGTAAATCCGATCAGGTCGTGCGCGGCTCGACCGTTCTGCCGCACGGCATCGGCAAGACCGTCCGGGTGGCCGTGTTTGCCCAGGGTGCGTCCGCGGATGCGGCGACCGAGGCCGGTGCCGATCGCGTGGGTTTCGATGATCTCGCCGAGGACATCAAGGCCGGCAAGCTCGATTTCGACGTCGTGATCGCCTCACCGGATGCGATGCGTCTGGTCGGACAGCTCGGCAAGATTCTCGGCCCCCGCGGGTTGATGCCGAACCCGAAGGTCGGCACCGTGACGCCCGATGTCGCCGAGGCGGTTCGCAACGCGAAGGCCGGGCAGGTGCGCTACCGCACGGACAAGGCCGGCATCATCCATTGCCCGCTCGGCAAGGCCGATTTCGAGCCCGTGAAACTGCGGGAGAATCTCGAAGCCCTGCTGGCGAATCTGATGAGATCCAAGCCGAGCAGCTCCAAAGGCGTCTATATGCGCAAGGTCACGGTCTCGACGACGATGGGTCCGGGCCTGACCGTCGATCACGCGGGGCTCAGTTTCTAAGTCGCTTCCGGAGCGATGTTTGATGGCGCGGGGCTTGTACCCGCGACTCGAGGTCTTCTTTGGGGCCCCGGCCGATGCCGGGGACCGTCAAAGACCGCAGGTGTCTTCCGCCCGATAAGGATTCGGCGCTGTGGACTTAATGGCTTGCCTGCCTGCGCAGACGGTGCTCCCGAATCAGTCGTTTTGCTGGTGAAGGTGCACATGATCGCCCGAGAGTGCGCGCTGGATGCGCGTCCTCGACGGCTCCGGCTCAGGCCGGGTTTACCGACAAGAGGTGACGAACATGGCGCTCAGTTTTGCGCAAAAAGAAATCATCGTCGCCGAGGTCGCGGAAGTCGCCAAAGGTGCCCATTCGGCCGTCGGGGCCGAGTATCGGGGCTTGACCGTGGAACAGATGACACGGCTTCGCGTGGAAGCACGCAAGGCCGGCGTCTATGTCCGCGTGGTCAAGAACACCTTGGCCCGACGTGCGTTGCAGGATACGGATTTTGCGTGCATGAGCGAGGGGCTGAAAGGCCCGTTGGTTCTCGCCTTCTCGCAGGAAGATCCCGGTTCGGCCGCGCGCGTCATGGAAGCCTTTGCAAAGGACCACAACAAGGTCGAGGTGCGTCTGGTCGCCCTCGGAGGCAAGCTGCTTGATCCCTCGGAGCTCGGCAATCTCGCCAAGATGCCGACCCGCGATCAGGCGATCAGCTTGCTCATGGCCGTGATGAAGGCGCCCGTGCAGAAGCTTGCAGCGACGATCAACGAGGTGCCGGGCAAATTGGTCCGCACCATCGCCGCGATTCGCGACGCGAAAGAGGCCGCTTAGGCGGCCGCGTTCACCAGCAATTCCATTTTAGAGATATCTCAGGAGCTCACCATGGCCGTCTCCAAAGACGAGATCCTTGAAGCAATCGGCAACATGACCGTGTTGGAGGTCGTCGACCTCATCAGCGCGATGGAAGAGAAATTCGGCGTGACCGCGGCTGCCGCCGTGGCTGCCCCGGCTGCAGGTGCCGGCGTTGAAGCCGCGCCTGCCGAAGAGCAGACCGAGTTCGACGTCATCCTGGCGTCGTTCGGTGCCAATAAGGTCGCGGTCATCAAGGCCGTGCGGTCCCTGACCGGCCTCGGTCTGAAGGAAGCGAAGGACGCCGTCGAAGGCGCGCCGACGACCTTGAAGGAAGCCGTTTCCAAGGGCGAGGCCGAAGAGGCCAAGAAGCTCCTCGAAGAGGCTGGTGCCACGGTCGAAGTGAAGTAACGGCGCATTGCGTCGAACTTGCCTTCGGTGGGACCTTCGGGCTGGCGGCGAGTAGCCGCCGGCCTTTCGCCGTTGGGTTTTGACGACCCGTGTCGACGATACCGGCTTGCCGGTCGCCCCGGTAACGGGGCGTCGTTGTCGATAAGGACCTGACCGCAGAGGTCCGACCCCGACGTCCGCGATCCGTTGCGGCGTCGACCCCCGTCCTGGACACAAGCACGTATTTCGAGGGAAAGGCATCATGGCCTATTCGTTCACCGAAAAAAAGCGCATTCGTAAAGACTTCGGCAAGCGTCCGAGCATCCTGGACGTGCCTTTCCTGTTGGCGACGCAGATCGATTCCTATCGCGAGTTCCTTCAGGCCGATCGGCCGATCGGGGACCGCCGCGACGTCGGTCTGCATGCGGCCTTCAAGACCGTCTTTCCGATCGAGAGCTACTCGGGCAACGCCGTTCTCGAATACGTGAAATATAGGCTCGGCGAGCCGGTGTTCGACGAGCGCGAGTGTCATCTGCGCGGTGCGACCTTCGCCGCACCGCTGCGCGTCCTGTTGCGCCTGGTGATCTACGATCGCGACGCACCTGCCGGCTCGAAGGTCATCAAGGACGTACGCGAGCAAGAGGTCTACATGGGCGAGTTGCCGCTCATGACGGGCACCGGCACCTTCATCATCAACGGTACCGAGCGCGTGATCGTCTCGCAGCTGCACCGTTCACCCGGTGTCTTCTTCGATCACGATAAGGGCAAGACCCACTCCTCGGGCAAGCTGCTCTTCTCTGCGCGGGTGATCCCGTACCGTGGATCCTGGCTCGATTTCGAGTTCGATCCCAAAGACAACGTCTTCGTGCGCATCGACCGTCGCCGCAAGCTGCCGGCCACCATCCTGCTGCGCGCGTTGGGCTACGGCGTCGAGGATATCCTCGAGCGCTTCTTCGAGACCGATACCTTCCGGATTCGGGACCGCTCCGTGACGCTTGATCTCGTCCCGGAACGCCTCCGCGGCGAGACCGTCGGGTTCGACGTCATGCTCGGCGACGAGCTGTTGGTGGAGTCCGGGCGTCGTGTCACCGCGCGGCACATCCGCGAGCTTCAGAAGGCCGGCGTCGAACGCCTCGACGTCCCCGCCGACTTCCTCGTCGGTCGTGTCTTGGCCCATCCCCAGATCGACACCGAGACCGGCGAGCTGATTGCCGATGCGAATGCCGAGATCACACCCGAGCTGCTCGAAACCATCTTCGAGAAGGGGATCGAAACGCTCGAGACGCTCTTCGTCAACGACCTGGATCACGGGCCCTACATCTCCGAGACCCTGCGCATCGATCCGAGCACCAACGATCTGGAGGCGCAGGTCGAGATCTATCGCATGATGCGACCGGGCGAGCCGCCGACCAAGGAAGCGGCCCAGAACCTGTTCCACAACCTCTTCTTTACCCCGGATCGCTACGATCTCTCCGCCGTGGGGCGGATGAAGTTCAATCGCCGTCTCGGGCGGGTGTCCGAGGAAGGTCCCGGCGTGATCTACGACGGGCGCTATTTCAGCGGCCGCAACGACGAGCTCTCCAAGCGGCTCCATCAGGAGCATGGCGAGACCTCAGACATCATCGATGCACTGAAGGTGCTGGTGGAGCTGCGCAACGGTCGCGGCAGCGTCGACGATATCGACCACCTGGGCAATCGGCGCATTCGCTGTGTCGGCGAGATGGCCGAGAACCAATTCCGTGTGGGTCTGGTGCGGGTGGAGCGCGCGGTCAAGGAGCGCCTGTCGCTGGCCGAGTCCGAGGGCCTCATGCCGCAGGAGCTGATCAACGCCAAGCCGGTCTCGGCCGCGATCAAGGAGTTCTTCGGCTCCAGCCAGCTCTCGCAGTTCATGGACCAGAACAACCCGCTGTCCGAAGTCACCCACAAGCGACGTGTCTCCGCACTCGGCCCGGGCGGTCTAGCCCGCGAGCGCGCCGGGTTCGAGGTGCGCGACGTGCACCCGACGCATTACGGTCGCGTCTGCCCGATCGAGACCCCTGAAGGCCCGAACATCGGTCTGATCAACTCCTTGGCCGTCTATGCACGGACCAACTCCTATGGCTTCCTGGAAACCCCCTATCGGAAGGTGGAAGGCGGCCGGGTGACCATGGACATTCAGTACCTGTCCGCGATCGAGGAAGGCAACTTCGTGATCGCACAGGCCAACGCCACGCTCGACGACGATGGTCATCTGACCGATGCCCTGGTGTCCTGCCGGCATGCCAACGAGTTCACGATGCGTGCGCCCGAGGAGGTCCAGTTCATGGACGTCTCGCCGCGTCAGATCGTCTCGGTGGCGGCGTCCCTGATCCCCTTCCTCGAGCACGACGACGCCAACCGCGCATTGATGGGCTCGAACATGCAGCGTCAGGCGGTCCCGACCCTGCGTGCCGAGAAGCCGCTGATCGGCACCGGCATGGAGCGCGTGGTGGCCAAGGATTCGGGTGTCTGCGTCGTGGCGCGTCGCGGCGGTGCCATCGAGTCGGTCGATGCCGCGCGCATCGTGGTGCGGGTCAACGACGAGGAGGCCGTCCCCGGCGTCCCCGGCGTGGACATCTACAACCTCACCAAGTACACGCGGTCCAATCAGAACACCTGTATCAACCAGCGTCCGCTGGTCAAGCCGGGCGATGTCGTCGCGGTGGACGACGTGCTTGCCGACGGGCCTTCCACGGACATGGGCGAGCTGGCCCTCGGGCAGAACCTGCGGGTCGCCTTCATGCCCTGGAACGGCTACAACTTCGAGGACTCGATCCTGCTCTCCGAGCGTCTGGTGCAGGAAGATCGCTTCACCAGCATCCATATCGAGGAGCTCGCCTGTCTGGCGCGCGACACCAAGTTGGGGCCGGAAGAGATCACCAGCGATATCCCCAACGTCGGCGAGTCGGCGCTGGCCAAGCTCGACGAGTCGGGTATCGTCTATGTCGGTGCGGAGGTGCGCGACGGCGACATTCTGGTCGGCAAGGTCACGCCCAAGGGCGAGACCCAGTTGACGCCCGAGGAGAAGCTGCTGCGTGCGATCTTCGGCGAGAAGGCGTCCGACGTGAAGGACACCTCGCTGCGCCTGCCCTCCGGGATGAGCGGCACCGTCGTCGACGTGCAGGTCTTCACCCGCGACGGGGTCGACAAGGACAAGCGTGCCCTCCAGATCGAAGAGATGGAGCTCGACCGTGTGCGCAAGGACTTTGCGGACCAACAGCGCATCATGGAAAACGACACCTTCCAGCGCGTTGAGCGACTGCTGGTGGGCAAGGTCGCCGACGGGGGTCCGCGCAATCTGGCCCCCGGGGCAAAAATCACCAAGGCGTATCTGCAGGAGCTTGCATCCAACGGCTCGCGCGATCAGTGGCTCGAGATCCGGATGCGTGGCGAGGAGATCGCGACCCAGCTCGAAGCCGTCGCGGCGCAGATCAAGCAGCAGCGGGAGGAATTCCGTGATCGCTACGAGGTCAAGAAGCGCAAGATCTCGAGCGGCGACGATCTGGCGCCGGGCGTGCTCAAGATGGTTAAGGTGTACGTGGCCGTGAAGCGGCGCGTCCAGCCCGGCGACAAGATGGCCGGGCGCCACGGCAACAAGGGCGTCATCTCCAAGGTGGTGCCGGTCGAGGACATGCCCTTCTCGGCGGACGGCGAGCCGGTCGACATCGTCCTGAACCCGCTCGGCGTGCCCTCGCGCATGAACGTCGGGCAGGTGCTCGAGACCCATCTGGGCTGGGCGGCCAACGGGCTCGGCGTGAAGATCGAGAAGATGCTCCGGGCGCACACGGCGGTCGCCGAGCTGCGCGCCTTCCTCGAGAAGGTCTACAACACCAGCGGCAAGCGCGAGGATCTCGATAGCTTCACCGACGAGGAGATCCTCGAGCTGGCGCGTCACCTCACGCGGGGCGTCCCGCTGGCGACACCGGTGTTCGACGGCGCGACCGAGGAGGAGATCCGGGCGTTGCTCAAGCTCGCCGATCGCGACAACTCGGAGCAGGGGATCCCGAGCGGCCAGACCCAGCTCTACGACGGGCGCACCGGCGATCCCTTCGAGCGTCCTGTCACCGTCGGCTATATGTACATCATCAAGCTGAACCACTTGGTCGACGACAAGATGCACGCGCGTTCCACCGGCCCTTACAGCCTGGTCACCCAGCAGCCGTTGGGCGGCAAGGCGCAGTTCGGCGGGCAGCGTTTCGGCGAGATGGAGGTCTGGGCGCTGGAGGCTTACGGCGCGGCCTACACCCTGCAGGAGATGCTCACGGTGAAGTCCGACGATGTGAACGGCCGCACCAAGATGTACAAGAACATCGTGGACGGCGACCATCGGATGGAGGCGGGTATGCCCGAGTCGTTCAACGTGTTGGTGAAGGAGATTCGGTCGCTGGCGATCAACGTCGAGCTCCAGCAGGACTGAACCGCGTCCGGAGGGGTTTGCGAGGATTGAGCCCCGGCGCGGCCGAATCGCAATCAACGCGCGTCGGCGCGACGCGGTTCAGGAGCTTTGTTTTATTGTTCTGAACCGCGTCGACTGCGTCGTTTGTGGAGACTCTCGAGCCCGAGTCACGACGACGATCTTGCATGTCGTACCGGACGCGGTTCAGTTTTTAGCCCTTGGCCTCGAGCGCCTGGCTCCGTTTTCGAGCGGATCCTCGGCGGTCGGCCGATCGCTGATCATCGTCATTGTAGGCAGGAGATAAGATCTTGAAAGATCTACTTAAAATCATCAAGCAGCAGGGTCAGGCACTGGAATTCGACGCGATCAAGATCGGACTCGCCTCTCCCGAGATGATCCGTTCCTGGTCCTACGGCGAGGTCAAGAAGCCGGAGACAATCAACTACCGGACCTTCAAGCCCGAACGCGACGGGCTGTTCTGTGCCAAGATCTTCGGACCGATCACGGACTACGAGTGCATCTGCGGCAAGTACAAGCGCTTGAAGCACCGCGGTGTCGTCTGCGAGAAGTGCGGCGTGGAGGTCACGCTGGCCAAGGTCCGGCGCGAGCGCATGGGCCATATCGATCTGGCGAGTCCGGTCGCGCACATCTGGTTCTTGAAATCCCTGCCGTCGCGCATCGGCCTGCTGCTCGATATGACGCTGCGCGACATCGAGCGCATCCTCTATTTCGAGTCCTTCGTGGTGGTGGATCCGGGCCTCGTGGTCGATCTCGAGCGCGGCCAGCTGCTCAACGACGAGCAGTACCTGGAAGCCTTGGAGGCGAACGGCGACGAGTTCGACGCGCGCATGGGCGCCGAAGCGGTCTACGAGCTGCTGCGCACCATCAAGATGGAGGACGAGGTCCGGCGCATGCGCGAGGAGATCGAGACCACCAACTCCGAGACCAAGATCAAGAAGCTCTCCAAGCGCCTGAAGCTCATGGAATCGCTGATGGCCTCGGGCAATCGTCCGGAGTGGATGATCCTCACGGTTCTGCCGGTCCTGCCGCCCGAGCTGCGTCCCCTGGTGCCGCTGGACGGCGGTCGTTTCGCGACCTCGGATCTGAACGACCTCTATCGTCGTGTCATCAACCGCAACAACCGTCTCAAGCGTTTGCTCGACCTGGTCGCGCCCGACATCATCGTGCGCAACGAGAAGCGCATGCTGCAGGAGTCGGTCGATGCGCTGCTCGACAACGGGCGGCGTGGGCGCGCGATCACGGGCACCAACAAGCGTCCGCTCAAATCCCTGGCCGACATGATCAAGGGTAAGCAGGGGCGGTTCCGTCAGAACCTGCTCGGCAAGCGTGTCGACTACTCGGGACGCTCGGTCATCGTGGTCGGCCCGACCTTGATGCTGCACCAATGCGGTCTGCCCAAGCGCATGGCCCTGGAGCTCTTCAAGCCCTTCATCTTCAGCAAGCTGCAGTTGCGCGGCCTGGCGGCGACCATCAAGGCCGCCAAGAAGATGGTCGAGCGCGGAACGCCGGAGGTGTGGGACATCCTCGACGAGGTCATCCGCGAGCATCCGGTGATGCTCAACCGCGCACCGACACTGCATCGACTCGGCATTCAGGCCTTCGAGCCGGTCCTGATCGAGGGGAAGGCCATCCAGCTTCACCCGCTGGTCTGTACCGCCTTCAATGCGGACTTCGACGGTGACCAGATGGCCGTGCACGTGCCGCTGTCGCTCGAGGCGCAGCTCGAAGCGCGTGCGCTCATGATGGCCTCCAACAACATCCTGTCTCCGGCCAACGGCGAGCCGATCATCGTACCCTCGCAGGACGTGGTGCTCGGGCTCTATTACATGACCCGCGAGCGCGTCAACGCCAAGGGCGAGGGCAGCGTCTTCTCCGACATCGACGAGGCTCGGCGGGCCTACGAGACCGGCCAGGCGGATCTACACGCGCGCTGCAAGGTGCGCATCCGCGAGGTGATCAAGCACAAGGACGGCTCGATGCACGAGAACACGGCGATCCGGGAGACCACCCTGGGTCGTGCCCTGGTGTTCGCAATCGTGCCCGACGGCCTGCCCTACGAACTGGTCGACCGTGCGCTCGGCAAGAAACAGATCTCGCGCTTGATCAATATCTGTTATCGCCAGCTCGGTCTGAAGGAGACCGTGGTCTTTGCCGACCAGGTCATGTACATGGGCTTCCGCATGGCGACCCGCTCCGGCGTCTCGATCGGTCTCGAAGACATGGCCGTCCCGGAAGAGAAGGCGGGGATCCTCGCGGCCGCGGAGAAGGAGGTCAAGGAGATCCAGGACCAATATGCGTCCGGTCTCGTGACCAACGGCGAGCGCTACAACAAGGTCGTCGACATCTGGTCGCACACCAACGATCGCGTCGCCAAGTCCATGATGAGCAAGCTCGGAAAGGACAGCGTCATCGATCGCGAAGGCAACGAGGTGACGCAGGACTCCTTTAATTCCATCTACATGATGGCAGACTCCGGCGCTCGCGGCTCGGCGGCACAGATCCGGCAGCTCGCCGGCATGCGCGGCCTTATGGCCAAGCCGGACGGCTCCATCATCGAGACGCCGATCACCGCGAACTTCCGCGAGGGTCTGAACGTTATCCAGTACTTCATCTCCACGCACGGTGCGCGCAAGGGTCTGGCCGATACGGCGTTGAAGACCGCCAACTCGGGTTACCTGACTCGGCGCTTGGTCGACGTGGCGCAGGACATGGTGGTGCTCGAGGAAGACTGCGGCACCGAGGGCGGGCTGATCATGACGCCCATCATCGAAGGCGGCGACGTGGTCGAGCCCTTGCGCGAGCGCATCCTCGGGCGCGTGGCTGCCGTGGATGTCTACCGCCCCGGAACCGAGGAGCTGGTCTGCGAAGCGGGCACCCTGCTCGACGAGTCGTGGGTGGAGCGCTTCGAGGCCATCGGTATCGATCAGGTCCGCGTGCGCTCGCCGATCACCTGCGAGTCGCGGCTCGGTGTCTGCGCCCAATGCTACGGACGCGATCTGGCGCGCGGGCATCGCGTGAACCTCGGCGAGGCGGTGGGTGTCATCGCCGCTCAGTCGATCGGCGAGCCCGGCACGCAGCTGACCATGCGCACCTTCCACATCGGTGGCGCGGCATCGCGGGCCGCAGCGGTCAACAGCATCGACATCAAGAACGCCGGTTCGGTGCGTCTGCACAACATCAAGGTGGTCGAGCATCACTCGGGCAAGAACCTGGTCGCCGTCTCGCGCTCCGGTGAGCTCACCGTCGTCGACGATCGCGGCCTCGAGAAGGAACGCTACAAGGTGCCCTACGGCGCCAGTCTGCGCGCGGCCGACGGCGACCCCGTGAAACCGGGCGACGTCGTGGCCAACTGGGATCCGCATACCCATCCGGTCGTCACCGAGGTGGCCGGAAAGCTCGCCTTCGAGGACTTTATCGAGGGCGTGACGGTGCAGGGCCAGGTCGACGACGTCACGGGTCTGACCTCGCGCGTGGTTATCGATCCGAAGCAGCGGCCGTCATCGGGCAAAGACCTGCGCCCCATGGTGAAGCTGCTCGGAGAGGACGGGACCGAGCTCAAGATCGCGGGTACCGATCTCCCGGCGCGTTACTTCCTGCCCGCGGGCGCCATCGTCGGCGTCGAGGACGGGGCGAACGTGGGTGTCGGCGACATCCTGGCGCGTATTCCGCAGGAGTCGAGTAAGACGCGCGACATCACCGGCGGTCTGCCGCGGGTTGCGGACCTGTTCGAGGCCCGCAAGCCGAAAGAGGCGGCCTTGCTCGCCGAGGCCAGCGGGACGATCGGTTTCGGCAAGGACACCAAGGGTAAACAGCGCCTCGTCATCACCATGGACGACGGCGAGACGGTCGAAGAGCTGATCCCGAAGTGGCGCAACGTCAACGTGTTCGAGGGCGAGCGTGTGGAGCGGGGCGAGGTCATCGCCGACGGCGAGCTGGCCTCCCACGACATCCTGCGTCTGAAGGGCGTCACCGCCTTGGCCGAATACCTCGTGAAGGAGATTCAGGACGTCTACCGGTTGCAGGGCGTGAAGATCAACGACAAGCATATCGAGGTGATCGTTCGCCAGATGCTGCGCAAGGTCGAGGTCACCTCCGCCGGAGATACCCGTCTGCTGCGCGGCGAGCAGGCCGAGCATGCGGTCCTGATGGACGAGAACAAGCGGGTCATGGCCGAAGGCAAGCAACCCGCGCTCTATGAGCCTCTGCTGCTCGGCATCACCAAGGCGTCGCTTGCGACCGAGTCGTTCATCTCGGCCGCGTCCTTCCAGGAGACGACCCGCGTCCTGACGGAGGCGGCGGTGCGCGGCTCCACCGATCGGCTTGCCGGTCTGAAGGAGAATGTGATCGTGGGCCGCCTGATCCCGGCCGGAACAGGGCTTGCGCATCATCAAGAGCGGCGCCGGCAGCGTCAGATGGAGCTTTCGGGCTCCGGGAAGGTCGAGATGGCAACCGAGGAGCTCGAAGAGGCATTGAAGAAGGCACTCAACACCTCCGAAGCAGGTTGAGTTTCCGCAGTACGCCGGCTCGGGGTGCTGCTTCGAGGCCTCCGAAGCCGTCGTGCTTCACGCGATTCCTCGCGCACCCGCTTCTTGAGCAGAGAGAGTGGCGAGTCGGTTGACACCGGCGGCCCTCCTCCCTATACTGCTCGGTCTCAGCTAGACGGCTCCTCGCCGTCTAGCCTCTTTTTTTCTAGGTCTGGTTCCTTGGTCTGGGCATCCATCCGCCCGGTCCCCGAGTCGATCGATCGCATATGTGCGGCGGCGCCGTCTTAATCCAGTCGGCCTGCGGTTGCGCAAGAGTGATTTTACGCTTGTGTTTTCGGCGCCCTTGCGCCTCTGGAGACTGATTGCATGGCAACGATCAACCAACTCGTGCGCAAGCCCCGCAAGCGTGTCGTGGCGAAGAGCACCGTACCAGCCCTCGAGGCGTGCCCTCAGCGTCGCGGCGTCTGCACGCGGGTCTATACCACGACCCCGAAGAAGCCGAACTCGGCGTTGCGTAAGGTCGCTCGCGTTCGGTTGACCAACGGTTACGAGGTCGCCTCGTATATTGGCGGCGAAGGGCACAACCTCCAAGAGCACTCGGTGGTGCTGATTCGCGGCGGGCGTGTCAAAGACCTTCCCGGTGTGCGCTATCACACCGTTCGCGGCACGCTGGATACCTCGGGTGTCGAGAAGCGGCGTCAGGGTCGCTCCAAATACGGTGCCAAGCGTCCCAAGAAGTGATCCGGCCGCACAAGCCATACGGCCGCGAGCACCGGCCAGCCTAATCGAGTGAAATCGGAGTCTAAACCACTATGCCGAGAAGACGCGTTGCCGCCCGTCGCCAGATCCTTCCCGATCCGAAGCACGGAAGCGAGCTCCTGACCAAGTTCATCAACATGATGATGGAAGACGGCAAGAAGTCCGTCGCCGAGCGGATTATCTATACCGCACTTGATCAGGTTACCGAGAAGAAAGGCGGTCGTCCGGTCGAGCTCCTCGAGCAGGCGATGGACAATGTGCGTCCGGCGGTCGAGGTCAAGTCCCGGCGCGTCGGCGGCGCGACCTATCAGGTTCCGGTAGAGGTGCGCTCCACTCGACGCAACTCGCTGGCGATGCGTTGGATTATCGATGCTGCGCGCAAGCGCTCCGAGAAGTCCATGGCATTGCGCCTGGCCGGCGAGCTGATGGACGCCGCGGATTCGCGCGGTTCCGCGGTCAAGAAGAAAGAAGATACGCATCGGATGGCCGAAGCAAACAAGGCCTTCTCGCACTATCGCTGGTAACAGCGTAGACCGAGTTTCATTCAATCAGGGCGGATACAGTCGTGGCACGTAGCACCCCAATCGAGCGGTATCGAAATCTCGGCATCATGGCGCATATCGATGCCGGCAAGACAACGACCACCGAGCGCGTTCTCTTCTATACGGGTGTCTCGCACAAGTTGGGCGAAGTGCACGACGGCGCCGCGACCATGGATTGGATGGAGCAGGAGCAAGAGCGCGGGATCACCATTACCTCCGCTGCGACGACCTGTTTCTGGAAGGGAATGAGTCGCGAGCGTCCCGAGCATCGGATCAACATTATCGACACGCCCGGACACGTGGACTTCACGATCGAAGTCGAGCGGTCGCTGCGTGTGCTCGATGGTGCCTGCGCGGTCTTTTGTGCCGTCGGCGGCGTCGAGCCCCAGTCGGAAACCGTGTGGCGTCAGGCCGACAAGTACGGCGTGCCGCGGATCGCGTTCGTGAACAAGATGGATCGCATGGGCGCGAACTTCTTTCGCGTCGTGCAGCAGGTCAAGGACCGCCTCGGCGGCAATGCTGTTCCGATCCAGGTACCGATCGGTGCGGAAGAAGACTTCAAGGGCGTGGTCGACCTCGTCAAGATGAAGGCCGTCTACTGGGACGAGGCGTCCCGCGGCATGGAATACGAGCTGCGCGACATCCCCGAAGATCTCCAGGATCTTTGCGAGGAATGGCGCGAGCACATGGTCGAGGCCGCCGCCGAGGCCAACGAAGAGTTGATGGAGAAATATCTCGAAGGGCAAGCCTTGACCGAGGCCGAGATCATGGCCGGTCTGCGTGCCCGCACGCTCAAGAGCGAAGTCGTCCCCATGATGTGTGGCTCGGCCTTCAAGAACAAGGGCGTGCAGGCGATGCTGGATGCGGTCATCGACTACATGCCGTCGCCTGTCGACGTGCCGGCCATCAAGGGCATTCTGGACGACAAGGACGAGTCCGAAGGCGAACGTCCGGCATCCGACGACGCGCCGTTTGCCGCGCTGGCGTTCAAGATCGCGACGGACCCCTTTGTCGGCACGCTGACCTTCTTCCGTGCCTATTCGGGCGTGCTCAAGTCCGGGGATACCATCTATAACCCGGTCAAGCACAAGAAAGAGCGTATCGGTCGTATCCTGCAGATGCACGCCAACGAGCGCCAGGAGATCAAGGAAGTCCATGCCGGCGACATCGCCGCAGCGGTCGGACTGAAGGACGTCACGACCGGCGACACCCTCTGCGATCTCGGCAACGTCATCACGCTCGAGCGCATGGAGTTTCCCGAGCCGGTCATCTCGGTTGCGGTGGAGCCCAAAACGAAGAGCGACCAGGAGAAGATGGGCGTCGCGCTCTCGAAGCTGGCCCAGGAGGATCCGTCCTTCCGTGTCCACACCGACGAGGAGTCCGGCCAGACCATTATCTCGGGGATGGGCGAACTGCATCTCGAGATCATCGTCGATCGGATGCGTCGCGAGTTCAAGGTCGAGGCCAACGTCGGTGCGCCGCAGGTCAGCTACCGCGAGACGATCCGCAAGTCGGTCGAGCAAGAGACCAAGTTCGCGCGTCAGTCCGGCGGTCGTGGCCAATACGGTCATGTCTATCTCCGAATCGAGCCGCAAGAGGCGGGTGTCGGTTATGAGTTCGTCAACGCCATCGTCGGCGGGACGGTCCCGAAGGAATACATTCCTGCGGTCGACAAAGGCATTCAGGAGGCCATGAAGAACGGTATTCTGGCCGGCTTCCCGATGGTGGATATCAAGGTCACGCTCTACGACGGCTCCTACCACGAGGTCGATTCGAGCGAAATGGCGTTCAAGATCGCAGGCTCGATGGGAATCAAGGAAGGTGCAGCCAAGGCCAAGCCTGTTCTGCTCGAGCCCATCATGAAGGTCGAGGTCGTGACACCCGAAGAGAACATGGGCGATGTCATGGGCGATCTGAATAGTCGTCGCGGCATGATCCAGGGGATGGACGATGCGCCATCCGGGAAGATCATCCGTGCAGAGGTCCCCTTGTCCGAGATGTTCGGCTATGCGACGGACCTCCGGTCGGCCACCCAAGGGCGGGCGACCTACAGCATGGAGTTCTGTAAGTACAACGAAGTGCCCGCCAGCATTGCCGAAGCGGTCTCCAAGAAACAGTAACGAGCGACAGGGGTAGAGTGGGATGTCCAAAGCAAAATTCGAGCGCAGCAAGCCACACGTGAACGTCGGCACGATCGGTCACGTCGACCACGGCAAGCGACCTTGACGGCGGCGATCACGACCTACCAGGCGAAGCAATTCGGCGGTGAGGCGCGTGCCTACGACCAGA
>NZ_AFWV01000030.1 GCF_000223985.1 Thiocapsa marina 5811
CTGGATCCACCTCGCGCCGCCGGCCCACACCCCGGCCGCGCGAGACCGGGGGAGCGCTTCGCCGACCCCCATCACGCAACTTGATCGCGAAACCATCAAAATCGCTGACCGCACTCACAGGCGCAGCGCACCCTCGCTCGCATCCATGCGGCCGTGCATGGCTCACCCGATCATGTCCTGCAAGATCAGACCGGGCGCCTGCTGCACCTGATCCGCGCCAATTACTGGTTCGACGGCGAAGGCATACCCGATGATGCCTACCATGAGGTGCTGTACCGCAAGGGGTTGCAGGCGGCCCCGCACTGCGGCGGACAGCATTGGATGGCGTCCTTCTCGCCCAGCGGCTACGGCTACCGTTTCGACGCCTTTGCCAATGTGCTCGCCTCGCTGTTCGACGTCGCGGACGACACCCAGCGCGCCCGGGTCGACGCCTTCATCGACGAGCAAACCGCCAAGTATGAGCTGTGCTTGCTGCCCGCCTTCCACCCGGTCATCAAGCCCCTGGACGAAGACTGGGAGAGTCTGCAGGTGATGTTTTCCTACAGTTTCAAGAACAGGCCCTACGAGTTTCACAACGGCGGCCTGTGGCCCGTCGTCACGGGCTTCTACGTGGCCGACCTGGCGCGACGCCGGCGCTTCGACGAGGCGCGCCGTTATCTCCGCGGCATACACCGCGCCAACGCGCTGGTGATGGACAGCGAGGCCTGGGCCTTTCCCGAGTACGTCCACGGCAGGAAGTTCACGCCCGGCGGCACCCGCCATCAGGGCTGGAGCGCCGCCGCAGCCATCATCGGTCACCACGCCGTGCAGGGCAGAGGCCCGTTTCGAATCGATGCCCATGTCGGCTAGATGCGTGGTCTTCCGGGCACGATGCCTTTGGCGCGGCGCGTGGACGCCTGTTGCCCAAAGACCAAAGACAGGTCGTGCGAAAACCGTCTAAAACACCGCGCCCGACAACAATGCCGCGGGCGCAATCGTGCCGCTGTGCCGATAGGGTACGGGCAGACGTACACCGCCGGCATCCACGTAGGCGATTCCGCTGACCGTCCAGGCGAGCGTGTTCTTGGTGAGCAACAATCCCGGCAAGCTCGGCATCAAGCCGAGCAGGTTGCTGTTGACCTCGATGTCGACCTGCTCGGTTCCGCCCGCCGGGATCAACCGGGCAAGCTCGCTCGCGCCGTCGGCGAGATCCTGACCCTCGACCTGCACCCGGTAGCTCAACGCTTTGATCGGAAGCGCGCGATCGTTGGGGTTCGTCACGCCCAGATTGACGAGGAAGGACTGGCGATCGAGCCCCAGGAGCTTCGGCTGGACCCCGAGCAGCGCAACCTCGGGCGCCGTCCAAGGCGCCGTCAGGCTCGCACAACCGGCGGCGAGGTACAGGGCGAGCAGGGCCGGCAATCCGAACAGGGTGCGCCGGAACAGACGAACGCAATGGGCCATGTGTGTCGACTCCGAATGGTGAACGGCCGTATCTTGCACCATCCCGTCGCGTTCACGCGCGTTGAGATCCGACGCCCGAGCCACCAGAATGCCCGGCACGTCGAGAAGTCTCGGTTCGAGCGCGGCATCCGTCGCACGGCACCGAAAAACAGCCAGGTCCCGGAGGACAATCATGAACAGTCAGGCCAGCGCATCGAGCGACGCCAAGACCCAGATGCGTTCCATCATTCAGCGCATCGCAACCGGTCCGGAGCTCTCCAAGGACATCTCCACGGAAGAGGCCCGCATCGGCATGGGCGCCATCCTGGACAACGCGGTCGACCCGGTTCAGGCCGGCATCTTTCTGATCGCCTTGCGGATGAAGCGCGAGACCGACGACGAGGTCAAGGGCATCCTGGACGCGGTCCGGGAGGCCACCGGTCATGTCGTTGCGAACGTCGACGACGTGGTCGACATCGCCGATCCCTACGACGGCTACAACCGCTGCCTGCCGGCGTCGCCCTTCCTGATGCCCGTGCTCGCCGAGTGCGGCGTCCCGGCGATCAGTCACGGTGCGCATGCGGTCGGGCCCAAGTTCGGCGTGACCCACCGTCACATCCTGGACGCGGCCGGCGTACCGGTCGACCTCTCGCCCGTCGAGGCGGCGGAGCGACTGGCCGATCCCGCGCTCGGCTGGAGCTATGTCGACCAACGCGCCTTCTGTGCCCCGCTGCACAACCTGGTCGATCTGCGCTCCACCATCGTCAAGCGGCAGGCCATTACGACGGTCGAGGTCCTGGCCCGGCCGATCCACGGACGCAAGCACACCCATCTGGTCACCGGCTACGTCCACAAGCCTTATCCGCGCATCTACGCCATGTTGGCCCGACATGCCGGTTTTCATTCGGCGCTCCTGATCCGCGGCGTGGAGGGCGGCGTCATCCCCTCGCTGCGCCAGAAGGGCACCTGCTTCAACTATCAGCAGATGTCGGAGGAACAGTCGTTCGAGGTCGATCCTGCCGACCTGGGGATCGCTCAGTCGGTACGCGCCGTCCCCTTGCCGGAGGATCTGCCCCAAACCACCCGACCGGGCGACGAGATCGCCGTGGCGGTCGATGTGCTGGCGACCGCGCAGGCCGCGGCACGGGCGGGCATCGCCGCCTTGGAAGGCGCGCAAGGTCCGACCTACGACAGCTTGGTGTTCGCGGGCGCGCTGATCCTCTGGCATCTCGGGCGGGAAGACTCCCTGGAGGTCGCCGCGGACCGCATCCGCGACGTGCTGGATTCGGGCAAAGCGGCGAAACGGGTGCGTTGAGGAGATGCCGATGGACAAACCTTTTGTCGCCGTCGCCGGCACGGATGCGATCGCACCCGGCAAGTTTCTGAAGGTCGTCGTGGACAACCAGGCGTATATCGTCGCCAACGTCGACGGGCGCTTTTATGCCGTCGAAGACAACTGCAGCCACGAGGACTATCCGCTCTCCTACGGCTGCCTCGACGGGGATCGGATCAAGTGCTCCCTGCACGGCAGCCGCTTCAGCCTCGCCACCGGCGAACCGATGGACGAGCCGGCGGACGAGCCGATTCGGACCTATCGCCTCGTGGTCGCGGAGGGGCAGATCTGGCTCGATCCGAGCTGAACCTCGTCGGAGGTGTCGGGGAGGTGCTTGCTCACGCGCCGCTCACTTGAGAAGGCGTCGAGACGCGATTCAGATTCTGGCGCGCTTGGGACGATCCGAGTCGAATTCGACCTCGATTCGGGGCTCGGACATGCGTATCTCGGGGCCGATATCGAGGTCTTCGTGGAGGTGCAGCCTGGGCTCGGTACGGGTGCGCGGCTTGATCGCGGTGGGTGTGCTCGGCGTTGCAGGTTCAGTGGGGTGTGTCGGGGGCGTCGATCGGATCGGCCGCTTGGTTCGGCGCGGCTCCGGAACCTTGTCGCCGATGACGTCCGAGAGGTCGCGCAGCGCCTCGCGGGTGTCTTGCGCCGAGATCTCCTCGGCACGGGGATGGATCTTGAGCGTCTGCATCGCCGAGAACACCTGCTCTTCGATCTCCACGACCGAATAGACATCGCTCTCTCGAAAGCGCACGAAGGGCAGCTTGGCCGCGGCGCAGATACGGTCGAGACGGTTCTTGGGCGGGCGTCTTGACAGCCGCGAGCGCGCTGCGAGATTGATCGCACAAGCGATTGCGCTCGACTCCCGGGTACAGATCACGAAGTCGAAGACCTCCTCGGCGATGCGTTCGGCGGCGCGCTCGCGGGCGCGCCGATCGAGTCGGCGCTCGACCTCGATGATGTCCGCGGCTCGGACCTTCGCGTAGACGCGATACTCTTGCCCGACGGCACGCTCGAGAACCGCGCAGAAGGCACGCTGCGGCGGGGAGAGGAGAAAGGCATCGACCCGGTAAGGTAAGCGGTTGCGCTGACTGAATCGGCGCCACAGACTGAAGGTGAAGGCAAGCGTCGCGAGAGCGCCGAGCGCGATCAAGAAATAGAAATGTTGCATGATCCGTCCTACATCGACCCGCCAAGCGCCTGGACGGGAGGGGCGAAGTCAATCCCTTGACGATTGAGCCAAGCCCGATCCGGCGACCAAACGATCGAGTCCACGTCGGGCTCTGCGAGCATCAAACCGATGGCATGAAACTCCATGCGTTGCAGCCGGTCGCGGGCAGCGACGACGGCAGGGTCATCGGCGGGCTTGCCGGCCAGTGTCGGATCCATCGCCATGAGCACCTCGTTCATCGCAATACCCGCATCATAAGGGCGCGTCAGGGTGACGATACCGTTCAGGAACAGCAGGGCCTTAAACTCGTAGGGATATTCCGCGAGGATGGGATCCTGCTTCAAGACGTCGTTGAGCTGCCAGATGCGTGGACCAAACGCCATCCCGCCCCAAGGCAGCACCGACAGGATCAACAGCACAGTGATGACACCCGAGCCGATAACGGCGTTTCGCGTAAAGCGATCCATAGCACTCGATCCTCGATCCGGAATAACGGTTATGTGTCGTCGCGGTCGGGCTCCGGGTTCAATCCGAGCCACAGCCAACCGCCGACGAGAAGCAACAGGATACCGGCCAGCACGAACCGGTACCAACCCGGATAACGCACGGCGCTCAAACGATAAACCGCGCCTGCGCTGACCATCAGCTCATCGTCGGGCGCAGGGAGGATCCAGCTCACACCGGTCTCGGTCGGCTCCCAGAGTGCATCGAAGGATCGCAACGGACCGGCCACCGAGAGACCGTCGCGCGTTTCCGCAAGATCAAGCGCGGACAAACCGTCATCCGTGCCGATCCACAGCCGCTGCAGGCCGCGCGCGTCCGGCGGCGCACGATACAGTGCGAGGACGCGGCGATCGGGCGGGAACGGCGCCAACGCCTTCCAGGTCTCGCCCGGTGCGGCCTGCCGATAGAGGCCTCGGTCCGTGCCGACGAGCAACATGCCGCCTTCGGTCACGGCGAAGCAGAGTGCCTTCACGTCATCCGCAAGGCCGCGGCTGTTCGAAGCCCACGGCGAGAGAAGCGTCTGTATCGAGGCCGAGTAGACCCCCTTGCCGATCGTCCCAGCGTGCAGATAGACACGTCCCTCGCGGTGCTGCTCGGCCAGCCGATACAGCGGCACGTCCGAGAGCGGGCGGTGCCACGTCGCGTCGGCATGCACCCACAGACCCTCGGGTGTCGCCGCCAAGAGCCCGGAGGCGGTTTCCAGGACATCGCTGATCCGCGGGTTGCCGGGCGGGGGCGCAAGATCGGAGACGAGCCCGCTCGCCGTTCCGATCGCATGTTCCCCGGGCTCTCCGCGCAAGGCCAGCACCAGGCGCCCGTCGAGACCGGCCTCCTCGGGCTCCCAGCCGGTGCCGTCGAAGCGCCAGAGCTCGCCGGCTTGGGTAGCGGCCAAGAGGGTCCCGTCCGCGCCGGGCGCCAGGACCGTGATATGCGTCTCCAAGGGCAGATTCTCGCGAATCAGACGCTCCTCGCCCGGAAGCAGACATCCGAGCGCGATCAGAGCGAGCCCGATCGATATCGGCACGGCGACGGCGATTCGGCCAAGGGTCATCGCGAGCTCCCGGTGATTCGGCAACAGAGGTATGGCTCGGGTCGCTTCGGGCAACACCCGAGACGACCCGACACGGGCACGGCGTTCAGCACCGGTTCAGCTTCGACCTGCGACGATTGCCGCGAACGAGCCGTTCGAAGAGGAGAATCGAGTATGTTCAACCGTACCTACGCAGGCCTTGTCGCGCTTGCCATGCTAGTGCCCGTCTACGCGCCCCCGGCGATGGCCGACCAACTGAGCACGCGCGCCGCCGTGGGAGGCGGCCTCGGCGCCGCACTCGGAGCCTTCATCGGCGGCGAGCTCGGCGGACGCAACGCGGCCATCATCGGCAGCGGACTCGCCGGGGCCGCCGGCACGGCGATCGCGACCGACGGCTACGACAGGCCGGTCTACCCCGAACGCCGCGGTGCATCCTATCCCTGCCCTCCCGGTCAGTGGAAAAAGGGCCGCTGCCGCGACCGATATGCCTACGACGACTGAGCCGATCGCTGCGATCGGCCTCGAGGACGCCGGACACCGATCGGATCGGGGCCGGCGCGCCTGCCGAGAAGGGGCGTGCCGGTCTAAAGGAGGAACAGGGTCGCCAAACCGAGAAAGATGAAGAAGCCCCCCGAATCGGTCAAGGCGGTGATCAACACGGAGCTGCCGAGCGCCGGATCCCGACCCAGCCGCTGACGGATCAAGGGGATCACCACCCCGGCGGTCGCCGCAAGCAACAGATTGAGCGTCATGGCCGCTGTCATGACCAGCCCCAGCGCGTAGTTGCCGTAAAGCAGCCAGGCCGCCACGCCGACGACCCCGCCCCAAACGACGCCGTTGATCACGGCCACCCCGAGCTCCTTGCGCAGCAGCCGCCACAACGCGGACGGCTGAACCTGTCCCATCGCGATCGCGCGCACGATCATGGTGATGGTCTGGTTGCCCGCATTGCCGCCGATACCGGCGACGATCGGCATGAGTGCGGCGAGCGCCACCAGCTTTTCGATCGAGCCCTCGAAGAGGTCGATGACGCGCGACGCAATGAAGGCGGTCACCAGATTGATCGCGAGCCAGGCCCAGCGGTTCTTCACCGAGCGGATCACGGGCGCGAAGATGTCCTCCTCTTCGCGCAGACCGGCATTGCTCAGGATCTCGGCCTCGGATTCCTCCCGAATATGGTCGACCATCTCGGCGACCGTCAGGCGACCGATCACGCAGTTCTCGCTGTCCACGACGGGGACCGAGACCAGGTCGTAGCGCTCGAAGGCGTTGGCGGCCGAATCGGCGCTGTCGTCGGGAGAGAAGCTCACGATCGACTTGGACTGCATGACCTTGAAGACCTCGGTCTCGGGGTCGTTGATCAGCAGGGATTCCAGGGTCAGGACGCCGCGCAGACGCTCCTCCCGGTCGACCACGAAGATCTTGTCGGTATGATCCGGCAGCGCCTCGAACCGTCGCAGATACCGCAGGACCACCTCCAGGCTGACGTCCTCGCGCACCGTCACCATGTCGAAGTCCATCAGGGCGCCGACGGTGCCCTCCGGATAGGACATGGCCGCTCGGACCTGCTCCTGCTCCTCTTGATCGAGCGAGGCCAGGACATCCTGCATGATCTCGGGCGGCAGGTCGGGGGCAAGATCCGCCAGCTCGTCGGCATCGAGCGTCTCGGCTGCGGCCTTGATCTCGTCCGCGTCCATGGTCCCGAGCAGGGTTGCGCGAACCGCATCGGAGACCTCCAACAGGATGTCGCCGTCCTTCTCGGCCTTCACCAGGTCCCACACGAACAGCCTGTCGTCGACGGGCAAAGCCTCGAGGATCCAGGCGATGTCCGCCGGATGCAGCCGATCGAGCTTACGGCGCAGCCGACCCAGATTCTGTCGGTGGGTGATGTTCTCCACCAGCTCCTGATGCGGCATCCGCTGGCGATGGACCAGGGTGTCGACCAACCGAAGGCGCGCCAATAACCGCTCGACATCGCGCAGGTGGCGATGCATGGCGTCTGTGTCGCGATCCTTGGGTTGGGTCATTGGAACGGCGCCGGGGTGGGGGTTGATGAGGTCGGGATTGCGTGAAGCGCGGAGCTGCGCACTTTACGGAATTTGCCGGCCTGTTGCTTCAAGAATTCGTTTCTCGACACTCATCACTGGCCATGCGCATCACGCGGACCACCGCAATGGCTGAGCGCTGTGGGATAGACAAGCGCAGCGCGGTCCACCGGCGCCGGCGCGGGGCTCGGTGGACTTCGCTTGCGCTCGTCCACCCTACAGGCTGGTCTCGTGGACGAGCCCTCGCCAATGTCTATCAGCGCCGCACGAAGAAGGGATTGCCCAGATAGCTCAAGACCGCACCCTCCGGGATGATGCGCTCGATGCGAATCCCGTCGCGGGTCTCCTCGCCCTCGACATAGCGCAGCGCATTGATGAGCACAAAGCGCTTGGAGGCGTCCTCGTCGTAGACATGCACGGTCATGAAGTAGGCGGGCAGCTGCGCCTGCTGCATGGGCGTGAGCCGCAGCTTGGTCGGATCTCCGCGGATATCCGCCGGCTGGCGCTGCTCCAAAGGGGGCGGGATGCCCTGCTCGCGCCGCACCTGCTGCTTGAAGCTTTCGATGTCATCGACCAGATCGGGCGGCACGGCAGCACGCTGCGGCCTAGGCCGGGGCGCCGGGGGCTCCGCATAGGCCGCCTGCTCGGCATCCAATTGACGCTGGAGCTCCTGCTCCAGCCAAGGATCCGGCTCCGCCAAGAACAGCGGCTCCTCCTCCGGGATCATCTCCGGGCCAGGGCCGGGAACGCCGGAAAACCCCGGGGGTGTCGCCGGTATCGCCGATGGGCGCGGCGATGTCTGCGCCTGCGAGAACGCGGGAGACGACTGCGGCGAAGGGGCCGCATCCGAGGCGAGCGTCGGCACCGCATTTGCCGCCGGCTGCCCGGAGCCCGCTCCCGAGATGGGCGGGGCGGTCGTCGGCGTCGCCGTCGCGACTGCCGCGGACTCGACGCCGGCCTGCTCGGACAGGGTCACAGGCACGGGCGGCGGCGTTCGAAGCACCGCGTAGAGTGCAATGACCACCGCCACCGCAGCCAAACCGACGGCGAGCAAGCCCCAATGGCTGGTCGGCGCAGGCTCCTTGTCCTCGCTGAACATGCCGCTGGTGTCCAACGTCGGAACGCGCCCGAGCTCGCGCTCCTGCTGAGACTTCTTCAGCGCCTCCAGGATATAGCTCATGGCTCCATGGACTCCGTACTCGCGGACTCGGGCGCGTCGGATATCCACACCAGTCTGGGGACTCCGGGAAGATCGACGGCATTGTGCAATTGAATCAGCGTACGCGGACCGGCGATACCGTCCGCCACCAAACCACGCGATGCCTGGAACGCCCGGACCGCGCGCGTCAGACCGATATCGTAATAACTCGAATCGCTGGCCGGTAGCCCGGAGGCCGGTACCTTTGCCAAGAGATCCCGCAACCACCGCACCGATTCCCCCGAGGTACCCGGACCGATCAGCGCCGACCCCGTCGGCGGCGGCTGCCAAACGAGAACGTAATCACCGGTCCAAACGGTTTGCAGCCCATCAAGCGGCGCCAACTCGTCCCCGCCCGGCAGGGCAAGGGTAGCGAACGACGCGTCGAGCGCGCTCAGAACGAGAAAACGTCGAGCGCCCCCCGCCTCCCGGACCCGAAGCAAGGCCGGGCGATCGAAGAAGCGCAGGACAGCGAGGTCGCCCTGACCGCGCTCGCACATGAGTCCGAGAGAGGCGACACGCGCGCACGGGTCAGCACCCGGAAGGCTCTCGACCTCCACACCCCAACGCTGCAACAGCAGACGCAGGGCGTCGGCCTCGGGCATGGCGATGCGCTCGAGCGTCTCGGCGAGCGCATCCGGCTCGAAACCTGCCGGGGCGATCTGCGGGAGCGAGTCCGCCGGAGCACCCTCGACCGGGCCGTCTTCGCCCTGCACCGCTTCGCCGGACGCCCCATCGCCGACCGAATCGACCGGCGTCGCATCTGGATCCCCGTCGGACGCCACGAGCGGCGAATCAGGCGATTCCGGGGCATCTCCGTCCTCCGATCCTTCGCCGGGACCCTCGGACATCGGCGCCGTCTCCGAACGAGGCGCGGCGCCGAAGAGTGAGCGCTCACCCGGCAGCAGATCGGACAGGAGGGCCGCGGCATCGTCGGACACCCAGGCATAGCCGAGCCAGCCGGCGATCATCGCGAGCACAAAGGCGGCAGCGGCGGCGAAGCCGGTCCGCACCGCCGGGCGCGGCGGTTTGTCGATCGCCTCGCCCTGAACCTCGCGCGCCGCGCGCTTGACGATAGCCGGCGTCACCTGAGATCCGCGTGTGACACAAGCGCCGAGCAGCGCGCGATCGCAGAGGATATTGACCAGACGCGGCACACCGCCGGAGCAATGGTAGATCCGTCGAATCGCGGCGGCGGTGAACAATGGACGATCCACACCGGCAACCGCGACCCGATGGCGGATATAGTCGCCGGTCTCCTCGAGCGTAAAGGGTCGCAGGTGGAACCGAGCGGTCACGCGCTGATTGATCTGACGCAGGGCATCACGCTCGAGCAAACGTCGCAGCTCGGGTTGACCGATCAGGAAGATCTGCAGCAGCTTGTGCTTGCTGGTCTCGAGATTGGTGAGCAGGCGCACCTGCTCGAGGACCTTCGGGCGCAGGCTCTGTGCCTCGTCGATGATCAGCACAGGTCGACGACCCTTGCCGTGCGCGTCGAGCAGATAGACGTTGAGCCGATCGACCAAGGCCTTCACCGAGCGCTCGCCCTCTGGTACCGGAATCCGAAACTCGTCGCAGAGATTGAGCAACAGCTCGTTGGCGGTCACAGCGGGATTGAGGATCAAGGCGACCTCGACCCCCTCCGGGAGCTGCTCGAGGAAGGCGCGGCAGACGGTCGTCTTGCCCGTCCCGACCTCGCCGGTCAAGAGGACAAAGCCCCCGCTCTCCCCCGCCCCGTAGAGAAGATGGGCGAGGGCCTCCTTATGCTGCTCGCTCAGGAACAGATAGTGGGGGTCCGGCGCAATGGAGAAGCTGGGTTCCTTGAGCCCGAAATACTTGGGATACACGCTGGTTCTCGATGAGGTGATGGCGGTGAGCAAGGCGTCGCGCGCTGCCTGACCGATCGAGCGATACACCGGGGTATCGGCCGTGGGCTCGGGCCGAAGGGCAAGGCGATGATGGATCGACGGCCGACGGGAGGCCCCGCACGAACGCCTATTGCCCAACCAATGCAGTTTGCGGGGTTTAGGTCGATCGCGCGAGGGTAGTCAGGCGAACCGGAGGCGTCAAGTTTATAGGCGTACGCGGGAAATAGTGCACTCCCCCGCGTGCGCCGATCGCCGCCCCGCAGTCGAGCGGCCGGAGTGGTCGAAAGCGCATCTGTAGAGGATGACGGCTCGAGCCATCGGCGCCGGGAGAGGTGTCTCGGCGGCCGGCGCAAAGGCCGAGCGGGATCCTCTCGGACCGGCCCGAGATCGCCGTCGGATCACAGCGCTCGCGCGCATGTCGCCATCCGCTGAAGGCTGCTAATCTGCGCCGAGACGCTTGCGTCGCAAGCGCCTTGCCTCCCGGATGCGTCCAGGCGCATCCCTCGATCAACCAGCCTCGGATCATTGGTGTATGAGCAAGATTGCAATGGCGGCCCTCGTGGCGTTGGGTCTCTTTGTCGGCGTGTTGATTTTGCAGGAGGTGGGCCGGCGTCTTGGCGAACGACACCTGGCACGCGACCCCGGCGGCGCGCGTGCGGGAACCGGGGTTGTCGAAGGCGCGGTATTCGCATTGGTGGGACTGCTGATCGCCTTCACGTTCTCGGGGGCGGCATCGCGTTTCGATCACCGCCGAGATCTGATCGTGCAGGAGACCAATGCGATCGGGACGGCCTATCTGCGGCTCGATCTCTTGCCCGCCGAGGAAAGGTCCGCCCTCCAAGAGGATTTTCGACGTTACGTCGATGCTCGCTTGGATGCCTACCGGCTCCTGCCGGACGTTCAGGCAGCCATGGCGGGTTTGGCGGCGGCAACCGCATTGCAGAACGGGATCTGGACGCAGGTCGTGAGCGCGGGCCAGCAGCCGGACGCTGCGCCCGATGCGATCAAGCTGCTGCTGCCTGCCCTGAACGACATGATCGATATCACCACCACGCGGACGCTCGCGGCGCAGATGCATCCACCCCTGGGTATCTACATGATGCTGATTGCGCTGGCCCTCGCCAGTGCGTTGCTCGCCGGATACAGCATGGCCGGCGGGCGATCGCGCAATTGGCTGCACATAATCGCCTTTGCCTTGGTGCTCGCCATGACCGTCTACATCATCATCGACATCGAGTTCCCGCGCCTGGGGATGATCCGCGTCGATACCTTTGATCATGCCCTCGTCGAGCTGCGGGCGACCATGACCTGAGCGGTCAGGTGTCGGCGACGCGCAAGGCGACAAGCGCGCCGCGCCCGCACATCGCTCGATGGCCATGCCGAAGGTCGACGACCTGCTGGCCAGTCGAGCCCCCGCCACGGGATGATTCTCGGAAGACACAAAAAAGCCGGCACATCTTGCGATGTAACCGGCTGTTTTGTTTCTCGTTGATTGGTGGGTCGTGTAGGATTCGAACCTACGACCGATGGATTAAGAGTCCACTGCTCTACCAACTGAGCTAACGACCCGAGAGTTCGTACGCTACGATCGGTTCAAGCCGACCGCAGAACCTGCAATGGTGGGGTGGACGATGGGGCTCGAACCCACGACCACAGGAATCACAATCCTGCGCTCTACCAACTGAGCTACGTCCACCATAGCGAACACACCGATCCTTGGTCATCGCGCATCCCGCGCCTCCGTTCCTTGATACTGCTGCCTGTCGAGCTTGTTGTTGGCGCGCTCGGCAGGACTCGAACCTGCGACCCACGGCTTAGAAGGCCGTTGCTCTATCCAGCTGAGCTACGAGCGCCGATCGCGTGCGCATCGAAGCCGGTGTTCGGTCGCCTCGCCCTAAGCGACGTCACCGTAAGCGACCTGGTGGGCAATTGGTCGGGGTAGAGGGATTCGAACCCCCGACATCCTGCTCCCAAAGCAGGCGCGCTACCAGACTGCGCTATACCCCGGTTTCGGAAAACGCGTCCCGAAATCGAAGAGCCGGAACTATACGCCGGGCGAAAAGCAGAGTCAATCCACCGACAGCGGCCGGCTCGTCGCCGGCAAGCCTCGCGTTTTCATGCGCCGCGGTGCTCGCTATGATGCGGCCCAACGATCGCATAACGAGGCCATGATGAGCGCACGACTACTGGACGGCAAGGCCGTCGCCGCGGAGATCCGCGTCGAGATTCGCAGACGGGTGGATACCATCTTGGCCGCCGGTGGGCGCCCGCCGGGCCTTGCCGTCGTCCTGGTCGGCGAGAATCCCGCCTCTCAGGTCTACGTGCGCAACAAGCGCAAAGCCTGCGCGGAGGTCGGTTTTTACTCGGAGATGCACGAGCTGGCGTCGACGGTCGACCAAACCGAGCTCATCGATCTCATCGACCGACTCAACGCCGACGCGAAGATCGACGGGATCCTGGTCCAGCTTCCGCTGCCCGAGCAGATCGACGAGGCCGCCGTGACCGACTGCATCCTGCCGACCAAGGACGTCGACGGATTCCACCCCGACAACGTCGGCCGCCTGGTGCTACGCCGGCCCCTGCTGCGCCCCTGCACACCCAAAGGGGTGATGACACTGCTCGAGCGCACCGGCCGTCCGATCGAGGGGCTGGACGCCGTCATCATCGGACAATCCAACATCGTCGGCCGACCCATGGCACTCGAGCTCCTCGCCGCGCGCTGCACCATCACGGTCTGTCACAGCCGAACCAAGGATCTCGCCAAGAAGGCCCGCAGCGCCGACATCCTGGTCGCCGCGCTCGGACGCCCGCGCTTCATCCCGGGCGACTGGGTCAAGGAAGGCGCAATCCTGATCGATGTCGGCATCAACCGCACCGCGGAAGGCACGCTGGTCGGCGACCTGGATTTCGGCCCCTGCTCCGAACGCGCCTCCTGGATCACCCCGGTGCCCGGCGGCGTAGGCCCCATGACCATCGCCAGTCTGCTCGAGAACACGCTCCAGGCCGCACAACTGCACGCCGCGTTGCTTTAGATCGCGCGCCGTTCAACCGCTTAAACCGCGCCCGGTGCGGTATGCGGCATTTATTGGAATGGATTGGCCGCGCCAGCTCCGACAGCCGTCAGAGCTGGCGCGGTTTAAAGTATTAAAAATATTAAATTTTAGGCCTCGCTCGTAAGAGCGACCACCCAAAACATCACTCGCTCGTGACACCCGCTCTGCGGTGTCACGCATGCCCCTGGCGCTCTGCGCCACGTGCCGCGATGGCCGAAGTTATGAGTAAGACCAAATTTTAAACCGCGTCTCACCAAGATCGAGGACATCTCCAAGCCCAAACGCAAAATGAAAATGACGCATGTCGCTCCGGACGCGGTTTAGCTTGGGCACGGCGGCCATCGCCACTTCCAGCGCCTGCTCGGAGCTCATACAGAGGTCGATCCGGGTGACATCGGTTGCCGTGCGCGGGATCGCAGACTCAGAGGACCGGACTGGCGTTGCGTCGGACGTTCTCGATCATCGGGAGTGCAGCTGAACGGCCTCGTACCCCCCACAAGAGGAAAGATCAAACCCCGGGTGCGCACCATGAGCTCGTCTTGGAAATCCGTCCTGCGGACATCCGAAGGTCTGGTCCTGCTGGCGGCACTCTGCCTGTCTCTTGCGGTATTGGCCGCACTGGCGGTAGCCGCCGTCTGGTCCCCGGGGTACGGTCAGTTGCTTGCCGCCGTCATCGCAACCAACCTGGTCTTCGGGCGCGTCACGGCCATGTCGCTCGGATACGCCACCGGACTCGATGACCTCACGGTCGTCCTGGCCAACCTCCTGGTCGAGACGATCCTGGTCTTGATCTTCTACCCCTTGTTCGTCTTCAGCTGGCGCGGGCTGTTGGAAGTGAAGACCCTGCGACCTTACCTGCACAAGGTTAAGGAGACCGCGGAACGCCATCACGGGACGATTCGCCGTTACGGGCTCATCGGCCTCTTCATCTTCGTCTGGTCACCCATCTGGATGACTGGGCCCGTCGTCGGCTGCGCCATCGGCGTGCTGCTGGGGCTCAGCATGCGGGTGACCTTGGGGGTCGTCTTGGCCGGAACCTATGTCGCCATCCTGGCCTGGGCGTTGGCCATGCGGCAGCTGCACGACCAGGTCGCCGGATTCAGCCCCTTCGGCCCGCTGGGCTTGTTCGCAGCCCTGGTGGTGATCATTGCCGGCGGTTATCTGCTGAGACGCCTCGTACGCCGTCGACCCCGGACGTCGGGGTGCAAGCCTGTCGACTAAACCGCGTCCAGAGCGACATGCATCATTGTCATGTTGTATTCGGCCTTGGGGACTTCACCGCCCTTGGTGGATACGCGGTTTAATGAAGAGGTCGCCGCAGAGGAGGGTCGAGGTTCGCTCTTCCATTAGAAAGCCACACTCCCAGGCGTGCGGCACATGGGGAGCGTCGAGCCAACGCACGAGATGATTGCCGAGCAAGATCGCCTCTCCGTCGGCGTGTTCCACCGCATCACCGCGGCATGAGCGCGAACACACCCCAGCCCAGGTATTCACGCGTGTAAGCGGCATAGCGCTCGGGTTCCGCGGTCAGCTTGGCTCGAACATCTTTCGCGAGATCGTCGCCGGGATTGGCTTCCAGCCACCGGCGCATGGTGAGCCACTTGGCCGCCTCGTATCTATCCCAGCCGTCTTGGTCAGCCAAAACCATTTCAACGACGTCGTAGCCGAGGTGGCCGAAAGACGCGAGAAGGTCCGGAAGCATGAGAAAGTCGGAGATTGAGTGGGCAAGACACCCCTTGGCAACCTCTTCCGTCGGCGGTAACTGCCGCCAGTAGGGCTCGCCGATGAGGATGATCCCTCCGGTGCGCAGGCTCCGCCCCAGAAGCTCGATCGTGCCGACCACTCCCCCGCCGATCCAAGTGGCGCCCACACAGGCTGCCACACTGACCTTCTCGTCAGGGACATAGCCGGCAGCATCGCCATGGATGAACGTGACTTGATCGGCGACGCCGAGCGGTTCGGCACGGAGCTTCGCTTGCTCCATGAACGCAGGCATCGGGGTCAAGTCTTGACCCCAGGTTCACGGCCACTCCCCGATGCCCCCTTCGCACTGCGTGATTTCAGGACTTGACCCCGTGCTCCATTTACACGGGTTGCGCCCTACGCGGGCTAGATTCGAGCGATGGAACTTTGCGGCAATCTGCCGTACCTTAGGACAAGGAGGAATATCTTATGCCATCAGCGACTTCAACCGCCCGCCTTGAGGCCCGAATCAGCACCGAGCTGCACGCGATGCTCAAGCGTGCCGCGGAGATCCAGGGTCGCACCATGACCGACTTCGTGATTTCGGCCGTCCAAGAGGCCGCGCAGCGCGCGATCGAGCAGGCCGAAGTCATCCGGCTATCGCAGGCCGATTCGCAACGCTTTGCAGAGGCCCTGTTGTCACCGCCACCGCCCTCCCCTTCCCTGGAGCGTGCTTTCGAGCGTCGCCGTAGGTTGGTGGCCGCCGAGTGAGCGGCGCGGCGTTTCGCATCGTACCGCTTGAAGCCGCACATGACCGCACAACCTTCGAAAGCGCCTCGGCGATGCTGGATCGCTATTTTCGCCACCAGATCACCCAGGATATTCGCCGCAGGGTGACCGCCTCCTTCGTGGCCCTCACCCAAGAGGGGCGCATTGCGGGGTACTACACCCTGGCATCCGCGAGCATCTTGCTGGCCGACCTCCCGGCCGCGTCATCCAAGAAGCTGCCGCGCTATCCTTCGGTACCGGCCGTGCGCATGGGGCGCTTGGCAGTCGATCGGAGCTTCCAGGGGCAGGGCCTCGGCGGCGCGCTGCTGGCCGACGCGCTCGAACGTGTCGTCCGCTCCGAGATCGCCGCCTTCAGTCTGGTGGTGGACGCAAAGGACGAATCGGCAGCAGCCTTCTACCGTCACCACAGCTTCATCGCCTTGCCCGACTCGCCGCTGACGCTTTTCCTGCCCTTGGCGACGATACCACCGTCGTTACGCGGTCTCGGGGCGAACTAGGTGCCGCTTACGTATTCGTGGTACGTCCCCTATTCCCAAGACTTGACCCCATGCTCCTGCTCCAACTCCCGCAGGAGGTCGGTGCGCGGTACTGGGTCCGAGTTGACGCACTTGTTAGAGCCGTCCTAGCCAGTACTGAGGTCGCCGCCGGTGGTGTGCTACTGCCAATACCTGAACCGAGCCTGTGTGCTCTCGGTACAAAATGGCAAAAGGAAATCTTTTCATCCGTATGCGTCTTACGTCTGGGTGCCTTTCCACGGGACTTCGGTGTGGAGCTTCGCAGACTGTTTCAATGACTCTTTCAAACTCTGTTAGATAGGTCGCCCCAAGCCCTGGGCGTTTCGACTCGTAATAGGCTATTGCTTCCAAATATTCCGCCTCAGCGGCAGGGTGAAAGAAATAGCTCATCTGAGCAGAGACATCGCCTTGCGCCTTACTTCTTCCGCAGGAATTGCCTCAACCAGTCCTTCATCTAGTTCGCGCGCTCTACGATCTGCCTCTACGAGCCAATCCTCCGCGATCTCCGCCTCCGTTGGGGTGTCTAGGCTCAGCAGAAGTTTTTGAGCAAGTTCTGCCCTTTCTTCCTCTGAAAGGTGTAGGGCTTCGCGCTCAATCTCGTGTAGGTTCATGCCGGTTCCCCGAGTATGTATTGATGTTTGGCTCTAACGGGCAGGCTAGCCCGACCCAGACAGCGCGCCCGCCAACGCTTGCCGGTGAGTACGGCCACCTTCCCTGATGTTTCTTCCCCCTTAAATCGTCATCTTTCATGAGGGAGAGCGGTGTGCCTCCCTCGGGGTGCTTGAACAACAGCACCCGTCGGGAGAGTCTCTTGTTTGCGAAGACAAAGAGACTCCATCAGTGTGCCACGCCGTCCTTGAAACGCCCCTACGTTTTTCGCCGTGTTGATGCACATCGACGAGGACCTCGCCGAGGCCGCCCGAGGGGAGGGTTGTCCCGCCTGCGGCGGGGTGCTGCATCAGGCCGACTACCCCCGTAAGCCGCGAGGCTGTCCGGAACCATGGCGCGCGGCGTTCGCGACG
>NZ_AFWV01000029.1 GCF_000223985.1 Thiocapsa marina 5811
AAGACAACGAGGTCACACCGACATGGAAAAATCGCGAAAAGACCGCGAAGAACTCTTGAATAACTTCTACGCGCACGTTCTGCAAAAGTTCGACGCATGGAAAGCGACACGAAGAGGCGAAGATCAAGGTTATCGCATTGAAGGACTCCATGTCGTTGCGGGAGATCTCGAAGAACCGGTCTACATCAGAGACCTTCTCGACGTTGGCAGCTGCGAATTTTCGAGTTGCGCAATGTCCGGTGAAAAACGATTGGAGATCATTTCGGAGTTGGATCTGGAATCGCTAACCGCCACTCTGGAGGAATGCTTTTTGATGAAGGGATATGATCCTGATCGTGCGGAGTTCAATACAATGCTCGCGATCCTGTCTCTGCTCGGGAAAAGCTCGCAATCAATCTGAATCGGTGGGTTGGATCGTCGGTCTTGAGAAAAACACTTCGCATCCAACTCCGGTTAGTCCGCTTCGAAGTTGAAGTTGACAAAGGTAAAGCCGGATTCCGATCGCTTTAGCGTCATGCTGGTGTCTGCCGCCAGATTCCGAAATGCCTTCACTTGCATTTCAAGATCATGATCCGTCACGTCTGTGATGTCCTCGTTTGCGAAAATGATACTCTCTGCGGTGATGCCATCCCAGATCCACTTTTGATGCAAGACATCATACGTGCCGAGCGTCGTCAGTTCCTGGAAAAGGACTCTTGTATCGGCTTCTACTGGGACCTCATTGAATTTGCTCATCCTTTCCTCCAGTTGTGGCGGTCAATACGTGACAATCGAAATCCTGTTCGGACACTGCGGAGTGTCAAGCTCCGGAGCCGCCCGGCGCGGGTCATCCTCAACGACCTTGTGCTCTTTCATCATGCTGCTCCTTGCGTTGCGGTTTGGCGGCGATCCACGTCGACCCAGCAGAAATGCTCGTCGACCAGGTCATGCTCTCCGTCCCAGCGGTAGGCACAGAGCTTCCCGCCCGCGGCGACACTGTAATCCAGACAAGCGACGCGTGAGGATAGCGGGCGCGGAGTGCCGCGCATCCAGTAATGGCCGACGAACACCGGCTTCTCCCCGTCGTAGCCGGGCAGGATATCCTCGGGGGCGGGCTCATGCGGGATCTGCGGGATGACATCGGTCGGTGCGATCGCGAGATCCCGATAGGTGATCGGGTGGTCTTTCCACCAGCGGGTGCGGACATGCCTGCGGACCTTGCCATCCTTGTCCTTGAACTCGACGCCATCGGGAAGCACGATCTCCAAGCCTTTCAGTACCGTCTCCAGTGCGTCGTAGGCGGGGTCACCTTTTCGGGTGAGTGCGGCCCAAGCTGCCTCGTCGCGGATCCGATGTAGCTCGTCCAGGTGCCCGGTCAAGTCGGCGAAGGCGTCTGCATGCCAGCAGGCATGAACGACGCGCAGACCCGGCAGATCCAGCCAGAGCGGCAGGCCGCGAAACCAGTCGATCCACTTCTCGTGGTCCCCACTGTCCTCTACGACCTGATCGAGAAATTTGGCGTGCTGTTTGCGATTGTCCTCGGTGTGCGGTCTCAAATACGCATCCGAGCCCGTTGCCACCGGCGTGGCCCAAGCCACGGCGTTGAACTCGTGATTGCCCATGACCGTCAGCGCCTGGTCGGCGTCAACCATCGCGCGAACCATCTCCAGCACCTCGACCTGCGCCGGTCCGCGATCGATGAAGTCGCCGAGGAAGATCACCCGGCGTGTCGCATGTCGCCAGACCCCGGCGTGTTCCCGGTAGTCCATCTTCGCAAGTAGTCCCTTGAGCTCATTCGCACAGCCGTGGATGTCGCCGATCAGATCGTACATGTTCGCTCCTCTGTTGACGTTACAGGGTCGACCCGCCGAGGCGGGCGTTGCGCGCTCCGAGGCAGGGGTCGCTCCGATCACCCGCTCGGTTCAGGCGCGCACGCGATCTCGGTCGCCTCGTCCCCGTTGGTCCACCAACAGCGCCGCTCCGGAAACAGCACCGCCAGCAATCCGCCCCCGTGATCCGATGTGGCCGACACACAGACGCGCCGCGGTGCGGAGAAGATCGCCTGTCCGGGCAGATGGGTGTGGCTGCTCACGACGACGCGCTCCCAGTCCGGATCGTGCCGCGTCGCCCTGGCCTTGTCGCGCAGGGCGTCGGGCATGAAGGACGGCTCAATGGGCAGTGTTTTGCGCTCTAGCGCCGCGCGCTGCGGGGCGATCGGGCCGAGATCCAAACCCGCGTGGACGCAGAAGACCTCGCCGTTGTCGAAGAACCAAGGCAGATCGGACAAAAAACGCCGATGGTGCGCGTGGAATGCCGCGGCGAAGCTCGCGAGATCGTGCGCACCATAGGCCTCGGGCGTGCCGAGACCTGGATTCCAATAGCGTCCGCTCCAGCGTGAGTACCAGGCCCTGTCCGGCACGTCTCCCGGCCAACCCAGCGCCCGCAGCAGCGCCAGATCATGGTTGCCGAGGATCGGAAAGAAGCGCCCCGGACGCTCGGCCTGCAGCGCGATCAGGCGATCCAGGAGCGCGGGGATCTGCGGGCCGTTGTCGACATAGTCGCCGAGGGTGACGATGCGTGCAGCCGGTACCTCACGGTCGATCCGTTCCAGCAGACGCTCGAAGAGATCCAGATGGCCGTGCAGATCGCCGATCGCCACCAGCGGTGCATGCGTGGCCGTCATGCTGCAAGTCCGAGTAGGCGATCCGCGAGCCCGGCAATCTCCTCGCGCTGCGGCAGGGTGTCGAGCCATTCCGTCGGGATCGCGGCCGTGCCCAGCGCCGCGCCCAGCAGGGCGCCGGCAAGGCAGGCGACCGAATCGGAATCACCGCGGATCCGCGCGGCCTTCTCGACCGCTAAGCCCAGATCTTCCGGCCAGCGCAGCGCCGCCGCGACCGCGAGGCCCAACGCACTACCGGAGCGCCAGCCGCCGTCGCCCGGCGGGATGGCCTCCTCGTCGAGCCAGTCCTCGCCGCGCTGCGCCCACCCGATGGCCGCACGCAGGCTTGACGCGACCTCGCCGCCTTGGTGCCAAGGCCCGTCGAGCCCTCGGATCGCCTCCTCCACCAACGTCGTGTCCCAGCATCCCGTCTCCAGGATCGCCCGCACCAGCCAGGCCCCGGCGATGGCCGCCTCGACCGCGTTCGGATGGGCATGGGTGAGCAGCGCCGAGATGCGCGCGGACTCGATCAGATCCTCGCCCCGATAGGCCAGCGCCAAGGGCACGATCCGCATCACTGCGCCGCAGCCGTCGGACTCGCGCACCCCGCTGATGGTCCAGTCGCGCTCGCGCTCGAAACGCGCAGCGCCGGCCTTGCAGGTGTTGCCCGGTGCGGTCGACGGGGTCAGCGGATCATGGTACCAGCGCACGAAGGCCTCGCCGACCAGCGTGCCGAATCGGTCGGGCTCGAGCGGCCCCGGTCCATGCTCCAGGATCGCCTCGCCCAGATAGAGCGACATGTGGGTGTCGTCGGTCCAATGGCCCAAGTGGACCGGCCGGGTGCGCACGCTCGCGTCCTTTACGAACTCAAGCGGGGCGCCGAAACGGTCGCCGCAGGCATGGGCGAGCAGGGCCGCGTTGGCGCGGTCGGCAAAAGTCGGGGTGTCGGCGGTTTCGGTCATCGGCTTCTTCTCCATCGGGTAAGGGGCGGTCCTGTCCGAGCACGAAGTCGGATGTTCATCGTCTTGGATCGGTAGTGAACAATCCTTCTGTCCACATTCCGGTATCGTCAAAGGATACCGCGGTTATACGACAGCCGTCGTCGTATAGGCCTGCGGAGTCTGTGTCGGAGGTGCAGGCTCGGGCCGGCCGAGCGGGTTCCTCGGCCCCCTCTACAGGATTCCTGCTGCTACGCTGGACATAGAGCAAATCGCCGACTGGATGGATGCGACTGGATTGAAGCCAAACGGAAGCGGCGCGAGAAACGGGCATCCATTTCGCCAATCTTCCTCCGTTGCTGTCCATGGACGACCCACTAATTGTTACGAGCCTTGCCGGATGGCTCCGAACCCGTATCTCGAGAACGTCCGACCAGGCTCGTCGGGCTGTTTTCCCCGCGAGACGTGACCTTCGAGACCGTCTCCCGCACCTACAGGAGGAGCTGCTGGTCGATGAGCTGATCATCTCTTTCACGCACAGCCAGAAGATCTACTGGATGCTTCCGGGCGCGGAGCCGACGTGCAAGCGGGTCGAGGCGGTGTTCGTCGTGATCGTCGGTATCGAAGCTGGCAAGGTGGGTTACGAGCACATTCACTGGGATCAGGCTAGCGTCCTGGTGCAGATCGGCCTGCTCGATCCGGCGAACCTGCCGGTGGTCGGCGCCAGGGCGGCGTCGAAGTTGAGAAATCCCGCGTTGCCGGATCCCTTTTTCGGTGAGGGCTGACGGCGGGATTCTGGCGAACACGATCGCGGAGGATGTGGAGGTTGACGATGACACAACTGATCTTGGGGCCCTTCCGGGTCGAAGACCAGACCCATCAGGGCGTTGAACCGCTCGCGCGTCTCCTCACGCGCCTTCTGTGTGAAACGAGCCAGTCGTGTTGTCATGGTCACAGTCCACTCTGCGTCGGGCCATGTCTCCCCGACTCGTTCTCCCAGACCGCCACCCCTTTGCTCCCCGCGCATTACCGCAGATCCGTGCTCCTATGGGTGGCTCCGACTTCCGACAGCCTCCGCCCGCTTCCTCGCTTTCGACGCTTGTTCGCGGATGCGCCGATCCTTCGGCGCCGACTGTCGGATCTCCCTGGTTAACGCGCTATCTCAATGTGAGGCTCGACTCCGGGGGGACGCTGCGTACTCGGCATGGCGCATACGGCGCTGTTGCCTGCTGGCCCATTTAAACCATCGGCCGCTCCCAACGTCGGTCTTTTCGGAGCTCAACACCTTCAAGGTCAGCTTCACCTGTTACCCTTGCACCTCGCCTCCTCTCCTGACGACGCATCAACCAGTCCGTTACCGGACTGACTGCACGTCTCGATTCCAGGCCCATGGCTAACGGTTACCCGGGTAGGCTTCGCACCAAGAAAACGCGGCCTTGCCAGGCCGCAACAAATGGTGACCCCGAAGCTTTACCCCGAAGTTCCGCTATTTTTCCCTACGCACCTAAAAAATCCGAAATAAATTTGACATCGCCGTCATCGAGATTAAATACTTCTGAATAGCCATCGAGCATACTGCTTGTCACGCCAAGATCTCTTTTATCTGACAACAAATCGATTATTTCTTGTTCTAAGATGAAGCAGTCCATTAGAGTTCCTCTAACGACCTTTATTGTGGCAAACTCATAAGCTTCCTGCTTCAGCCGATCAGCCACTGTTTGTGTTGTGATTCCTATCTTGAAGCGCTCTTTGCCATTGATGACAATTCGTACAAAGTACAGCCACGCAGATTGATGTGCCAGATGTTCGTCTCTTTCCAGAATGGTTAGGTTGTAGCGGCCTGAGTTTCTAATTCTATCTCCGGCATCTATTGCTTCTTTCAGAGATAAGCCAGATTTAATGCGTGATCTAAGAGCTCCAATCGGAATGTTTTTTTTATTCGCTAGGTCGGTTAAAGAGCAAAAAATCTCTCCCTCAAAATCTATCGATTTCAAGGTTTCTCTCTGCTCAATGCCTAAAGCTTGCTCGACTGTTACATCACCAGCTAGTCGCGCTAATAGCACGGCAGGCGTCAAACCATATGCTTCAGCTAAAGCTGCCTTACTCGGGTACTCGACACCCTCTACTGTAATGGGTTTACTTTTACCGTCTAGCTTAACAGCGTTTTCGGGAGTGTAGCCATAATCAACGATTCTTTGCCTTACTGTATACTGAGGCAAGCCATACTTATCAGCTAATGCTTTGTAGCTCCTGAATATTTCTCCATCTACTTCGAGTCGTATTGCCGCTCGCTTAGTTCTTTGGACTTCGCATTGTTTGAGATGAGAGCCATTGGAGATTTCTTCTAAGCCCAAGGCTTGGCGAATTGTAGCGCCACGTTGCAAACGATCTCTAATCGTTGGTTCAGGAACGCTGAAAAACTCAGCTAACTCCTTAATGGTTCTGTAAGTTCCATCGGCATCATATTTCTTTCCGCGAGTAACTCGACCGTCTTCTACAGCAATAATTCCAAGAGCTTGTTCGATTGTATGACCGTTTCTTATTCTATTACGATAAGTTACATATTTTACACCTAATCTCCTACAAGCTTCGGCGGCGCTTCTGTATTCAACTCCACCCGCAACGAATCGATGCTGATTATCTTCTTTCGGAGCCGTATATGCCCGTCTTTTTTTTAGGGGAACAAGTTCGTCCCCTCGGCATCCTCGTGAATATCGTTTGTAAATCGTGTTAAAAGGCATGTCATACTCTTGCGCTATACTGCAAAGGTTTTCGTATGCTTTCCCTTCAACAAAATGCTCACCCAATCTAGTGGTAAGTGTTTTCTTTTTGGGATGCAAAAGAGCCTGCTCCAAAGACCAGCCTTCCTTTAGTCGTTGTCTGACTGTTGCAATGCAAACAGTAACTTCTTCTTTGTTGTCCTCGTAGCATGAAGACAACGTCGTATAGCCTTTCCCTTGAAAACTATATTTCATCTCAATCGTGGGCCGCAATACGGGAATTCACTATTATTTTTCAGCATGATAAAAGATTTATCTTATATTCTTATCGGGATTTCGACGCGACTGCGTTCGTTAAAAGGCGCGAGCATCTTCTCTTCCTCAAGTCCGATGAGTTAGCCGTGAAACGGATTGTCAAATTATATTCCTGCGTCCATGACGGGTAGAGTCAAACTTTGTAATCACGCATCAAGTGGCTGCAAGTCGCGAATATGTGTTTTGGTATACCGGAGCCGGTTTACCTAACTCTTGGAATTGCCCATATCTTGGCGGGGTTAGAGTTGGCCTGGGTTGGGCAAGCGAGCGTAGTAGGGCCAAGTCCTGCAATCACGCGATGCGTGATTGCAGGATGCGACTCGTTTGCTTCCTGGCTTGTTCAATCCACGGACCGAATCCTGCCCCGATCCGATGTGACTGTCAATATAGCGCCACTAGCGAACTCAGACTCGAAGCGTTCGAGCACAGTCGCGCATTATTGCGCCTGCTGGCGACCAGGGATGTTGGCCAGCAGGGAGATGCGGCGACTCGGTTTACCGTAGAGAATGGCCAACTAGCAAAAGTCCTTCTCAAGAGTGATCGGGGCGCAGCCTTCGTCATAAGCCTTGCGCATGATCTTTTCGTCGCCTGGGTCGGGATCGGTTTCGCTCATCCAGCGCACATCGTGCCCGGCTGCGGTCAAGACCGCGGTCGCCCCGCCCCAGACGGAAGTATCCAACAAGAGCTTCATGCTGCTGCGTTGATGATCAGTGGCTCCACCCGCTCATGCTCAACCAACCGATGCGCATAAGCCAAACAGGCGAGGATGTCCTCCTGCTCCAACCAGGGATAGCCCTCTAAAACGGTCTCGAAATCGTCACCGGCCGCAAGCATTCCCAGGACATGCTCTACTGCCAGTCGATGCCCGCGGATGATCGGTTTACCGCCGAAGATGGCCGGATTGACCGTGATGCGTTCCAACAGTTGTTTTTCGTTCATCGTAAGGCACTCTTATCGATTGATCGCCAATGACCGGTTCCGGGTGCAGGCTGTCTTATCGCCGTCATTCTCCGGTTGTTGGTTCGGTTTCCGAGACATCATGCGTGAATCCGACCGTCGTCGCACGTGGCGCAGAGCGCCAGGGGCATGCGTGGCACCGCAGAGCGGGTGTCCCTGGCTCTTTTAGGTTTGGGTCGCGTGTCTAATGGTCGAGGCTCTTGTCACGTCCATCCCATCACCTGTCGGGTTCGACATTCGGTCGAGGGCATCTCCTCCACGCCGACATGCTCCCCCTTGATCCTGACGAAGGGCTCCCGCGCCCACGGAGTCAGACCACGCCGTGCCGAGCCTCCCCCTTCAACCGACACTCCGCAGCCAACCGGCGGAGGAACTGCTCCGGCGCGAGCGTCTCGGCCAGGAGTGTACGCTGCCGCGCCACGGTCACGAAGTCGCCGGGCGTGAGCGTTTCCAGTGCCCCAAGGTGCCGCGCGAGGTCGGCCGGAACCGAGAGGGTCGCATCCCCGAGCGCCTCGCGCGCGAACAGCGCAAGCCGCTGTTCCGGAGCGAGCGCCCGAAAGTGCAGCTTGAAGTCGAACCGTCGCAGCGCCGCGGGATCGATCCCGGACATGAGGTTGGTCGCCGCGACGAAGATGCCGGGGTAGTGCTCCATCTGCTGGAGCAGCTCGTTGACTTGGGTGCGCTCCCAGCTGTGGCGGGCGTCCCGTCGGTCGCCGAGGAAGCTGTCGACCTCGTCGAGCAGCAGCAGGCTGTGGGCGGGGTCGCTGTCGCGAAAGAGCCGTGCGAGGTTCTGCTCGGTCTCGCCGACGTAGGGGGAGATGAGATCGGAGGCGCGGCGGGCGATCAGCTCGCGATCGAGCGCCTCGGCGAGGATCTCGGCGAAGGCGGTCTTGCCGGTGCCGGGCGGGCCGTAGAAGCACAGGCTGGCGTGGCCGGTGCGATCCAGCGCCTGGACGATGGCGCTCGGGGCGATCCCGCCGGCGAGGTTGAGGAAGGCGACGTCGAAGGCGATGCCGGGGCGTCGCCGCGGCGGAGCCGGAGAGCCGTGCAGGAGGCTGCGCATCGCGGCGAGACCATGGCGCACGGTCGGCTCGGGGGCGGTCTCCGGGCGCAGCTCGAGCAGGCGCCGGGCCGCGCCCAACTGTGCGGGGGCCAGCGCGGCATCGTCCGCCAGCGCGTCGAGCAGGGCCGGCGGCAGGCCGCAATCGCCGAGGTGGGACTCGGCGATGCGTCGGCGCACCGAGCGCGGCGGGGTGGTGCAGGCGAGCGGCAGCAGGAAGCGGCGCAGGAAGGCCGGATCCATCCCCTCGGTGCTGTTGGTGATCCAGAGCGCGGGGACCGGGTTGTCCTCCAGGGTGCGGTTCATCCAGCCCTTCTGGTGTCCCGGACCGGCGCGACCGCGCAGCAGCGCGAAGAGGTCGTCGCCGGTGTCGAAGACGTCCTCGACCTCGTCGAAGATCAGCAGGGCATCGCGACGGCGTGCGAGCAGGCGTTGGGCGAGCAGATAGGCCGAGAGGCGCCCGGTGCGCGAGAGCCCGTCGCCGTCCTCGTCGGCGCTGCGCACCTGGTAGGCGCGCAGCCCGCAGGCGTCGGCCAGGGTGCGGGCGAGCTCGGTTTTGCCGGTGCCGGGTGCGCCGTGCAGCAGGGCGTTGACGCCGATCGCGCCGGTCTTTGCGGCGCGGCCGAGGATCGCTTGCAGGTGCGCCACCGCGTCGGCGAGATGGGGAAAGGCCGCCAGCGGCCAGGCGGCGGAGGGTGCCGGCTCGATCAGGATGGCGAGCAGTGCCTCGGCATCCGTCGGCTCGGCATCAATGAGCTCGCGCAGCAGGCTGGTCGGGCGGACGAAGTCTTCCAGGTCGCAGGGGGCGCCCGTGTAGTCGAGCAGACCGAGTCGACGCAGCGGGGCTTGGCGGGTCAGGGCCTCGCGCAGGGTGCGCTCGGGGATCGCGAGGGCCGCGCTGAGGCGGACCAGGTTGAGTCGCGCGGTGGCCTGCTCGTAGCGGCGAAGTAGGGTCCGCAAAGGCTCGTGGGCGTCGTACGCGTCGAGATAGGCGAGGATCTTCAGGTCGGTCGGATCCAGTCCGAGACTCTCGCCGAGGATCGCAAGCACGGGCGGCGTCGGCTCCGCCGCGTCGGCCGCCGCCAGGCGGGTCAAGACGGAGCGCGGCATGCGTTGGAGCAGCCGACGCAGACGCCCGCGCAGGCCGGCGTCGTCCTCCGGTTGCAGGGCTTCCTCGTCGGCGTCCGCCCAGGCGTCGTCCGGGTCGCGACCGACGGCGTTGGCCAGGAAGGCCGCGACCTGCTCGGGCTCGAACAGCGGCAGACACAGGGTCCAGAGCGCGCCGAGCGTGGATCGGTCCTCGAGCTTGGGATACGCGCGAACCAGTCGCAGGGCATAGCACGCGGCCCGCCGCGCCGAGGCCGGCACGGCGGCGAAGTCCTTGCGCCAGAGTGTGCGGGGTTGGGGCATGCTCAGACCTCCCGCGTCCAGGGTTGCAGACGGCGGCCGTCGAAGTGCCAGGTCAGCAGCTCGCCGCGTGCCGGACCGCTGTCGATGAAGAGGCCCAGGACCAGGTCGAGCGGCTCGTTGAAATAGGTGCTCCCGGACTCGCGCTCGCCGTCGACGACGGGCGGATCCAGCACCTCCATGACCACGGCGGGCTGACCGTAGCGCGGGATGCGGCGGTTCTTAAGCCCCGGTTTCCAGGTCACCAGATCGCCGACCGCAAAGGTGTGACGCTCCTGGAAGGATCGGCAGCGGGCGGCGAGTGCCGCGCCGATGTCGCCGCTCAAATCGTCGAGCGGCTCGTTGTCGAGCAGATCCTGCGGATGCTCCTCGCTCAGACCGATGCGGGCAAGCAGCTCGCGCGAGGAGAGTGAACGGTCGTGTCGGGACATGCTGGAGACCTCGTCGGTGGGGCGGATTCGGCGACAAGATCCATTTGACCATGGGCATGCGTCACACCCTGTCGTACACTCGCGGAATGAGCGCCATCCACACCACCCGTATCGCACGTCTCAAGCGACTGGAGCAGTTGCTGCCGCGGGACGTGTCCTCCGTCGAAGCTTGTCCGGACGGCGCGCGTCTGCTCACCATCCTCGGCGATGCCTTCGGCGCGCAGAACGACAAGGCGCGGCGGCGCGCACTGCAGCGCGATCTGGACGAGCTGGTGAAGGAGGGGCGGATCGAGGCGGTCAATCCGGGCGGCAAGCCGCTGCGCTATCGGCGCCTGACGGATGACCTGAACGACGACCCGCCGGTGCTGCACTACGCGCTGGGGCAGATCCGCGACCTGATCGCCGAATATGTGCCCATGCGCCAGCTCGATCGGTTCTGGCAGCGCGTGCTCACCGAGGTCGAAGGTCCGGTGCTGGATCGCACCCGGTTGCGGATCGTGCCCGATACGCTGCGACTGCAACCCGTGGAGCTGCATCCCAAGGTGTTGAGCGCGGTCATCGAGGCCCTGGCGCAAGGCCATGCGCTGGATGTCACCTATCGCAACGCCGAAGACCTGTGCGCGCCGGCGCGCATCCATCCGCAGGCGCTCCTTCAGCGCGGCCCGATCCCCTATCTCTTCGCGCTGAAGAACGACGAGGACGCGCCCGTGCGACTCTATGCACTGCACCGGATGGTGCGGGCGGAGGCCGCGAGCGACACGCCCGCGCGGGCCGCCGCGGGGTTCGACCTGGATCAGGCCATCGCGCGCGGTCAGGCGGATTTCGGTCAGGGTGAGCTGATCGATCTGGAGCTGCGGGTCCGCGGGTATCTGGCCACGGTGTTGGCGGCCTGTCCGCTCGCACCCGGCCAGTGGTTCGAGGACGAGCCCGAGGGTTCCGCGTTCGATCTGCGGGTGTCGGCGCGGGTCCCCTCCACGGGTCAGCTGCTGCGCTGGCTGCTCGGGGCGGGGGACAATCTGGAGGTGGTCTCCCCGCCGGACTTGCGCCATGTGGTGGCGGTGCAGGCGGGGAAGATGGCGGCGATCTATGGCGAGCGGTCGGGAGCGGACGACGCGGTTTGAGGGGTCGGCCGTCGGAGGTCGGCGCCTTGTTCCGGTCTCAGTGGCGCGGTGCGTCTTCCACCCCGAGACTTGCGAGGATCAGGTCGAGACGCCGCCGCGCAGGCGCAACATCGACCCCTGCGCGGCACGCTCTTCGAGCAGGCGGATGGCCTGATCCGCGAGCGCGGCGCATTGCGCGGGGTCGAGGATCCGAAGCACGGCGGCGACTTCGTCGAGCGTCGCCGAGAGGACGGTCGGAGCAAGTTGGTCCGGGCCGATCGGCGACTCGGGGTGGAGCAGATCGGCACCCGCTGCGCGCTTGATGAGCTGGCGCCCATTGGCGACGTCCGGTCGTACAGTTCCGATCAATCTTCTGTCTGCTTGCGCCCGACGATCTGAGCGACATGACCGCGACCGTTATGATAGCGACCTTCGAATACCTCGCGCTCCCGCTCGCCCGCGACCTCCAATACCAGGCCGTCAAGCTCATACCCCGTGAACAGTCCCGAACCCACCGTGTGGATGCTGATGCCGTCGGCGCGGACGATCAGCGCGTGCGCGGTGGCCGCGACGCGGCCCTCGAGCGAGCACCGGTCACGGCTGCCAAGAGCAGGATCAGAAGAATCAATCCTCCTGTCGATAGCACCGGCACCGCGGTCGGCTCCTGCGCGCGCAGGACGAGACGTAGAGTCGAATCCTTCTGGATGTTGTAGTCGGCGAGGGTACGGCCATCCTCCAGCTCTTTGTCGCCAAAAAACAGGCGCTGCAGATCCGGCGGTATCCCCTCCTTGTCCTGAATCTTCTGTTTGACGTTCTCGATCGAGTCGGACGGTTCCACCTCCAAGGTGATGTGCTTATCGGTGGGTGTCTTGACGAAGATCTGCATTCCGAAGCTCACCCCGGGGGCCAAAGCGAGCAGCAGGCACAAAAGGACAAAACCGGGCTTTTTCATGGGCGGCGTAGCGACAGAAGTGGAGGATCAGAGCGGACGGCGAAGAGCGGCGAGTTCCGGTGCATGGTAACGATTACACGACATGACGGAAACCTCTCGGTGTCGGTGTCGCTCGGGCAGACGACCTCTCAGCCGGGATCAGGTTTCGGATCGAGACAAACCTCGGCGACAACACCGATGAGAATCCCGGTCGTGCCCGTCCGGTTCGCGGCGCCTCGCGCCTTCGACCGGCAGTAAAAGCCAACTTCGAGATTGATGTGGCCGAGAGAAATTAGTGCTGATCCTACCTATACTTCTTAGTGGTCAGTTCTCGTGCGAGATCCCAACGAGGCGCACTTACGGGAACAAGCGGGAGGCACGGTATGTTTGATTCTAGGCTCTCGCGTCAGCTGGGCTTCGCGGCTCTTCTCTGGTTTCCAATGCCCTGTTCTTTGGCCGATGGCGGTCATCTTGAGGCGAGATTATGCGCTCAGGCTGACCTCATTCGCGGCGACTGCCGGGCGGTCGATCAGCTGGTCGCGGGGGCACCCGGTTTCGCTCTGGAGGTAACCTCAGCCCTTGCTAGCCGAACCTTGGTCCACCTCGTGTGGGAGCAACAACCGCGGTCGCCGGCTGATGAAGCGGAGGCTCTCGCAGAGGATGTGGTTGTGCTTGCGGCCGGACAGACCCGGCTCGTGCCGTTTCGTGCGCCTGATCCAGGGATTGCCCCCGGCTCCTACCGGTTGGTGTTGTCGGTCGCGGGCCAGGCACAGCGCAAGCTGGAGTTCGATGCGGTGCCTTCCGTTGCGGCACCGTCTGCAACACCGGCGGTCCAGGAGGCCGTGCCGAGCACCAGCGGGCGGACGGTGACTCAGGCGCTGCAGGAAGTCTTTGCAACCCAGGAGGGTCCCGAGGCGGCCATGGCGGGGGTCGCGGTGATCGGGGATTTTTTCGATCAGGAACTTGGGCCGAGCGAGATTCCCGCGCCTGATTCAGCTGCGGCTCAGGAGCCATCTTCGAGTCAGGTTGAGCCTGCGCCGCTGCTTCCTCCAACGCCAACCGTTGCCCCGTCGACCGGTACCACTACTGCACCCGAGGAGTTGGTTGTCGAAGGCTCCGGGATTTCACTCGACGGCCAACGACGAGAGAGCAGCGATGCCCCAGGTGTAGATGCCCCAGGTGTCACGGTGTCCCTGGGCCGGGGAAGTCTTCAGCTGGTCACGGCCCGCGAACTCGACCAGCACAAAGCCCCCATCGTCACGCCCGAGGTCTTTTCCGCGGCGGATCCGGCCGTCCATCTGGCACTGCGCGCGGAAGGCGCCGAGATCCCGGATTTGGTGCGCGTGAGCTGGCACGCGCTCGATGTCGAGGGGATGTCGGAAGGCACACAACTTCTCGATACCCAGATCGTGCTGCGCTCGGGTGCTTGGCGTAGCACGGCACTCCTGCCCGGGGATGGGGGATTCTGGCCCGGCCGCTATCAGGCTCGGGTGCGTCTCGAAAACGGCGAGCCGCTGACGGCGATCGAGTTCGAGATCGGTTTCGATGGCGACGTCGCAGAGCTGTTGGACGCGGATGCGTTGCCTTCCGGGATCAACCTGGCTCACGCGGCGCTTGGCGGGCGTGTTCTCTCCGCGACCTCGCAGGCGCACGACTCGATTTGGCACGCCGAGGCCCTGATCGATGGTTTCGGCTATGGGGGTGAGGCCTGCAAACCGTCCTGTGGTTGGGCTTCGGAGGACCGACGTCTCCCGCAGGAGTTGGTCTTTGCGTTGCGCGAGCAGCGGATGGCGCGGTTGAAGGGCGTCATTTTGGATACGCAGTCCTGCTTGGGTGATTTCGGTTGCCTTCAGGCGCTGCCGCGGATGGTCGAGATCTGGATCTCGCGGAGTTCTCCCGACGCAGGCTTCGAGCTCGCCGCGCAGCGGCTTGTCAGGCCGGTGACGGCAAAGCACTACATCCCTCTTCCCGAGATCGAGGCACGCTTTGTCAAGTTGGTGATTCGATCCAACTACGGCAGCGCCCGCCGCACACAGCTTGCCGAGGTCGAGATCCTGGAGGCGGATGAGGTGGACTCGATCGTCGCCGATCTTCCGATCGATCTGGCGCTGCCGGCCTTGGGCGCAGGCCTTGTTCGTTACAGCTCAGAGCATTATCGCGGTAAGGCGGCGCGCTTGCTGTTGGGTCCTGCCGACGGCGGCGGATGGCGCTCGGCCGATGCCTCATTGCCCCAGGAGTTCACGCTTTCTTTGCGCGGGGATGGCGAAGCCCTGATTGAACGCGTCGAGCTTGACCTGCGCTCCGGCCACGATGCGGCCACCCATCCGCGTGAGATCGCCATCGAGCTGTCCTCAGCGGGCCCTCTCCAGGGGTTCGCCGAGGTCGCGCGCGTCCAGGTGCCGATGGGTGCCGAGCGTGTCGCGATCCCGATCGGCCGCATGGCGCGGTTCGTCAAGTTGCGGCTGCTGGCCAATCACGGTGGCTCTTACACCAGCCTCGGGCCGCTGTCCCTGATCGAGGGGCGGGCCCCCGGCTACCGATCCCTGATTGCGCGACCCCCGGAGCGCGCGACGCCTGAGCGAAGCGCTCATGCGACCGATGCGTCAGCGCAGACGGTGTTCGAGGTGGTGCCCGGGGCGACGGTGCAACAGGCGACGGAGCTGGCGTTGCACGAACGCGTCCAGGCCCGCTTCAGCCCGGAACAGCAGCGCCACGTCTTCGGTCTCACCCTTCCCGGTCAAGGTAGCGGTGTCTTCACGCTCGATCTGGCGGGGCAGCCGTTCCTCCGGACCGGTTTCCGGCTCTTGAGCGCCGACGGTGGTGAGGTCGCGAACTTTGTACCGAGTCAGGAGACCGGCGCCCGCCAGTTGCTCTCGTGGCATCTGGAGGCGGGTCGTTATCTGCTGGAGGCCGAGCCGATCCCCACCGACATCGTGCTGGCCTGGGACATCAGTCGTAGCCTCGTGGCGAGTATGGATGTCTTGCGCGAGGCCGTCATCGGTTTCATCGAACATGTGGGTACCAACGAGGCCCTCGCGCTGATCGCCTTCAACAACGAGTTGCATGTGCTGGTTGGTTCCTTCACGAACGACAAACAGATCTTGCTGAATGCGGTCGCGGGCCAGTTCAAGGCCGATCTTGCTACGCGCCTCTATGACAGCATTGAGCTCGGTATAGGGATGCTGGATGACCGTAGTCGCCCCGGAGTGCTGGTGATCATGACCGACGGGGTGGACATGGGTAGCCGCTTGAGCGCGCCGCAGTTCTGGGATGTGCTGACGACCAACCGCACCAGGATCATCACGCTCGGGCTTGGAGGGGAGCTGCAAGCCTTCGCCCCCGAGGTGGGGGCCAGTGGCGGACAGGTGCTGCGCCATCTGGCCTGGGCGTCAGGTGGTCGTTTTATTCCGATTCCGACGGCGGATGATCTGGTCGCGGTCTACGGTCAGATCGGCGCCGAGCTGATGTCGGGGAACGCCTACACCCTGCTCCCGGGCTGGACCCGGGCGGCGGGCACGCTGCTGGTCGAGATGCCGGCGGACGCGGGCCAACTCGCGGAGTTCGCGACCCCATCCCAGATTTCGTTGGTGCTCGACGCCAGCGGTTCGATGAAGAAGCGCATTGCGGGCAAGACGCGGATGGACACTGCAAAGGAGGTTCTGGCCGACCTGATCGAGACCTTGCCGGCCAATGCGCGGGTGGCACTCCGAGTCTATGGCCATCGCATTCGCGAGGGCCGCCCTGGTGATTGCCGGGACACTGAGCTGATTCATCCCTTCGCCGCGTTGGACAAGCCAGCGTTGATCGGTCGCATCCGCGGCATTGAGGCCCTCGGAACGACGCCCATCGCTTACTCACTCGCTCAAACTCTGGATGACTTTGGCGACATCGCGGGAGAGAAGACCGTCATTCTCGTGACCGATGGCGAGGAGGAATGCGGTGGGGACCTCGTCGCAACGGTCGAACATCTGAAGGCGCAGGGCCTTGATGTCAGTCTTCACATCGTCGGTTTTGCCCTCGATGATCCGGCCGTGAACAGCCTGATGCGTGCAGCCGCCGAAGCGGGGCGTGGCCGATACCTGACTGCGGCAGATCAGGGGGAGCTGAAACAGGCCATCGCCGAGATGCTGGCAGCCGCCTATCAGGTGCAGGACTCGGCCGGCCGAGAGGTCGCGACGGGTGTTGTGGGCCAGCCCTTGGCACTTGCCGCGGGGGTCTATCGGGTCGTCATCGATCGGATCGACGGCGAACGGGTCACGCGCGAGGTCCACATCGACGAGGGGCGCCAGACCCGAGTCCCGATCGGCGCGGACACCTCCCTCCAATTCAGGTATCCATCGGCCACAGAGACCATGGAGAACTGATGCTCTGTACATTTGTTCGGGTCCTAATGGCCATCCAGTCGAGTGCCGGGAAGATGCGAGGTGATTCATGATACCGAAGCAATTGGTGGCGATTGAGAGAAGCCGGACACCGTTGGACGGTCGCCTCGCCTTCGACCTGGTATGGCCCCTGATGACGCTGATCGTCGTCTTCGCGATCGGCTTCGCACCGGTCGCTCGCGGTGAGATATTCGACGAGCCGGATGCGTTTCAGATCGATCTGCGCGAGGATCCGGCTGTTCCGCGTGGGAAGCTAGCAATCGTAGAAGGGGCGGCTACGCGCGATGGGGTTTGGATGAAGGTAGCCGGACTGTCGGTCTCACAAACGGTTCTGGTTGCGCTTGAGACGGCTGAGAAGGACTCCCCGATCATTCTGGAACTGCGAAAGGTCTATTGGGATGAGCCTCTACGACGGGTTTCGACAGAAGCAGATGGAACCCGTGAAGAGCGTTTCCGAGTTCAGGGGGATCTATACCTTCGCTTGGTTTCTTCTCGTGCAGAACAGGAGTTCGTACTGCTGGTGTGGGTCGACGACAAGCAGGAGCCTCCAATGCCGCCGGTTCTGGTTACCGGGAACAGGGGCCAGTAGTGGAAGAGCGGTCATGATAAGCCCGAGGGGAAGAGCAGGTATGGCAATTCCAGTTTTGTACCAAAGGCGATCGATCACTGTCCTGTTCATGACTAGTCTGCTCCTCGTACTGCCTGTAGGAGCAGGCAACGCGGCCTCGGTGACGCAGTTCATGGGAAGCGCTGTGGATATCGGACAGAAACTTGGCGTCAAGGCCCCGAGCGTCGCCGATCAAGTGGGTCTTATCACCAAGCTACCCAAGGGCGTTGACTTGGCGAAAAAAGGGGCCAAAGCGCTTGACCCGTCGGATGATCAGGCGCTGCCCGATTACGATCCGCCGGGCATGCCTCGAATCCCGATTGGCTGTGGCGCGGAAGAACCCGGTGCCGACATGTCGGGATGCCACCACTGCTACCAAAAAGCGCATCAGGACCTACAAGATTTACGTCGCCACTTCGAACGACTGCGACAGGTCTACGTTGAAACAGACGACATGGTCAAGGCCCAGCTTGCGTTCGGTGACGGCATTGCTGGATCGGTCGGCGTCGGCGCCTTGGGTTGGATGGTGGAGAGGGATAAAATCATGCTTTCTTTCAAGCAGTTCAAGGTGGTTTACCACAACAAGTACCAAGAACTCCTTGGCCGCTTGGAAGGCACTCTGCGCGAAATTGCCGCATGTGAGCGTGAGTATTTCGGCGATGAGGATTGGTATAACCGCTATGGGTTCATGTTCCACTCCTTCATGGCACTCCACTATGCGCGCTAGCGTTATAGGTGAGCTGCGGAACTACAGGAAGAAGCGTTTCACGACGGTCCTCCAAGACCTGCATCCGCAATGAATCGAGGGTTCTAAACGGCGTGCTGCGGTGCGCCTCATGGCGCTCGCAGGATCGATGCCTGGCTTTAAGTGCCAGCGGTCATGCGCCTCTTCGTGTCAGTAGCATCGAGGATATGGCGATGAACCCGACCCGCGCCTGGATCGACTGGATTCTGCTCCTACTTCTGCTGAGCTGCTGCGCGCCGTACTACGGGGTCGCGTGTGCGCACGACGCGACTGCCGCAAGCGATGGGATCACTACAGCTCCGCCCGGCAGCCGGGAGCGCCGTGCGATCCTGGATGCGTTGCGGGCTGAGCTGTCTCCTTTCACCGGTCCGGATCTGGTTTTCGTCGTTGATGTGCTGCGGGTGCGTGCGGGCTGGGCTTGGATCGAGGCTGCCCCGCAATCCCGCGATGGTGCAAACCGCTACGAGGATGTGACCGCCCTCCTGCACAAAGAGGACGGCCGCTGGGTGGTCAAGCTTCTCGGGCCCTGTGGCGAGGCACAGGACCAGGAATCCGCCTGTGATGAGGACACCGACCCCGAACGGCTCATGGAGCGTTTTCCGACGCTACCGCCGGACCTGGTGCCGCGCGTGGGCGTGCCCCCCGAGAACGCGGTGCTCGAGGGCATGCGCGGCGCAATGGCGGAGGGCTGCAAACCGCCGCGCCTCATCCGCTCGCCACGGGACTGGAGTGACGTGTTCGCCAAGCTCGACTGGACCCCACCGCGCGTGTCGCCTGCAGGGTGGAGCACGCCCTCGGGTGACCTGCGCATCCAGGGCACGGTCACATTGGAGCGCGGGCAGATCCCGCGCGACCCGACCTGTCTCGAACGCGACGACTGTCGGCCGGACGTCGTCCTGGCGATGCCATCGGCCGACCTCCAGGGCGTGCGCTGCATGCGCACGCTGGAGCTGGACACCGAGACCTTCTGCGATCGGCTGGAGCTGCGCGATACCCTGGTGAGGTGGCATGCCGGTCGCTGGAGCATGCCGCCCTGGACCGATTGGACGATCCCGATGGTGCAATTCCTCCCGGCCTGCGCTACCCCATGCCCACCCGGACACCGGCGCTGCCCGACGGATCGGATCTGTCGGAGCACCGCGGACGAGGAGTATTGTCTGGGTTGCCTGCGGAAGGCCCCGGACGTCTGCGCCTGTCTCGATGCGAACGGCGCGCGGCCGGAGCGCGCCGCGTGCCGTTTTATGGTGTCGCGCGATCGCATGCTGGAGGGCCGATGTCGGCAGGGGCGCTGTGTGCCCGACGAGCCCGAGGAACGATGAGGAGCCCGGCGGAGTGACCCGGGTTCGCGGTGGCCGCGGGCGCCGGACATGGGCCTGCGGCATTCGATGCGGCCGGCGCACGCAGACGACGGTCGCGAAACAGGTGGCGATGCGCCGGGCCCTGCCGCAGCCCGGCGTTACGGCCATGGACTGCGGCGACGGAGGGCCTGCGAATGGATGATCAAGAACGGATCGACATCTGGCGGTCCATCATCGCGGATCCCGCAACCGCGTGGGTGTTGTTCGAGCAGGGGACGTGCGTCCGGCTCGCCCGACCGACGGCCGACCCGGCGGCCGAAGCGAAGGCGCTGCTCCGTGCGAGCGGACCGGTGCTCGCCGGATCGGTCGCCGGTGATTTCAGCGTGTTGGCGCTTGATGGCGGTCGCGGGTGGGTGGTCAGCAGCCACCATCCCGATATCGTCACCTTGGTGTTTCCGCAGGAGATCGACGCGGACGCCCCTGAGGTGGCGGTCGGGTTGCTCGGGCGCTCCAAGCGAGCGCAGGACGCCGCACGGTTGCGCGTGCGGCATGTCGAGGTCCGGCGCGGCACGGCGGAGGCAGGCCCGACGGATGGCTTGGCCGCGGC
>NZ_AFWV01000028.1 GCF_000223985.1 Thiocapsa marina 5811
CCGCAGACGGCTCTGCGCACCGTCGAGCAGACGCGCACACAAACGGGGTTGAGCGTGACCGCGCGGATCCTCGACGCGACCTACGAGATCGGCCGTGCGTGTTCCGACACCTTCCGCGACGTCAAGGATCGGTTCATTCGCCACGATTGCGTGAACGGACAATGGAACTACCTCGTCGATCCAAATGGGTTCGCTTGTTAAAATGTTTAACTAGTTTTTGAACCGTTACTAGCTGATTATGACTGGGTGGTTTATAGTGGAAGCGTCGCGCCGCTTGCAGCACTGCATAGTAATGTGACTCGTAGTTTTTATTACTGCCATGCGCTTCCGCGTTTCATCTACGATTTGCGTGATTACTACATGCGGGCTTTGCCGCACTGGCAGCGTCCGTTACTGAGCGCATTAATTCAGTATATTCAGCCTCGGTATGAAAAGGCCATTTCACGCATTCACGCTTTGATTGCGAATTCTGAGAATGTACGCAGCCGTATCCTGCGCTATCTGGGGCGCGATTCCGTTGTCATTCACCCGCCGTGCGATACAAAGGGGTTCACTTGGCTTGAGTCGGGCGATTATTTCCTCTCTACCGCGCGACTGGAGCCCTATAAACGTGTCGACCTTGTTGTAAGCGCCTTCCTTCAGATGCCCGAATGCAAACTCGTTGTCGCTTCTGGAGGTAGTGATGAATCCCGGCTTTTCCGCATGGCTGAGAATGCACCAAATATCCGTTTCGTCGGCTGGCAAAGTGCCGGCGCGTTACGTGAGCTTATCGGCCGGTCACGTGCAACGATCTATATTCCTCTTGACGAGGATTTCGGAATGTCGCCGGTTGAGTCGATGGCCGCAGGAAAGCCGGTCATCGGTGTCGCGGAGGGCGGGTTACTCGAGACGGTCTTGCCTGAAGAAACAGGTTTTCTGCTTGGCCCTAAAGATCTTGAACAGCAGTTGATGGATACCGTGCGAAACACGACGCCCGAGCATTTTCAAAATATGCGTTCCGAATGCGAGGAGCGAGCCAAGCAGTTCTCGAGTGAGCGTTTTGTTTCGGCGATTCGGAAAACTGTCGATCTGGTCTAAGCCTTATTCTTGCCGGCGTTCTTCGTAATCCAGGCCGTAGGGTGGACGAGCGAGAGCGAAGTTCGCCGAACCCCGCGCCGCCGCTGATGGACTGCGCTGCGCGTGTCCACCCTACGGCTACGATCGGCGGCCTGACCGGGTTTATGAGCAAGCCATTTTTCGGTACACCTTTTTTGAGTGGAGAATGAGTCAGTGTCGTCTCTTCCTGAGCAGGAAATCAAACTGGCCGTCATCGGCCTCGGCTACGTTGGATTACCATTGGCGGTAGAATTTGCCAAGGTGCTTCCAGTAACAGGGTATGACATCGACGCTCACCGCATCGAGGAGCTGCGAGCCGGTAAGGATGCGACGCTCGAAGTACCCCCCGAGGAACTGTGCGGGGCCGATCGTCTCGCGTTCACGGCGGATCTGTCGGACATCGCATGCTGCAACGTCTTTATCGTTACCGTGCCAACCCCGATCGACGCCCACCGGCGGCCCGATCTGGGGCCACTGTTGCGTGCCTCGGAGTCCGTCGGTCGAGTGCTCAAGCAGGGCGACATCGTCATCTACGAATCGACAGTCTATCCCGGCGCGACCGAGGAGGAATGCGTTCCGGTGCTCGAGCGCGTCTCGGGTCTGGGCTTCAATCGGGATTTCCATGTCGGCTACAGCCCCGAGCGCATCAACCCCGGCGACAAGGAGCATCGCGTGGCCACCATCAAAAAGGTGACCTCCGGCTCCACCCACGAGGCTGCGGAATTCGTCGATGCGCTCTACGCGCGTATCATCGCTGCCGGCACACACAAGGCCGAGAGTATCAAGGTGGCTGAAGCGGCCAAGATCATCGAAAACACCCAGCGGGATCTGAACATCGCCCTGATCAACGAGCTGGCCATCATCTTCAACCGCATGGGCATCGACACGCAGGCAGTGCTGGAGGCGGCCGGGACGAAGTGGAACTTCCTGCCGTTCCGCCCCGGGCTCGTGGGTGGACACTGTATCGGAGTGGATCCGTACTACCTCACCCACAAGGCCGAAGCGATTGGTTACCACCCCGAGATCATCCTCGCCGGACGGCGCCTGAACGACGCAATGGGCGCCTATGTCGTGTCCCAGCTCGTCAAGGCCATGGTGCGCCGGCGCATCCATGTCGATGGCGCGCGCGTACTCGTCATGGGCCTCGCCTTCAAGGAGAACTGCCCGGACCTGCGCAACACCCGCGTTGTCGACATCGTGCGCGAGCTGCGGGATTACAACGTTGTAGTGGATGTCTGCGACCCCTGGGTCAATCCGGGGCAGGCCGAGGCCGAATACAGCCTGGTACTGTGCGAGAAGCCCACTGCCGGTGCCTACGACGCCATCATCATCGCGGTCGCACATGACGACTTCAGGCGTCTCGGCGCCGATCGCATACGCGACTTCGGCAAACCGGGGCATATCCTCTACGACCTTAAATATGCCCTGCCTCGGGACGAAGCGGATCTCCGTCTCTAAAACCGACACAGCATCCACCACACCCATAAGCCGCGGTTTCGAGACCATGCAGAACGACCGAACGAAGGACGACCTTGCAGCCCTGCGCAAATCGCTCAAGCGCGAACACGATGCACTCCGTCGAGACATCCAACTGGATGCCATCTACCTGCCCCTGCTGCAGCAACACGTCTTCAAGGATCCGGAGCCGCTTGCGGCGATGACGACGGGCTGGACCGTCTCCCCCGAATTCGCTTGGTGGCTATTCCAGTACGTACGTGCGGAGCAGCCCAATCTGGTCATCGAGCTGGGATCCGGCGTCTCCACCGTCGTCATTGCCTCGGCCCTCGAGAAGAACAGTCGCGGTCGTCTGTTGGCCTTCGAGCATGAGCAGACCTACCTGGCTAAGACAGCAGCGCTACTCCAGGCACAGGGCTTGGCCGACCGTGTCGATCTGGTCTACGCGCCCTTGCGTACCTACCGTTTCGGCGATGAGGCGTTCCGCTGGTATGACATCCCCTGGCCCATTCTCGACACAGCCAGCGCCCAATGCGGCGCAGAACTCCTGCTGGTCGATGGTCCGCCGAAGGCAACCGGAGACATGGCGCGCTATCCGGCTCATCCCCTGCTCAAGCGCTACTTCGCCCCCTCGACGTGCATTCTGCTCGATGACGCAGGGCGGGAGGAGGAACAGCGGATTGCGGCTCGGTGGCGGGAAGAAGATCCGGGTCTCGGGCGCATGGAGTCGCTGTCGGAATTTCGCCATCGGCCGTTGCGGCTTGATTGGACGCGGCATGATGGGCTAGAGCAGCTCGAATCGGTTTCGAATCAGGACGCACTGACGGCCGCCGTTGAAAGCGTGATCACGAGAGCGGTTGCCAGCCGAGGTGACGCCGATTTTGATCTCGCGACGGCGATTCCCGAGATCGCGCGCGCGCTTCATGTCCAAGTCGAAACCAGACTGTCCACGATCAGACGTGAGCTGACCGATGCGCGCGACGAGGCAATGGAGCTTCAAAAGAAGTTGAGCGAGTCCCAGGTTAGTGCGATCCGTCGCGCTGAGGAAGATGACGCGAAACGCGCCGCTTACGAAAAGGTTGCTCATGGTTTACGAAAGGGCCTGTCGGAGGCCCGCGAACTGGTCGTCAGGCAAGCCCTGGAGAGCGAAACGCTGCGCGGTCAGCTTGAGGAGCTGAAATTGGGTGTGATTGAGGCGCAGGGGATGGCGGAGGCGAGCCGTGGCGAGGCAACAGACTTACGCGCGGCGCTGGCTGACATGAACTCCAGCATTGATGAGCGAGATCATCAGATCGAGACACTGCGTGATCGACTGCGGCGCGCCTACGACGAGATCAATGTGCTGCGCAGCAGCCTCTCATTGCGGTTTGGAACGGTGATAGGACGTAACCTTGTCTCTCCGGCCGGATGGATTCGAATGCCTGTTGAACTCGTCCGCGCTTATCGAAATCTACCTGAGCCGAAGAAGCCCCCACTTCCGAGCCTAGCTCGGAAACGCCCAAAACGAGAGGGGCAGGCCAACAAGGGAGCGGCTCAAAGTCAGTCGTCTGCTGTAAGTACCAAGGAGTCGGTTGGCCGGGCAAGGCTTTATGGTGATTATCTGTCGATTGCTGACCGCAAGCCCCCTTTTGCTCTTGATGCCACGATTCTGCGGAACGATTCACTCAATGGTCGGGAGCTTGTCATCTGGCGGGCGAGTCACGGCCGCCTGGACGAACGTGGCTTGACGGCCCTGCTCGAGCATGCGCGCGCGCCTCAGTATGCCGAGACCGCTTCCCTTGAGATTCGCACGCGACTTGATCCTGAGTGGGCTGTTCGGTTCGCACGCATCCTGATTGTGCAGCAGGCTCAACTCGGCGAGCTTGTGAATGGACTGGATCTGGTCAGCCACTTCTTGGGCATAGCAGAAGCTGAGCCGATCCTTCGGCGCTTCGGTTTGGTTTTTTTCGATGCTGCCGTAGCAGCAGGACGACGGGATTTGGCTCAAGCCCTAATTACTGGAGGGATGCTACGTGGTGAGGCACGCAAACGGGCAACACTCGATCTCTCGAACCCTTGGGAAGGCGATGGAGATCAACAAGAATGGCTCATGGGTTTCAATCGCCATTTCATTGAACACGGCCTGGAGCCGCTAGCGCTGATCGATGACGACACGCTGTCCCCTTTCGACCGGGTTATCTGCGATACACCTGCCGGTTCGGTAGAGGGACCACTGGTTTCGATTATCGTGACGGCATTCAACCCAGACCAAGGACTGTTGACTTCGATTCGATCGCTCCTGGCTCAAACCTATCGAAACATCGAAATCCTGCTCGTTGACGACGCGTCGGACGACCCTGATTCGATCCATTGGATCGATGAGAGTGTACAACTCGATAGCCGAATTCGCCTGCTGCGCCAGCCTGAGAACTGCGGAACCTATGTCGCTCGAAACGCTGGCCTGATGATCGCGCAGGGGGAATTTGTCACCGGTCAGGATGCCGACGATTGGAGTCATCCGCATCGTATCGAAAAACAAGTCAGCGCATTACGCACTGATCCAAAAGCGATAGCTAACCAAAGTAGTGCCTTATTCGTTTCGTCATCCCTCCGATTTGCGTCCTTTGGGCGCAAGGCAATTGATGTCAACGCATCTTCATTGATGTTTCGTCGCGAGGTTGTACTGGAACGTCTTGGCAGATATGACACTGTTCGGAAAGCGGCGGATAATGAACTAGTCCATCGCTGTACAGCAGCTTTTGGTCAGCCGATTTCGAGGTTAGAGTTTCCACTTGCCTTGATTCGCAGAAACGACAAATCCCTCTCGCGGGGGGATTTCAAGCCAGGGTGGCGTGCATCTAGCCGCAGCATGTATCGTCGTGCCTACTTATATTGGCATAACCTAATTCGTCTTGGCGAGACATCGCCTCGATTGGATGGAGACTTAAGCTCACGACCTTTTCCTGCTCCAAGATCTTATCTCCCGCGTAAATTCGAAAACCACTCTGTGTACGATGTAATATTTGTGGGTGATTGGGTGAGTCGTGGTGGGCCGCAAAATTCTATGCTGCAAGAAATTAAAGTTCTGCAAGAAAAAGGAATGAAGATGGCAATCTGCAATATGGAGCCGTTTCGTTTCATGCGCAGTTCTCATTCAGAGTACTATTACCCCCCGATCGCGGAATTTCTATATGCCGGGAAAGTCGAGGAGGTGCTCCCGTGCGATACTCTTAGAGCCCGCTTGGTTTTGCTTCGTTATCCTCCGATCTTGCAGTTCACCCAACGTCAGCCGTTTGCTTGGAAAATTGATCGTGCCTTCGTCGTTGCGAACCAAGCTCCCTCCGAGGAAGACGGTGCTGACTTGCGCTATTTAGTCGCGGACTGCGTGCGAAATGCCCGTCAGTTGTTTGGCGTAGATCCACTCTGGATGCCTCAAGGTCCGCTTGTGCGACGTGCCATTGAGCCATTGTTGCCGTCGAATCTGCTTGTTCAGAGAGATAATCCAGGAATCATAGATCCCGCCGAGTGGTCCGGCACTCGCCGAAAGCGAACCGGAACTCAGTTGCGGATTGGTCGATACTCGCGCGATACGGACATGAAGTTTCCGGATTCGTCAGAAACGATGTTGAAGATTTATCCGTCTGAAGGAGACTTCGTTGTCGATATGATGGGTGGGATAAAGACCGTGCCGAAGATTTTCGGCGGGGACAGCCATGTTCCGAGTGGCTGGTTGTTGCGGCCTTATGGTTCGGTGTCGCCGCGTGATTTTCTAGATAGTATTGATGTGTTCGTCTATTTCGATCATACGACAACGGTCGAGGCTTTCGGGCGCTCTATTCTCGAAGCCATGGCTGGCGGTTGCGCTGTTGTCTTGCCCGAGAAATTCCAAGAAGTTTTTGGTGCAGGTCCGGTGTATTGCGCACCCGAGGAGGTACGCGAAGTGCTTGAGCGTATGCGTACCGACCGTGCGTTTTTTGACTCGGTACGGGAGCAAACTCTCTCTGCTGCTAAAGAGCGTTTTGGCTACGATTCTTTTTCTCAGTGGATCTCTGTCGAGTTGAATCATCTAGCTGATAAATAGATTTTTTGTTTGATGGAGAGATAACTTTGAATAAAAATCGTCATATTGAGCAGGTTGTTTTAGCATTTTGGTCTTCAAAAGATTTTGTCGTCAAAGAGTTGCGTAAAATCCGATTAACTAATAATTCCGCAGAGAAATTCGATGCCCTACGGAATTTGTATGCCTGCCTTTCTCCTAGAGATGTTCCCGAAAGCTTAATGCAGGAATATCGAATGCATGATGGAGGGTATTCCCTGGCGTCATCTGTTAATCATCTAATTAGGCAAAAGAATGCTTTATTGAATATTGGTGTTAAAAATCTTGCTCGCGGAAAAAATCCTAAAGATAAGGATAGAAGTTTTGCAAAATTCTTTAATGTGCCGGTACCGGAAAATTATGGTGATACGTTTTGCCTTGAAAACGTTCCGATAATACCAGAGACTATAGTTAAGCCATACTCTGGCTGTGCGGCAAATGGTGTTTTTTATATTAATTGCAATTGTGAGATATTTTCAGTTAGCTCTGGAAAATATTACTCTTCCCTTTGTGATGGCGTGAGCTTAGAAGTGGCCGGGAAGAATAAGAAAATTTCTTTTGATCGATGGGTTGTTGAGCGGGCTATTCTGAGTGACGACGGTCGAATCGCACGCAATTTAAAGGTTTTTACTTTCTATGGCAAGGTAGGTCTTTTCCTCGAGACTGCTTTCCCATTTAGTGCTGGGGGGGCGGTAAGAAAATCCGCTTATGATGAATTAGGTAATGTCGTTAAATTGCGCTTCAAGGGTGCTGGACTGTCCAGTTTAGGTATCCCGGATCAGCTTCGCGATTACAGTAATCGAATTTCACTCGCCTCTCCTGTCCCTTTCCTTAGAATCGATTTTCTGCGGGGTAGTAATGGACTGTATCTTGGAGAGATTACGCCGCACCCCGGCTCGATTTATAAAGATGGCGTGATGACCCCGGATCTGGATGTCATTTTGGGCAAGATGTTCATTGACGCCGAGGCTCGTCTGTTCAAGGATCTGCTGCAAGGAAAGTCCTTCGATACTTATCGCGAAATATACGAGGCAACCTGGTGACATCTCTCAACGATGGCGTCACCCCGTTTGGCGCATTTGACCGATTGGATGAGTGTCGTGTTTTCGATAGAACGCTCGCGTATTTTCGCCATCTCGTGCGCGAGGCTGGCTTCGCGCCTAATGCCGTCGATACCGATCAGGAAATGGGGCTTCTCACCGAGATTTCCCATCCAACTCTGGGTAGGGCCTTGCGAGAAGATCCAGCCATGGCGGCCCTGTTGCCTATCGCCCCCTGTCGTTTTGCGCCTGGATTCCTCGACGCTCAACCATTCCGGGTCGTCGATGACGATTTGGTGATGCTGTCCGACAAATTGCTGACCGATGCCGCAGCCCTAGCTGCCGCCGCGCGCTGGGGTATCGAATGCCTGCGTTATCGGACGCACGGGGCGGTCGGCTCTTCCGGATGGATAGGACTAGCGCGGCATGGCCGAGCGTTGTTTGCGCACTTGCCGGATGCTTCCGCGCGTCATTTCTGCGCATGTCTGCCCGCTGACGTGGCCTGTGCCTTGCTTTCGATACGGAGTCATGACGAAACGCCGTGCGAAATTGCGGAATGGTTGAAGACTTGCCTCTTTTCCGAAGGTCTCGGCGAGGCTGACGAGACGGCGCCGACGATCATGCCTGAGTTCACAGTAACCGTCGAAGACCTTCTGATCTCGGGCGGAGACAGCCGATTGGCGTTGGATGCCGACAGCGGGCAGAATCGCTATGGTGTCCCTCCCTGCCCAAGGCCGTTCGCGATCCATTTCTCGTCCTCGACCGCCTCGCCCATCAGCGAGCACGGCTTTGTGCTGTGTGAGTTGTTTCGGCGTTTTCTGCAATTCCAGCCCGGTCATGGACATTTTCTCTACTACGCCATGCTCCGGATCATGGCGCGCGAAATAATCGATCTCCTGGGCCTTTCCGAGCGCGAGGTTGACGTTGCTATTTCACCCTCCGGCACCGATACCGAGCTCCTTGCGGTGTTGCTGGCTCGCGCGGCGGCCTCGGGAGAGCGGCTGGTCAACATCGTCATGGCACCGGACGAGGTAGGTCGCGGGACGGTGTTGGCGGCGGCGGGACACTACTTCGACGATGTGGCATCGAACGGGGATAGTGTCGAGAAGGGCGACCCGGTGTGGCGAGATGGGCAAATCGTTACTGTCGAGGTGCCGATTCGCTCCTCGGACGGTAAGTTACTGCCCATCGACCAAGTTGATCGCTTGTTCATCAATGCCTGTGAGTGTGCCATCCGTGATGGCAGCCAGGTCATCGCACATGCGGTGCTGTGCTCCAAGACTGGTGTTGACGCTCCCAGTCCTGAAACCCTGGATGCAGTGCTTGGCAGGTGGCCAGGGCGGTTGGATATCGTTGTCGATGCTTGTCAAATGCGGGCGGATTTTCAACAACTTGGCGCGCTGTGCAGAAAAGGGTATGTACTACAGGTTTCTGGATCTAAATTCCTGACTGGTCCTCCGTTTTCCGGTGCCTTGGTAGTACCGGACCGATTCCGCGACCGGGATACCGAATTGGAACGGCGGCTGCGCCTCACGCCCACTCTTGGCGGCCCTGGCAATTGGCTCAAGCGCTGGCCCTCTGACGAGCTATGCGAAACGGCGTCTTTCAGTTACGGGCCGGTGTTCCGCTGGCTCCCGGCTCTGCTGGAAGCGCGTCTGTTCGAGTTGCTTCCCGTATCCCTGAGGAACTGGGCCTACGAGCAATTTCGCTTGAGATTGCTGGATTCCATCGGCGCCAACGAGGCGGCACGCCTCATCGATAGTGAGCGAGCGGAAGAGGCCGCAGGTGCACATGCACTTGCTAATTACATCTTCTCATTCGAACTGCTGGCGAGGGAGGCGGATGGATCGCGTCGCGCACTTGGCACGAAGGATTGCCAGACCCTGTTCGACTTGCTCAACAAGGATTGCTCCAGTTTTGTCGAGGCGTCTTCAGTACGCGATATGGGGCTTGCGCGTCAACCTGTGCATATCGGGCAGCCGGTGATTTTGGGCCACGGCGACTCTTCGATCGCGGTTCTTCGCTTCGTGCTTGGGGCCCGATTTTTTAACGCCGTGGGCCATGCCAAGCCTTTGGTCCGGCGCGCGGCACTCGAGTCAGAAATCACCGATGCGCAACGAGCATTCGCGAAGATCGAGCTACTGGCTGGGCAATGGTGGAAAATTCGTGAGCGGATGTCCGACTGAGGGTCCAGAACAATGCAAAAGCAGAATATAAAGCAATCGGCCTTGGACCCGGATGACTGGGATGAGTATCGTGTGCAGGCACACCGGTTGCTGGACGTTTGCGTCGATCATCTGCAAAACGCCCGTGAGCGCCCATGGCGCCCAGTGCCGGATGGTATTAAACAGCGATTGGGGCTCGACGATGCCTCAAGTCCAAGCGCCTTGTCCGAGGTCGCGGATGAATTGCTAGCCGACATCCTGCCCTTTGGAACCGGGAACACACATCCCCGCTTCTTCGGCTGGGTGCACGGAACGGGACTGTCGATTGGGGTTCTGGCGGATCTTGTTGCTTCCACGATGAACAGCAATTGTGGCGGGCGGGATCACGTCGCTGTATACGTCGAGCGTGCGGTTATCGACTGGTGCAAACGGACGTTCGGCTTTCCGGACGAGGCCAATGGCGTGCTGGTGACAGGGACATCGCAGGCGACGGTGATCGCGCTGGCAGTAGCTCGAACGCGCGCCCTTGGTGCCGGCTCGAGGCGGGAAGGGTTACGAAACGGTCCTGCCCTGGCGGCCTATGCGCGTGAAGGTGTTCATATCGCGATCATCAAGGCGCTCGAATTGTTGGGGATCGGCGCGGATGCCTTGCGCAGGATTCCCTTGGATGATGCAGGTGCAATGGACATGGCTTGTTTGCACGAAGCCGTAGAGTGTGATCGTGAGGCCGGTCGTGTTCCGTTCTGTTTGATCGGGACGGCAGGATCCGTTGATCGCGGTGAGTTCGACGACCTTCAAGCGCTGGCTGGATTCGCCCGAGAGCGGGAGCTGTGGTTTCACATCGATGGAGCGTTTGGCGCTTGGGTCGTCCTTGCTGACGCGCCCTGGAACCGCCTTGCGGCTGGCATTGGACAGGCCGATTCGGTTGCCTTTGATTTCCATAAGTGGATGTATGTCCAATACGATTGCGGAGCGGTTCTGATACGCGATGAAGCTCTCCACCGACAGACATTTGCCGGGCGGCCCGCCTATTTGGCCGATCAGGTTTGGGGGTTGGGGGGAGGCGAACCTTGGTTCTTCGACTATGGCATTGACTTGTCGCGGGGCTTTCGTGCGCTGCGAGTCTGGGCCGCGCTGCGTTTGCACGGCAGTGCCGCTTTCGGCGCGACTATCTCTCGTAACTGCGCACTCGCGTTGCGCATGGCGGAGTGTGTGTCGACCGCACCAGAGTTGGAGTTGGCCGCTCCGGTTCGACTCAATGTGTGCTGTTTTCGCGCCGCACCGCAGGGTTTGGCGGCCGATGCTCAGGATCAGTTGAACGTCCGCATCGCTCAAGAGCTGCAGATCGCTGGAAGCGCCGTGTTTTCAACCACCATGGTCGATGGCCGCATTGTGCTGAGGGCTGCTATCACGAATCACCGAACCGACCAGCAGGATGTCGATGAGTCCGTGGCTGCCGCCGCTCAGCTCGCCCAGCGGCTAATCGCGTTGTTCTTGGGAGAAGGGGAATGAAGCAAATGCGGGCTTGCGTTCATTACCAAAAGAACTTTGGATAACGAGTCGCCGAGGACGCGGGATACTGTGTGTCCCGCGACTTACGAGGCGTTTGCCGCCGAGCTTCGGGTGTCTTAGTCGATGATTGCAGAAATCCAAGGCTTGCGAGCCATTGCGGTATTGTTGGTCCTGGTGTTTCACATCTGGCCGGAAAGTATCCCGGGCGGCTATGTGGGCGTGGATGTCTTTTTCGTCATTTCGGGGTACCTCATTACCGGCGCGCTGCTGCGTGAGCTTCAGCGCGACGGGCGCCTCAGTCTTGCCGCCTTCTACGCGCGTCGCGCCCGGCGCTTACTTCCGGCTGCCGCCTTGGTTCTGATGGCAACGCTCGCCGGCTCGCTGCTGGTCCTCCCAGCATCCCGTTGGGAACCGATTGCACATCAGGTTGTTGCCTCGAGCGTCTATCTGCAGAACTGGTGGTTAGCCATATCCGCCGTTGATTACTGGGGGGCGGACAACGCCGCGAGTCCGCTACAGCATTTCTGGTCACTATCAATCGAGGAACAGTTCTATCTCTTTTGGCCAGTTATGATGTTGCTGGCGGCTGGCTCAGCCTTTTCGGCGGTGTCCTTGCGAGTGCGCCTTGCTTTAGCAATGGCAGCGGTCTTCCTGGCGTCGCTCGCCGCTTCGATCTGGCTCACGCCAACGAGCCCTGAGCAAGCCTATTTCTTTACGCACACGCGAGCATGGGAACTCGCGCTCGGTGGTTTGCTCGCATTGCTTTTGCCTGGAGTGAATGGGTTGCGCCAATGGGCCGCAGCCTATGGATTTGTTGGCCTGATTATGATTTCGGCGGCGGCCTTTCTGCTGAATAGCGGTAGCGTGTTTCCGGGCTACATTGCGCTACTGCCCGCCGTCGGTGCTGCTCTGGTCATCTTTGCCGGTCGGCAGATACCCGGTCCGGCTGGCGTTCTGCGGAATGGATTCATGCAGTGGGTCGGTGATCGATCCTATTCGATCTATCTTTGGCATTGGCCACTGGTCGTTTGGTATGACTTTGTGTTCGGAGAGATGAGTTTGGTCGGTGGCGCGGGGTTGGTTGCCACAACCCTATTGTTGGCACATCTGTCTTATGAGCATGTGGAGCAGCGTTTCAGACGGGGCACTTTGCGCGTTCAGCGCACCCTGGCGCTGGGGGCCGCATCGATTGGCTTTTGCATACTCGGTGCTGGAAGCGTGAGTGCGATGTTGATCGATGTAGAGATTCCGAAATCGTCTCTGGCGGCATCGAGTTATCCAGGGCCAGATATTCTGGTCAAGGGTATCGAAGCACCTACGGGTGTGCCACCGGTTCCATCTCTGAGTGCGCTGGCGAGTGACCGTCCGCCAATGCTCAAACTTGGGTGTCATCAGAATCAAACCGCACCAGAACCCTTGCGCTGCGTTTTTGGCGATCCAGAATCAAAGCATGTGGTAGCTCTGGTTGGCGATTCTCATGCCGCCCAATGGGCACCTGCGCTCATACGGATTGCCGAAACTCAGGGTTGGCGACTGCTAACCTATACCAAGTCAGCCTGTCCGTTTGGTAATTTTGCTGTAAACATTAATGGGCGACCCTACGAAAGTTGTGCTGACTGGCTAGCGCGCGTACTCGATGAATTGCCCAAGCAGGGAGTCAGTAAGGTCTATACCAGTCTGTCACGTTATCTGGGTTACGGGGAGCAGGTTGTCGTGCAAGGTTTGCTCGACGTTTGGAGCACACTCGAACGGCATGGAATTCGAATCGTCGCGATTGCTGATACGCCTTGGCTGCCATTCCGGCCCGATGATTGTCTGGCGTCCAAACCCGCGTCGGAATGCCATGTCGATCGAGCTAAAGCCTTGCCGGAGATCGATCCATTGAAACTTGCGGCATCTCGGATGCCTTCGGTCCAGTTGGTCGATATGACAGATTACATTTGTAACTCTTGGATTTGCTCGGTCGTTGTCGGCAATATTGTTGCCTGGCGTGATCCTAACCATCTGAGCGCGACCTATTCGTCGGCTTTATCACCTTATCTCGCGGAGGCGCTTGGACTACAGACGGCTGAAGTCTGGGTGCCTAAAATCGAAACTGTGGCGGTGAGAGAAATTCCACTGATGCTCAAATGTGAAGGGCCTCGTGGCGGCGTTGAAAGAAGAATGTTTGCCCGCGAGGCCGATGGAGGCTTTCTCATCGTGAGAGGTGATTATGTGACCAAGGAGCGCAACTACGACGTATGGAACGTTTCCGTGCAAAACGGTACCGCCGTTGTCGCAGGCGAGTATCGCGAAGGTGGTGGGGGGATCAAGACGGTGGAAATGGAGGGACGCTGGAACCCTGAGCAAATCGCCCTGAGTGGCCGGCGAGGGGCGCGTGCTTGTCAGCTTTTGGGCAAGACTTCCATCGATTTTTGACATGTGTCTTGATACTGTAAAGTCGAGCGCCGAAATCGGAACCTCATCTTGATGCCGTCAATCATTGCCGGATCCATCCGCTTTTTGGTTATGTTTACAAGGTTGTAAGATGCAAAGATTAGTTGTTCAGGGGGGAGTTTGGACGTGGTTTAACGATCAAAGGGCGATTTATCTTCCGGACGGATCCCTACTTATCGGCTATGTCAGAAGCGATGGCGCAACGGCTGTTACTTGTTTTGACTTCCTGTCTGCCAGCAGCAGCGAGGTGGTGCTCAGTACGGTTGAGTCCAGAGAGCGTGACGATCACAACAATCCAGCTCTGTTGTTGATGCACGATGGTCGAATCTTAGCCGTCTATTCACGTCATGGCACAAACATGCAGTTTCATTCCCGCTTATCGAAATCGTCGCTGCCCGTTTTGTTGTCTGATTGGGAGGATGAGCGACTAACCGAAGTGTCGGCACGCACCACCTACGCGAATCTCTTTCAGCTTGCTAATGGGTCTATTCTCAACTTCCATCGCTGTATCAATTGGAATCCTTCGGTCAGTATCTCTTGCGATGGAGGGGAGCATTGGGTCGAACCTGTGCATGTGATAAGCGCAGGACAAGGGCGTACCCGTCCTTACATACGATTGTCTTCCAGGGCGGATGGCAGGATCGACATGGTCTATACCGACCATCACCCGAATAATTTTCCGACCTCGATCTATCATCTTTATTTCAAGGATAACGCCTTTTTTCGCTCTGACGGAGCCTTGGTAAAGGTCTTTGAGGAATTGCCGCTTTTTCACGAAGCTGGTGAGCAGGGGACGCGAATTTATACTTACTTGGAAGAGATATGGCCGGATGGCTGTTCCATCGACGACTATATTCCACATGGGCGCGCCTGGATATGGGATGTCGCAAGCGATGAGAACGGCTTGCCCTATTGTGTTTTTTCCGTGTGTCGAACGGATCTCGGCGGCGATGGGTGGATCTATGATCGGATTTGGTATTACTGGGCCAGATGGTCTGGTGTTGCATGGAACTGCAAATGCATCGCTAGGGCAGGGCGTCCTCTGTATGACAGGGAACGTGATTATGCTGGAGGGGTGGCATTGGATCCAGAAAATCCGTTTTGTGTGGTGCTGAGTTCGAACGCTCATGAGCCGTTTGGATGTGAGCGCGCAGCCGGAACCAAAGAACTGCACTGCTATCGTTTGCGAGACGATGAATCCTATTCGCTATACGAATTGAGTCTGTCGGAGGATGGTGCAGTGCAGTCTGTTCGCACGGTGGTAGCAGGGACTGGCGCTATTCGTCCTTATGTGGCCAGAGGCGCCGAGGGGCGAAGATCGCTGCTCTGGCTTGAGGGGGATTACACGAGCTATAGGGATTTTCAGACTCGAATCATGGCCGAGTTCGTTGGTTGATCAGAGTCATGGCGTTGCGACATGAATGAATTCTTGGCGGGTCTTCTGCGTGGAGCCTGGGCGCGGTTTCCATCGGCTCGTGCGTTGACCTTTCGAAGCCGGCCAGGGCGGGTCATGTTCCTGGCGATCAACGGGGCAGGTTTGGGGCATCTGACGCGCTGCCTTGCGATCGCGGATCGCTTGCGGATGCGCGCTCCAGAGTCCGAGATCGTCTTTCTGACCACCAGTATCGCGGTGCCCCAGGTTCATCAACTAGGATACCAATGCCATCACATCCCATCGTATGAGCTTGTGGCGCCCGCTGTCGGTCCTGCGGCTTGGAACATGCATTTCTTTCGCATGACCGAGGAGGTTATGCAGCTGCATCGCCCCGAGGTCCTCGTGTTCGATGGCGGGGAGCCCTATCTCGGGCTGCGTCGGGTGATCAACCTCTATCGACGGCGGCTGCGCTTCGTTTGGGTGCGCCGGGGGGCTTTCAAGCGAGACTTCAAGGTGGCTAAGTTGCGTGCTGCGGAATCGCTGTTCGACAGGGTGATCGTACCGTCCGAGTGGGGGGAAGCGCTCGATGCGAATGCGATCGGCCCATCCGATCGCGTCAGTCGGGTAGCGCCGGTTCTGTTGCTTGATCGCGACGCGGCGTTGACCCGCGGCGAGGCTCTTGAGTCACTTGCGCTCGATGTGGGGCGGCCGGTGTGCTACGTGCAGTTGGGTGCCGGCAACATCAACCAAATCGGCACACTGGAATCCGCTGTGGTGGGATGGCTTCGGGATGCGGGTTTTCGTGTTGTTGTCGGGCGTTCGCCTATTGCTTTGCGGCGCTTGTGGCCATCATCTGCGGAGCGTGTCATCACCGACTTTCCGAACGCGCGCTATTTCAATGCCTTCGATCTGGCTGTCCTCGCCGGCGGGTACAATTCGGTGAACGAGGCCATCGCCTTCGGCCTGCCGGCGATTTTCATTCCTAACGCCGCGACCGCGGCGGATGACCAGGCTCGGCGATGTTTCCGGGCGTGCGCGTTCGGTGCGTTCGAAGTGCTCGAGGATGTGTCGCGCGAAGCCTTTTTGGCCGCCGTAGGGCGTTTGTGCCCTGCGGCTTTCGAAGGTCGAATCGATCAAACTGTCTCGTGCGTGAACGGGGCGATTCAGGCGGCCGAAATCATTCACTCGTTGATGCGCACTCCAGCGGGGCGCTAAGGCGTTCCCACATCCCCCTGATTTCGCGAGCGATACCGAGCCCTTCACGCAGCATGCCCCTTCGCGAGGCGCTTTCAAGACAGAGTAGGCGAGATGCAAGGATGCGTCTTGCCGTGTCGCCGTACATCAGGTCCTCGGGGATAGCGGTCATCGGCTCGAGCCGCAGCGGTTTGCCCTCCGTTGTGTCGAGCGTCCGAGCTGTGTGTACGTCGATCTTCCAGCGATGCCATGCCCAGGCAATCAGGTTTCCCTCGTCATCGATGCGGCAGAACGGCCGCGTCAGGTCGCTGTTGTCGAGAACCATGGGAAGCGAGGCAAGGTCTCGGGAGATCACTGGCAGTGTGGTGCGCAGGAAGTCGAGGACTTCCCGATCGGCCGCATTCTCTACGGCTAAACCGAGGCGCTCGATCAAGGCCGCTTCCAGGCGCTGCGACAATGTTCGGTGTGTTCGCAGGTAAGAGTCCCGCAGGTCCGTGCTCAGCGGGGTCTGTTCGCAGGCGCGCAGCAGCTTGCGCAGGCGGCGGTTGAATACCGGTCCGGTCGGTTGTTCGGCGGGTAGTCCCTTGAAGACGTGGACGATGGAGTCGCCGACCATGGATCGACCGAGATAGCGGGGGGCGATCGACGGAGGCGTAGGGCTCTCGAACAGCTTGGCCTCGTGCTCCGCTAGGTGTTGCTGCGTGCTGGAAAAGCAGCGAAGAAAAAAGTCGTAGGTTTTCGTTTCCCCGGGCCGCATGCGGATATCGAAGGCTGCGATGCCAAGGCTGGCGGTGTCGTTCCATAGGCTTTGGGCAATTTCAGTCCTCTTCGCGCCGGTGACGCTGGCCAAGACGTCCGGAATCCATAAGCTCCGCCGCTCCAGGCTCATTCCCTGCAGAAAGCTTTCCTGTTGGCGATTGGCCGGCGGGGCGTAGCGCATGTTTGTGTGGAACAGTGGATTAATGCGGTATCTATCGTCCGAGAGGGCGATGAAGTCCTGCACCGCGAGTCTGAGCCTATTTGTCATCTGGCGCAGGAGCAGAAAGGTCAAGATGGCGATAATGACATTGCGACTGTCGCTGGATAGAAATTGCGCGAACAGCAGTACGAACCCGATCAGGAAGTTCAGATTGGCCAGGATCGTGAAGAAGCGCGAGCGATCTTCACGGAACGTTTTCACAATCATTGCTGTGAAAGCAGAATCGCGACGCAGGAAACGGTCTGCCAGCACGTATTCGAAGATGACGACGACGAGGACCGCAGAGAATACTAGCGGGGCGACTAGAAATCCGAGTCCGGTTGCGAGCGCGAACAGGATCACGGATGCGACGATGCGGCAGAAGCGCAGGTAGTGGGTGCGGATGAGGGTCTGTTCGTTCGGGAATAACCAGAGTTTTTTGTTTTGCGCGAGTATACGAGCCGCGCCACGGCGCAACTGGTCGGCGATGATCCTTTCGCACAGCATGTACACTCCGTATGCAAGCAGGGCGCCGATGACCAGCACGACAATGAAGGCGTCCTTGGTTTCATGGGTGACGAAGCCGGAGAGGTATCTAGGCACTCCGTTGCTTGCGAGCAGGAGAATGGCCTTGAGTGGCAGGAACATCGCCGTGACGAGAGAGACCTGTCCGACGATGAAGATCGTAACCGTCGCAATCAGCTGTGTCGCGGTGAGCCTGTGGATGGTTTTGGCGAGCGGAAGCAGCCAGAGCAATCGCGTGCGCGTTTCTTCGAAGAGTTTCATGGTCACCATTGTGCCTCAACCGTCCAGGCGCGGGCCGAGCCAGTCGAATAGCGGCCGAAGGCGTTGGGGCCAGTCGTAGCGGTCGAATGCGTCGATACTCGGAGGGGCGGGACGCCCGGCGACGACGAAGCGGTCGATTGCATCGATGAACTGTTGCTCGCTGTCGCATATCGCGAGAGGAACGGGCAGATCATTCGGATAGAGGCACCCGCGTGTTCCGACGATCGGAAGACCGGATGCCGCATATTCGAACACCTTGAGCGAGCTGACTTGGCGGATCAGGTTGGTGGCATTTGTCTGGGAGAACGGGACGATGCCGACCCTGGCATGTTGGAGGTATCCAGCCAACCGGTCGTGTGGAATGGGACCCGGCAGTAACGCGCCTGCGCCTTGTAGTCGCCGCGCGAACTCTCCTTCGAACGGTCCGATAAAGGTCCAAAGGTAATGTGATCGTGCGCTGACGGCGCGAAGGATCGCACCATGATCGAGCCTCGCATCTGCAGCGCCGACAAAGACGATGACGGGTCGACCGTCGCTGGCATACTCCGTTGGTGAGGGGCGCTGGGTTCGGAAGCGGTCAAGGAGGAGGCCGTTTTCAACCAGAAGAGTGTGGGGGACTCCCTTTTCGGCCAATTCTTGGGCAGAGTTGCAATTTGTGACGATCGTCAAATCGCTTCGGCGCGCGAAATCCGCCTCCCGCTGGGAGAAATCGGAAAGTGCGCCGGGGAATCCTGCAGCGTTGTCAGCCCGGCGAAATGCGCTGATCCGCGGATCGGCCGCCTTCAGCAGCCCTTCGTGCAGGAAATGGTCCGCGCAGGCAAAGTCGGGCTGAAGCAATCCGGCACCGCGAAGTGCTCTCCTAATGCCCGGTCTGGCAGACAGCCATGCGAGCGCGACGTATGAGCGGCGCGCAAAAATCGGGGATACACCCCAGGGGAGCGGTGCGAAAGGTACGAAGTGCCAGACCGCTGAATCGGGATCCCGCGAGCCGCCCATGCGCGATGACGCGCAGCGCTCGCTCGCGTCGCCGCCGGCGCCGAGCAGGTGGGGTACCCCGATCGGGGCTGAGAGGAAGCCGACGCGCCAGCCTGCCTTGGAGAAACTGCGGGAGATATGATGCATCCCGACCTGGAGGGAGGAGAACCAGTGCTGGGTGCAGATGAACAGCGCGGTCCTGTCGGTCTTGCCAGGAGGGAAAGGTTTGGCCTCGCGAGAAAGGAATCGGTGCAATGGTTTCGGCCTGCAGACGGCTAATCGTTTAGCCCCATTTTTTTCCAAGCGGGCCAGTCGATCATCTTGAATCCATCGGCTGCAAGGCTTCTGATGGTTGCCTTAGCGACCGATTGGTTGCAAACGTTTCTTTTTCAATCAACGGTATGGTTCTATCCCGCCTGACGAGTATGAGCAGCCAGACCGTCATGATCCAAAACACGAAGCCCGGGACAAAATGGAGTAAGACCCGATTGGTACTTGTTGCCTGGATCGCCCAGATGCCGGCTTCAGTCCAGAAGAAGAGGATGTATAATGCCAAGAGTCCGGCCGCTACCCATGCCAGGCCTGCACGGAAGGAGGCATCGGTTTCCCGACGAATCGCGTGAGCCGCTCCCCAGCCGATGGCCGGTAGCACTAGGTAACACAGCAGGTGCCAGTTATCGTAAATGAATAGATGTCGTATGACCGGCTCCCAAGCCTCGATGTGGACTAAGTCGAATCGCCCGAGATGCGGAAGCTCGATATAGTCGGGTCTCAACGCGAATTGGCCAATCCAGGGTAATTCGAACGCACCGCCGCCTGACATCAAAAGGGCGACGCCGATGCTTGCGGCGACGGCCAACAGGCCAAGCAGCCATAAGCCGCGCAGCTTGGCGGCTAGCCAGGCGGCGATGAAGAGTGTCGCCCAGGCCAGGCCCTCGACCTTCATCAGCGTGCACGCCAGCAGCAGCAGGATAACCAACACTCCCTCGCGGAGTTCTTGGTCGCGCATCCAAAGAAGAAAGGACATGAAGGCAAAACCGAGGGCTGTCGCCAACCAAAGATCCGCGTAGCCGGCGAGCGCGATATGCGTGTTCAGCAGCGGGAGCGACATCAGCAGCCAGACAAAGACCATGGCCGTCAGCGGTGTCGCACCCCAGCGGCGTGCTTGCCCGAAGAAGCCGAGTCCGAGCGCCAGGAAACAACCCGCCCAGGGCAGGTTGGCAAGGGTTTCGTTCCACGTGCCGAATGCCAGTACAGGCCAGGCCGCAATCAGGGAGACCGTGGGTGGATAGTGCCATGCCTCGATGGTGTAGGCCCGACCGGTGGTGTCGATCAGCCAAGCCCCGGGCGAGATGAAAGGCGCCAACTCGGACAGGTCCGCCCAAACACGCGCACGCAGCGTCCAGGTCGTCCAGGCGTCCCACGGAAACAGCGGCTGCCACCAAACCTCGAGTGCGAGGCCCATGAAGCGCAGGCTTAGCCACAGCAGAATCGCACCCGTCAAAACCGATTGCCAGATGGGGAAGGCAGGGGATTCGGGTCGACGATCGATGGCGGCAACGTTGCGTGGCTGCCGGGAGATACGGTGGATAGCAAGCGCGGTCAAAAGAACCAAAATGACCATGATCGGGACCGGGGCGAGCGGCAACCCGAACAAGTCGAAGAGCCGGAGCAACAGCGTGACTCCGACCCACCCGAGCAGGTAGCCGTAACCCAGGATGACGGGCCATCTTCCGGGGGGCGGCTCAGGCCACAGGCTCCGCAGCCAAGCGGCGCCCGCGATCCAGGGCAAGACGAGTGCAATGGCGGCGGTCCAGGAGCTCACCTCAAGACCCCTCCTTGATTCGGTAGAGTGTCCCGAAGCGAGGGATCGAATGGATCGGCTCTGCCGGGATCTCGCTGCCGGACCCGACGAGTCGCCCTTTCGCTCGGTCGAACCGAACGGATCTGAGTGGCAACAGTACGAGAACGTAATCGCCCGGAACGACCTGAGTCGGGGTGGAAAGCTCGGATAATCCAACGTGCACCCGATGAGGCATCAGGTGATAACGAGTGCGGTACGACAAGGCCCCGTGCGGATCCGCGCTCAGGAGCAAAAGCCGCGTGGGGTCCGAGGGAAGTCGTTCGCGGATCTCCTGCACCAGTTCGACGAGTCTGGCGTCCGGGGCCGCGCGCACGCGCTCATCGAAAGACAATCCGGCGTACCGATCCCGCGTCATGCTCAGGCGCTCCCACAGCTCCCATTGCCAACGCACGTCCAAGATCAGCCATCCCGAGAGGATGAGAAGTCCAATGATGCTCGGCGGGAGTCGGGGCCTTCGGCGCGTCGGAATCGCGGCAAAGAGCACAAGGCTGAGCCCGACCCAAACCGCAACCAACACGACCGGGCTGGCTCGCGTGTTTTGGGGTGCTCCGGGATGGAAATTGACTGACCTTCCGGTCCAGGGCTCGAAATGGCTCCAGGCGTGCGCAAGGACGGCGCGGGTCCCGGCCGAGGGCGTTACCGCGGCCTCGGGAGCCGGATCCCGGTCGAAGCGCTCATCGATCCAGAGCGCGAACGAGAGCAGCAGTGCAGCCGCGAGACCGGACAAAACAAGCCCGAGAGCGCGCGAGCCGAGCGACGTCAATCGATCCGAGATGGTCAAGCCTACCCCTCTGTCACGGTTTATCGAGCCGGTGATCCGGCCGGCGGCGATCGATCGTCGAACGAGGTAACGCGTCGGCCGAACAGCGTTTGGCTGAATCCAGGATCATGTCGAGGAACCATGCGTAAGTGGACGCCCTGCGGAGCCTGTGTTCATCGCCCTCGCAATTCTCGCACAGGGTCGAAGTCGCTGCGAGCCGCGGTTCCGCCAACGGGAACCACCGATGCTTGAGGGCATTGCCGGCGCTTGCGGGCATCCGCCCCCACGGTGATTTGCCTTTTCGATCAGTT
>NZ_AFWV01000027.1 GCF_000223985.1 Thiocapsa marina 5811
GATCCCCTGTTGTTCTGAGTCCCGCCACCGCGCTGGATCCACCTCGCGCCGCCGGCCCACACCCCGGCCGCGCGAGACCGGGGGAGCGCTTCGCCGACCCCCATCACGCAACTTGATCGCGAAACCATCAAAATCGCTGACCGCACTCAACATCTCGCAACGTTGCTCGCCTCCGTGGCGGCCTGCGTGAGCGGACCGGCATTGTCGTTGACCGATGTGGGACGGCGCTTCGGCGCCACCATCGCGCTGCGCCACCAGATCAAGCACGCCGATCACCTGCTGGACAATCGGCATATGCGCGGGGAGGCTAAGTGGATCCATCGAATAAGCGTTTACCGTCGTGCGCGTGGCAGTTATCCCTGATTGTGGGGAGACGCTCGTCGCACACGCCGGATAAATGTGCGTTGGACTGATCCGATCCCGGTATGACGGCGAGGGATGCACGCCTCACCCTATAGACAGGAAACTATATCGGCGCGGCCCGGGTGCTATCGCCGCGCGCTGTCCCCCGGCCCCGACGCTTGGCCCTGTGCGGTCGAATTGGCCTACCTGGACGCCACGATTCGTCTGATAGATTCCGGACGACGAGGCACCGTTTAGTCGAAGGGGCCGTGTCGCCGGCAACAGTGGTTCGCCTCGGACGAATGCCAGCGTCTGGTCCTGGAAGCCTTGCGTGATGCGCTAGAGCCGTCGTCGGCGCGCGCGGTGATGCAACTGGTGGCCGCGCGCAAGGCGCTCCCCGAGCACGCCAAGGTGCGCGCGGAGGTGCAGAAGGCGGTTTATGCCGCCCGCCGAACTATGCCGAACGGTCTTGGCCGCAGCACGTCAGTTGCCCGGAATTGCCGCGCTGAATCGGGTGCGGACAGAGGCACTATTCGGCATAGTCTTATGGTCACGAGCGCTGTCGCGATTCCGCTTCGAGGTCCAGAGACGCAGGCATCAGGGGCTCAACCGTCGCTCGCATGCGACGCGCCTCGACTGGCCGGTGTTCAACCGTCTGCTCAAGCGTCATCCTCTCCCATCCGCGCTTGCGGTACGCAGCCTCTATGTCACGTAGCAAAGTTTAGGCGGAGGAGCCGGATGCCCGAATCGGGCACGTCCGGATCTGTGGGAACCGCGGGTGAGCGATCACCCGCGGTCACACGGCCAAGGAGAGAATCGTGTCTTTCCTTCACCGATGACTGAGCAGGCTACTCGGATTATCCAATGGCTCGAACGTATCTTGCGCTTTAAGCATGCCTCGCCAAGGACAGCCGTAATTCCTGTAAGCCGCTGACATCTGCCCCCATTAATGCGAGTCTAAAGAAGCACTAAGCCCTTACGGAGCACGCACCGTAGCGAAGCGATGGTTTGCGACCTCGCTGCGACGCTGTCGAAACTTTGGTGCTGCGGCGACACTGAAGCCACCCACGCTCAAACGCTGCCACAAGTTGACTGATGGTGGAAGGTGCTTAGGCGCCCGAAAGAAGTAGCAAGCCGACTTTGGCGATCAGTATCAATCTAGCCAATGCCCGAGATCACGTCTGATCAACGCCTGCGTGCTCAATATATCTTCACGGAAGAAATCAAGCCACGTTGATCTAACTTCCGGGTCAAGAGGAGGCGCTTTCGCGAGGTTGCGGTCTCGAATATTCGCGATCTTCCTCCTCACACTTTTGGGTACATATTCTTGGACTTTAGGAATTTTTTTGATGACGTTCAGGCCTCGATGAAGTATGGGGTTTCGAGGAATACCGCCAGGGTTGAACGCATAGGTGGTGTCCACACTAAATTCCGGGTCAACACCGACAAAACGGAAAAGTTTCTGCATGACTCCGGAAGGATTCGCATTGAGATCATCAAATAAAACGAAACGTAGCTGCTCGTCTTGGAATACCTCAAGGTATCGCCTCAACGATTCTGCGTAGAGACTCTGAAGAATCCAGGTATCCCGTCCAGGTCTGATCTCCTGAACCCGCAAGGTTGTGACACCATCCCGAAACGCCATTAGATAGGCAGAGTATGCGCGGTCGACAGGATTCCTCAGGCTCGCGACGATCCGACATTCCGGAAGAAGCTCTTTTATTCGAAACGGCGCCGACTTGGAGTGTAGATAGGATGGCGATGCTTCACCACGCCTGTTGTGTGGCGGAGACGTGCTGAAGAGTGCTTCGTAGTCAGACAGAGACCGAACTCTATAACTAGACCGTTTGGCTCCGACATGAGCGGGGTTTGTCGGGTCAAAACTAAAATAATTCGGCTCCTTGACGATCGTCATAAAGACGTCGGGATGCTGGTCGAAGTAATGGTGTAGCGATGTTGTCCCTGCTTTGTGGGCGCCGATAATAATAAAGTCCGGAAGCATAGAAGACCCCTTAGTGTTAGCCCTGCGTTGTGACTGCTCTCTATTGATTCCGGGGTGCTCAGCCCAGTCGTAATAAACGGAAGCTACTGTTGTAAAACGATCTTGCGTCGCCGCTGATACTGAATCTGTCCTAACTACCAACGAGACTGAGCAGGCTCGCGCTGTGGCCAACTGGAAGGCGCATACCGATTCGATGTCCATCCTATCTCGGAGTCCGCCCTTTGCCAACAATGCAATCCAACCTTCACAAGTATCCGCGTTTGTGGGAGTTTCGCTCGCGGAGAGATACCGAGGCGGAGTTTGCGAACGCCCTCTAAAGATATAGTTCCCGGTGGATAACTTCATGTGTTCTAATTGCGGGACTGCCGAAGCCTGCGTCGCGCTTTGTTCGCACGACCCGATTCACTGCAAGCGTTGTCGCCACGAAAACATATGGATAGCCGTGACTCTCTCCGCCTCGGCCATACTGCCGGTGCCGATATGCCCGAACGGGACGCCGACGACCAAGCGGACCGGGGTGATCAAGTTCGACGTCGTCCATTGGCGCGGCGAGTGCCATGACGAGCAGTGAAGCGGCTCGCCAGAATAGGAACCCCTGCCCTCGGAAGACGAAAAACCGAGGAACGTCAGGAGTGAACTTCCTAGTCGCGAGCCGTCGCCACCCTATATCCGCTTAAGTACTGGGCGGTCGGTCTAATGAGCGATGCCTCCGCTTTCAAAGATTGCTTTGTTGTGATTTGTCTTGCCTTCGCGTTACTGCAAGCGCAATAAACACCGTATATAAATGTCGAATTGAAAGCACGGTGACAAGGGCCCAGAGAGCCGATGCGGGAGTGCGCCAGATGAGGAAAGCTGTAAAAAACCCGACGGCCAAAGCAGTGGTCGTTAGAACCTGCATGGCGAGGAACGTGCGTTGTTGCCTGCAGACAACCATTGCAGCGTTGGCCGGAATCACAAGTGCGGCAAAAAACATCAGCGGTGCAGTTATCTCGATGAACTCCCCGGCCCCGCGCCATGTCTCGCCTAGCACGAAAGCAATCATCGGTTCTCCATAAACTAAGAGCAAAGTCGAGGGTACAAGCATAGCGGCACCGGTGAACGCGGATGCTTTCAACAGGAGTGGCGTGAGAGGCCGACCTCGGTCGACGGCGGACACCAAGTGCTGCGTATAAACGCTGCGAAAAGATGCGTTCAATAAGTTAAGTGGGCGCAAGAACAGGCGATCCGCCATGGCATAGAGACCGGCAACTGCCGGAGAGAACAAACCACCGAACAGCAGGAGTGGCAACTGTCTATTCACGGACTGGAGCAGCGCGGTCGGTGTGGCGAACAGCGGGAAATCTCGAAACTTGTAGGCGAGAGACCGGTAGTGGTCCAGACTGCGCTCTGATGCCTCGGTCGAGCGCGTTAGACCGCTGCCGCGCGCAAGGACGGCGACACGGGTGCCGACCCCGATGAATTTGCTGATGACAAGGCCGGCTACCGAGCTGCCGCCGATCGCACCGAACGCAATGCGGCTGCCTGTCGAGATGCCGACGCTTGAGACAGAGGTGACGGCCTGCACCTTGAACCGCTTTCTGCGCGTGTTCCACGACTCGAATGCGGACTCCGCACCGTGAAGCAAGAAGAGCAAAGGTATGGCCCATTCCCATCCGCCGAACCGAGTAAAAAACTCAAGCTCAAGCGCAGACGAGAGGATGAACGTCAGTGCGACCAGCAGTACGGTGAAAAGCACCGTACTGCCCATCGCGACGCGCAACAGGCTGCGGGCGTCGCTGTCGAGCGCGGCTAACTGCGAGGCGGTTCCGAAGCTCAGCGTGGCCAGCGGGGCCACGAGGGCGGCGAGCGCCAGGATCATCGCCGCCGTGCCGTAATCGGCCGGTACGAAGAGACGGGAAATGATGGGCGCGGAACCGATGAGAATGACTTGTGCTGCAGCCTTTCCAGTGAACAACGTCAATATGTTGCGCGCGAGAGGCGAATGCGTGAGCCGTTTGAGGGGGTTGGTTTGCTTCATATCTAGCGCTGACGCGGCGAACTCAATAGGATCTCGATGCGGCGGTTTACCCATGGCCCGATGAGCCGTTCTTCGTTCGAGCTTACACGCAGCTCGCTCTTGCCTCGGCCTTCGTGAGCGAGACGTTCCGGCGGGATCTCGAGGCCCTCCAAGTAGGCCGCGACGTTTCCGGCGCGTCGGGCGGAAAGCCATTGGTTTACCGAATCGGCGCCGGTGCTGTCCGTGTGCGCGATGATGCGGATATTGATATCGTCCAAGGGCATCAGGACTTCTGCCAGGCGAGCCAAGGTTTCCTTCGCTTGCGAATCCAGTACCGCGCTCCCGTCTTGGAACTGGACCGAGGGTCCCATGTCTAGGGAAACTTCGTCGGGGCTGAGCCTCTGTACATCGTGGGGGAGATTGCGCAGCTCCGCAGCTAGGTCGTCGAGTGCATCAGGTGCATCGGACCTTGCGCCGGCATCCTCCGCGGCCGGTTCTACCTCCGACGTCTGCTGTGTGTTGGTGGGCGAAAGCGAATCGGTTAGCGGAGCTATGATGTCGGAGGAGGCGCTTCGTTGCAATCCGAGGTCTGTTGCCGCGTTCGGGTTCGATAGGGGTTCTAGGGCTGCACCTGGTTCGGGCGAGGTCGCGTTCGGAAGGACCGTGAGCGGCAGTCGCTCATCATCGGGGCCGGGTATCGATCCGTAAGGCCTTGCCGGCGGATGCTCGACATTGGGCGCGGATCCAAGGTGCTCGCCCGGATCCGTTTTTTGGGGCTCCTCGGTTTTCTCTGTCGCTGGGGCGGCCGAGACAGCATCTGCCGAAACATCGTCGCCGCGGGAATCGTCAACGATTGTTTGCGTGTCCGGGGCGACCGCTGTCGGCTCCTCCGGTTGCCCGATCGTGCTTTGGAAGATGGCGGCAACCTGGGCGCGCAGGGTGCGAGCGCTTTCCGAGTCGGCCAGGGCAAAGGTGGCTATCGCGAGCACTAGAAGCATGATCAGGGCGACTGCGGTCCCTGGGCCACGTCTCGGTGTCACGGCGCCAGTGTGCTCGGGGCCTGGGGTCCCTCGTCGAGAGACTTGGTCACGGACGATCGGCGCTTCCGTGGGGGCTGATTCCTTGAGCGCCCAAGCATCACGCGAGGCTATCCGGGATTCGTCCGCCGAGGTGCCTTGAATGCTTGCTTTTACCGACAGCCGGGAAGCGGGGGCGTTGGAGTAATGTCTCTGTAGATTCGGTCCTTCGCCCGCAGAGGCCCGGCGGGGATCTGCCGAGATCCTTGGTTTGTGCAGCGGCTCAGTAGCGGTAATCCGAGGCGCCGAGGGATTTATCGGAAGGCTGGATGCGACCGCTTCAGGGCGTTCGAGTGGGCGGGCAGGCAATTCCGTCTCGATTTTCTCCGGTGCGAGCATCGAAGGTTCTAGCCGCGGGGACGTTGCGATGGGTTGCGTATGGTTCTCTTGTTCCTCCTCGGGTGCATCGGAAGCGAGATCGCCGTCCATGGGGGGGGGCTCGATCCCGTTCTTGGAGTCCTCCGATGGCGCAGCCGCGGCCCGATCCAAGTCGATCGAGATCATGAGGTGCGGGGCGTGCGAGGCGATGAAGTCGCGAATAAAAGCGGCGTCGAGGACCTGCTCATCGGCTCCGAAAGCGTAGACGAGCGCCGTGTCGCAGATCAGATTGATGCGGCGCGGTACCCCTTTGCTGTAGTGATGAATCGCCACGCAAGCATCGTGCGTGAAGATGTCGTGGGTTCCACCGGCGACGAAGACGCGATGCCGGATGTAGCTCTCCGTTTCCGCGGCATCGAGCGGTCCGATATGATACGACGCCGTTACACGTTGCGCGAGTTGCTCAAGCGCCGGGTCGCGCAGCAGCTCGCGCAGCTGAGGCTGGCCGAGCAGCATGATTTGCAGCACCAGATCCTTTCCGGCGTTGATGTTCGATAGCAGGCGGAGCTCTTCGAGCTTCTCGATGCCGAGATTCTGAGCCTCGTCAACGATCAAGAGGACGCGCTGACCCCTGCCGTAGGTCTCGACCAGAAAGTCCGCAAAGGCACGATATTTCTCAAGCTTACTCGCGGGTTCGTGGCGAATCTCGAAGGCCATGGAGACCCAGTCCATCAGCTCGCCAAAGGTCTCGTGGGTGTTGGATATGAGACCGACCGTGAAACTGGAGTCCAGCCTTTCGAGCAGGTGCCGCATCAGTGTCGTCTTGCCCGAGCCGATGTCGCCGGTCAGGACGATGAAACCGGCCTGATTGAAGAGTCCGTACTCAAGCAGCGTCAACGCCTTCTGGTGTTGATGGCTCATGAAAAGGAAGCCGGGGTCAGGGAGCAGCGAGAAGGGCTTCTCCCGAAGCGCGAAAAACGACTCGTACATCTAGATGTCCTTGCTGCTGGAAAACGCCAGTTTCCGACTCGACCGCGGGTGTTCTGCCTCTCGGAAACGCATACGATCCTGCCGGGAGCTCGGATCCGAGGACATCAATCCAACTCTTCAGTTCATGAGTTTGAGTGCTGCGGTGTCCGGTCTCGCGTCAAAAATCTCGGGACGATACATCGAGATCATGTGGTTTTCGCCGCATTGCACGCCCCGCGCATACCGTGCCGGCGTTTCGCCTACTCACCGTAGGGACCGCTAAGCCTCATCCACGCGCCTTGTCCGGACATGCGCGGGGCGCACGCTGTTCTCCGAAAAACTCGTACGCCCTTGCTGTAGTATCGCGCAGTTGATGGGTTGCTGTCGAAATCGGATATCTTCCACTGCAGCTGAATCACCGATGATCGGGTCTGCGTCGAGATCCCGTGCATACTGACAACCGGCGCGGTCGCCGTGCGGCGTTGAGTCATTCGGAGGCACTTGGTCCTGGCTCGCAAGTAACCGAGTTTCGTGATCTTTCCGTGATGGCACGGACCTAATTTGGGTCGGGGATTCGCTGACCCATCGGGTCGCTTTAGGCGTGGGTGTGTGTTCCTCGGCAGCGCTGATGTTCCGTCCTGAGTGCGACATTGAGCGCTGTTCGGGAGCGGCCCGCTTTCCTGTTCGTTCCTCGTCCGCGAGGATTTCTGCTCCACCCCCAATGTTGGCCCCCGTGCATCATGATCCGCCTCGTTCCGGAACGTCCCGAATTCGGATATTCTACGCGGCAGTTGTTTAAGGGGCGCTTAATTTGCTGTCCGTTGTGGTGCCCGAGGCTAACTCAGGGCGCCGCGACCCGGATGTTTTGTGCGGTCTCTTTGGTCTCGAGCCGCCCGGGCTCACGGCCGGACCTGATTACCGACGAGCCGCGGCGAACTTGAGCAGACGGTAGGCCGGGCGGGGCGGCGACGCCGAGGCGGGGCTGCATGGCTGTCAGCTCGATGCGGGGCAGATGTTGGTGGCTCGCTTGATGTTTCGTGTCCTTCAGTGACGGTCTTCACGTTGCCGAGTGAGTGACGCTTCAGAAGCGAGGTGAACACCTCGGATTCAGGGGCAGGATGGGTGGAGCGCAGCGACACGAATCTTTTTGGGCCGCCATCCGGATTGGGCGTCTGAGCGGGGTGGATGGGTTTCGCTGCGCTCTACTCATCCTACATATTTCGGTTGTCTTTGAATCGTTCGTGAGCGATCGGCGTCGCGTCGTAGCATCCCCCTGCTGGAGCGTGTGCTTGATACTCTACACCGTAGGGTAGAAGACCCCGAGATGGCGCTTGAGGCCACGCGCGGAGACGGCGATATTCTGCGGAGTGAGCAGGTACATGGCGAGAAAGCAGACGGACAGTGGCACCTCGGCATAGGGGAGCATCGTCGCGGCGATCCGCGAGGTCCGGTGGTGGCAGTGCCTGCACTGCGTCAAGCCGCGGGTACGAAGGGCCGCACGGCCCTCAGTATGCCTGCACTGTCGGCGGGGACGAAGCCATGAGGCCAGCGCCAGCCGAAAAGTGCGTCTGCGAGCAGCTCCTCGGTGCAATAATACTTCGCAAGAAAATCTCAAAAATTCAGATCCTTCTGAAATGAGATGAGATGTTTCGCGATATTGCAGACTCCCGGCGGTGGTGGATACGGCGCCACTGTGCGCCGGCCGCTGGCTCAAGACGTGAACCTGCTCTAAGTTTAGTTGGTAACCGGGTGAGATGATGAGAAACGTTGTTCTATTGTCGACAAGCTATTCAGGCTCCACGCTCGTGAGCATGCTGGTCTCCTCACACCCGCATGTGATTGGGTTCGGCGACACCTATAACTATCAATTCGTCACGCTCGGTAAGACGAGATGTACCTGCGGCGCTGTTCCCTCGGTGGCTTGCCCGGTGCGTACCGGTATCGAGTCGAGGATGAGAGCTATGGGGGAGGATTTCAGCTGGTTGACCTCTAACCCGACTCCGCTGCCGCGTCTGCTGCGATCGAGTCGCATCGCGACAACGATTTCCCGGAGTGACCGCTGGCTCCCTTTTTATCGAGCGCTTCCTCAGACTGCCCGACAACGGCTGTTGGGGGGCTACTATCGTGAAAACGCCAAATTCTTCGAAGCATTGGCACAGTCAGGTCCTTACACTCACTACTTCGATGGCTGTAAGAGCCTATTCAGGCTTGAATTGATGCGTTCTCTTTTTCCGGATACTCTTGTTGTTCACCTTATCAAGAACCCTAAGGCCTACCTCCATTCTTTTCTGACGCGCGAGGAGATGAGATATCAAAGTGTTATCGACTATTGGCTGAAATATCATGATGAATCTCGGAGATTCGCGGAGCTTCTGGGCCAAGGCAACTACATGTTGGTCACGTTCGAAGAATTGACCCGCTATCCGGAGCAGTCGCTTCGAGAACTGTATCGTTTCATCGGGGTTCCGGAGCGCGATGAACCGTTCGAGCAGTGGATAAATCTGAAGACAGTTCACGTCGTTGGCAGTGGAACCAAGAACCAATACCGCAGGGTCGAGGAGAAGGCGCCTCGCTGGAAGAGCGAGCTTACGAGGGAGCAGTTGACTTACATCGATCGTCGTATTGCGCAGGTTCCCTGGCTGGAACCGATCTTACCGCGCCTCGATTGGGCTTGAGTCAGGCAGGAAACGATCGAGAGAACAGTCGGGAGAGGTGTCAGCCGGGCGGGGGAGGAAGCCTTCCGTGTGCACAGCGGCGACGGGAGCAGTGGACCATGGCGTCAGCGGGGAACGCGCCGAATCACCTCTGCCGTTCGCTCAATCATCAGGGTCTCACTGAATCGCTTGACGACCAGACCCCGGCCGTTCGATCCCATGTCTTTCAGCCTCGCTCGATCAGTGACGAGGGCCTCGATCGTTCGAGTCAGGTCTGCTACGTCGCCGGGCTGGACCAGCGCTCCGGTTTCGCCGTCGAAGACCGCTTCGGCCATCCCGCCGATGTCGGAGCCGACAACGGGCGTCGCCATGGACAAGGCCTCCAGCATTGCCATCGAAAAGGTCTCGACGGCTGTGGAAGGCAAGACGAGGAGGTCTGCGGCGGCCAGCAAGGGCCGTACATCACTGAGGTCGCCGGCAAAACGGACGCGTTCCGCCAGACCTAACTCATTTGCCAGGCGTCGCATCTCGCCCTGAAGGGGGCCGCTCCCAGCAAACACGAGATAGACGTTGGGCTCCAGGGCTGCGCAGGCCTTGAGCAAGAGGTGCTGTCCTTTTTCGGGCGAGAATCTTGCTACATTCGCGAGAACGATTGCGTTGTCCGGTAGCGCGTGCGCCACCCGAAATGCCTGACCCTCCGAGCGAAATGCGCTCGGATCGAAATGGTCGGTGTCGACGCCGTTATAAACCACTTCAGATCGCCCAGCGAGGAACGGGTATTTGCGCTCCCAGTACGCCTGCTGGCGCTCGCAAACGAAAACGATACCTTGGCAAGCCCTTAGGATCCATTGGTATAGTAGCTGGTCCTGTAGTTCACTCTTAATGCCTTGGTTGATCGTGGTATGTAGCGAGGCGATCACTGATGGCTTGCGGATGGCTGTCCTGCTACCCAGCCAACCCCACAGCAAGGCGAATTGTAGGCTGCAGTGCACCACATCGATTCCTTCCGAATCGATGACCTTGGCGACTTGAGCCACAAGCGGGAAATCGAACCATCTGCGCGTCCTTTTGGCTTGATGGAAACGAATACTCGGGTCGATCCTCGGCACTTGCTCCGCTTCTTTTTCAAAGATTAAAAGGTGCTTGTCGAACTTTTCGGCATCGAGTCCGTTGGCGAGGTTGACGACCTGCGTTTCGGCACCGGCGCGACGCAGCGACGGTACGATGAAGAGGACGCGGATGCGGCCCTTAATCAGCGATTTTTCCATTTTTGGTATAGGGCTTTGGTCGTGATGGTTTTATAGACACAGAAGACTAAACCGCAGGGCGAGAAAGACTTATCGACGGCTGTCCGATGTTGCTATGCAGGGGGAAGGGCGTTGAGCGCTGGAGCCGAATCATCTGCTCCGTGCGGTGGCTCAAAAGGCGCCTCCAGAGGCGGTTTTTCGAGTGATTCGGTGGCTGGTTGTATTTTGCGACGTCCGGCCAATGGAGTGGCGCCCCGGTATGCCGCGGCGACTGCTCTTCGGGCCGCTCTTTGGAGAGATCTCGTAACTTATAGCGATCTCGCATCGATGCGAGAATGCTCGACCGAAAAGGCCGATCGAGAATGCAAGGTGGGTCGCGGAACAGCGCGAGTGCCGACCACCTCAATACTTCTGACAGGTTCCCGGATCTGTATGCTTGGGATGCGAGGTAGCGTGCGATGGTACTTTCGGAGTAACGCCGAAAGCGCCCCGGAATGGGCCAGTCGGAGTCAAATAGCCTTCGGGCGATGGCGTCGTAGGAGCGTTTCATGCGACGCGTACCGCTGGACATGCTGCCGGATACGCGTCGATAGCCGACAAGGCATTCGGGGACGTAGGCCGCTTCGTATCGGGCAGCGACTCGAAGGCAGAGATCCCAGTCTTCAGCTCCGTATGCGTTTGCCGTAAACAGTGTCTCGTCGTATCCGCCGAGTTCGCGCAGGCATTCCGTGCGGAAGAGCGGGGTGCTCGCATTTCCGGTGAAGTTGTTCACGAAAAGTTGAAGCCAGACAATCCCCCGAGGTCGATTTCCGTGAAAACACCTCGAGGCAGGCCGGCCGAGCTCGTCGATTATTATGGCCGGGCAGTATACGAAGCCCGTGAGTGGACCGCTCGCATCGAATGCAGCGACTTGTTTCCGAAGTTTATCCGGATGCCAGAGATCGTCGGCATCGATCGGCGCCACGAATAAACCGTTGGCCTGCCGGATTGCCGCGTTCCTGGCAGATCCGACGCCTGCGTTGCCCTGCCGGAGTACTTCGACGCGTCGATCCTGTGCAGCTCGCTGCTCGGCGATTTTTAAAGAACGGTCGGTCGACCCATCGTCGACCACAATCAACTCGACCGCAGGGTAGGACTGAGCCAACACGGAATCGATGCTCGCGCCGAGAAAACCTTCGGCGTTGTAGACTGGCATAATTGCCGAGACAAGCGGGCTATCCGACACGTTTTCCTCGGCGTCAGTGCGCATTTGCCGCCGCGGGCACAACTTGAGTTTGGTGCCCGGTCGGCTGTTGGTTCGGCATCTCGGAGATCCGTATCTGTTCAGATATCCGGTGCGGGGCTCAGGTTTGTCGCTCGATTCACCAGGCGCCTATGGTAGGGGGCAGCGCTTTCCTTCACAATAGCAGTTGTAGGAAACGTGCGCCGTCCAAGCTGGCACGTTCGGAAATCCGATCGATCTGCGCCTTGTTTCTCTGATCCCGCCGCCGCCCCGCGTGGGCGGGACGCGGCCGTCATGGCGCGGTGAAGCGGTCTCTCGGATCCTCCCTGCGGGCGAGGTCTTGAGGATCGGGAGCCGACTGGCTCCGGGCCTCGTTGAACGGCGTTTCCTTGTATTTGGATTTTGGTCCCCAGTTTCCGTTGAGGGTCGATCGAGAATGGTCAATTCACCGAGCTCACAGAAATCCGGCTATCAACGCGCTACCGTCCCGGTGAAACGCATGATTGCCGGGGTCCTCTTGGGCCGCCTCCTTCGGCGAGTCGTCGTTTCTAATCACGTCTGGATCGTCGCATTCCATCGCGTCGACGACCTCGCATACCCCAACCCATTGACCTGCGGAATTACACAGTTCGAGGAATGCTGCGAATTGTTGGCGCGGACGTTTCGCGTTGTGCCCTTGTCGCAACAGCTCGATCGACTGGGTCGAGAAGACTGCGGTGGGACTCTCTCGATCACGTTCGACGACGGTTACCTCGACAATTTCGAGCATGCGGCCCCCATCCTCGAACGACTAGGTCTGCCGGCCACCTTCTTTGTGGCTACCGGATTTATCGGAACGGATGCGGTGGCGTGGTGGGATCGCGAGCTTCCTGATACGCCTAAGTGGATGAGCTGGGATCAGGTGAGGTCGCTTCATTCGCGTGGATTCGATATCGGGTGTCATACGGTCAATCATGCCGACCTCGGCTCTCTGGCAGAGAAGGACGCCGAGCGAGAACTTTTGGAATCCCGGCAGCGTCTGTGTCGCGAGCTCAATACGGAGATTGATCTCTTCGCTTACCCGTACGGTGGTCCCGAACACATGAACGCCGAGAACCTATTGATTGTTAAAAATTCCGGTCTCCGTTGCAGCTTGTCCTGCCACGGCGGGGTAAACGCGATCAACTCGGATCCTTTCAGCCTTCGCCGCATTCCCATAAACTCTGCCGGAGGCGAAACGGCGAAGGATATTGCCTATCATTTGTTGCGAAACATGGCCCCTCTGTGATCGGGGGCGATCTTGATGCGACCATACATAAGTAGGAGTAAGGGCAAGTATGGAGGGTCGAGGGTTACGTTTACCGCTTGGTGTGCCGTTGGAGCAAGCGACGTTGAATCCGACTTCATTACATGTTTCGTTACGTGTTTCGTTACGCGCCCGCTTCCGCCTTGTCGTCAGCGGCATACGATACTCGCCGGAAGATACACGTTCGCCACTCTCTCATGGTAGATGGCTCTTCGGTGGAGCGATGGGGTCATGAAACCTGTGGAAATGCAATCTGACAAAGCTCCGGTTTTTGTTGTCGGATCGGGCCGGAGCGGTACGACATGGGTTCTTGATGCCATCGCCGAAGCGAACGGGATGAACATCATTTTCGAGCCGATGCATCCTATACTTGGTGCGACGACCACTCGTTTTGCCAACCGATATCTGACGGCGGCTGACTCAGAACCCGAATTGTCACGGTTTATGGGGGAGATCGTATCGGGAAGGCATCCCGGTTTCTGGACACGCTACCGGGAACGTCCCGAGCGGCTTTACCCGTCCCTCGTGGCATTTCGATCGGTTTCCGGCTTGAAGCATTGGTTGAAGCGCTGGCAGTACGTTCTTCAGCATCATCAGCGTTTCAAGCCACGTGCGGGGCGACCCCTCATCGTCAAGTTCATCCGGGTCAACCTGATGCTGGAATGGCTGAAGGCGAGTTTCCCGTGCAGGATCCTCTATGTTCTGAGGCATCCGCTTGCAGTCGTTGAGTCGAAGCTCCGTTTGGGTGGCGAGGACTGGGAGCATCAGGCCCTCCTGAAGTCATATTTCGACGATCCGCGTTTGCAGTCGGATGTCACTGTTGACTGGGCTGAAGTTCGGAGGGCGTCCGCGGCGTCCGTCGTCGGGGCGAACTCGGCTATTTGGTGCATCGAGAATGTTGTTCCGCTCTCTCAGGCAGCGAAATTAGGGCTCGTCACGACCTTTTACGAGGATCTGATTGGGCCGGATGGTCTGACGGAGTGGCGCCGCATCATTGGTGATCTCGGACTCTCAAATATTCCGTCCGCAGAGTATCTGAGGCTGCCGTCTCAGCAAGCTTCCCATGAAACCCGCAAGAGGCTTGCTGAAGAAAGCCTGGGTGGATTGGGGGATGTGCGAAGGCGCCTGGGGGAGGTGAAGGTTGCCGAGATTTCCGACATGTTGCGGCGATTCAACTTGAGGGTTTACGACGCTTACCAAGATCGCCCTGTAGGCCTCTCCTCCCAAGACTTCTGAGCGTAGACGACGGGCTCGCGGATTATTGCAACGCCGCGGAATTCCCGTGGCCATGCGAGCGCGCGCCGTCGGCGGACTGAAGTCCGCCTCCCTGGGATGGCGAATGAGGGCGGCGTACCCAGGGGGCGGTATCGAGACTTCCGCGGCGTTGCACTAGACAGGCCGGCGAAACCTTGAGCAGTTCATATTATCAGTTCGGAGGGAGCCCAAGACGCGCCGTGTCGGTCCGCGCCAATCGCCTCTATGGCCGAAATCACGAATGCTTTCAGATTCGGTTCCCTACGAATACAGCTCGGGACGTCGATCCGCAAACACTGGAATATCAGCGCGCGTCTTCGACACAGTGGCGAGATCCAGCTCGGCGAAAAGCAACGCGGGATGCTCGTCGGCTTCGGCCAACACAGCTCCGGTGGGGTCGATCACGCAAGAGCTTCCGCAGAATAGGTGATCCGGGTCGCGCCCGGCGCGGTTACAGGCAACAATGAACATTTGGTTCTCGATAGCTCTTGCCCGCACCAAGGTTCGCCAATGATCGCCGCGCGGATGGGGCCACTCGGCCGAGAGAAAGACCACGTCGGCCCCAGCGAGGGCGTAGCAGCGGAATAGCTCCGGGAATCGCAAGTCATAACATATCGCGAGTCCCGCCATACCCCGACCCGTGTCGAAGAATGCGAGCTCGGAGCCCGGCGTGAGATGGCGGTGCTCGTTCATAAGCCGAAAGAGGTGGGTCTTGCTGTAGATCGCTCGAGTCCTGCCCTCGGCGTCAATATAGACGGCGGTGTTGCCGATCCGGCCCGTTCCCAATCGCGCTAGGCAAGAGCCGACGATCGCGATGCTCTGGGTCCGGGCTAGGCGAGCCGTTTCTGCGAAGATGCCTTGCGTTAAGGGCTCCGCATGATCGACGGCCGACGTCAAGTCATAACCGGTGGACCAGAGTTCCGGGAGGACGATGACGTCGGCCCCTCGCCGCGCCGCGTCTATTGCATAACTCCTGGCCTGTGCAAGGTTTGCCGCCGGGTCACCCCAGACGATATCCATCTGTGCGAGCGCAACCTTAATCCGAGTCGGCATTGTGTTGAATTGGTCCGGATCCAATGCTGGCCTAATGTTAGCGGGAGGTCCTTGTCTGAGCCCTGCTTCAGTCTGTCACTTGCCGCCCCGACGGGCTCAGCGTCCTGCGGCTGCAACCTCGGGATGGAGTAGTGGCGCCATACGTGATGGTCTCGACGACTGGCGGCGTGCTCCCGGTTGACCACGGGGTGAGGCTTTTTGCTCCAAGGTGAGGGGCAGTGAGATCAACCAGTGAGTTGACCGTCGTTAACCGAAAACCGGACCTCTTATCCCGTCTTGAGCGGGCAAGGTGGAAAGCAGCTCGATATACTGACTAGCAATCACGTCCGGCGAGTGGTGGCGCTCGGCATAATCCCGAGCGTTCTGCGAAAGTCCGTCGATCAGATTCCGATTGCCCAGGATTTCCGCCACTGTATCGGCCATGCCTTCGATGGAGTCCGGGACTGCACCGAGCCTTTTTCGGGCGATAATCTGATCGGGATCGAAAAACGACACAACCGGCACCCCACGGATCCACGCTTGGAGGAAAGAGTTTGGAAATCCTTCCGAATCCGACGTATTGACGAAGACTTTCGATCGAGAAAAATACCTGTTGACCTGGCGGTAAGGTACCTGACCGAGAAATTCAAGGTTCGGAACTGTACGACACTTATTCTCGACATCGGAGTAGAGTCCCTCGTGTTCTCTGCTCTGACCTCCGATCATGACGAATCGGAACTGGGGCAGGCGTTTTGCCAGTTCCGGAACCAACTCGGGTCGCTTGAAGTCTCGGATATTGTTGACCCAGAGTACATCAATGTCCCGTTCGGCGCCTCGATCCGCGGGGGATGGCGGCTCAACCGCGAGATTGATGATTTGGCTCTTCAGTTGGAAATTGTCTTTCAGCAGTTTGCTCTGGATCTTGCTTTGTGATGCGATCAAATCGGCTCGTCTGATGCCGTAGCGATAGATCATTGCGTCACGCCACTTGAGTCTTCCGAGGATATGCTTCCCGGGAATGCAATCGGTGTCGTGTGCGATGCGAAATGCGAACTTACGCCCGTTTCGTCTGCAAAACCAGGCGACCGCGCCGGTCATGACGCCCGCACAAGATTGGTAGTAGATGTCGGCGTCGGCTTGGCGAAGGGCTCGAGCGACGGACGTCAGTCGCGGGTGAAAGAACCTGAAGCCGGGTAGACCATCTCCCTCCTTCATGGTCTTCCAGACCCGGATCCCGTCGATCACTTCCCCGTCGGGTTGTCCGAAGTCGCGATCGACCATGCTCACGGCGTAGCCCAGGTCGCGAAACGCCTTGGCCAACAGCGTTTGTTGAACGGCTTCTCCGCCAAAATATTCATGGCCTTTGGCGGGATTCAGAACGGGATAGTTGTCCAAGCCCACGAAACAAATGCGTTTTGACATGGATCTGTCTCTCAAGGTTGATTTCGAGACCTCCTGTCCGTGATTCCGCATAATCGACAACACACCACGATTTCAGTTACTGCGCCACATGCGGCGCTCGACACCGATATCGGTCGGCGGTCCATATACGTTTCGAGTGTGTAACCGAGCTGATGGAGCGACTTGGGTGACTCGGTCTCCAAGCTCCGCGTCATCTTGTTTCCCGCTCGATGATATTATCACGTTGGGGCCACCCTTGGGCTTTCCAGACCACTTTCTCGCCCCGAACCGGCAGCTCCAGGCAATACCGCAACGTGGTCCGTCGCCTCCCCGATCTGGCGGCGGACGCGAAGATTTACGCAAAATTTCGGCCTAAAATCTCGGTAATCACAAACGACAGGTCGTTTTGACCATTCCTTCCGGGCCTTGGCGTCCTGCATCGTCGGACACGGACATACGGATGGTCATCACGATCCCACGGGAGCGGTAAATCCCGAGTCGCCGCGAGGGATAGGTGATGGATGCCTGTGCGCGACTCCCTCATTGCGCACCTTCAGAGTGCGTCGCGATCGTGTATGGCATGCGAGGTTCGGGCATCGCCCCAGGCTACGGGCGACTCGCGAGCATGGGTTCGGATGGGTATCGAGATACGGTGAACAGGGCCCGGCGGACTCGGGAAAGGAGCAATCCTGCCGGTGTGCTTGTTGCTCTGGTTTTTCTGCGATTGCGGCCTCGCCTCGGAGAACCTGTTGTCGAGCTCGATGCCGGCTCAGGGGCTCTGAGGCGCCGCTCCTCGACAACCTCGTAACAGAACACGATAACTGCGGTTTGAATCATATGAGCACTCGAATCATTCATGTCATCAACGGCGACCTCTACTCCGGCGCGGAGCGCGTCCAGGATCTGCTCGCGCTTCGGTTACCTGAACAAGGTTTTGAAGTCGGCTTCGCCTGCGTCAAGCCGAACAAATTCCCCGAAGCACGACAGGCGGTAGACGCCCCGATTCACCTGTTGCCCATGTCGTCGCGGTTCGATCTGGCGTCGGGGTTGCGCTTGTCTCGCATTGTAAAGAAGCATGGTTACGCTCTGTTGCATAGCCATACCCCACGCGCCGCGCTCGTCGGCCGCGTCGCTGCGGCGTTCGCTGGGATTCCTATGGTGCATCATGTGCACAGTCCGACCGCGCGCTGCACGGAGGACCTCGGACGAAATCGGTTGAATAGCCTCATCGAGCGCCTCAGCGTCGGAGGCGTTCGGTTTCTCATTCCCGTATCGGCAAGCCTGGCGCGTTATCTGCGTGAGGAAGGGTTCAGTCGAGAACGGATTCGGGTCGTCCCGAACGGTGTGCCTACACTCGGTCCCTTGTCAGAGAGGGCCACCCCCCGAGACCATTGGGTGATCGGCACAGTCGCGCTGTTCCGACCGCGCAAGGGAGTCGAGGTATTGATCGAGGCATTGGCATTGCTGCGTGCCGGGGGGAGGTCCGTCCGGTTGCGAGCGGTAGGTTCGTTCGAGTCGGCCGATTATGAGTCCGTTATAAAAGGGCTTGCGCGTCGTCTTGGTGTTTCGGACGCGATCGATTGGACCGGATTTACCCGAGACGTGGAGTCACAGCTCGCGCAAATGGATTTGTTCGTCTTGCCGAGTCTGTATGGAGAGGGTATGCCCATGGTTATCCTCGAGGCGATGGCGGCCGGGGTGCCTGTGGTGGCCTCGGATGTGGAAGGGGTTTCGGAAGTGCTCGAGCACGGTCGCTCCGGTCTCGTCGTTCCGCCGAATGATCCGCATACGCTGGCGAAAACAATCGCAGCAACGATGGACGGAGCCTTCGACTGGGATGCCATGCGCGGGGCCGGTTGGCGAAGGCAATCGGACCTTTTTTCGGACCAGAGCATGGCTCGCGGTGTCGCGGAAGTCTATAGAGAGGTGTTGCGTTTTGGATGACCGGATCGCGATATTTGGGATCGGACTCGACCCGCTCGACATGACGCAAGCGATCGACCGCCTGCTCTCGTGGATCGCGGAACCAGACTATGCGTCCAGGTATGTCGTTACTCCGAATGTCGATCATATTGTCAAGCTTCGCCACGATCAGGCCTTCCAAGAGGCTTATAACGATGCCGATATGGTTCTGGTGGATGGCAAGCCCGTGGTTATGGCAGCGCGTCTACTCGGTGTCGGGCTGCCGGGTACGGTTCCCGGCAGCGACCTCCTGCCCGCCCTGTTCGCCGCGTCGGCACAAAACGGCGGCGTCAGTGTCTTTCTGCTCGGGGCGGCCGAGGGGGTCGCGGAACGTGCGGCCGAGAACATTCGGCGGACTTGGCCCTGGGTTCGGGTCACAGGCGTCTATAGCCCTCCCATGGGGTTCTCAGCGGATTCTCCGGCCACCGAAATGGCGTTGGAGAGGATTCGCGTATTGGCCCCAGACGTCTTGGCCGTAGGTTTGGGGGCACCCAAGCAGGAGCTCTGGGTGCACAGGGTGCGCGGCCGGATCCATGCTAAGACCGTTCTGTGTATCGGCGCGACGATCGACTTTATGGCAGGGGAGAAGCCACGTGCACCGGTATGGATGCGGCGCACTGGAATGGAATGGTTGCACCGCATGGTGACCGAACCGCGGCGCATGGTCATTCGCTACGGGCATGACGCCATAGTGTTTCCATGGCTGGTCATGATCGAGTGGATTCGAAGGAGGCGCAAGGCGCCATAATCGGGACTTTTCCGATCGGTGAAGTCATTCGCGTCGGAAATGATTCGAAAGACGCTGTTTGACCTCCCGGCTCTGGCGCGAAGAAGACCCAAGGCAGCGTTGCATAGCCCCGTTGCAACACCGTTTGGTTCATTCCACCGGCAGGGGAGCTGCGATGGCCGTAGCTCACGTTGAAGATCTTCCAGCGACGGCTCGCTCAAAAGCCCACCTGTCAAGCTCGCCAATTCCCGCGAACCGTTGCATCTTAGTGAAATTCAGAAACAAGGTGAACACCTTGATAAGCCGTAGGATGGGTAGAGCGGCAGCGAAACCCATCCTCCAAACCGCCGCGCTTCATGGTTTCGGTCTGATGCCCTTAGCGCGGGCTGGATGGGTTTCGCTGATGCTCTACCCATCCTACATGTTTCGGTTGTTTTTGAATCGTACCTTAGTGGCACGAGCGACTCTTCGGAGAAAATGCGCGCAGATGAAGCGCTTGATCTAGACGTTCACCGTGAAGCATGCTCCCGTCTTTTTCAATAAGCGTTTCGGTGAACAAAACCGTTGAACACCGTTCCAAAGATAATGCGAATGTCCAGCCAAAGAGACCAACGTCTTATGTATGCGAGGTCGTGCTCGATCCGTTTAGACATTTTGTCTAGGGTGTCGGTCTCTCCTCGCCAGCCATTGATTTGCGCGAGTCCAGTAATTCCCGGCTTAACCTTGTGGCGTAGCATGTATCCACCGACTAACTTGCGGTAGTACTCGTTGTGACTGACTGCATGCGGTCGAGGACCGACGATCGACATCCTTCCTTGCAGGACGTTGATGAACTGCGGCAATTCGTCGAGGGATGTGCGCCTCAGGAATGCCCCGAAACCTGTTACTCGAGCGTCGTTTTCCCTTGCCTGAGTCACATTGTCTCCGTCTTCACAAACGGTCATGCTGCGAAACTTCCAGACGACGATCTCTTCGCCGGCGAGGCCATAGCGCCGTTGTTTGAATAAGACCGGGCCGGGGCTTGACCGCTTGACGCCGATGGCGATGATCGCCATGGGTAATGCCAGTAGGATCAACGCGATCGAACTGATCACGATGTCTTCGAGACGTTTTAGCCACCCGTTCGGCCCGAGGAAAGGAGTCTCGTAGACACTGATGGCGGGGATTCCACCGATTTCCATCCAGCAGCGGTGAAGCGCGTCCCTCTGAAGCTGCACCGGGAGGGCTTCGTTGACCTCGCCCTCGCTTGCGCTCTGCCAAGGCAAGCGGCCGCGACGTCGGTCCTGAAGGACATACACCGATGCCGTCGTATCGCTGAGTGCCTCCAGGAGGGTGTCGGTCGAACGCGGACATGGGAGGGAAACGAAAACGGTGTCGATCACACCCGATCGAGCGAGGTCGACGATTGTCGTTAGGGACTCGCTGCCGACCCCGAACCGCGGGGATTCGTCTTGGGTTGTCGGGAGGTGGTCGAAGAGGCCGACCGTGCGAAAACCCATCCATGGGTGTTTTGCGATCGTTCGTGCGACGTGATGTGCCAAGGCATCGGTACCCGCAATGGCAAGCCGCTTGGTATTGATGCCCCGACCTCTCGCGACTCGGAGCACATGCCGAGCACCGAGGCGGGTCAGGATCAGCAGTATGCCTGTGGCGGCGAGCCATTCAAGCATCACGCCGGGCGGGTAGACGAGCTCGGGCAACGCATAGCCGATTGCGAACAGCCCGACGAAGACCGCGATCCATGCCTCCACTGTGTAGAGGATCTCCGTTCTGACCGATCCTGTACGCCAAGACCGATAGATGTTCTTCATGTCGGCAAAAAACATGAAGAGTCCCACTGCGATGAGACCAACCCATAGAAAGGGTCCGGACTCATCGGCGCCATGCGTCTGCAATGCGAGTAAGAGACCGCCGAAGACCGCGAGCATGTCGACCGATCGCTGGACGAAGAGCACAGCGCTGCTATGCTCTCTCAGTCGCGGTTTTGGTTGAGGTGTCGCCGGTGCAAGCTCTAGAGTAGAATCAAAGGCCATCTCGTTGTACCTGCATAGGATTGAACGCCGAGTCCTTGCCGGCCTGAAGATGTCGGAGATGTCGGGTTTGTTCGCAGCGATCGAATTCGATGGTCACCCGATGCGACGAGCATGCGGAATTATCCGATACTCCTGCAAATGATGTCTTTAACCTCTGGTTACGAGGCGTATCCGCAAAAATCGCGCCGCTGGACTCGCTTTCGCTTACCCATGTGTGCGGCATTCCCGGAGTTGTCGAAAGATCACGTTACGGAGTCTCGTGGTGGCCTGTCTTGAGGCACCGAAGTGTGACTCTGGTAGTTGCTTCATTTTGGTGCTCCTTCGGGTTTCATGCACCACCGGCAAGCGTTCACCGTCATACCGTAACCCGGCGCCGTGGTGGCCCGAAAATGAGCGTGATTCCGGATCACTCCACTGTCCCTGCCGTTGATCGTTGGACGCGGCGACATCCTGCCGCCGCACCAAACGAACATAGTTCACACTTCTCAGCTCGATGGTGCTGTCAGTGCGAAATAGAACCCCTCCACGTCGTGATTGTTGACCTTGCCGCCGGTGCCGGCGGTAAAGCCC
>NZ_AFWV01000026.1 GCF_000223985.1 Thiocapsa marina 5811
TTTCATCGTCGACTCCTCCTGCCGGGTCTCCAGCTCAGGTCTTTTCTTCTACCTTAACTGTAGGCCCACGGGCGGGGTCGGCTAGATGCTTATCAGGTCTTGACTCTTGCCAAGACCCCGCCTGACCTGTACTTCCCTCTGCCGAGGAGATCAGCCGTGGCGCTGCGTCGGCGAAGCGGAGGCTGGAGCGCCTTGGTGCGGAACAACTACGCTCCCCCTTGGCTTGCGCGACGGAAATGAAACGATGCGTTCGGGATGCTTGGCCTGCTTAGCCATTAAGTCGTCGAAGATGGCATCAATGTCATAGTTGAACTGACTTGCGTATTCTTCTCTAAGCGCTCGTGTCTCTGCGACGATAGGGTCTTTCCACATCGTTTTCAGTCCTCCATCAGTTCGATCGGTGTACAGATGACCGGTGGTTCGTAGCCAAGCGTCCTACAGGTAGCCTCGATTTTGGGTCGAGTATGTGCATTGGCAATATGCGTGCAGTTCCACGTGAGCAAGTATTCGACACCGTTCACGGCAGCAAGTGCGACGTGATAGGCATCCGCTTCTGCTTTCTGCGGAAGCGCGTGACTATCGATCAGCGCTATCGCCAACAACCGAACATTCTCTGACACTTGCAGTAATGGAACCCCCGCGATAGCGGCCAATCGACGCTGCGCTGCATCAGGGTGGCCGCAGCCGGCTTCGGATACCACAAGATCAGATACCACGACGCTGTAACGCGATTTTCGCGTTTCCCACCACTCTGTTGTCACGCTCTGATTTGCCATGGCACGCAAATCATTGCTTGGTCGTGCCGTCAGGTAGCTGAGAACGGAGGTTTCGACATAGACCGTTGCTTTCACGAGAACCTCCGTTCCTTTAATACCCAACGCTTACGATTACCCGTGGCAGAGAGAGGGGGCGGGGTCGTGGAGCTGTCGCGTTCGTTGTGAAGAGCAGGGAGCCGAAATCCAAATCGTGGGTGAAGACGACATGGCCGTGCTCGCGGGCCCACGCCATGATGGCATCGTCGTCGGCCCGGATGTCTCCGATCCTGCTCCAATGGATCGCCTCGTGTCCGGCATTGCGGAGAAAGTCCTTCCAGACATCCGGGATATTCATGTCCAGGACGATCTTCATAATGCCTTGAGCGGAAAGTCATACTCTTCGGCCCGCCATGATGCATAGGCCAGGGCAGCATAGATGTCTTCCCTTTCGAGGCTGGGATAGAGCTCCAGCACCCTTTCCATCGTTTCGCCCGATGCAAGCAAGCCGGTGATGGTGCCGACCGTTATTCGAATCCCTCGAATACAAGGCTTGCCTCCCATGACCTTGGGATTGATGGTGATGCGCTCTAGATCCGGAAAATTCATGCGGTGAACCTCTCGTTAACATCAGCCCGGGACGCTCCGCTTCCGCGGACCGGGAAGACATCAGGGGGTCGGGGGTCGCGCGCGGCGTCGGGTCTTGACTTTTGCCACGGCAAAAATCAAGACCCGACCCTTTTCCTACTCGCCGACCTTCGACGCTGTCCAGACACTGAACTTTTCGATCAAACGCCGGCTGCCGACGGGCCAGCCGGCGCGTGCCAGCTGATGGTCGATCTTTTCCTTTCGTGTCCTGCTCTCCGGTTTCATGCGACTTAAAGTGGCAATATGCGCACCCGGCTGCGTCCGGGCTCTATCAGCAGCAATGCGCCGGCCTCCAAGTCCACGTGAAAGCGGTCAAGGGACTGGATCAAAAGGTCAGCGATCTGTTCAGGCAGCACCTTCGGACCCCGAAGCTGAACCAAGCTGGGCCCGCTGGCATGCGTCAGCGCGAGCATGGTCGAGAAGTCCAGGGCGTGGCTGAAGACGACGTAGCCGTTGGCAACCGCCCGGTCCATGATCTCGCGGTCAGGCGCAGAAGGATCTCCGACCTGCGTCCGTTGGACGGTCTCGAATCCCGCTTCGGCCAGAACAGGCACTCCGGCGAGAGATTGACATCGATGACCAGCCGCAGAGTCATGCCGCCGTGAGGTCCTCTTCACGTTCCTCCAGACGCCAGGCGGCATAGTCCAGCGCTGTATCCAGGTCCTCGGGCTCGAGATAGGGGTAAGCGGAAAGGATGCGTTCCCTGCTGACACCCTCGGCCATGAGTCCGAGCACCGGTCCGACCGTGACCCGCATACCTCGGATGCAGGGCTTGCCGCCCATTACAACCGGATCCAAGGTGATTCGTTCAATGTCAATGGCTTACCTCGACATTTGGCACGCGAAGATCTTTGAGCGGACAGGATAGCAGTCGGACTGTGCGATGTCGCCAAAGGCTGGAGCCGCAACGGAATGACTGCCCGGCCCTACTGGTTGGCAACAGGTTAGGAGCCACAGCCTATTCCTCCGGATGAGACGCGGCGCCATCATTTAGCTGACCCCATGCGTCGCCGCATCGGCACACGAGGATCCATGTCGGCGGCTTGCCGCTGCACATCGTGTAGCGCGGCCGCAACTGTGCGGCGTGCTTCTTCGAAGACCGAGACCGGCTTGCCTGACGCGGCTGACTGCAACACCTTGCGCGCCGGCATGGTGGCGGACCCCGCCCTCTACCGCTGGTCGGGCTACCGGGCCAACGCGCTCGGCGAGCCGGACGCGCCGACGACGCCGCAGCCGCTGTACCTCGCTCCGGGTGCCGACAAGGACGCGCGCCGTACCGCCTCCCGGGAGCTGTTCCGCGGCGCGCTCGACGACAGGCCGCTCAGCCGAGGGATCCGAGACTGTCCCTCAATCAAGATCAATCCAATCGTCTCGGATAATTTGCTCTGCTTGGTATCACGTTGCGAATGCCGCCTTTAGGGTCCTCGACATCTCCCCGATAACGCGGCAAGAGAATGAGATGTAAGTGGTCAATGCTTCTTCCGGCTTCTCTTCCATCGTTGTTGCCGACGGTGTATGCATCGGGTTTGTTTCCCAGAAAATCCAGCTTCAAGACCGTCTCGATATGCTCTTTGGGTCGGTCTTTGAGATCCTCTCTGCCGAGCATGTTCAAATACAGATTTCTCAGGTCCGTGGCTTCAATCGCAGCCTTGACGCCCCGAAGCGCATCGAAATAGTCCGCCTGCTCTGTTTCGGTCAGATCGAAAACGGATACGGCATGCCTCCTTGGAATAATCAGGGCGTGCCCGGGATTGACCGGATGGGTGTCGAAGATTCCCACGAAAGACCGGTTCTCAAAGATGAAGGGGTCGGCCTCGCCGCGTGAAACCCTACAAAAATAGCAATTCTTTTCCGAAGAGGTGCTGCTCATGCTGGCCGTCCATTCGGTCATTAGGTGAAGTCATGCTGCGATGTACGGTTCGAGGATATCGCGTTGAAGTGTCGTTTGTGCTTCTAATACCTCTCGAAGGCGCGGGTTCCTGCAATCACGCAGGAGTCGAACGCGAGCGTGTGCCCTTCTGAGTGTCGTTAGCCCGGCGCCGTCTCGACCATCAAACGCATCTCGTCTCCAGCCGCAACCATGTCCAGAGACATACGCTACGACCGGTCGATGGCCGCTGATGATCGGTTCACCTCCCGGGTGTCGTCCGGCGCATTCCTCGGTCGGCCGGACCTGCCGGGCCAAGTGTCTCGCCGTGACTGTCGGCAGGAGTCTCTCCGAGTGTTTCGATGGAATGGTGTTTTCGCGCTCCGAGACATGCGTTGCGGGTCAGCCTGCCGAGGGGGCTCGCAAGAGGTCGTAGGTTCGCTCGAGCGAGGCGGTGATCTCGCGCTCGCGGTCGACGGCAAAGGCCAGGAATGCCTTGGCGATGGTCGAAAGATCGCGCCCCTTCGGGTGGACCAGATACCAGGTTCGCTCGATCGGGAAGCCCTCGACGTCCAACATCGCGAGACGTCCGGCACCACCGTCGAGCGTGAGGGTGTGCAGCGAAAGCGCGGAGATTCCGAGGCCGGCGATGATGGCGTGCTTGATCGCCTCGTTGCTGCCGAGCTCCATGCGCACGTTCGGGCGCAGACCCTGCTCGGCGAAACGCCGTACGATCGAGTCGCGGATACCCGACCCGGGCTCTCGCAGCAGGAAGCGCTCCTTTGCAAGACGTTCCATCGTGATCCCGGATTGACCGACCAGTGGATGATCGGTTCGCGCGAGGACGATCAAAGGGTTGGGTGCGAGAAAGGTGGCCTCGACGTCGAGACCGGCGTGGGCGGGCTCGCCGAAGATGTAGAGATCGTCGTCGCTGGCCGCCATCCGCTCGATGATACGCTCGCGGTTGGTGACCTTCAGCGAGACGTCGATGCCGGGGAATTGGTCGCAGAAGGCACCGAGGATCTCGGGGGCGAAGTATTTTGCGGTGGTAATGACGCCGAGGCGAAAATGTCCGCTCTTCAGCCCCTTGAGGTCCGCGAGTTTGATTTCGAGGTCGGTGAGCGAGCGCAGGATGGTGCGGCACGCGGCATAGACCTCGCGTCCGGCATCGGTCGGCTCGACATTGCGGCCCACATGCAGGAAGAGGGGCGTCCCGACCGTGTCGGTCAGTTTCTTGATCTGCATCGAGACCGTGGGCTGGGTGAGAAACATCTCCTCGGCCGCACGCGTGAAGCTGCCGAGGCGCACGATCGCCTCGAGAAGTTGAAGCTGACGCAAGGTGGCGTGTCGCACGAAGCGACCGGTGATCTCGCTTTGAGGTAATCCTTTTTGGGTCTGGCTCGACGTGGTCATCCTCTTGCCCTGCTTCCGACTGTGAATCTGGATCCGGGGCGACGCCGTCAACGCCCGGCTGGCGAGCGATCGGATGAATGCGATCTTAGAAGTCGTCGAGTCCTCGGGTTCGACACGAGGCGGATAGTGGCCGGATCAAGGTTGATGGGGCGGTGGCCGTTCAGTCCGGCCAGACTCTGCGCGAGCGGGTCACGGGGCTCGTCGGTTTTGCTGTTGTTCGGGCGGGTTGTCCGGACGTGGCTCGTGTGGAGGCGACGATCGCGGAGCGGGGACCGGACGGGCTCTTTGCCGCGCGCGGGCCGGCGGTCGATGCGGACCCTGTGGTGGATCGAGGTGGCGCTTTCGGCTTAGCGGATGCTTTGCGCGGTGCGGGCGACGGCGAGACGTCGGTCGGCGTCTCGGGTGTGATGTCTTTTGTCGGCTGATCACTCATCAAGCGTCTTCTCGGTTTCGAGCAGGATATCGATCTCGCGCGCGAAGTGCCTCGACGGCTCTCCGACCTCGGTCGCGTCGTCCTGGGCATGTAACGTGATGTTCACGTAGGTCCGACCGAAGCTCATGTCCGGATAGATGCCGAGACGCTCCGACACGAGCGCCGCGCGATCGAGAAAGTCACGGGTGGTCTCGTAGTCGGCAAACTCCAAACGGCGTTCGAGTCTCGGAGGTCGCTGGCGTTCGGTCCAACCTTGATTCATGACGGGATCCCTCAAAAATAGGCGCGTTCATCCGGTTCACGATAGCGCCGGATGCCGAGCGAAGCCAGCCAGTCTTCGATCTCGCGGGCATGCGCGGATTCCTCGTTCAGCAGCGCCTCGAAAAAGTCGCCGTTCTCGCGATCCCCGATCCGACGACAGAAGATGACCGCCTCGCGATAGAGGGCGACGATCTCTGCTTCGAGTACGGCATCCTGTCGCAGCAGGTCGACCAGGTTCCGTGCCACGCCGGCCGGGCGCAGGTGCGAGCCATTCGGCGCGACACCCAGCACCAACATCCGTTGGATGATGCGCTCGGCATGCTGCATCTCTTCAACCGTTTCCTCGCGCAGACGTACCGCTGCCTCCGGCAGACCCCAGGCCTCGGCGAGCGAGGCCTGGGTCATGTACTGCTGGACTGCGGACAGCTCCAAGCTCAAGGCACGACCGAGATAGCCAAGGGTACGAGGATGAATGCGTGCATGTCTCATGCTTCAAAACCCTTGCCGCCGGTATCGAGCGGCTCATGGCTGAACGCCGCTCGATCAGTCGGACGCAGCCGGCAGGGTCCGGTTGAGGATCGGCTCGACCTCGCGGTGCGGACGGGCAATGATGTGCGCCGCGACGAGACCGTCGCCGACCCGCTCGCAGGCATCCGCACCGGCACGCACGGCGGCGTTCACCGCACCCGTTTCGCCGCGCACCAGCACGGTCACGTAGCCGCCGCCGACGAACTCGCGTCCGATCAGGCGCACCTCGGCGGCCTTGGTCATGGCATCCGCCGCTTCAATGGCGGGCACCAGGCCGCGCGTCTCGATCATCCCCAATGCGATACCGTAGCTTTCACTGGCCATTTGTGCTCTCCAATCTTAAGTGTCGTGTTGATCGTTGATGAGTGGGTCGCGATGTGCTGTCGCTTTTAGCTTTAGGCCTCTAGCCTCCAGCTGTCAGCTATGGGCTTTCAGCCGTCGGCTCATCGCGTATTGCTGGTCGATATTCAGTCGACGGCCGGGCCGCCGACGGGCAGGATCGGCTCGACCTCGCGGTGCGGGCGGGCGATGATGTGCGCCGCGACGAGACCGTCGCCGACCCGCTCGCAGGCGTCGGCACCGGCACGCACCGCGGCGTTCACCGCGCCCGTTTCGCCGCGCACCAGCACGGTCACGTAGCCGCCTCCGACGAACTCGCGCCCGATCAGGCGCACCTCGGCGGCCTTGGTCATGGCGTCCGCCGCTTCGATCGCGGGAACCAGTCCGCGGGTCTCGATCATCCCGAGCGCGATTCCGAATTTGTCGCTTGCCATCGTCGTGTCTCCTCTGTGTACCAAGTCGCCGCGGGCGATGCTGCCCGACCATCTTCAATCCAGATTCAAAGCCTTTCGTCGGCGCCGAACGCGCCGGGCGAACCCGGCACGATGCAGTCCATCATGCCGCTCGGGCAGCGCCGAACGCGGTCGGCTCGACCGCCGCGGCTCGCTCCTCCTCCCAGCGATCGATGATCCCGCCGATCGTCAGATCGGTGAGGATCCCTGCATCTCCCATCGCGTACCGGGCGGCCGATCCGCTCACCACGAAGACCCAGTCGCCGGGGCGGGCATCCACCGGGTCGGTGGCCACGTAGTGCTTGCCTTTCGTGTCCTGCAGCAGCCGCAGGTCCCAATGTCCGAGCCCGGCGACACGATGCGTACAGACCAGCGAGCCAACGACCTGTCTGATCTCCATCAGCCTGCACCTCGCGACCCGGCTGCACCCGACTCGGGCGGCCAATGATCGATGATGCCGACGATGGTCAGATCGCTCGGATACTCCTTGCTGCCGGCTGCCTCGCGCGCCGCGGAGCTGCCGACACAGATCACCCAGTCGCCCGGTACGCAGCCGACCGCATCGACCGCGACCTGCTGCGTGCTTCCGTCGCGCACCACCAAGAGATGCTTGTGCTCGAACCCCGGAATTCGGTTGGTCGAGACGAGTGGGCGCTCCACCTGACAAATCTTCATCAGTGGCCTCCTGCCGTCACCGCGTCCAGCGAGCTTCCGACGACCTCGATGCCGGCGCCCGCGTCGCTGTCGCGCACGACCAGCAGTCGGTGCAGTAGCCCCCGGTCTGCCAGATCGGCGAACCTGCCGGCGAGCGCGGCATCGAGCCGCCGACAGCGCGTCACCGCGCGTTCACGCGCACCCGGCACCCCGCCGTGATAATCAAAGCGGATGACGATCGGGATCGGCAGTCCGTGCGAGACATTGAGCCCGCCGAAGATCTTGCGTCCGACATCCAGGTCCGCGGCTCCTTCCTCGACCGTGTACAGATAGGCGAAGTAGGTCAGGTTGCGCAGCTGGATCTCCTCGAATCCGATGCCTACGCCCATGAAACGCTCGGCGTGTCCCACGTCCGCATACTGTCCGCCGTGCACCTCGCGCACGTAATCGATCTGCGAGAGGTTGTTCTCGATCAGCCGTGCGACCAACCTGAGCATGCCCGAATCCGCTGTCGTCGGGGCGTGCGCCTTGACCAGCTCGGACACCCGTGCACGTGCGGCGCCCGGCTCCAGATCACGCGTGATGGCGTGGACCTTGATCGCGTCGATCGATTGCGCCAGATCCATGTGGCCCTCACCGTCGGGCACGTGGATGCGGATCGCGTCCGTGTCCGTGTCCATTCCGATCAACAGCAGCGATACCGAGGCACCGCAGCAGAAACCGTTCTCGACCGATTGGCGGAAGGCCAGGAGTCGGTCCAAGGCGGCCTGCGCGGCCGCCGCATCGTTCGACCCGTGGGCCGCGCAGCCCTGGTGGTGCGGATCCACCGAGCTGTAGTGATAGATCACCGCCTTCAGATAGCGGGTCGGCGCATCCGCGGTGTTCGGTACGCCTTCGCGGAACCGACCGAGCTCGACTTCTCCCCATTTGGAGACCGTATTCTCGACATCGAACAGTCCGCCGGCGTAGGGCTTTCGCCGCACTGCGCCGAAGGGCAGACGCAGCACATAGCTGATCGCGTGGGCCAGACGTCCATCGGCGCAGGGCGTCACATCAAGCTGATGGAAGCCACAGTCCTGGAGAAAGCGCTCGAAATCGCCGGTCTCGCGCCCGCCGAGCGGGTCGTTCGCGAAGAAATCATCCGACATCCGACGGTAGGTCTCGAACACGCACCAGGCGAACAGGCGCCGCAGATCGAGCTGTGTCACCCACGCATCCGCCAGCATGTGTTCCGGCAGATCGAACCCCAGCTCGGCCCGGGCGATCGACTGGGCCTGCCGCTCGAAATCGGACTCGTGCTGGAGTGCCGAGATCTGCTTGAGCACGGGCACGATCCGATCGAACGCTGTCTTGATTCTTTCCTCGTAGCCCTGCAGTCGTGCGTTGCCGTCAAGGTCGGTCAGCGGGTGATGCCCGCTCGGGCCTCGATTCGGTCGAGCCTCCGCCGCCGCAACGACGGTCCGCTTGGTCTGGCGCGCCGAGCGCTCGGCGGCGGCACCGGCCGGTCGAGGCGAGGGCCGCGGACGCATCCGCTGACCCCGAGTCTTTCCCGTCGGCTCGATCTTGGCCGGTGCGGGCATGACTGACTCGGCCATGCTCGGCTCCCGCGTCGCCGTGGGCGCAACCGACCCGGTTTCACCTCGGGCGCGCGGACGGTAGGCCGGCGCGTCGGGTGCGGGTGCGGATGCCCAGATCAGGCTCGCTCGGGTTGGACGGCGTTGTCTCGACATGACCTCGTTGTCTCGTCAGATTCCGGTGATGACTCGCGTTCGACTCGGTGTGGCGGAGCCGAACGCTTGTGCCGATCGCTTGCGCCGGGCCTCAGCCCCGCGCCCCGCCCGAGTAGGTGATGAGCGAGCCGCGGTCCGTGTTGCCGCTGGCCCCGGTCACACGACTCACCGGTGCAGGAAGCTCCTCGTTGCGCTTGGGCTTGACGGCCCCCATCGCAGCCATCGGCCCCGGTCGAGTCGGGTTACGCCGCCGCGCCGAGGGACCCTCTGTCCCGGTGACACGCTCGCCGCGCTCCCAGTCATCACCCGTGATCTTGGTTCCGGCGGCTTGGCCCTCGCCCGTCACACGTGACCGGGCCGCTGCCGTATCGGCTTCCATCGTCGCGGCGGACTCCATCTGGAGGAGGTTTCCCGGCACGGACGGTCCACGGTCGAAGCGGAATTGCTCAGTGCCCGTGATCTTGCCCGTGCCCATCCCGAAAGGGCCGGTAATCCGCCCCTCCTGCTCGTAAAGAGTGCCGGTCACCGCGTTGTCCTGACGCGATTGAAAGGCTTGTCGGGCCGGCGAGGCGACGCTGAAGCTCTGCCAAGGCGCGGCTTCGACGGATTCAGGGAGCGGCTGCGGGAAGTCGCTGTCACCGGGCTGTGCAGCACGTCCGCAGGTCTCTTCGATCTGGTCGACCCCGACGTAGGGTGTTCCGCTGATCTCCTCGCAAGCACCCCGAGAGGCACCTGTCATGACGCCGCCGATCCTCGGACGGACGCCGGTCATGCGCGCCGCCATGACACTCGCCATCGGCCGCATCCGCTCGGCGATGACACGTTGCTGCTCCGGGGCGCAATAGGTCGCCGTCTGCTCGAGCCCCGCGTAGGGCGTTCCGGTCACCGCCTTGCAGGTGCCGGGCTCGTCTCCGGTCACCCGACCCGAGCGACCGGTCTGCGTGCCGGAGACCGAGAGGCCCTTCTGGGTCGAGGACAGCCCGACCTTGGGCGCCTCCAGGGGGGGCGGCTGGGTGCCGCAGAACTCCTTGTACTGCTCGGCACCGACGTACTCGTCGCCGGTGACCAGCCGACAGCTGCCGGGCTCGTCGCCGGTCAGCTTGGCGCTGCGCCCGACGCGGGTGCCGGTGACTGAACCGCCGCGGAGTGTCTGCGTCAGGTCGACCTTGGGCGGCGCCTTTTTCAGATTGGACAGGTCGCCGTTGGCCGAGGACATGTACTGACTGCCGGTCGGCTGTATCCCGGCGCCGTGCTCGTTGCCCGTGACCTTGGCGGAGAGCCCCGGGAGGACACCCGAGACGGGCCGACCGCCGGTGGTCTGGGTTTGGCCGGTTTGCCGCGGGTTCGGTTGCAGCTCGGTCCCGCAGAATGCACTCGTTTGCTCGGCCGACAGGTATTCGGTACCGGTCACGGTCTTGCATGTCCCGGGCTCGTCGCCCGTGACTCGGCTCGAGCGGCCCACCTCGTTGCCCGTCACGGCGTTGCCGTGCCCCGTGGTGGTGACCTGAACCTTCGGCGTCGGCTTCGGCGGCTCGGCCTGGCAGAATTCGCGAAAGATCTCCGCGCCCATGTATTCGGTTCCCGTGACCTCGCGGCACACGCTCGGCTCGTCGCCCGTCACCGAGCGACTGCGTCCGACCCGGGTTCCGGTCACGAATTGACCTTGCGCGGTCTCGCTTAGACCGACCTTCCAGGGTTGATCTTCTGCCCCGCCGACCGGCCGCTCGCGTCCGGGTCTGACGCGGCCGGTCGCCTGGGCCTTGCGCGTCCCGGCCGCACCGGCGGCGCTGCGATGGGCGCGGACGGTTTGGGCGAGGTCGCGCCCGGATAGCTGGGGGTTCGCCTGCCGGGCAAGGCTCGCTGTCGTGGCCGGCGTGTTCACCGCAGCCTTGCCGCGCCCGGAGGTGGCCGAGCGTCGGGCGAGGGCCAGCATCCGGCCCGTCGGCTTGACGGCCGTGATGCGCTTGCCGTTGCGTCGCGACCCGTTGGTCGAGCTGCCGAGCGAAGACGAGCCCCGACGATCCGACGAGGCGCGCACCGCATCCGTCATGGAAGCGCGCTCATCCGTGGTGCCGGGGTTCCCGCCGCAGCCGCACCCGCAATCCGTCGTCGCGTCTCGTGCGCCTTGGGCCGGCGCTTTCGACGTCGGAGCGCGTGTGCGATCTGCTCTGCGATCCGCTCGCTTACCGGCTTTGGACAGCGCCTCGCGGCGTGCCCTGGCCTCGGCGCGGCTCGAGCCGGATGACGAAACCGGAGCCTGAACTCGCCGCACGGGCGAGGCGAGCCTGGACGTCGATGGAGCCGAGTCGTCAGTGTTCCAGCCTGTGCTCGACACAGCCTGCGTCGCGGCAGCCGGAGCAGCCTGCGGCTGCGATGCCGCGGGGCGACGTAGCGCAGCGGCGTCGGGCGTACGGCTGCGCTGGGCCGTTGCGGCGGCAGCGCTGGTTCGTTTGCCCTGAGTGGACAAGGCACGGCGACGTGCCAGGGCCGCCTCGCGGCCGCTCGATCTCAGATTCGCTTTGCTGGGCATGGTCGTTCCCTTGGACGTGGAGCGCATGAGCGGTGACAGCGACGGCGGGATGGACGCCTGACTCCGTTCGCGTCACCGACTCGGCGATCGCGCCGCCCGCTCGGTGTTGAAACACTGGATCACGAGTGCTCGGCACCTCTGCGTCGGGCGGAGCCCGCAAGCAACGCCCGACGTCGACTGCCGACGGCTATTCGATCAGCCGCGACCCTCGAACACGACGAAACAGGACCCCTGGCTCTGGGTGTAGTTGTCGTAACCGGTCACGCGGACATGGTGATCCGGGTAGGAGCGATGGCAGGCTTCGAGCTCGCTCACGACCTGGGCCAGATCGGTCACCCCGAAGAAGGGCAGCTTCCACATGGTCCAGTAGTGGTTCATGGCCTTGCTGGGATGGATATGCTCGATACCCGGCGTCCAACCCTGCGCGATGATGTAGGCGATCTGGTCGAAGATCTCCTCTTGGGTCATCGGGGGCAGAAACCCGAAGGTCTCCAGGGTGCGCTTGGTTTGATAGTCGCCCGTCGTACTTTGGAATGGCATGTTTGCGGTCCTCGTTGTGCGAATGCGTTGGATTCGAGTGTCGGAGCGTCCAGCTTCCTGCCTCCAGCCCCCGGCCTCCAGCTATCAGCTTCCGGCGGGGTTGAGTCCTTCCCGCCGCCCTGCGAGTCGCTTTACGACACCGCTGCGGCAGACTTGGATCTCATAGCCCGGGCGGCCTCGAGCAGGAGGCCGGAGGCAGGCGGCTTTCTTCAACCCACGTCGAGCTTGTCGACCGTCTCGAACTCGAACTTGATCTCCTTCCAGGTCTCCATCGCGATCGCCAGCTCGGGGCTGTGCTTGGCCGCGCCGGTCATGATCTCGCGGGCCTCCTTCTCGAGCTCGCGTCCCTCGTTGCGGGCCTTCACGCAAGCCTCGAGCGCGACACGGTTGGCCGCCGCACCGGCCGCGTTGCCCCAGGGGTGTCCCTGAGTACCGCCGCCGAACTGAAGCACGGAGTCGTCGCCGAAGATGGTGACCAGTGCGGGCATGTGCCAGACGTGGATGCCGCCGGACGCGACCGCGAAGACGCCGGGCATGGAGCCCCAATCCTGGTCGAAGAAGATGCCGCGAGCGCGATCTTCGGGGATGAAGGACTCGCGCAGCAGGTCGACGAATCCGAGCGTGGAGCCGCGGTCGCCTTCGAGCTTACCGACGACCGTGCCCGTGTGAAGGTGGTCGCCGCCCGACAGACGCAGACACTTGGCCAAGACCCGGAAATGGATGCCGTGCTTCGGGTGACGGTCGATAACCGCGTGCATGGCGCGGTGGATGTGCAGCAGCATGCCGTTCTTGCGGCACCACTTGGCCAGACCGGTGTTGGCGGTGAAGCCGCCGGTGAGGAAGTCGTGCATGATGATCGGCTGGCCCAGCTCCTTGGCGAACTCGGCACGTTCGTACATCTGCTCGGGATCGGCGGCGGTCACGTTCAGGTAGTGGCCCTTGCGCTCGCCGGTCTCGGCTTGCGCAGCGGACACGGCCTCGGCGACGAACTCGAAGCGGTTCTGCCAGCGCATGAAGGGCTGAGAGTTCACGTTTTCGTCGTCTTTGGTCAGGTCCAGACCGCCGCGCAGACACTCGTAGACGGCACGGCCGTAGTTCTTCGCCGACAGGCCGAGCTTGGGCTTGATGGTGGCGCCCAAGAGCGGACGGCCGTACTTGTTGAGCTTGTCGCGCTCCACCTGGATGCCGCTCGGCGGCCCCATGCAGGTCTTCACGTAGGCGATCGGGAAGCGGATATCTTCCAGGCGAAGGTGACGCAGCGCCTTGAATCCGAAAACGTTGCCGACGAGAGAGGTGAGGACGTTGACGACGGAGCCTTCCTCGAAGAGGTCGATCGGATAGGCGATGAAGGCGTAGAAGGACTCTTTGTCGCCGGGCACGTCTTCGATGCGATAGGCACGGCCCTTGTAGAATTCGAGGTCGGTCAGGAGCTCCGACCACACCGTGCTCCAGGTGCCGGTGGAGGACTCGGCAGCCACGGCGGCGGCCACCTCTTCGCGCGGCACACCGGGCTGTCCGGTGCATTTGAAACAGGCCAGGAGGTCCGTGTCGAGAGGGACATAGTCCGGCGTCCAGTACATGGCCCGGTATTCTTTTACACCGGCATCGTAGGTCTTCACGCTCATGGTCAGCTCCTGTGGTCTGTGCCTGATCCGCCTCGCCTGCGGAGGCCGTTTCGAACTCTGTACAAAATCTTACTTACGACGAGGTATAGAAAATATTCAATTATTTCTATCGGTGATATCGACGATCGTTTATATGTGCCGGCGGCTCGATAATCCCGCTCCGCCATGTGGTTTATCACCCGTCTCTTTTTAGGGTAATCGATTCGTCCTGTGCGAATCATAGATCTTTATCGATGCAGCACTTGAGAAACTTCGATTATCGCTTACCACACTCGGTTAGGATACTAATGCGGCCTACAGCTGATGACTTTGGAGTAGTGCATGCGCGTACTCAACGAGATCCGGTTCGACAACCTTCGCGGTGACCTCTTCGGCGGTGTCACCGCCGCGGTCATCGCGCTGCCGATGGCGCTCGCTTTCGGGGTCGCGTCGGGGGCGGGCGCCGAGGCCGGACTCTACGGTGCGGTCCTGATCGGTCTGTTCGCCGCGCTGTTCGGCGGGACGCCGACACTCATCTCCGAGCCGACCGGTCCCATGACCGTGGTGTTCACCGCGGTGATTGCCTCGCTGATCGCGGCGAATCCCGAGCAAGGCATGGCGATGGCCTTCACGGTCGTGATGCTCGCCGGTCTTTTCCAGATCGCGTTCGGGGCGATGAAGCTCGGGCGCTATGTCACCATGATGCCCTTTACGGTCATCTCCGGCTTCATGTCCGGAATCGGCATCATCCTCGTCATTCTTCAGCTGCCCGGACTGCTCGGACAGCCGGCGCCGGGGGGCGGGGTGATGGGTACCCTGCAGGCTCTGCCCGAACTGATCGGGTCGATCGATCCGCGCGAGGCCGCCTTGGCGGGCTTGACGCTTGCGGTCCTCTTCCTCATGCCGGCGCGCATCAAACGGATCCTGCCCCCGCAGCTGGTCGTCTTGGTCGTGGGCACCCTGATCGCGGTCTACTGGTTGGGCGATCAGGACATTCGGCGCATCGGCGAGATCCCGAGCGGTCTGCCCTCCTTGCAGATGCCCGTGTTCAGTGTGGCGCAATGGCAGACCATTCTGATCGATGCGCTCGTCCTGGCGATGCTCGGCTCGGTGGACGCCCTGCTGACCTCGGTGATCGCGGGCAGCTTGACCCGTAAACAAGTGAACTCGGACAAGGAGTTGCTGGGGCAGGGTATCGGCAACCTGGCCTCCGGGCTGTTCGGCGGTCTGCCGGGCGCCGGGGCCACCATGGGGACGGTGGTGAATATCCAAGCCGGCGGGCGAACCGCACTGTCGGGTCTGACCCGAGCGGCGATCCTGGCCGTGGTGGTGGTCTGGGCGGGTGCATTGACGGCGAATATCCCCTTGGCGGTCCTTGCGGGAATCGCCGTCAAGGTCGGTATCGACATCATCGACTGGAGCTTCCTCGCCCGCGTCCATCGTGTCTCGATGAAAGGCGCCTTGATCACCTACGGCGTGATCTTGATGACCGTGTTCGTGGATCTGATCACCGCCGTGGCAATCGGCCTCTTCGTGGCCAATGTCCTCACCATTCGACGTCTCGCCGACGTGCAGGAAGAGTCCGTCTGCGTGCTCCCGGCACGTCGCTCGCGCGACGAGGCGCCGTGCGCCGGTCTGTCGTGCGAGGAGCGCTCTCTGCTGGCACAAGGACGCGGTCGCGTGAAGATCCTGTATCTCAGCGGCCCGCTGGTCTTCGGTGCCGCTGCCGCCATCAGTCGTCAGAGCCCCAAGCTCGAGGGTGCACAGGCGGTCGTCATCGATCTGAGTCAGGTCCCGCACATGGGTGTGACGACCGCGGTCGCCGTAGAGTCGACGGTACGCGATGCGCTCTCGCAAGGTCACGCGGTCTACATGGCCGGCGTTCACGGCCAGCCGCGCGAGCGTCTGGAGCACCTGGGTTTGCGCGGCGCCATGCGAGAGGATCGTTGGGTCGAGGATCGCGAGGCTGCCTTGAAGCTCGCGTTGGACCAGTTGCCGCCGCGCTAGCTTCGAGCTTGTCCGTCGGGAGATTGCACGGCCGGCTTGCCCTCGGGGTTCCTCGCCAATACCTCCGTGTCGACGCGTGGTCACGGGACGAACAAGGAGACGACGATGGTGCGTGCAACAGAGACGGCGATCCGCTGGGTCGAGCAAGGCAAGGTTCCCGACAGCGTGACACGCAGCGGCATTCGAGCCTTGCTGCGCGGACGCCTGGCGACCTTGCCGACGGAGGATTGCGAGACGGCGATGCGCGAGAAGCGCGACTTCATCGCCATGATGGATGACTCTCCGATCGCGGCGGTGCCGGATCGCGCCAACGAGCAACACTACGAGCTGCCGGCCTCGTTCTTCGATCTCGTGTTGGGGCCGCGTCGCAAGTACAGCTCCTGCTACTGGCCCGAGGGCGGCACGACGCTCGAAGAGGCGGAAGAGGCGTCGTTGGCGATCACGGCCGAGCGGGCCGGGATCCAGGACGGCGATCGGGTGCTGGAATTGGGTTGCGGCTGGGGCGCCTTGAGCCTGTACCTGGCCGAGCGGTTTCCGAGCTGTCGGATCACCGGCGTTTCGAACTCCAGCGGGCAGCGCAGGTTTATCGAGGCGGAGCGCGATCGACGGGGCCTGACCAATCTGGAGATCGTCACCGCCGACATGAACGCGTTTCAGGCCGACGGCCGGTATGACCGGATCGTCTCGCTCGAGATGTTCGAGCACATGCGCAACCATCGCAAGTTGTACGCGCGTGTGCACGACTGGCTGAAACCCGGCGGGCGCTTCCTGATGCACATCTTCGTCCATCGCGAGCATCCCTATCCCTTCGAGGACGTCGGCCCGAGCGACTGGATGAGTCACTACTTCTTCGCGGGCGGTATCATGCCGAGTGACGATCTACCGCTGCATTTTCAGGAGCATCTCAAGCTGGTGACACGCTGGCGCTGGGATGGTAGGCATTACGAGAGGACGCTCAACGCCTGGTTGGAGCGGATGGATGGCGCGCGCGATCGCGTCTGGCCGATCCTCGAGGAGACCTACGGCAGCGACCAAGCGGGGGTCTGGTGGATGCGCTGGCGGCTCTTCTTCATGGCCTGCGCGGAGTTGTTCGGGTATCGAAAGGGGCAGGAGTGGTATGTGAGCCACTATCTCTTCGAGCGTCCGGCTTGATCGTCGCCTGCTCGGGTCATCGGGTACCGCTTGGCGGGTCCGGGCGGCTTGGGCTCGAAAGAGCCCAAGCCGGTCCTACCGGTTTGCTTTTCCGGTTTCCGGCCTTAACGGGTCGGTGGCCGGAAAGCCTGCCGAAACGGCCTCGATCAGGCCTTGTCGTCCTTGTTGGTGTTGATGTTCAACGGCATGTAAGCCGGGCAAGTGCCGATCGCACCGGTCGCGAGCACGACCAGTCCGATGATCGAGAAGAGCACCGTGTTCGTCACGATGCCCAGGAACACCAGGACACCACCGGCCGCCAAACGGATGTTGCGATCGGTTTTACCAACGTTTTTGATCAGGGTCATGAAGTCAACTCCGGAATGTAAAAAAGGAAAGAAGATCGGGCGCATGCCGGGCTTCGCAGAGGGTGCGGGAATTCCGAGACTCGCCCCGATGGATTCGCCCGTGTGGCCCCGCCGCCCTTGCTTCGGTCACCGTCGGCGAGAACCGTCACAGTATACCGATTCCGGGGCTCGGGGTTCGTTGAGATCCGGCAACGCGTTTCGACGATCGCCCCTCGGTCACGAGCCTGTGCCAGCCTCCGCTGCCCTCGTGGGATCTTCGGCGTTTCGCTTGGTTCCCCGATGAGATCGGCTTTTCTTCCGAGCCAGCGACTTCGGCACGTCGCCCGCGTCATCGCGGGCGGTGGCGTGGTTGCCTATCCGACCGAGGCCGTGTTCGGCTTGGGCTGCGATCCCTGGAACGGCGATGCCGTTGCGCGGATTCTCAGCATGAAGCGCCGCGATGCAGCCAAGGGTTTGATCCTGATCGCCTCGGATCCGAGCCAGCTCGACCCTTTCGTCCTGTCGCTCGACGCCGATCGGATGGCGGAGATTCGAGCCAGCTGGCCGGGGCCGAATACTTGGCTGCTGCCGGCGCGCTCGCAGACCCCGCGCTGGCTCACCGGGCGTTTCGACACGCTTGCGGTTCGGGTCACGGCACACCCGATCGCCGCAGCGCTTTGCCGGATCTATGGCGGTGCCGTCGTCTCCACCAGTGCGAACCAAGCCGGTCGACACCCGGCCCGAACCGCCCTGCAGGTGCGGCTTGCGCTCGACGAGCCTCCGGACGCGATCCTTGCCGGGCCCTGTGTCGGCTCCGACCAACCCTCCTGCATCCGCGACGGGCGGACGGGCCGGATGCTGCGACCGTGATCGACCCGATGGCGTTCGGCAACGATCCGTCAAGACGGCGTCGAACCACGACAACGCCCGCCCGCGCACCTCAATGGCGATGTCGGAAGGTCCAGGGTGTCTGGTGCTCCCCCCGTTTGTCCCAGATTCCAACCCTCGCGGCACGGGCCTCGCGCTCCGCGCGGAAGAACCGCGACTCCTCGCAATAGCGCGGGTAGACGGCGGCTTGTCCCTGCTTGACCTGCTCGAGATTCAGCGAGAGCCGTTCGCCGGTGGCGTTGGAAACCTCGGCGACCGTGCGTCCGAATCGGTCGGTGTCCACCGCTCGCATCTCGACTCGATCCGCGGCGATCCGCTTCAGGTGTGCTCGGGACCGATCGCCCCAGGGCTTCTGGTCTTTCTCGGGTGCGTCGATACAGTACAGACGGACCTCGACGGGTTTACCGCCGCAGGTCAGCCGGAGCGAATCTCCATCCAGCACCTGATCCAAGACGCAGGGTCGGCCCGACGCGGCGAATGACCACTCGACCGGGATCAGCCCCGGTCCCCGGCGCTCGATCAGCCAAGCGCCTGTCACCGCCAGTGCGATCAGAAGGCTCGACAGGGCGGAGCGACGCCATCGCCTCATCGGGGCGCTCGCCGCTCCGGCCAGCCGTCAGCCGTTGAGCCACAAATGAACAACGATGCTCGCGAAATACCCCAAGGCGATCTCCGGCATCCATCGCAGATGCGCAAAAAAGGTATAGACACCGCGGGCTTGGCCCATCAGCGCGACCCCGGCCGCCGACCCGATCGAGAGCAGCGATCCGCCGACGCCGGCGGTCAGTGTGACCAAGAGCCACTGCGATTGGTCCATGTCGGGATTCATGGTGAGGACGGCGAACATCACCGGAATATTGTCGACCACGGCCGATAGAAGGCCTACGGCGATGTTGGCCGGAATCGGGCCCCATTGCTGATACATGACATCCGAGGCCATGCCGAGATAGCCGATGAACCCGAGCCCGCCGACACAGAGCACGACGCCGTAGAAGAACAGCAGGGTGTCCCACTCGGCGCGGGCGACCTTGTTGAAGACGTCGAAAGGCGTGATGTCTCCGATCAGATTCGCGCGCTCGACGTTGCGCTGCTGCCAGCCATGATGGCTCATCCGAAGGAAAAAGCCGAAGAATTGCAGATATCCGAGACCGGTGAGCATGCCGATGACCGGCGGCAGGTGCAGGAAGTTGTGGAATGCGACCGCCGTTGCGATCGTCAGCAGGAAGAGCAGGATGATGCGCCTGGCGCCGCGTCGCATGTGGATCTCCGCCGGTGCCGTTTCGGCTTCGGGCTCGGAGGCTCGGTGGTACGAGAAGGATACCCGCCGCGGCTGCTGTACCGACACCGCTTCGGGTCTGATGTCCGGCACGGCGGCATGCATGAAGAGCGCGGGAACCAGAAAATTGACGAGTGCCGGAATGAAGAGCGCGAAGAAACCGTTGAACTCGATAATGCCCTTCTGCCAGACCATCAGCGTCGTGATGTCGCCGAAGGGGCTGAAGGCCCCGCCCGCGTTCGCGGCGACCACGATGTTGATGCAGGCCAGTGTCACGAAACGGGTGTTGTCTCCGCCGACCGCTATCACGACCGCGCACATCAAGAGCGCCGTGGTCAGGTTGTCGGCCACCGGGGAGATGATGAACGCCAACCCGCCGGTCAACCAGAACAGGGCGCGCAGACCGAATCCCTTGCGAATCAGCCAGCCACGCAGCGCATCGAACACCTGACGTTCCTGCATGGCGTTGATGTAGGTCATAGCCACCAGCAGAAAGAGCATCAGCTCGGCGTATTCGAGCAGGTTGTGCCGCACCGCCGCCTCGGCTTCGTGGGTAAGGCCGTTCTGCGAATAGACGTACGCGATCAATGCCCAGATGAGGCCGGCCGCGATGATGACCGGTTTGGACTTGCGCAGATGCAGAAATTCCTCGGCCATCACCAACGCATAGGCGAGGACGAAGATGATCAGGGCCGCATAGCCGACACTATGCGCGGTCAAGTCGATCCACTGTCCCGACTCGCTCGCGAGCGACAGGCCCGGCACGAGCAGGGCCAAAAGACCCATATAGGGCACAAACGAAAGGCGTCCGGGGGCACGCATCATGATGAATCCTGCTGTGATGAGGTGTCGGAGCCGCGGGCGAGCGGGTCAGTCATAAAGTCGACCGCACTGCGCACCTCGGGGGGCCGCGTCGTCGGTTTTGCGGCGAAAGGCGCCGTCTGCCGACCCAACGAGAGGCAAACGACCGCTTCCCCCGGCGGTGTGCCGACGGCGGTGCTCAAGATACTAGGGGATTCCTCATGCGCCAAGCGGGTTTTACATGGAACAACACGCCATGAGACCAAGGGTCCAGCCATGGCCATGACCTCGAGATGGTGCCGGCAGACGACAGATGTGCTCGCGTGAAGGTCCGCGTAGCGCGGATCGAAACACCCGACGAACGCCGCCGCCACGCGACTCCCGGTTGTCTTGTGGCGGCACGTCCGTGTGCCCTCCGCGGCCCTTTGCAAGGCTTCGGAGCAGCCCGTCTACACCGGCAGGCCGGGTTTCCAGCGCCGCGGTGCCTTCGTCAGCCCTTGGCGGGCTCGAAGCGGTCGGCGTTCATGACCTTTGTCCATGCGGCGACGAAGTCTCGGACGAACTCCTCGTCGCCATCCTGCGACGCATAGACTTCGGCGACGGCGCGCAGCTCGGCGTTGGATCCGAAGATCAGGTCCACCGGTGTGGCCGTCCATTTCAGCTCGCCCGTCGCACGGTCGCGTCCCTCATAGAGACCCTCGGTATCCGCCGCCGGCGACCAGACGGTGTTCATGTCGAGCAGGTTGACGAAGAAGTCGTTGGTCAGCGGGCCGGGGCGAGCGGTCAACACGCCATGCCTCGAGCCACGGCTGTTGGCACCCAAGGCGCGCATCCCGCCGACCAGTGCCGTCATCTCCGGAACCGTCAGCCCCAGCAGGTCTGCACGGTCGACCAGCATCTCGCTCGGCGACAGGCGGTTACTGTCGGCAAAGTAGTTGCGGAAGCCATCGGCCGTGGGTTCGAGGACGGCAAAAGACTCGACATCGGTCTGTTCTTGCGTGGCGTCCGCACGCCCGGGCGTGAAGGGGACGTCCACGTCGTAGCCGGCATCCTTGGCGGCCAGCTCGATGGCCGCGGCACCGCCTAGGACGATCAGGTCCGCGAGCGAGACCTGCTTGCCGTCGGATGCGCCGCTGTTGAAGGTCGTCTGGATCTCCTCCAGGGTCTGCAGCGCCCTCGCCAGGCTTGCCGGGTCATTGACCGGCCAGTCTTTCTGCGGTGCCAGGCGAATGCGCGCACCGTCGGCACCGCCGCGCATGTCGCTGGCGCGGAAGGTGGATGCGGACGCCCAAGCGGTGCGTACCAGCTCGCCGGTGGTCAGGCCGGAGGCCAGGATGCGTTTCTTGAGCTCGGCGATGTCGCTTTCCTCGATCGGTGCGTAGTCGACCGCCGGCACCGGGTCCTGCCACGGAAGCACCTCCTCGGGTACCTCGGCACCGAGGTACAAGGCACGGGGTCCCATGTCGCGATGCGTCAGCTTGAACCAGGCCTTCGCGAACGCGAGCTCGAACGCCTCCGGATTCTCCAGGAAGCGCTTGGAGATCTCTCGGTAGGTTGGGTCGAGCTTCAGCGCCAGGTCCGTCGTGAACATGATCGGCGCATGACCGACGCCCGCAACGTGGGCGTCGGGGACCGTGCCGGCGGCCGCTCCGTCCTTCGGCGTCCACTGAATGGCGCCGGCCGGGCTGCGGGTCTGCTCCCAGTCGTAGTTGAACAGGTTGCTCAGGTACAGCATGGTCCAGCGCGTCGGTGCCGCGGTCCACGCCCCTTCCAGACCGCTGCCGATGGTGTCCTCGGCGTTGCCTTTGCCGCACCTGTTGGCCCAACCCAAGCCTTGCTGCTCGATCGGCGCCGCGGCGGGCTCTGCGCCCACGCACTCCTGCGGCTTGCCTGCGCCGTGGGTCTTGCCGAAGGTGTGACCGCCGGCGATCAGCGCGACGGTCTCTTCGTCGTTCATCGCCATGCGGCCGAATGCCGTTCGGATCTGCTCGGCGGCGGCCAGCGGATCGGGATTGCCGCCCGGGCCTTCCGGATTCACATAGATCAGGCCCATCTGCGTGGCGGCGAGAGGATTCTCCAGCTTGCCCTCGGCGTCGTAACGCTCGCGGCCCAACATGTCGGCCTCGGGTCCCCAGTACACCAGGTCGGGCTCCCAGTCATCGGCCCGTCCCCCGGCGAAACCGAAGGTCTTAAAGCCCATGTCCTCCATCGCGACGGTGCCCGCGAGGACCATGAGATCGGCCCATGAGATGTTGCGGCCGTATTTCTGTTTGATCGGCCAGAGTAGGCGCCGCGCCTTGTCGAGGTTGACGTTGTCGGGCCAGCTGTTGAGCGGGTCGAAGCGCTGCTGGCCGCCGCCGGCCCCGCCGCGTCCGTCTGCCACCCGATAGGTGCCGGCACTGTGCCAGGCCATGCGGATGAACAGCGGTCCGTAGTGGCCGAAATCGGCGGGCCACCAGTCTTGGGATGTGGTCATCAACGCCTTGAGATCCGTCTTGACGGCCGCGAGGTCGAGGCCTGCAAAGGCCTCCGCGTAATCGAAATCCACACCGTAGGGATTGGACGCCGGGTCGTGGTCGCGCAGGGGTTGGAGGTTGAGCTGGTCAGGCCACCAGAAACTGTTGGGCTTCGCCTTGCCGGCGGCCATCGCAGGGTCTGCGGCCGCGGGGGTGGTCATTAGGGCCGCGAGAATGGCCGCGGGGATCGCTTTCATGTGCATGGAAATCAACTCCTCATCTGTGGTGGGTTCGACCGCGGTCGGCAACACCGCTTGTCTTCCTGTCCTTATCTTCGCACTTCGGTCCGGAGCGAGCGTCGTGGCGCAAACCCGGACCGTCTCAGCTTCGGGAGGGGCGTTACGCATCCTAACGGTAGGCCACCGAATTGCTACGCGCAAACAGGCTATATCGGTTATGTCGATCGGTGTCGACGATAAACCGAGCGCCTGTGGGTTCTTCGGGAGATGGGCTACTGCGCCTCTTGCAGCTCGGCATAGGCTGCTTCAGTCAGCACGACAGAGCTCGGGCGATTGTCCTCGGTGATATCTACAGGGGCGTTGTGAAGGGCCTCATCCGCGGCTGCGATCCCGCGGCGCTTGATCTCTTGGGTCGGAACCCTGTTCATGTCTGCTCCTGGTACTCGCCGACCAAGGTCGCGATTGTTCGGAGCCTGAGGCCGGATCGACTCCACCGAGGACGAACACCAACTCTCCGGGCTCAGGGGATGTCGAACGGGTCATGACAATCGGCTCAAAGCGCGGCAATCTTCTCCCGCTGTGCCTGTAGGTTGCCGATCGCCGTCGATTGCTCGGCGAGCCGCGCACGCTCCTTGTCGACGACGGCGGCCGGGGCCTTGTCGACGAAGCTCGGGTTGGCGAGCTTCTGCCCGATCCTTGCGATCTCGTCGGTCAGGCGGCCGATCTCCTTGTCGAGACGTTTGAGCTCGGCGTCCTTGTCGATCAGGCCGGCCATCGGGATGAGGAGCTTCATGTTGCCCACGAGCGCGATCGCCGATTCGGGCGCGCTCGACTCGTCTTCGAGCAGGGTGACCGACTCGATGCGGGCGAGAAAGTCCAGATAGGGCCGGGCGACGGCGAGCCAGGTCTTGTCCTGCTCGGAGGCGTTGGCGACCAGCACCGGCAGGGGTTTGCCGGGCGCGATGTTCATCTCGCCCTTGATGCGCCGCACGCCGAGGATGACCTGCTGGACCCACTCGATCTCGGCGACGGCCTCCGGGTCGTCGGCGCCCGCGTCGGCGACGGGGTAGGGCGCGAGCATGATGGTCTCGCCTTGCGCTCCGGTCAGGGGTGCGACCTTCTGCCAGATCTCCTCCGTGATGAAGGGCATGATCGGGTGGGCGAGCCGCAGCAGGGTCTCCAGCGTCTCGACCAGGGTGCGGCGGGTGCCGCGCTTGGCGGCATCGCTGGCGGCCGTGCCGGTGAGCACCGGCTTGGACAGCTCCAGATACCAGTCGCAGAAGGCGTTCCAGGTGAAGTCGTAGATCGCCTGGGCGGCGAGGTCGAAGCGATAGCCCTCGATGGCGTCGGTGACCGTCGCCGTGGTGGCGTGGAGACGGGCGCGGATCCAGCGGTCGGCTGCGGAGAGCTCCAGCTCGCCGCCCGACTCATCAGGGGCTTGGCCGCAATCCTGATCCTCCGTGTTCATCAGCACGTAGCGCGAGGCGTTCCACAGCTTGTTGCAGAAGTTGCGGTAGCCCTCGATTCGACCCAGGTCGAATTTGACGTCGCGCCCGGTGGTGGCGAGCGCGGCGAAGGTGAAGCGCAGCGCGTCGGTGCCGAAGCCGGGGATGCCGTCGGGGAAGTCCTTGCGGGTCTGTTTGGCGATCTTCTCGGCCAGATGCGGCT
>NZ_AFWV01000025.1 GCF_000223985.1 Thiocapsa marina 5811
CGTCGAAGAAGTCATCGTGATCGTCGAGGAAGTCGTGCCGGTCGCCGAGGAAGCGCCTGCCGAAGCCGCGCCCGCCGCCGAGGCCGCTCCGGTCGAAGCCGCGCCTGCTGCCGAGGCCGCTCCGGTCGAAGCCGCGCCTGCTGCCGAGGCCGCTCCGGTCGAAGCCGCGCCTGCTGCCGAGGCCGCTCCGGTCGAAGCCGCGCCTGCTGCCGAGGCCGCTCCGGTCGAAGCCGCGCCTGCTGCCGAGGCCGCTCCGGTCGAAGCCGCGCCGGCCGCCGAGGCCGCTCCCGTCGAAGCTGCGCCTGCTGCGGAAGAAGCTCCGGCCGAAGAAGCTGCACCCGCGGTCGTGCCGGTGCCGGTCGAAGTGATCGTGGTGCCCGAGGCGGCCTAAGCCTCGACGCCTGTCCGGCCTCGGCTTGGCCTACGTTGCTCGATGAAAAATCCAGCAAAGGAGCTCAATCATGGCGCAGTCTCTGTCCGGTCTCACCGACCAACAAGCAAAAGAACTTCATGAGCAGTTCAAGGTGACCTACACCGCATACGTCGGGATCGCTGCATTGGTTCACCTCTTCGTGATCGCTGCCAATCCCTGGTTCTAAATCCGACTTCGACGAGATCAAGATTATGAGTGACGTCCAGATTGCAAAGCCGAAGAACCCGGAAGACGATTGGAAGGTGTGGCTGGTCCTCAATCCCGCGACATGGCTGATGCCGATCTTCTTTCTTCTGTTGATCATTGCTTTGGTGCTCCATGCCGTCGTGTTCCAGATGGGCTTCGGTTGGGCCTGATCGGACCGGGCTGATGCGGATTCTTCCACGCGTGGATCGAATTCGCGGGTAATCAGACCATCGCGTTCGCCAATCGCGCCATGCTCGACGGTCCCACGCCGTCGAGCATGGCCGTACCGCCGGTACCGACCGACACCGCAGTTTCACGGCATCTCCGTCATCCGTCTTGCCGTTTCGACGAACCTTCCCCGTTCCGATCTGATCCGTCCGCCAGCGGGATCGCCGATCCCATCGCTGCGCCTCGCGATCCTCCGAAAGGTCGGTCGACAGCCTCTCGAACGAGCGCTATCCTTAGCGCGGCGCTGTGTTTAAGCGATTCGTGCCACTCGGCAGGGCGCAGCGCGGGGCGTGGGCCAGGGGCCGTAGCGGCCATCACCTCGCGGGGCGTCGGATATCGAAGATCGTTCGCCGCGTCAAAGGCTTGCATACGACGCGAAGCGGTCGACCGACGGCTCTGGGTTCAATCAATCAGACGGTATGAGGTGTTTATGGCGGCCAGCGAAGCGGAAGCGGATCGACGGAGCTACGAGCGGGTGTCCTGGGACTGCCACGCTCGCCTCATGCAACTCGGCTCGGATGCGCTCGGCGGTGCTGCGGGCATGCACCCGGTGCTCGGGCGCAACATCAGCGAGGGCGGTCTGCAAGTGTGGGCCGATCGCATGTTTGCGGTACGTTCGCGACTGTTGGTCGAGATGGAGGCGCCGGAGATCCCGGAAGGTATTCAAGCCGTGGGCTCCGTGGCGTGGGTCTCTCCGAGTACGTCCGAGGAACGCTGGTTACTCGGGATCGAGTTCTCCGATGTCGGCGAAACGGCACTGGCGCGAATCCGCTCGCTCCTCCGACCGGCGGACGAACGCAACTGAGCGTCGAGCGCCGGCTTAGATCCGGCTCGATACGCCCTGTCGCTATGCTTTATCTTCCGAGACCATGAAACCGGCAGTCGTTCTTTTGAGTGGAGGGTTGGACTCCGCAACCGCAGCGGCCATTGCGACATCCGAAGGATTCGCGGTCCATGCATTGTCGTTTCGGTACGGCCAACGCCACGGTATCGAGCTCGAATCCGCCGCCCGTGTCGCCGAGGCACTGGGCGTCGTGGAGCATGCGATCGTCGAGATCGATTTACGGCGTTTCGGCGGGTCGGCGCTCACGGCCGACATCGCGGTGCCGAAGGGGCGTCGGGCCGGGACGATCGGCGAGGGCATTCCGGTCACCTATGTCCCGGCACGCAACACCGTCTTTCTGTCCTTCGCGCTTGCCTGGGCCGAGACCCTTGGGTCCGAAGACATCTTCATCGGCGTGAACGTCCAGGATTACTCCGGTTATCCCGACTGTCGACCGGCCTTCATCGAGGCGTTCGAGCGCATGGCCAATCTAGCGACCGCGGCCGGTGTCGAAGGGCGTCAAAGGCTCGAGATCCATGCGCCTTTGATGCAGATGACCAAGGCCGAGATCATTGCTCGAGGTCTTTCGCTCGGTGTCGATTACGGACTGACCAGTAGTTGTTACGACCCCGGAACCGATGGCCGTCCCTGTGGTCTCTGTGACTCCTGCGTGCTTCGCGCCAAAGGCTTCGCGGATGCAGGTTTCCCGGATCCGCTCAGCCTTCGTTTCGGTCACCTCGCCCCATGAGTGAACAGCTGTTTCATGTCGCCGCCGTCCCGTTCGAGGCCGCGCGGCGCGTCTCCATTCTGCCTGCCGGACACCGCTCGCGCCGTCTGCACGGGCACGGCTTCCTCGCCAAGGTTCGCGCGCAGCTTCCGACCGACTGGGCACCCTTTCCAGGTGGAGAGACGGACGCCCTCGCTCGGGTGCTGGCGGACGCGATCGCGCCGCTCGACTACAGCGACCTCAACGAGCACCTGCCGATTCCGACCGACGAGAATCTCGCCCGCTGGGTGCGAGCGCATCTCGGCATTCCGGGGGTCGTTTCGGTCGGTGTCCAGAGCACCCGCGATCAGGGTGTCGATCTGGACGGCCTCGAGCAGGCGCATGTCTGGCGCCGCTTTCGTTTCGAGGCCGCCCACCGCTTGCCGAATGTCCCCGAGGGTCACCAGTGCGGGCGCATGCACGGTCACGGATTCGAGGTCATCCTGCACGCCAATCAGGATCTCGCCGGAAGCGACATGGGCATCGACTTCGATCGGCTCGAGGCCATCTGGGGGCCTTTGTACGCCGAGCTCGATCATGCCTGTCTGAACGAGATCCCCGGTCTGGAGAACCCGACCAGCGAGATGCTGGCGCGTTGGATCTGGGACCGACTCCGGCCGGTCTTTCCCCAGTTGTCCGTCGTGACGGTCTACGAGACGGCTACCGCCGGGTGTCACTACGACGGTGTGCATTATCGGATCTGGAAAGAGCAGCGTTTCGAGAGCGCCCTGCAGCTTGTGCAAGCACCCGAGGGCGATCGGCGTCGCCGCCTGCACGGCCACAGCTATCTGATGCGCCTGCACTTGACCGCCCCGCTGGACGAGGTGCTCGGCTGGACGATCGACTACGGCGACGTGAAGCGGCAATTCAAGCCGGTCTACGACCGACTCGATCATCATCGGCTCGATGCATTGCCGCGCCTGCGCCAAGCCGATCCGTCCAACCTGCTCCTGTGGATTCGCGAGGAGGTTGCCGCCGCGCTCCCTCGATTGGATCGGATCGACCTTCACGAAACCCCGGGCTGCGGCGCCGTGCTCTGCTGGGGCGCGTTGGGGCCCGCGCTTCCGCTATGAGCTACAGCGTCAAGGAGATCTTCTACACGCTGCAGGGGGAGGGCGCGCAAGCGGGACGCGCGGCGGTGTTCTGCAGATTCGCCGGGTGCAACCTCTGGTCCGGACGCGAGCAGGATCGCGCGACGGCGGTCTGTCGGTTCTGCGATACCGATTTTCGCGGGACCGACGGCGCAGGCGGGGGACTGTTCGGAGATCCCGAGACCCTCGCCGAGCGGATCGCAGCGATCTGGTCCGAGCACGCCGGTCCGGGCGGTCGGCCCTTCGTGGTGCTGACCGGAGGCGAGCCGCTGCTCCAGCTCGATAGTGGCTTGATCGACGCGCTGCATGCGGCGGGTTTCGAGATCGCCGTCGAAACCAACGGCACCATTGCTGTCCCGGAAGGCGTCGACTGGGTCTGCGTCAGCCCCAAGGCCGGGGCCGATCTTGTTCAGCAGAGCGGACGGGAGCTCAAGCTCGTTTTCCCCCAGTCCGGACTCTCGCCGGACGATCTCGAGCACCTCGCGTTCGACCACTTCTTCCTTCAGCCCATGGATGGCCCGCACCTTCAAGAGCATACCCGCCAAGCGATTGCTTACTGCCGAGCCAGGCCGCGCTGGCGTCTGAGTGTCCAGACCCACAAGCTGCTCGGTTTTCCTTGACGATCGCACGGGTTGATTTCGGCGTCGTGTGGTCCATTTCCGAGCAATGAATGCTACAGGTGTCCCGGCGCAGTCCAGATCATGCAAAGCCTCTCGATCATCATCCCGACCAGGCGCATCGAGGCTCATCTCAAGCCCTGTCTCGATGCCTGTCGACGCTCTTTTCCGGCCGCCGAGATCATCGTCGTCGTTGCACGCTCGGAGGCGCATCCTCTTCGATCTGCCGAGCTGCGAGAGCTGCCCGAAGGAGCAACACAGGTCCTTGTCGCAACACCGGGACGCGGCCCGCAATGCAACGCCGGTGCCCGCGCGGCCTCGGGCGAGCTTCTGCTCTTCCTGCATGACGACAGTATCCTGCCCCCCGAGGCTGCTGCGCTGACGCTGTCCGCCTTCGCCGCGGACGATGCAGAGCTGGCCTGCTTTCGTCTGCGCTTCGACGACGCGCATTGGCTGCTCGGCGTCTATGGCTGGTTCTCCCGGTTCGACTCGCTCCTCACCAGCTTCGGAGATCAGGGGATCCTCATCCGGCGACGCGTCTTCGATCAACTCGGTGGATTTCCGGACTGGCCCTTGTTCGAGGACGTCGAGCTGCTGCGCCGCGGGCGCCGCCGCGGGCGTGTTCTGAAACTTCCGGGTGTGATGACGACCTCCGCAGTGCGCTTTCGTCGCAACGGCGTGGTCCGCCAGCAGCTTACTAACGCGGGGCTCATCCTACGATATCTACTCGGCGCAACCCCGACGCGGCTCGCCGAACTCTACGAGCAGGGTCGACGATGAGCATCGACCAGTGGGTGGGGCTCGTGGTTCTGGGGACGCTGTTTGCGTTGGAAGGCGTATTCCCCTTCTACGATCAAGCTGCCGGACGCTGGTCCCACGCGGCTCGCAATATCGGCCTCGCCCTCATGACCGGCCTGGTCGGTGCCTTGATGGCGCCCCTGATCCTGACGTCGATCGAGTTGGCGCAGACGCGCGGATGGGGCCTCCTGAACGCGATCGAGGTGCCGGCTCCAACCGCGGTGATTGCGGGCCTCTTGCTGTTCGATCTTTGGATGTATATCTGGCACCGCGCCAACCACGAGATCCCGCTGCTATGGCGGCTCCACCGTGTCCATCACACCGACCCGCGGATGGATTCCACAACCGCTCTTCGGTTTCATCCGGGCGAGATCGTCATCTCGACCCTGCTGAACGCGGTCGTCATCCTCGCGCTCGGACTCGGTCTCGGGACCTTGATCCTCTACAAATCACTGATGATCGTGGTGATTGTCCTGCATCACGGCAATATCCGCCTGCCCGAGACTTGGGATCGGCGCCTGCGCATCCTGGTGGTGCCGCCCTCCATGCACAGGGTCCATCACTCCGAGATCCCGGTCGAGACCAACTCCAACTACGGGACCATCTTCTCTTTCTGGGACCGCCTCCTCGGGAGCTTCCGACTGCGCGACGACCTTGACCGGATCCGCTTCGGGATCGGCTATTTCGACGGTCCCCGGTGGCAGACACCGCTGCAGCTCCTGATGCTGCCCTTGCGCGAGAAGCCGCATGCCTGACACAGGCCCCGTGCGGCTGCTGTTCGTCTACAACGCCGACAGCGGTCTCTTCAATACCCTGGCCGACATCGGGCACAAACTCTTCTCGCCCGAGACCTACGCCTGCCGGCTGTGTGCCATCACCTACGGTCTTCTGACCGAAAAGGCCGAATGGCGAGAATTCGTCTCATCCATCGACGCGGAGTGCGAGTTCCTTCACCGCGACGAGTTTCACCGACGCGAACCCGGCCTGAACGTCGCGCTTCCCGCGGTGTTTCGCATGACCGACCGAGGACCCGAGATCTGCGTCGATGCAATGACCCTGAACCGCTGCGAGAGCGTCGCTGATCTGAAGGCTCGGATCCGGAGCCGTTGCCTGGAAGAGCCGGTCTCCGGATAGCCGCTGCGCATAGACGGTCGAATCCGCGCTCCCCGGACCGGGATCGTCGACTTGCAGTCGACCTCTTCGCCCGTTGGGGATTGCCGTCGCATTCGATCTGCTGCGAACTTCGCTCGTGTCGTCGCGCGGCATTGAAGGATGAGCCAAGCGTGTCGAGTTCATCAGCGCTGAAGATGTCGACTGCAAGTCGACGATCCCGGGGTGGCGCTCGTGCGCCTCAATGGCTTGACCGACCACGTTGATGTCGACGAAACGTAGCCCAGCGGGTCCGGTCCTGCGGCATGGCCCGCCTCGGCCGATCATGCCATCAGTGATCCACAGCGCCGGTCTGCGGAGGCACGGCATACAAAGTCGCCATCGTCGGAAAGGTCAGGTCGGTGAGCCACTCCGGAAAATCCCCGTCGCCCGCTTCGTTCCCGCTCGGAACGGGTTTGCAGATTGCGCAAGGCGACATCCTAGAGGAGCGCCTCTTGAGTCAAGTCCTCGAGCCGCTGGATCTCCCGCAGGCACCAGATGGCGTCCGGGCTGGCGAATCGGCTTGCCGGTTCTGACTCAAGGTTTTGGCCCATTTGGCGATGAGGGCGGCTCCCGAGAGAGTCGATTAAAACACGCACTTCCCCAGGGCCATTCTTCGGGCGAGCCGATCAAACCAGCGGTCACGGGATTTGCCTCGACATACCGCTTGACGGTCACGAAATGCCGGTCGTTCCGAATATACCGATCCCAATAATCCCTCTGCCAAAGCGCCGACCCGCCCGGGATAGTCGACTTGCAGTCGACCTCTTCGCCGGTGTGAAGCGATGCTCCTAAACCAAACCCGAGCAGATGAATCTGCCGTGAGGTATGTCGTTTCCAAGCCTTCACCACCTTCCACAATGGCCAGCCAGCGACCTGCTCGATCAACACATGAACGTGATTCGGCATCACCACCCAGGCAAACAACCGATAACGCTCCCCGTCACCGAACAACAACGACTCTTGTACGATCTCGGCACACGCCTGATGGCGCAGCACACAACTGCCGATTCCCTGGTCCAAAAACTCCTGGATCCGTCGGCGGCGAGCGACCTCTCGATCCGCCTCCGGCATCAGATCGACCTCCGTTTGCATCCGTTGAATCGCCTCTCTCGGCAGCGAGTCGGCCAGATGAAACGTGATGTGCTGCACCAGCCCCGGAACATCGAAATGCGGCAGAAAGGTCCTGGAACGCCAACGTTCATCCGTCGGTGTCGATGGCTGGCCCGAAAAGACGGATCGAGATGGTCCACTCGCATCCACGTCACGATCTCCCTGAGTCCGGCCGCTGCGGAATCGAGTCCACCCCTGGGGTAGTCGACCTGACGTCGACATCTTCACCGCTCATGCCGAAGCCACCTCCCGGGATAGTCGACTTGCAGTCGACATCTTCACGGCCTATTCGCACGCAACCCGTCAACGATCGTCGAGCGGCCCTCGATACGACCGCCCGAGGTTGCGCCGAGTCGAATCCGGAGGTGACACCGCGCTGTCGGAAGCGGTCGACTTCAAGTCGTCTATCCCGGGGTCGCTCTCGCGATTCACCTGCGTGAACAGCAATGATGCTCAGGCCGACGTGACTCCGTCCAGCGAAACGATGTCGCCGGAGTAGGGGCCTCCGGTTGAGCCGCCTCCACTCGCTTCGGGGTGAGCCCAGTCGATTCGATTCTGCGAGATGAAGGAGACATGCTCTCGGAGGTCGGCGAGAAACGCCGGAGTGAACTTGAGCCGTGATCTCGATGCACGCTCCAAGAAGCGGCAAGCCGCGCGATGGGAAAGCGGTGCCGACTCGCAGGTTGTCAGGAGAACGAGCGAATGACGATCGTCTTGGGGCAACGGCCAAGCGCTTGCCTCCAATACGCGGATTCGCCCGACCTCGCCTTAATCTGTTCCCTGATAATACTTCGCCAAATCCGTCTCTTTCACGCGGGTGAGCATGTCGCGCGGGAACATGCTCATCAGCTCCCAGGCGAGGTTGAGGGTGGCCTCGATGGAGCGGTCTTCGGACTCGCCTTGGCCGACGAAGCGTTCGTCGAAGGCGTCGGCGAAGGTGAGATAGCGGCGGTCGCGCTCGGAGAGCTCGTCCGCACCGATGATGGATGCGAGGTTGCGGGTTTCCTGGGCGCGGGCGTAGAGGGCGTAGATCTGGCCGGCGACGCGGGGATGGTCCTCGCGGGTGTCGTCCTTGCCGATGCCGTCCTTCATCAGACGGGAGAGGCTCGGCGAGATGTGCACGGGCGGATAGATGCCCTGGTTGTGTAGCTCGCGCGAGAGCACGATCTGGCCTTCGGTGATGTAGCCGGTGAGGTCCGGGATCGGGTGCGTGATGTCGTCCGAGGGCATGGAGACCACGGGCATCATGGTGATGGATCCGTGACGCTGGTGGATGCGTCCGCAGCGCTCGTAGATCTCGGCGAGGTCCGAATAGAGATAGCCGGGATAGCCTTTGCGCGCAGGGACGTCGCCCTTGGCGGTCGCGACCTCGCGCAGCGCCTCGGCATAGTTGGTCATGTCGGTCAGGATGACCAGGACGTGGCGATCCAGATCGTAGGCCAGATATTCGGCTGCGGTCAGGGCGGTGCGGGGCAGGGTGAGACGCTCGACCGGCGGGTCGTCGGCGAGGTTGATGAACATCACCACGTTGCGCAGCACGCCGGAGCTGGCGAACTCGTCGCGGAAGAACTTGGCATCCGCGTAGGACACACCCATCGCCGCGAAGACGACCGAGAAGCTCGACTCCTGATCGACCAGCTTGGCCTGGCGTCCGATCTGAGCGGCGAGCCGGTTGTGCGGCAGACCCGAGCCCGAGAAGATCGGCAGCTTCTGGCCGCGCACCAGGCTGTTCAGCCCGTCGATGGTGGAGATGCCGGTCTGGATGAACTCGCGCGGATAGGTGCGCGCGGCCGGGTTGATGGCCGATCCGCCGACCGGGCGACGGATGTTGGAGAGCACCGGCGGGCGGCCGTCGCGTGGCTCGCCGAGCCCGTTGAACTCGCGCCCGAGGATCTCGGGCGAGAGTGCGATCTCGACCGGCTCGTCGAGGAAGCGCACCCAGGTGTTCTCCAGATCCAGATCGTCGGTGCCTTCGAAGACCAGGATCAGGACCTCGTTGTCGGCACTGCGGATGACCTGGCCGTTACGGGTGTTGCCCGCGTGGTCCTTGATCTGCACGCGATCGCCGAAGGCGATTCCGGCGGTGTCTTTGACGACCAGCAGGCCGCCGCGGGCCTCGATTGCGGTGCGATATTCTTTGATGCTCATTGAACCGCGTCCGGCATGCTATGCGTTGTTTTCATGTTGATCCGATGTCGTCTCAGCCCACGCCTGCTGGCGCAGACGCGGTTCAAGATTTTTAAGAATTGACCTTTCTGAACCGCGTCTTGCCGTCGTCGTTGTTTAGGGCAAGGATCGGCTCGCCCCGAAACACCGCATGTCGCTCCGGACGCGGTTCAGACCTGCTCGCCGTGTTTGGCGTATTCGATCCGCACCGACTCCATCGCATGATCGACCTCGGCTCGGAAGGCGAGGACCTGGTCGAGCTGCTCGCTGGAGTACATCGACTTGAGGCGTCGCATCTTGGCCATCAGCGGTAGATGTTGCAGCTCCGAGACCGGGACACCGAGCTTGATCAGGGCGGCGCCGCGCTTGTAGATGGTGATGGCCAGATCGAGCAGGGCGAATTGCTTCTGCGGCGAGCAGAAGGTGTCGATCTCGTCGAGCGCGCTTTGTTGAAGCACGCCTTCCTTGATCAAGGATGCGCCTTCCAGCTCCCAGCGCTGCGCATCCGAGAGCGCCTCGGGTCCGACCAGGTTGACGATACGCGAGAGCTCGGCATCCCGGGCCAGCAAGGCGAGTGCGGAGGTGCGACGCTTCTCCCAGTCCGGATCGATCTCCTTGTGCCACCACTGCGCGGCGGTCTGCACGTGCTTGGAGAAGCTCGTGACCCAGTCGATCGAGGGATAGTGACGTGCGTCGGCCAGCTCCTTGGACAGTGCCCAGAAGGTCTCGATGATGTCCTTGGTGTGGCTGGTCACCGGTTCGGAGAAGTCGCCGCCGGGAGGGGAGACCGCGCCGATCAGGGTGACCGAGCCGGAGCCGGCGCCGTAAGTCTCCACGCGACCGGCGCGCTCGTAGACCGCGGCCAGACGCGAGGCCAGATAGGCCGGATAACCTTCCTCGACCGGCATCTGGCCAAGCCGCCCGGAGACCTCGCGCAGGGCCTCGGCCCAACGGCTGGTGGAGTCGGCCAGCATGACCACGTCGTAGCCCATGTCGCGGTAATACTCGGCCATGGTGATGCCGACATAGACCGACGCCTCGCGGGCCACCACCGGCATGTTGGAGGTGTTGGCGACCAGCAGGGTGCGCTCCATCAGTTTGCGGCCGGTATAGGGGTCGTCCAGCTCGGGGAAGCTCTCGAGCACGTCGACCAGCTCGTTGCCGCGCTCCCCGCAGCCGACATAGATGACGATGTCGGCGTTGGACCAACGCGCGATCTGCTGCTGGACGACCGTTTTGCCGGCCCCGAAGGGTCCGGGCACCGCGCCCTTGCCGCCCTTGAGCTGCGGGAAGAAGGTGTCGATGACCCGTTGGCCCGTGATCAGGGGCGAGATGCCGTCGTCGCGACGCAGGTAAGGCCGTGGCTTGCGCACCGGCCAACGCTGATACATGCTCAGGCGGTGGCTGATCCCGCGTGGATCGCGCACCCGCGCGATGGTCGACTCGATGTCGTACTCGCCCGCCGGCGCCACCTCGAGCAGCTCGCCCTCCACCCCGGGCGGAACCATGATCCGGTGCAGGACGGTCGTGGTCTCCTGGACAGTGCCCAGGACAACGCCCGGTCCGACCTTGGTGCCCGGGCTCAGCTCGCGGTTGGGCTCGAACTCCCACTCGCGTGCCCGATCCAGCGCGGGCACCGAGATGCCGCGCCGGATGTAGTCGCCCGATTCCAGAGCGATCTTCTCGAGCGGGCGCTGCACGCCGTCGAAGATGCCGCCCATGAGGCCCGGACCGAGCTCCACCGAGAGCGGCCAGCCAAGGCCCTGTGCCGGCTCGCCGGGGCGCACCCCGTCGGTGGATTCGTAGGTCTGCACGACCGCCAGCTGACCCCGCAGCGAGATGACCTCGCCGAAGAGACCCAGCTCGCCGATCTTCACCTGCTCGCCGCTGCGAACGCCGGGCAGCTCGACGGTGACGATGGGGCCGTTGATGTCTCGGATGATCCCCGTTCTCTTGGTGTCGCTCATGGTCTCATCCGCTGAAGAGGTTGCCGGTGTCGAACCCGCTCGGCAACAGCCGTTCGAGGATGACCTGTTGGACGGCGGGACGCAGACGCTCGAGTCGGCCCTCGTAGGTATTGTCGACGCGGATGCGCTGGTCGCGGCTGGTGACGAGCACGCCGCCGAGGGTTTCGATCGGCTCTTTGGAGAGGGTCGCGCTCTTGTGGCTCGGCAGGGTCTCGAGGAGAGTGTCCCAGCGTTCGGCCAGGCGTTTCTGGTCGCGCGCGTTCGCGGAGATGATCAGTGCATGTTCCTCGATCAGGTCGGCCGCGCGCACGATCAGGCCGTCCAGCCAGGGATCGTAGTGCTGAAGGTCTTCGCTGAACGTCTTCATTCGTCCGGCGAGGGCACGCTCGACATCCTGCACCAGGTTCCAGCGCATGCGGTCCAGGTGCGTCTGCATCTTCAGCTCGCTGGCCTGCACGTGTTGGCGGAAGGTTCGGTCCGCGAGCGTCTTGGCGATACTCTCTTCGCGACTCTCGCGCATGCGCAGCCGTTCGGCGGCCTCGCGCAGGATGTTGTCGCGGCTGCGGTTGGCGCGGTCGCGATACTCCCCGGCCAGCCGTTCCGCGCGGGCCAGGATGGCCTGCTCAAGCTCTTGTACTTGATTCACGATCGACCCTCGTTAAATCGCGTCCGGAGCGCAAAACAGCGTTCTGTCGCTTGCCGCTGCCGTGTGGGCACCAGGGGCGACGGTTCAGACGCGATTTAAGTGAATGAATACTGTTTGATGACAACCAAGGTCTTCACGGGCGCACCCGCCGATCTGCGAGACCCGGCGGCTCACGGCTCCGCCTTGGCGTTCACCACGGCGTTGCCGAACAGGGCCGCCAGGCGTCGCGCCACATCGCTTCCCAGCTGCGGGTGCTCGCCGAGCGGAGGCACTGCGATCACGACGATCCGTCCCCCCTCGCGACGCACGCGTTTGAGGCTCGGGATGTCCTGCTGCATGACGGCATCGTCGACGACCACGAAGGCCTTCTCGCGTCCGCGCAGCAGGTCCCGGATGGTCCGGTCGACCAGCTCGGGGTCGGGGTTGGGATGGGTCTCGAAGCCGATCAGTCGAAAGCCGTCCGCAAGCCGATCCTCGCCGAGGAACAGCATGCGCGTCGGTCGGCCGTAGTCCTGTTCCGTGTCCACCACGAATGCTCCCGAGCGGTTTGCCGATTACAGCTTGTTGATCAGAAGGATCGAGATGACCAGGCCGTAGATGGCGATACCCTCGGCAAGCCCTAGATAGATGAGGGTGCGGCCGAGGTTCTCCGGCTTCTCGGTGATGGCGGCAAGCGACGCGGCGCCGATCGGACCGACCGCAATGCCGGCGCCGATGGTGGAAATGGCGGTCGGGATACCGGCGCCGATGATCGCCAGACCCATGCCGAGAGACATCTCGTTCACGGACTCCATGGCGACGACATCCACTTCGGCGAAGGCGTTGTTGATGCCGAGCACCAGCAGCCCGAGCTGAGCACCGACGAAGACGACCAGCTGGGTGCCCATTGCCGGCTTGTACCAGGGCCGGGCCCCGGTCGCGAGCTGCGGGCGAAGCTCAAGCACGAGTCCGAGCAGGATGAGTCCGAGGATGGCGAAGGTCATCAGGGCGACGAGCCAGTACATTGAATGCTCCAGTGTTGTGTTTCGGTTGTGACGATAGGGTTCTTCGGCGACTCGCGCTGCGCGTGGAGTCGGTGCGATTAAGGGTTTGGTTCACCGGACAGCTCGGCAGATTTGACGACTGCCGTCGGTATATTTGGGCTCGCCGGGTTGACGGTGACCTGCTGAAGACGCGGATTGAGGACCAGGTCCATGTCTTCCATCGGCACCGCGCCCATCAGCACGGCGTCACCCCTAACGAGGGCTCCCGTGAAGCAGTTGCGGTTCTCGAAGCGAATCTGCAGCGGACCGACATAAGGTACGAGGGCCGATCGTCCATCGGCCGTCGTGACCTCGCGCTTTTCAAGCTCGGCGAGATTCAATTGGAGCGCGACGTGCTCGGGGATACAGACTGTCATTGCGCCTGAATCGAACATTGCGCGTGCCTTCAGGGGTCGCAGGTTGGCTTCCCTGGGATTGATGAGCTCGATGTCCGCGTAGATGAGTCCCATGCCTTCCTCCCGATGAACGACCGACTCAGGCCGACCCGCGCCGGAACTTCAAGGGCGCAAACTCATGGCCGTTGCCCGAGAAATACCGCGAGAAACCCTCGTAATACTGCAGACGCATCACCTGGATCATCACGATACCGCCCTCCAGGACGATGACGAAGATGTTGCCGAGGATCAGGGTCACCACATGGCCGAAGGCGCCCATCATGCCCGCGAGCGTGATGATGGCGATCGAGAGTGCGACATGGTTCAGGCTGAAGGCGGCGACACGCAGAAACGACAAGGTGTTGGAGACATAGCCGATCAGGGTCTCCAGCGTCTCGATGAAGACGACCAGGATCTTCTCCCCGACCGCCCCGTCCTGGTGTCGCCAACTGTGCGCGGCGAGGGCGAGGAGTGCACCGATCGCCAAGACCATCGGGAGGGTGCCGAAGGCGCCGGCTGCATCGACTTGAACCCCGGGAACACCTTCGCCGGCCGTGGCGACGTTCACTGCGCCGCTGATCAGCGCCAGATAGAAGACCAGATTGATGATGCCGTGATGCCCGAAGACGGCCCCCGACCAGTTGCGCACGACCAGCCGGTTGTAGATCGCCAGCAGACAAGCCAGCGTCAGGAAAAGCACGCCCCAGCCGAGCGCGATACGCAGCATCAGGAGCGGGTCGCTGAGCGGACTCATCCAGAGCGCAGGGATCAGATGCTCCTCGCCGAAGATGCTGCCGAAGAGCACGCCGAAGACCATCGAGGACAGCCCGGCCATCAATCCGAACGGCCAGAAGCGCCCGAGCTTCTTGCGCAGAAGCCAGGCGGCCAGCGCGATCACGGCGCCTTGGCCGATGTCGCCGAACATGCTCCCGAACATCAACACGAAGGTCACCGCAAAGAGCGGCGTGGGATCGACCTCGCCGTACTCGGGCACGCCGTATTGCTTCACCAGCATGGCGAAGGGCGAGAGGATCCAGCTCTTGGCCGGCACCGTCGGGACCAGCGCGCGTTCCTCCGCCGCCGGGTTGCGCACGCTCATCTCGAAGGGATGGTTGAGCGACTCGCGCAGGCGTGCGTCGAGCCGTTCCACTGAGCGTGCCGGGACCCAGCCGGCCAGATACGCCAGGTAGCCGGCGCTGCGGATCGAAGGGTCGAGCGAGACCAGCGGCTCGGCCAACATGAGGGTGCGCCGAGCTTCCAGCAGCGGTCCCGCAAAGGGGTCGGACCAGCGCGCGAGTGTCTCGAGCAGGGTCTTGCGTTGTGCGTCGATCGACTGGCGCTGGGCGTCGAGGTCGCGCTGCAGCTCCGCCGGGGTTCGGTCGAGCTCCTGCGGGATGGGCAGGTTCTGAAAGCCGGCAGCGTCGAGCACGGCGGAGAGCTGGCTCTCTTTGGTCCCGGCCGGTCCGACGATCACGACATGGGCGTTCTCGTCCTGCTGCATATAGAGATGCAGGATGTACCCGGCGAGCCCGATGGCGCCCTCCAGCTGGCGTAGGTTCTCGCGCGGGACCAGGCCGATGTAGAAATCCAGGAAGCGCGTCTTGCTGCGCAGCATCCCGAGGTCGATGTTGAGATGCGCGAAGTTGGCCAGGGCGGCTTGCTGCTCCTTGACCAAGCGCTCCTCGTCGTCGAGACGACGCAGATCCTCCTCGTAGCTCGAGGTTTCGGTCCAGACCTTGCCGAGCCACTCGTTCAAGGTCTGCAGCTCCGCAAAATCGACCACGCGGACCTGCTCGATCTCGGGTGTCGCCGGGACCGGGATCAACTTGCCGATCTTCTCGAGACGGGCATTGGCTTGGGCGAAGACCTCGCGGTACTCGCGACCCGGCAGACCGGCGAGCCGGGCCTCGGTCGGCGGGCGCGTATCCGGGTGAAAACTCTCCATGTCCGCCAAGGCGAGCGATGCCTGCGGAAGATCCTCGGTGAGGACCAGGAGCCGGACATGTTTCATCGGTGTCGACCGCAACATGCGTCAGCACCTCTGCGTCGGATGGTGAGCCGGGGTGCGCATCAGGCGGCTCGACTCCCGGCCCAAGGGCACCCGGGCTCGGACAGCTCGACCGCGATCTCGATGGCGGCGGACGGGAGATTCAGGATCTGGCCCTGCGCCAGTGCGAACAGCAACAGAAGGTCGCGCTCGCGCAGCATCAGGTAGGCCAATGCACGCGCAACACCCGATTGCGTGCGGTGCAGAACCCAATGCGCCTCTTGCGCCGCGTAGGCGCCGATGCGCTTCTGGACGTCCGCGATGTTCTTGCTGCCGGCGAGCAGCCGGTCCAGCGGCGCGGGCAAGGTGGCGACGACGCCCTCGAAGGTCTCGACGTTCACCAAGTGCAGCAGACGCTCGCGCGTGAGCAGCCGCATCGAGGGAACCAAGTGGTAGAAGGTCTCGGATGCCGAAAGCTGATAGGAGAAGCGAAAACGCAGGAGCCACATCAGATTGACGCGATCCAGCTCGGCGCCCATCAGGCGTTTCAACGGGTCGAGGTTCGCGTCGTTGAATGCCGTGACCTGCCGCAACAGCCCGGCGTAGTAGCGTTGATCGATCGCGGCTTCCAAGGCAAAAGGCTCGCGCTGCTGCTCGTAGACCTCGCGCGCTTGACGGGCCAGGGTGCGGTGCGTCCCCGCCTCGAGCTGGCGCAACAATTCCAGGACGTTCTCGGCGCGAAAAAGCTCGGTGCTGACCTCCTCGGACAGGCGCATATGCTCGGGCAGCGCGTAGAGGTTGTCCTGGATCTCTTTCTGATCGAGGTCGTAGAGCTTGCCGCGGATCAGTGTCTTGAGATTGAAGAGGGCGTATTTGCGTCCCCAGTCGAGCACCAGGGCGCGCTCGGCGGCGTTCATGGGTCGCACCAGGATGAGCAGCTCGGCGAGCAACACCTGAATCAGGCTCTGCTCGACCGCCCGACTGCGCGCGCGTGTCGACTGCTGATCGTCGAGAATGGCGGCCAAACCGAAACGCTCCGCCAGGGCCGCCAAGGGCAACCGAGACAGCGCCGCGATCCCGCTCGGCTCAAACAACTGCGTCGCCATGACGGAGACGCGCGTGTTGAGGTAGGCGTGGTCGGCAATGATGCTCATGAGTGAACCGCGGTTGAGCTGTCGGTCGGGCGGCGCGTCGCTGAGGCGTGCATCAGGCTTTCAGCGATCCGGGTCGATCAGGACCTGAAAGGCGGCATCCAAGGCCTCGCCCTCGCGGCGCTCGGCCTGATCGCGCAGTTGGACGTGGCGCTCGTCGTAGCGGCGGCGCAGCTCCGCGACGTTCTGCTCGGCGCGCTCCTCGGCCTTTGCGATGAAGCCCCGATGCAGATCCGGGATCCGTGTGGTGAAGCGATCGTTCTCGGATTTGGCATCCGCCATCGCCTTCTGAATGGTGCGCTCCTGCTCGGCCTCGGCCTGCTGAGCGATCTTCTCGGCGCGCATCTCGGCTTCGAGGAGGCGTTGGAGGGTGTCGTCCATCGTGGTCTACCTGCAAAACGACAGAATTACCGGGGGACCCTACATTACCCGAAGATCGGGCAAAAAGCGCGCGACGCGGCGGGGGTCATACCGAGGTCGGCCCTCGCGAGCATGGTCCGGCGGTTACGATCGTTCACGAAGGTGACCCGGATCAAACCGAACGGTCGCCGACGCGAGGCATCCGGCGAGGACTGAACTAGAATATCATCGTATTCTAACGAAACCGCTTCCCGAGTGGAATGCACGGATACGAGGGACTGAGAGATCCGGTCGAGGCCCCGCCTCTTTGGCCCGAGATCCCTCCGGGAACGAGCGGTCGAGGTGCGATGGAGCGGACGCGGCGTGGTCAAGCAGCCCTTTGATGCGAACCTGGAACGGATCGATGCCGCGTTCAATCGGGCACTGGCCGCCGAGGCATCGGCTCGCGAGTCGGTCGCGGCCTGTCGCATCGAAGCGGATCGGCTGCTTGCCGAGGCGGAGAACCATGCTCGCCGCCTCGTCGAGCGCACGGATCGTCGTCTCCTCGCGGTTCAACGGATCGCCGATGCCAGTCTTCAGCATGCCCTCTCCAAGCTGCTCGAGCGGGTCGCGGAGCCGCTCGGCGACGACCTCGATCCACCTGCAGAGGCTCGATTGAACGCTGCGATCGGCGCTCTTGCCGATGAAATGATCGGCGCCGGCGCTACTGCGCAAGACCGGCTCGGGCACGGCGACGGCAAGGGCGGTTCCGGAACATGAACGCCGGTCCCCGTCTCGCCTATGCCCAGGCGCGGCTTCAAGCACGTCTCTCCCGGCTGCCCACGGCGGCGGATTGGCAGCGCTTATCCGGTGCGCGCACCTTGGCGACCTATCTGGAGGAGGCGCGCGTCACCGGGCTGACCGATTGGGTCAGGTCCTTCTCCGGATTGAGCCAGGCCCATGAGCTGGATCGCGGCTGTCGGGCCTTGGCACTGGATGCGGCGATGACCGTCGCCGACTGGTCGCCCCCGCCTTGGCGGGCGGCGATCGAGTGGGTGGCATGGCTGCCCTGGCTGCCGCAGCTCGCGCATCTAGCGCGCGGCGAGAACCTCCCGGAGTGGTCGGCCCTGGACGCCAGGCTGCGCGCCTTGATCGGCGAGAACGGTGCGCCGGATCCGCAGGCGTGGCAAGCAAGCGGGCTTGCGGTGCTGTCGGGCGAGACCGACACGCGCGACACGCGCGCGATACCGCAGGATATCGGCGAGCGCTGGCAAGCGGCTTGGCATGAGCGCTGGCCGGCCTGTCGAGGCCGCTGTCGGCGCGATCTGGACGGATTTTCGCGGTTGATTCAGGCCCATCTGGAGCGCTTCCGCGGCGCGCCGCCCGCCTCCGCGTGGGAGCTGCGCGAAGCCCTGCGCGATCGTCTGCGTGCCGATCTGCATCTACACCCGGTTCAGCCCGTCGCGCTCTTCGCATACCTCGCGATCGTCTTCCTGGATCTCGAACGGCTGCGCGGAGCCTTGCTCAGTCGGGCGCTCTTCGACGGCGGGCGTCTGGATCTCTGATGTTGCGTCCTGCCTCCACACGCTGGTTCGAGGTGCTCTGCCCGCGGCGCGAAAGCGTGCGCACAGTGACCGAGCTCGCACGCACCGGGGCGGTCGAGATCGAGATCCGCGATCGGGTCTGCGGGGATTTCCCGCTCGAGCATCTCTCGGAAGGACTCGGGGCCTACGATGCGCTGAGGGTGCGCTACGCGCGCTATTGGGAGCGCGCACGGCTGCGGCGCAAGATGTTGGTCGAGTCGCCCGACGTGGTCTTGGAGCGGGCCCTGGCGCGGATCGGGGCGTGGCGGCGCGAGGCCGATCCGCTGATCGACATCCTCCAGTCCTGCGAGGAGGAGCTCACCCGTCTGAAGTGGTTGGCGCAGGTCATCGGCAAGATCATCGACAGCCCGCTCGACTTCGGCGCGGTGGCGCGCAGCGGACCGGTCCTCGGGACCTTCTGCGCGATCTTGCCGGGGGATGCCGCGCCGCAGTTTCCGAATGACGTCATCCCGCGTCGAATCCCCTGGGGCGACGAATATTGCGCCATGATTTTGGGTCCGCGCGATCGGCTGGACGCGGTCAAGCGCCTTGTGCAGGCGGCCAAGGGCCGTGTCATCGAGCGGCCGCCCTGGCTGAAGGGCGATGCGCGCGATTCGCTCGCACGGATCGGCGCACGGCGTGAGTTCCTCTCGACGCGGGTCGTCTATCTCAAGGCCGAGCTGGATACCCTGTTCGACGAATACGATCTCGGCGACACCTTGGGGGAGGTGGCCGGGCTGGCCTGGTTTGCCGGACATGTCGGCTGTCTGGAGCGCGCCGGCGAGCATCTGGTCTGGGTCACGGGTTGGACCGACGATCTGCGCGGCGAGCGCCTCCGAGCGGCACTCGACGCGGGACGGACCCGCGCCTTGCTGCGCCTCGCCAAACCGCCGCCCGGCAAGCGTCCGCCGCAGATCCTGGACAATCCACCCTGGATGCGTCCGTTCGAGCTGTTCGCGCGTGCCCTGGGTGTTCCCGGCTCGGACGAGGCGGACCCGACGCCGGTCCTGATCGTCGTGGTGCCCCTGCTGTTCGGCTACATGTTCGGCGACGTGGGGCAGGGTGCGGTTCTGATCGGCGTCGGGCTGTGGCTGCAGCGGCGTTGGCCGGAGGCGCGCTTGATGGTGCTCGGGGGCGGCTCGGCAATGGTCTTCGGGCTGCTGTTCGGGAGCCTTTTCGGGCGCGAGGACATCATTCCGGCGCTCTGGATGCATCCTCTGCACGATCCCCTGACCTTGCTCGGCGTCCCACTGCTTTTCGCCGTCGGGCTATTGAGCTTGGGGCATCTTCTGTCGGGTCTGAGCGCACTCTGGCGCGGCGAGCTGGGGCGCTGGCTGATGCAGGATCTGGGCTTTCTGGTCCTCTATCTGGGGTTGATCGCGATGGTGCTGCGCCCCGGCCTAGGCTGGGTGGCTCTGCTCGGCTTGGCCTGGTATCTGATCGGCGCCTTTATGGTCCATCGCGCCCTGCTCGGCGGACTTGCCGCGATCGGCCATCTCTTGGAGTCCGGCGTTCAGATCCTGGTCAATACGCTCTCGTTCGCGCGTGTCGGCGCCTTTGCGTTGGCCCATTCCGCCCTCTCTGTCGCCGTGGTCACCATGGCGGATTCGGTGCCGCTCTGGGCCGGGATCCTCATCATGATCCTGGGCAATCTTCTGATCATCTTTTTGGAAGGGTTGGTGGTCTCGATTCAGACCACGCGGCTCGTGCTCTTCGAGTTCTTCAACCGCTTCCTGCAGGGCACGGGGAGGGTCTTCCGGCCGCTTCCGGCGCCGCCGCCCGTGGTTCAGGAGGCGCTGTGAGCGGACCTCGGTCCATCGGCGTTTCAACGGGCGCTAAACCGCGCCGGCTCCATCGCATGTCGAATCTGCCGGGGCAGATCCCATCCAAAGAACATCGCATACCGCGCCGCGCGCGGTTTAAAGGAGTGAAGTCATGAGTCGACAAATCCTGTTCGCCGGTCTGATGGTACTGGGCGTTGCCCTGCTCGCCGGAATCTCCAGCCTGCTGCTCTGGCAACCGGGTGCGATCGCCTCGGAAGTGGTCGCGCTCGAGGTGATGCCGATCCACCCGGACGTTCTGCGCTGGGGATACCTGGCGGCCGCTCTTGCAACCATGGTCGGCTCGGTCGCCGCGGCCTATGCGGTCGCGACCATCGGCGCCGCGGCTGTCGGCGCCTTGGCCGAGAAGCCCGAGCTGTTCGGGCGGCTGGTTATCCTGGTCGGGCTCGCGGAAGGCATCGCCATCTACGGTTTGATCATCTCGGTGTTGATCCTCAACCGGCTCGGCTGAGGGACACCTCGTCATGGTGGCCTGTGCCTTTATAGGCGACGAGATCAGCGGGCTTGGATTCCGACTCGCGGGGGTCGAGGTCCATTGTCCCGAGCCGCGGGAGGTGCGCGGGCTTTTTCAGCGGCTGCGCGAGGCGGACCGCGTCATCGTCATGACCGCCGAGATTGCAGCCGCATTGCCGCCCGAGCTGCTGCGCGAGGCGGAGTCGGCGACCTGGCCGCTGGTCCTGGTCGTCCCGGACGTGCGCAACCGGGTTGCTGCGCCGGATCTCGTCGCCGACGTGCGGCGCCATTTGGGGATGGCCGAATGAAGCTCGAGGAGCGTGAACGGGGTTTGCTGAGCCTGATCGAGGAGTATCGGGACGCGGAGTGCCGGACGCTTTTGGAGACGGCGCGCGCCGAGGCGCAGACCCTGCTCGCCGACGCCTACCGACGCGCACGCGCACAGCTTCACGCGCGTGTGGTATCCGAGCGGGCGAATGCGCGGTCCCGGCTCCATGCCGCCCGTGCCGAGCACGACACCCGTCGGCGCGCGAGCGGAGATCGGGCCAACGCGCGGCTCCTGGAGCTCGCTTGGCCGCGTCTGCACGAGGCACTGAGCAGGCGCTGGGCGCATGCCGAGACGCGCGCCATCTGGGCGAGGCATGCCATCGCCCAAGCGCGGCGACGGCTTCCGCACGGGCTCTGGACGGTGCGCCATCCTCCCGTGTGGTCCGCGGTCGAATGGGAGCCGTTCGAGGCCGAGCTGACCCGCGTGTTGGGTCAGGCGCCGCATTTTCGTGCCGACGGTGCGGTGTCGGCCGGCCTCGTCATCGAAGCGCAGGGCGCGGTCCTTGATGCGAGCCTCGAGGGTCTGCTGCGTGACCGCCGACGGTTGGAGGCGCGCCTGTTGGCGATGTTGGCACGGCATCCGATGGATGCGGGGGTCGAGACATGAGTACGGCGGAAACCACCTGGATCAGCGGCCCCGTCCTGCGGGCACGCCCCGACGGAGCCTTTCGTCTGCGCGAGTCGGTCACCGTCGGTGATCAGGCGCTGCTCGGCGAGGTGATCCGGATCGCCCGCGACGAGATCACCGTCCAGCTCTACGAGGACACCAGCGGACTGCGTCCCGGGATCGAGGTCACGGGCTCCGGTCGGCTGTTGTCGATCCCTCTCGGGCCGGCGATCCTTGCGGGGATCTTCGACGGACTGCTCCGCCCCATCGCGGACATCGCCGATCCCTACGTCAAGCCGGGGATGCAGGTCCATGCCGCGAGACGTTTCCACTTCACCCCGAGCGCCTGCGTCGGTGATCCCCTCGTGCCCGGAGCGGCGATCGGCGAGGTTGCGAACGGGACCGGCATTGCTCAGCGCTGCCTGATGCCTGCGGATCTGCCCGGCGGGCGCGTGAGCGCGATCGCCGACGCCGGCGAGTACCCGGACGACCAGCCGATCTGCTGGATCGACGCTGCCGACGGTCGACGTCTCGCGGTGGCCATGACCCACGCGTGGCCGGTGCGCGTGCCTCGGCCCGTGCAGGCCCGTCTGCCCTCGGACGAGCCCATGTTGACCGGGCAGCGCGTCATCGACTGTCTCTTCCCGGTCGCGCGCGGCGGCACCGGGGCCATCCCCGGCGGTTTCGGCACCGGCAAGACGGTCTTGCTCGAGACCGTCGGCAAGTGGTGCAACGCCGACGTCATCGTCTATGTCGGCTGCGGCGAGCGCGGCAACGAGATGGCCGGCTTGCTCGCCGAGTTCACCGAGCTGGAAGACCCGCGCAGCGGACGTCCCTTGCTCGAGCGCACCGTCGTCATCGCCAATACCTCGAATATGCCCGTCTCGGCACGCGAGGCCAGCATCTATACCGGTATCACGGTCGCGGAGTATTTCCGCGACCAGGGCATGAACGTCACCCTGATGGCGGATTCCACCAGCCGCTGGGCCGAGGCCCTGCGCGAGGTCTCCGGCCGGCTCGGCGAGCTGCCCGGAGAGGCCGGCTATCCGGCCTATCTGAGCAGTCGCTTGGCCGACTTCTACGAGCGCGCCGCGCGGGTGCGCACGCTGGGCGGGGAGACCGGATCGGTCACGCTTCTCGGCGCGGTCAGCCCGCCCTCCGGAGACTTCTCCGAACCCGTGACCACGCACACCCGGCGCTACGTCGGCTCGCTCTGGGGGCTCGACGCCAAACGAGCGCAGGCGCGCTTCTATCCGGCGATTCACCCGCTACAGTCCTACAGCCTGGTCGCCGGAAACCTCGCGCGCTGGTGGCACACGACCGGATGTACGCGCTGGCAAGAGCTGCGCCGGCGCTTCCTGACGCTCTTGGAAGACGAGGCCCGCCTGGAGCGCATGGCCCGCATCATCGGACGCGACGCCATGCCCCCGCGTCAGCGGCTCGTGCTCATCTGTGCCCAGCTGGTCAACGAGTGCTTCCTGCGCCAGTCCGCCTATTCGATGAACGACCGCTTCGCCAGCCCGTCGCGCCAAGCGGTCATGATGCGCCTGATCGGCAGCTTCATCGAAGGCTCCGAGCGTCTGCTCGACGCCGGCGTCGCCCCCGAGGCGATCCGCGATCAACCCGTCTTCCGTCGGCTCATGCGCATGGGAGAGGAGATTGAAGAGGGCGACTGGGAGGCCTTCTCCGCGCTCGATCAAGAGCTGACCGCCACGATTCGGCGCTTGATCAATGAGGCGCGGGAAGGGGGAGGGGAATAGCTTCGGGTTTCCGGGGCAGGGTACGCGAGCGGAGATGCGTGGGTCTTGGCATATAGAGATTACTCGCTCCCACGCTCCGCGTGGGAGTGTGGTCGGGACGCTCCGCGTCCCTGCCGCCAGGTCGACGCGCACCGCCGTTAGTCCGTCACTGCGCCGATCCACGACCGTACCGCCCTGCCCCGCGACGCAGGGCGTCGGGTCTACACTCCCACGCGGAGCGCGGGAGCGAGTTGGGCAGGAAGCAGGAAGCTCCCGCACCCATCGCACGCAAGCAGGTACGCCAATGACATACGCCAGACTCGTCGGAGAAGAGATCGCCAACCGTGCCGAGGGCCCGCTGCTGTTCTTGAGCCGCAGCCTCGACGTCGGTCTGAACGAGGCCGTCGAGGTGGAGGGCGCGGACGGCTCGGTGCGTCTGGGGCGCATCGCCGCCTTGGACGAGGACTCCATTACCGTCGAGATGCTCGACGACACCGCCGGACTCGCCCTGCAGGGCACGCGCGTGCGCTTCTTCGGCGAGCCGCTGCGCTTCCATGTCGGTCCGGGCCTGCTCGGGCGTGTCTTCAACGGTATCGGAAAACCGCTCGACGGCGGGCCGCCGCTCGCGGCCGAGCACGCCTACCGGGTCGATGGTCTGCCGATCAAGCCGACCGCACGCGAGGCACCGAGCGAATTCCTCGAGACCGGATTCACCTCGATCGATCTCATGAACAGCCTGGTGCGCGGGCAGAAGCTTCCGCTCTTCTCGGGCGGCGGGCTCCCCCATGACCGCATCGCGGTGGACATCGCCTGCAACGCGCGCCTGCCGGGCGATACGCAAGAGGCGGAGGGGTTCGCCATCGTCTTCGCCGGTATCGGCATCCCGCACGACAGCGCCGAGTTCTTTCGCGAGGAGATGGAGAAGAGCGGGGCGCTCGCCCGCACCGTGCTCTTTCTCAACCTGGCCAGCGATTCGAGCGCCCAGCGTCTGCTCGCCCCGCGCTTCGCCTTGACCGCCGCCGAATACCTGGCCTTCGTCGAAGGCATGCATGTCCTGGTCATCCTGACCGATCTCACCAATTACTGCGAGGCCCTGCGCGAGGTCTCGGCGAGCCGCGGCGAGGTCCCCAGTCGCAAGGGCTATCCGGGCTACATGTACTCGGACCTGGCAACCCTCTACGAGCGCGCCGGTCGCATCCGCGGGAAATCCGGGTCGGTCACGCAGGTTCCCATCCTGACCATGCCGAACGACGACATCACCCACCCCATCCCGGATCTTACCGGCTACATCACCGAGGGCCAGATCGTGCTCGATCGGGATCTGCATCGGCGCGACATCTATCCGCCGATCCGTCTGCTGCCGAGTCTCTCGCGTCTGATGAAGGACGGCATCGGCAAAGGACGCACCCATGCCGATCACCCCGCGCTCGCCGCCCAGCTCTATGCCAGTTACAGCCAAGCCCAGCAGACACGGGTGTTGGCCGGCGTCGTCGGGGAGGACGGTCTCTCCGAAGACGACCGCAAACTGCTGCTCTTCGGCGACGACTTCGAGCAGACGGTGATCCATCAAGGCGTCGATGCCCGGACCCTGGAAGAGAGCATGACCGCCGGTTGGTCCGCCCTGCGCGCCTTACCGGCGGGCGAGCTGCACCGACTCGACGACCGCCAGATCCGCGAGCATCTACTCGATCGAGCCCCCCGACGAGAACCCGTCGCATGACCGAGCGCGCCATCGTCCCGACCCACAGCGCCTTCCTCGAGCTCAAGGAAGAGCGCTCCGGCATGCGTGAAGGGTATCGATTCCTCGACGAGAAACGGCTTATCCTCGCCGCCGAGATCCTCGCCGAGCTCGGCCGCTACGAGCGCGAGATGAACGCCTTTCAAGCCGACTACCGCGAAGCCGTCGATGCACTCCAAGGCGCCGTCGCGCGTCACGGCCTGGAGGGACTCGCCGTCCACCCGCCGGCACCGCCGCTCGACACGGATTGCCGGCTTACGCCACGGCGTGTCCTCGGCGTGACCCTGCATGATCTGGTCGACAACGCTCTGCAGCAGCAATCGCCTGCGCCGAGCGTCTCCGACAGCCCGGAGGCCGACGGCGCTCGTCGAGCCTTCCAGGCCCTGATCCCGCGCATCGCTCGTCTCGCCGCCATGGTCGGCAATCTTCAACGCCTGCGGGCCGATTACGCCCGCACCGCCCGCCGCGCCCGCGCCCTCGAAGACGTCCTCCTCCCCGAGATCAACGACACCCTGCAAGCAGTGGAGTCCGCACTCGAAGAGCTCGAGCGCGAAGAGGTCGTTCGCGCGCGCCAAGTCCGCATCTGAACGTCCCGTTGCGAGGCGCCCTCTATCATCGCCCGGTTGAGCCAAACCCCGACAACCGTGCCACCCCGGGAGATCGACGCCTTGAAGTCGTCCTCTTCCGCTCCCCCGCCGGACAGCGACATCGAGCTCGACTCGGCGGCCTCGGAGCGCGCTCTGAACTCGCACGTCCGGACCGATCTACTGGCCCAGATCCTCACGCGCAATTCCTCACCCACCAAATGCGAGCTCAGGTTCGCGCCCCGACAAGTCGCGAGACAAGCGGATGATCAGGCGGAATTCGGCTTTGCTCCAACTTGCTGTTCAAAGGCAGGCCAAATTGCAGCTCAAGGTTGGTCGCGAATGCCTTCATTGCCAGAGTGCTTGATGGCCTTTGGTATCACGATCGATATCCTTGTCGAGCGCAGCAACCCGGAAGTCTCGATGCCGCGGCCCGGGTACGCCGACTTCAGTCGGCATCTCGGGAGGCGGACTTCAGTCCGCCGTGGGTTCAAGCTCGAATGGCCTCGGGAATTGCGCAGCGTTGCACTAGGGCTGTGTTTGCCCGCCGTTTGCGCGTTTCTACCCGCACCCTGGAGAACTGGGAGCAGGGCCGCGCTAGGCCGAATGCTCAGGCGGCCGCGCTGATCCTGATGGTGCGAAAGTTCCCGGATACCTTGGACAAACTTCGCGAGCTGGGACAGATCGCGGCGTGATGGTTGGTGTCCCCGTTGTGGGTCTACAGGCGGACGACGACCTCGAGGAGGCTTGCAAGCGCCTGGGCGAGCGTCTGGATCGGGACGTCAGGCCGCGGGCGGCTTGCACGGCCCTTTGAGGGTCGCCCGCCTGGCGGGTGATGGCGCTCGTGACACTCTGGACTGTCACGAGGACAGAATTGACTCCGGGGTCGGGGTCTGGGCATGGCTTTAAAGGTAGCTCTGAAAAGGCAAAAGTCAAGACCTGACCGTATGCCGTAACAGGCTGATTAACTTGCGGGTTTAAGTCCCGCCGATGGAGTTGCTCGTACACCATTGTAGTGCCCCGGAGCGGCGTTTGGGTAACCAAGGGTCGTGAGTTTCGCGGGTGCAAAACCGCAGGCCGCAGCGCAAGCGAACCTGGATGTAGCCTCGTCACTTAATCGAAGAAGCCGACCCTGTGGTCAGAAGGGGAAGGCCGCCGCCGGTGGGAAGAGACAACGAGAGCGTCCCATCGATTCTTCCGGGGTAGCAGGGGTGGCATGTGGTGGAAGTCAGTCAGTCCCAGTGCGGGAGACCCGTGACGGTGGCGGCGCAGAACCGTCAACCGTGCCGTATAAGGCGAGTCCGAAGTCGGCGCGGGCCATCGCGGGAGTCGGAGGGGCTCATAGTACCGTTTGAGGACCTGGGACAACATAACCCGGCCCGAGGAAAGGAGCCCTACTTTGTGCACGCAACCAACGCGCGGAGGATCAGGAGATTGCGGCCATGTCGCTAACAACTCCCATATCGATCAGGACGCTGCAGCGGAAGCTCTACGCCAAGGCCAAGCAGGAGCCGGCGTTCCGTTTCTATGCCTTGTACGACAAGCTCTCTCGGGCGGACATTCTGAGTCATGCCTATGAGCGCGTGCGTGCCAATCGCGGGGCACCTGGAATCGATGGTGTCACGTTCAAGGCCATCGAGGCAGGGATCGGAAAAGACGCCTACTTGGCAACACTGCGGGAAGAACTGGAACAGAAGACGTACCGCCCGGATGGCGTGCGTCGGGTCTGGATACCCAAGCCGGATGGCAACGAGCGCCCATTAGGGATTCCCACGATCCGGGATCGGATCGTCCAGATGGCGTTCAAGCTGGTGGTGGAGCCGATCTTCGAGGCGGACTTCTGCGAGCACTCGTATGGATTCCGTCCGCAACGCTCGGCCCATGATGCGATCGATGCGATTGCCGAAGCCCTCTTCCGAGGGCACACTCAGGTCATCGATGCGGATTTGTCGAAATACTTGGATCGCTGTTCATACTACCCCCTGGCTGTTTTGCGGTCGTCGAAAAGATCCGGTGTCGGTTCTGAAACCTTGATTCTCAAGCCCTTACGGTTGCCTTGCGAGACATGGATGGCCTCGAGCTCGCCACGCTTGACACGCTGCAACACCGTTTG
>NZ_AFWV01000024.1 GCF_000223985.1 Thiocapsa marina 5811
CTCGATTCGACCCAGGTCGAATTTGACGTCGCGCCCGGTGGTGGCGAGCGCGGCGAAGGTGAAGCGCAGCGCGTCGGTGCCGAAGCCGGGGATGCCGTCGGGGAAGTCCTTGCGGGTCTGTTTGGCGATCTTCTCGGCCGCGTCTGCCGGGGACAGACCACCGTTGTTTCATTCGTTCTTCTTTACTATATAAACGGGGTTTGTCCCTGGTTATCCCTGTAACCTGTCATTGCTCGGATTGCCCACCGGCTCGCGCCGCCTGTTTCGACCACTCGCTGCAGAGCTTACGAAAGGAGCGGCTGAGATCGAAGGCTTGCCCGAGGTCCATGACGGCCGAGAAGGCCGGTTGATCCGTCGTTTCTCGATATTTGCCTCCGGCCATCCGTTCACCCAGCCAGCCCTTCGCGTCACGCGGTCGCTCGGGGTCGAAACTCGGTGAATGCGCATATGCAAAGCCGCGCTGCCCGTGCAGGGATGCCCCGGCCGCAAGAAACCATGCCTCGTATTCGCGATTGGCCAGCACGACCGAGACGGCCCGGTGCGGAACAACCGCGCGAGCGCGCTCCAGAACCTGCGGGGCCAACTGTGCCGGACAGTCGTCGTCGGCGTCCAGCAGCACCAATATCCAGCCTTTTTCGCCCGATTTGGCGGCAGCCAACAGCAGGTGGCGACGAAACTCGTCGTCTCGGTTCAAGAATCGATCGCGCCGGACGCGGATCGGCTGGGAAACGGCGGCGTGAACGTCGGGTGTCAGCCAAGCGCAGATGCGGCGCAGCAGAATCGGCAGGGCTGCAACTTCTCCGTCCCCCTCGACAATCGAGACGACGGTCGTCATGTCTGTGGATCGCCGAATAGATCGGCCTGGCGCCGATCTTCGGCCGCGAGGACCTCATCGTCCGGCATCAGCTGGTTAAGCCGAAGAAGTTCTCCGGCGGTGAACAGCTGATCCCTCAATGCGGAACGTGACGCCTCGTCGAGCGAGGCGATGCGTGTCTCGCCGGCTCTAGAGACGACGGCCAGCAAGGCGTCTGCCGACAAACTCACGTCATCGAGCAGGTCCGGGCTATGACTGGTGACAATCACCTGGGTCTTCTCCGAAGCCCGCTGCAGCGCCTCCCGCAGCGCGGCCGAAGCAGCGGGATGGAGTGCCGTCTCGGGCTCTTCGATGCCGATCACCGTTGGCGAGTAGTCCCGATTCCCCTGAAACAGCGCCGTCAAGACGCCCAGTGCGCGGAGTGTCCCGTCCGACATGTTCTGGGCAAGAAACCGCCATGGATGCTTGGCGCCGGCCATGTCCTGGCGGAACTCCAAGGTCTCCATCGGGCCGATGGCCTTTCGCTCGACACCGTGCACCATCGGCACGACGGTCTGGAGGTATTCCTGGATGACGCCGAGGGCATCCGGTGCCGTGCGCTCGAGATGACCGATGACACTGGCGATGTTCTCTCCCGCGGGCTTGAGCAATCGTCCATCCTGGGGTTTCTGTAGCTCGCGGATCAGTTTCGGATTCAGGTTGTAGAAACCCATGGCCGTCAATGCATCGAAGACGGGACGAAACACCGACAGGCCCGATGCACTGACCAGCGCCAAGCGATCCGAGGTCACGGAGGGGAAAGTGGCCTCGCTGCTGGCCTTCAGCTCACCGCGTTCAAGTCGGAAGGAAGGCCCCTTGCCGGCACCGTCGAGCACGCATTCTTCGGTCTGTACCTCGTATCCACGCCCGGAAAGCGCACCGACATTGAACGCATAGTGGCCTGATCGGCCATCGCGCAAGCGAAACTCCAGTCGCAGTCCGAAATGTGTCGGATGGCCACTCGACCGACGGCGCACCTCCGAGAGTCCGCCGCGTTCGCTCAACGCGTTGTCCAGCGACCCCGTCAAGGCGTCCCGCACTAGGTGCAGGGCGTCAATGAAGTTGCTCTTGCCTGATCCATTGGCCCCGACCAGGTAGGTTAAAGGGCCGAGGCGGACATCGCAGGTGGCGATGCTCTTGTAATTTCGCAGCACCACGCGGGAAAGAAAGCCTGATGCATTCACGTCATGATGCTCCGTATGAGGCGAGCCAGGTCGAGCGGCGGTCTATTGAGAAGGCGTCGGTTGCCATGGGGTTTCTGATCCTACCCGCCAACCAAGTGACTGAGTTCCAGCGTCCCGCGCCTGTCGATCTTTATGAAATCTTCGGGCTCCGAAGCAGTGACGATGGTGTCATCGGCTCGTTTGCATTCCCGGTTGTGACAACCGAACCGATCAAAGCGCCGCAATCTTCTCCCGCTGCGCCTGCAGGTTGCCGATCGCCGTTGATTGCTCGGCGAGCCGGGCGCGCTCCTTGTCGACCACCGCGGCCGGGGCCTTGTCGACGAAGCTCGGGTTGGCGAGCTTCTGCCCGATCCGCGCGATCTCGTCGGTCAGGCGGCCGATCTCCTTGTCGAGACGTTTGAGCTCGGCGTCCTTGTCGATCAGGCCGGCCATCGGGATGAGGAGCTTCATGTTGCCCACGAGCGCGATCGCCGATTCGGGGGCGCTCGACTCGTCTTCGAGCAGGGTGACCGATTCGATGCGGGCGAGAAAATCCAGATAGGGCCGGGCGACGGCGAGCCAGGTCTTGTCCTGCTCGGAGGCGTTGGCGACCAGGACCGGCAGGGGTTTGCCGGGCGCGATGTTCATCTCGCCCTTGATGCGCCGCACGCCGAGGATGACCTGCTGGACCCACTCGATCTCGGCGACGGCCTCCGGGTCGTCGGCACCCGCGTCGGCGACGGGGTAGGGCGCGAGCATGATGGTTTCGCCTTGGGCTCCGGCCAGGGGCGCGACCTTCTGCCAGATCTCCTCCGTGATGAAGGGCATGATGGGGTGGGCGAGCCGCAGCAGGGTCTCCAGGGTCTCGACCAGGGTGCGGCGGGTGCCGCGCTTGGCGGCATCGCTGGCGGCCGTGCCGGTGAGCACCGGCTTGGACAGCTCCAGATACCAGTCGCAGAAGGCGTTCCAGGTGAAGTCGTAGATCGCCTGGGCGGCGAGGTCGAAGCGATAGCCCTCGATGGCGTCGGTGACCGTCGCCGTAGTGGCGTGGAGACGGGCGCGGATCCAGCGGTCGGCTGCGGAGAACTCCAGCTCGCCGCCCGACTCATCAGGGGCTTGGCCGCAATCCTGATCCTCCGTGTTCATCAGCACGTAGCGCGAGGCGTTCCACAGCTTGTTGCAGAAGTTGCGGTAGCCCTCGATTCGACCCAGGTCGAATTTGACGTCGCGCCCGGTGGTGGCGAGCGCGGCGAAGGTGAAGCGCAGCGCGTCGGTGCCGAAGCCGGGGATGCCGTCGGGGAAGTCCTTGCGGGTCTGTTTGGCGATCTTCTCGGCCAGATGCGGCTGCATCATGCCCTTGGTGCGTTTCTCGACCAGTGCTTCGAGTCCGATCCCGTCGATCAGATCGATGGGGTCGAGCACGTTGCCCTTGGACTTGGACATCTTCTCGCCGTGGGCGTCGCGCACCAGGCCGTGGATGTAGACGTCCTTGAAGGGGACATCGTCCATGAACTTCAGGCCCATCATGATCATCCGGGCGACCCAGAAGAAGATGATGTCGAAGCCGGTGACCAGGACCGATGTGGGATAGAAGGCGTCGAGGCGATCGGTCTGCTCCGGCCAGCCGAGCGTGCTGAAGGGCCAGAGTGCGGAGCTGAACCAGGTGTCGAGCACGTCCGGGTCCTGGAGCAGGACGACCTCGGGGCCGAAGCCGTGACGCGCGCGGATCGCGTCCTCCGAGCGGCCGACATAGACGTTGCCTTCCACGTCGTACCAGGCCGGGATGCGGTGCCCCCACCAGATCTGGCGGCTGATGCACCAGTCCTGGATGTTGCGCATCCAGTCGTAGTAGGTGTTCTTCCAGTTGTCCGGGACAAAGCGGATGCGCCCGTCCTCGACCGCGGCGATGGCCGGTTCGGCCAGCGGGGCGACGCGCACGTACCACTGATCGGTTAGATAGGGCTCGATGACGGCGCCCGAGCGATCGCCGCGCGGCTGCTGAAGCCGGTGCTCTTTGACCGCCGCGAGCAGGCCGAGCGAGTCGAGATCGGCGACGATCAGCTTGCGGGCCTCGTAGCGGTCGAGCCCGACGTAGGCGACGGGCAGCAGCGCGCCTTCTTCGGGCTGATTGGTGCGGATCGCGGCATCCGGGGTGAGGATGTTGATCAGGCCGCCGTGCGGCTGCTCGGCGATGGCGTTCTCGTCGCGGTGGCGCAGCCAGACCTGATGGTCGTTGAAGTCGTGCGCGGGCGTGATCTTCACGCAGCCGGTCCCGAACTCGGGGTCGGCGTGCTCGTCGGCGATGACGGGGATGCGCCGCCCGGTCAGGGGCAGCTCGACGAACTCGCCGATCAGGTGTTTGTAGCGCGGGTCTTCCGGGTTGACGGCCACGGCGCAGTCGCCGAGCAGGGTTTCGGGACGCGTGGTCGAGACGACGAGATGCGCCGGCCCCGTCGCGCCGGGCGGCAGCACCAGGGGGTAGCGGATGTCCCACATGTGGCCGGACTCTTCCTCCGAGATGACCTCGAGATCGGAGACCGCGGTGTGCAGGGCGGGATCCCAGTTGACCAGACGCTTGCCGCGATAGATCAGCCCTTCCTCGAACAGACGCACGAAGACCTCGCGCACCGCGTTGGAGAGCCCCTCGTCCATGGTGAAACGCTCGTGCTGCCAGTCCAGCGAGGAGCCGAGACGGCGCAGCTGGCGTGTAATGTTGCCGCCGGACTCCTGTTTCCACTCCCAAACCCGCTCGATGAAGGCCTCGCGTCCGAGGTCGTGACGGGTTTGGCCCGCGGCCTCCAACTGGCGCTCGACCACCATCTGGGTCGCGATCCCGGCGTGATCCGTGCCCGGCTGCCAGAGGGTGCGATCGCCTTTCATGCGGTGATAGCGCACCATCGTATCCATGATGGTGTTGTTGAAGCCGTGACCCATGTGGAGGCTTCCGGTCACGTTCGGCGGCGGGATCATGATGCAATAGGCCCCGGCCCCCGCGCCTTCGGCCCGGGTGCTCCCGGTCTGATCGGCCGGGACGAAATAGCCCTTCTCTTCCCAGAAGCGATACCAGTTTTTCTCGAGGGTTTGGGGGTCGTAGTTCTTATCCAGCATGATGGTGTCGCCGTCCGAGAAGCGCGTTCGAATGAAGAGGCGAGTATATACCGAAGGCGCCTGGCGCTTGCTGAGCGCTCGTTTCGGATGGAGCGCCGGCGCGTCGGCGGTTTAAGATGAACGACCAAGCTGCTCGGGGATACGGTCAGGCGTGATGGGAGTCGACGACAGACACAGGGGCCCCTTCAGCGGGCCGACCGGTTGGATCGAGGAGATCGGCTTCGCCGCGGTCGCCCTGGCGAGCTGTCTGGCGTTGTACATGAAGATCCTGCTCGGCCGCGCCCGCTTGGACATGCCGGCGTTTTCCGCGTCCCTGCGTCAGGCGGGCATCTCCATCCTTCCGGCCATCACCCTGGTGAGCGTTTCACTCGGGTTGATCCTCGGTCACCAGATCGAGGCCGTCCTCGCGCAGATCGATCTGCCGGGGCTGGTCCTGCTGACTCTGACCTACGCGACCGTGATGGAGCTGGTGCCGATCCTGGTCGGCATCCTGGTGGCGGGGCGAGCCGGTGTCGCGCTGGCCGTGCGACAGGCAACCCTGACGGTGACCGGCGAGATGGACGGGTTGCTCGCGAGCGGGATCCACCCGGTGCAGTTCACGGCCGGTCCGGTGTTGTTGGCGATGCTGCTGATGAGCTTCGCCTTCGTGGTCTGGAGTACGGTGATCACCTTTGTTGCGGCGGGGGCCTGGTTGTGGGGGATGGCGGGGATCTCGCCGGCCTTGCTCTTCGAGTCTTTGAGTCGTGCGCTGAGCGTCGGCGCACTCGTCGAGGCGCTCGTCAAGCCGCTGCTGTTTGCGCTCTTGATCGCCCTCATCGCGACCGTGAACGGGACCGGTGCCGGGCGCAATCCCGAGGGTATCTCGCGGGCCGCGACGCGCACCATGATCGGCGCCGTGTCGGCGATCCTCGTCACCGACCTGCTCTACATCTTGTCCTTGCGGGTGTGATGCAGCCGCCTCCAGCCTCCGGCCTCCGGTCTCCCGCCTACAGCTTGGTCCTGCTGTGCGGATGTGGCGCCGGCCATGACCCTGCGCGGCGAGGGCTGCCTCGGTGGGCGGGATGACCGCAGCACTGGTGCTCGACGGGGTTTACCAGCATGTCGCCGGGCGGATGGCGTTGAACGACATTCGGCTCGCTTTGCCCGAGGGTGCGTGGCTGCTGATCTGCGGGCCGAACGGCGCGGGCAAGAGTCTCTTGATCCGATTGATCCTGGGACTGGATCGGCCCTCCGCGGGTACAATCGAGGTACTCGGGCAGGATCTGAGCCGGATCGGCGACTCCGCGCTGGTGCGTCTGCGCGGCGATATCGGGGCGGTCCTGCAACGCGGCTCGCTGCTTGCCGACTACAGCGTGCTCGAGAATCTACTGCTGCCCCTGCGCAACGCCGCCATGACCCGTTACGACATGGCCCGTGCCGCGCGCTTGACGATGACCTTGCTTGGATTGGACGGACTCGAGAACCACATGCCGCGGGCACTCTCTTTGGGACAACAGCGGCGGGTCGAGCTGGCGCGAGCGCTGATTCACCGACCCAGGCTGTTGGTCTGGGACGGGCTTTCCGACGGGCTCGACCCGAGCGTCGCGCGCGAGACCCTGGAGGTCCTGCGCACCTTGAAGGGAAATCGAAACCTGAGCTTGATCGCCACCGACAATGCGCCCGATGCCTTGACCGGAGCGGACGATCGGGTCGCGGTCATGGATCGCGGACGCCTGCTCTTCGAGGGGACGCGCGAGGCGCTCGAGGCCGCCGGCGCGACCCGTCTGGATCTGCGCGTCGCCCTGTGGGGGCACCCGTGACCCTGCGACCTGACCCCGCGGATCGCCGGCTCGATCGGCTCTATTCGCCGCCCGAGATCGGCGCGCCGGGAAAACGTCGCGCACGCGCCGAACGTCGCGATCTCCTCGTTTCGGGCATCTTCGTGATCGCTATGGCCGCCGTGGTGCTCGCTGCCTTCACCTTGGTGCTGCCGGGTCTCTTCGGTCGGACCTATCGTTTGCAGGCGTATTTTCCGGACGCCAACGGACTCGACGCCGGGATGCAGGTCGTGCAGGAGGGGTATGTGATCGGTTTGGTCGAGAGCGTCGTGCCGGTCTTCCCGGACGGGACCGACACCCATCGATTGCATTGCCCGAAGCCACCGCCCGAGGTCTCGGCACGCTCGCCGAGCCTGCCCTGTTTCCGCGCGACCTTGCGGATCCGCGAGAACTGGCCCGTCCCGCAGGGCAGTCAGGCACGGTTGACGACCCTGGGATTGTTGCAGGGCGAGGCCATCGGGATCCAACCCGGGAGCTCGGCCGAGCTCTATGCAGACGGCGCCGTGATCGACGCCAAGGCACCCGATGCCGACTTGACCGAGCGGCTCGCTGCCCTGACGGAGACGGTCCGCATGGTGGTCGAGGACAGCATCGCACCGACGCTTGCGAGCATTCGCGATCAGGTCAAGACCATCGAGCTTTTGATCGGCACCGGCGAGGACCAGGGCGAGAATCGCGATCGGCTCGCCGGTGCCTTCGAGAATCTTCGGATCTTGTCGGAGAATCTCGCCACGGCGGTGGACCCGGATGCCGTGGCCGCCATCCTCGGCTCGGTGAAGGACATGTCCGCGAGCCTCGCGCTCATCACCGGCGACATGACCGGGAGCACCGAGGACATGCGCCGCGCGGTGGCCGACTACGGCAGTCTCGCGGTGGAGATTCGCGGCCTGGTCAACGAGAATCGCCCGGCCATCCAGCGCTCGCTCGACGACACCCAGTTCCTCTTGCAGTCGCTCTCCGCGGCCTTGATCCCGATCTTGACCAACATCGAGGACGCGAGCCGCAATCTCTCGGCGCTCGCACGCGATCTGCGCGGCGATCCCGCGATCATCATCAAAGGCCGCGAGCAGACGGAGCAGGCCCCTTGGTTTCGGTGACACGCCCCTATCGGGCACTCGGTGGGATCTCGGCCCTGCTTTTGGCTCTCGCGGCGAGCGGTTGCGGGTCGTCCGCGCCCGCGCGGCCGGACCTCTTCTATTCGCTGGATCCCGATCCCGTCGAGCTCCCGAGCGGCTCGCCCCTGCCGGCGACCCTGCTCGTCAACGACTTGGCCGCACGCGGCTTTCTCGGCGGGCGCCAGATCGTCTTCCGCACGCAATCCGAGCCGCTGCGCGTACAGCGCTACGACGACCTGCTCTGGGCCGACCCGGTCCCGCGCGCGCTCGCGCGCAACCTGGTTCGCGCCACCCGCGCGGCTCGGGTCTTTGCCTTCACGCTCATCCCGGCCGACCGGGGCACCGCCGATTATCTGCTCGGGGGCGAGGTGGAGCGTTTCGAGCATCTGCCGAGCGCGGACACGCGCGCCGCGCCCTCGCGTGTCGCCGGAACCCTCAACCTCGTGCTGGTACGCGCCGACGACCGCCGCTCGCTTTGGGACCGCAGCTACAGCCGCGAGATTGCCGTGGAGAGCGAGGGCGAGCGCGAGACCCCCGACGACATGGCGCGGGCCTTCAACCGTCTCGCCGCTCTGCTGGCGTCCGACGTGGTGCGCGACCTGCGCACCTTGCCGAGGCCGTCGCGCCCGCAGAGCGGACCATGAGCGAAGAGACGGATCTGCGGTTGCGGTCTCTCCCGGCGGGCGGCGCGGATGTCTCCTGATCGGTTCGCCGCCCTCTACCCGCGCGACCTGGATCGGTTGAGGGTGGCTTGGCATCATCTGCGTATCCAGGGTCCTCCGGCCGACTACGAGCTGACCCGCGAGGAGGCCGAGCACCCGGATCCGGGTCGGCGCTACGCACGCAGAACCATTCAGGAGATCGCCTGCGCGGGCGATCGTCTGGCCTTGATCGACAAGGTCTCGCCCCACAGCCTGTACGACCTGATGGTTTCGGAGATCTCCGATCCGTCCAGGGCCACGCCTGCTGCGGTCGACCCGCTCACCGGGCGCGTGCTCTGGCGGACCGGGCACGCCTTCGTTCGCTTCGTCTCCGACCCCGATGTCATGCGTCGCTTCGACCTCGCCGACGGCGAGCTGCATCTTGCGCTCAACTGCGATCCCAACACCCGGGATCGAGAGAGCGTACAAGCGGCGAAGCAATTCCACCTCCATCTGCTGTACTGGCCGGGGGATGCGTTGAAGCCGTTGGAGAAGGCCGCGCGCTTCGGCGCGGTCCGGGAGACCCGACTGCGCCGTCAAGCCGTCGATCCGCTCACGTTCCTCGGGGCGCATCTGATTTACGAGTCGCTGGCCGGCTTTGACCTGCACCTCCCGGGTGCCCGGCGGTTGCAGCCCGAGGACCGCCTGGCGATCCGCGGCGAGCGGCCGTTCGGCTGTCTGATCGAGCTGCCCGGTTGGAAGGTCCTCGACGATTTCGCGTTCGAGGATCTCGTCCGACGTCTGCATCTACATCTGGAGACGCTTGCCGCGCAGCTGCTCGAAGTGTTCACCGGGCAGCGCAGACCGCCGCTGCCCTGGCATCGGCACCCCTTGCGTGCGAGCGCCGAGATCGCGCGGGGGCTTGCGGCGCTGCCCCTGTCCGTCGGGACCCGGGCCGGCTTGCGCGCGCTGTCCGGGGCACTCCGAGACCTGTCCGCCTCGACCACACGGCGTCTCGAACGGGCCGATCCAATGCGGCGCATGGACCTCATGACCCTCAATCAACCCTGCTACGCCCTGAGCCTGCATGGCCCCGAGCGCAACCGCCCGGGGGCGACCCTCGAAGACGCCGGCGTCGTGCATCTCGCGATCCAGCCGAAACTCTTCTCGGGCATCGGCGGGGCCGGTCTGCTCGGGCTCGGCGGGGTGCCCAGCGTGCGGATCCTGCGCGGGGAGGGTCGCTCGAGCGCCGAGAGCTGGCATCGTCGAGGCCGGTTCCAGCGGGCCTTTGCGGAATTCAACCGAAGTCACCAGGGCGATGTTTCGGACATCCGTTTTCAACCCGTGAAGCGATTCGTCGACCCGAGCACCGGCTGGGTGTGACCGCGGATGGATTTCTCCGATGTCGCCCACCTCTGGATCCTCTTCTCGCTGGCCTCGGCCTTCTTCCATGCCTCGCGTCTGGCGGTCACCAAGCATCTCAGTCTCGATTTCTCCACCGAGGTGCTCACCTTCTATGTCAACCTCAGCAGCCTGGTCATCACCCTGCCGCTGATCCTCTGGCATCACCACTTTCCCTTTCACGACCCCGTCTATCTGATCGCGGTTGCGAGCGGCGGCGTCCTCTCGGCACTCGGCGGCTGGGCGCTGAATGCGGCGCTGCACAAGACCGAGGTTTCGCTGGTCGGGCCACTCATGACGCTGACCCCGGGCTTTGCGATCCTCGTCGAATGGCTCCTGACCGGCGCCTTGCCCGCATCGGTCGGACTGCTCGGCGTGGTTTTGCTCGTGGGCGGCGGCTACATCCTGAGTCTCGGCGACCACGACGTGCGCTGGTATCTCCCCTTCAAGCGTCTGATCGTCGACCCCGGCAGCGTGCTCGGACTCGCCGCCGCCGCCTGCTTCGCCGCCGCCAGTGTCGTCGGGCGGATCGGCATCCAACTGAGCGATCCGCTGTCCTTTGCCGTGGTCGTCGCCATCGTCAATCCGCTGGTGATCTTCGTGCTCTTCAGCCTTCGAGACCGGGGCTTTTATCGGCAGATCTTCACGCCCAGGGCGCGCCGACGCATTCGGCCGCTGTTGGTGCTGGGGGCGCTGTTCGCGCTCATGCGCATCGCCGACCAGATCGCGCTCAGCCTGACACTCGCCTCCTACGCCATGGCCGTGAAGCGAACCGCCGGGATCTTTTCCGTCGTTCTGGGTCGCTGGTTCTTCAACGAGAGCCATGTTGTCGTGAAGCTCATCGGCTCGGCCGTGATGCTCCTCGGGGTGGTGGCGCTGACGCAGAAATAGCGCATCCCTAGACGATCACACCCACGCGAATCCAATCCGTAGATCGGATCATGTTGCACTCGGTCGACCGGCCGATTCCGCTTGGAGGGCGGGTTGGCTCCGCTACGCGCCGTCACCGGACTGTCGACGGTTTGCCGCGAGGTCGCCTGTCGGATTACGCTTCGCTCATCCGGCCGACGCGGCGTTTGGGCGGGTCGACGCGGAGATCGGGATGACGATCGTGGTGGTAGCGGAGAAACCGAGCGTTGCCCGCGATATCGCGCGGGTTTTGGGGGCGCGCCGCAAGGGCGAGGGGTTTCTCGAGGGCAACGGCTATCGGGTCACTTGGGCGATCGGTCATCTGATCCATTTCGCCGAGCCGGACGAGTACGGCGAGGTTGCGGGCGTCGATTGGGCCGGGCGTTGGTCCTTGGGCCAGCTTCCGATGATCCCCGATGCCTGGAAGCTCAAGACATCGAAGCAGACCGCCGCTCAGTTCAAGCTCGTCAAGGCGCTCATCACGGCCCCCGACACCGAGCGTCTGGTGTGCGCGACGGATGCCGGTCGCGAAGGCGAGCACATCTTTCGCCTTATCTATCGGCACGCCCGCTGCAAAAAGCCGTTTGACCGACTCTGGATCTCAAGCCTGACCGACGAGGCGATCCGCGAGGGCTTTCGGGCGCTGCGCCCCGGCCAAGCCTACGATCCTTTGGCCGATGCGGCGCGTGCCCGTGCGCAGGCGGATTGGTTGATCGGCATGAATCTCACCCGGGCCTACACGGTGCACAACCGGGTGCTCTGTACCATCGGCCGGGTGCAGACGCCGACCCTGGCGATGATCGTCGCCCGCGATCAGGCCATCGCGGCATTCACCAAGGCATTCTTCTACGAGCTGGTCGCGCATCTGGTCACCGCCGATGCGGCGCGCTTCGATGCCCGCTACGTCCGCGACGGCGAGACCCGCATCGAGAAGAAGGAGGAGGCCGAGCGGCTACACCGCGAGCTGAGCCCCCATCGCACCGGCCGGGTCGCGAAGGTCGAGAAGAAGATCCGCACCGTCCGTCCGCCGCCACTCTATGATCTGACCAACCTGCAGCGCGACGCCAACCGGCGCTTCGGCTTCACCGCCGCGCAGGTGCTCGAACATGCCCAGTCGCTCTACGAGACCCACAAGCTCATCAGCTATCCGCGCACCGAGAGCCGTCACATCTCCGAGGACATGCTGCCCGAGCTGCCGGGCATCCTGAAGGGTCTGCAACATCCGCTCGCCGCCGAGGCCCTGGATCGGCTCCAAGGAGGCCATCGCCTGAGCAAGACGTACGTCGACCGCACCAAGCTGACCGACCATCACGCCATCCTGCCGACCGGCAAGGCGCCGTCGCCTGATCTGCCGGTGCCGCTGCGCAAGATCTACGATCTGGTGGCGACGCGCTTCGTGGCGGTCTTTCTGCCGGATCAGCGCATCGAGGAGACGCGCGTGGAGATCGCGATCGGGGACGCGACCTTCCTCGCGCGCGGTGCGCTGGTGCTCGACCCCGGCTGGAAACGGGCGGAAGCCGCGGGGCGCGCGCCGGCCCGGGGCGAGCCGGCCCCGGGTGCGGCGCCGGTCGAGGGCGATGCCGCAGAGGAGACCGGCGAGTCAGGTGTCCAGCCACCGCTGGTCCAGGGACAGGAGCTGGCCGTCGACAGCCTGGAGGTACAGGAGAAGGAGACCCAGCCGCCGCGTCACTACGACGATTCGACCCTCTTGGCCGCCATGAAGAACGCCGGTCGCGAGATCGAGGACGATGCCTTGGCCGCAGCCATGAAGCAATCCGGTCTGGGCACCCCGGCGACGCGCGCCGAGATCATCGAGAAGCTGATCCGCACCCGCTATGTCGAGCGTCGACGCAAGCAGTTGCATGCCACGCCGAAGGGGATTGCCCTCATTGGTCTGGTCGCACCGGTACTGCGCAGCCCGGAGCTGACGGCCGAGTGGGAGCAGCGCCTCAAAGATGTCGAGCACGGCGAGCTGCCGGTCGAGGTCTTCGATCGCGACATCGTCGGCTTCCTGCGCGATCTGGTACCCCAGATCGCCCAAGGTCCGGCGATGTCGGCCGAGCAGGTGGCGGCCGAGCGCGCCGAACGCCCGGCGGGAAAGGGCGGGAGGTCCGGGAAGGCAGGTGGTGCGCGCAAGGCCGGGCGGCCGAGCCGGGGCGGAGCCTCGCGCGGATCGGGCGAGCCGGCAGCGGGCGGACTCGGCACCTGTCCCATCTGTCGCGAGGGCGAGGTCACGGAGAACGCGCGCGCCTACGGGTGCAGCCGCTATCGCGAGGGCTGCGGCTTTACCGTCTGGAAGACGGTTGCCGGTTTGGCGCTGACGCAGGATCAGGTGCGCCGACTCATCGCGCAGGGTCGGCTGCCGCACATGGAGGGCTTCACCTCGAAGGCAGGCAAACCCTTCGGCGCCGGGTTGCGGCTGGATGCGGCCGGCAAGGTCGTCTTCGATTTCGAGGCCGAGGCGACCGACACCGGGTCGGCGGAGGCGGCCGTCGAGGACGCGCAGGTGGCTCGCAAGACCTCTCGATCCAAGCGAGGCAGATCGATGGCTCCGGTCACACCGGAGCAAGCGAAGGACATCCGCGCGCCGACCCCCTCGATTCGCGACCAACCCCCCGTCTGTCCGAAATGCGGCCAGGGCAAGATCATCGAAGGCCGACGCGGTTTCGGCTGCAACCGCTTTCGCGAGGGCTGCGACTTCGTCGTCTGGAAGACCCACGACGGCCGGGATCTGGAGGAGACGGACATCCGTGCCCTGATCGAGCACGGGCGGACTCGGTTGATCGAGGGCAATGGGGCCGGCCTCGGTTCGGTCCGGCTGCGTCTCGATGCGCAGTGGCAGGTCGTGACCGAGACCATGGCGACCGATGCGCCCGAGGAGGGCTTCTGAGCCGGCCGGCCAGTACCTTCGCTCACTTCGAGGTAGTGATCGACCGTCTCATGGAAGGCAGTTTCCCACTCATCGACCGTGGTGCCGTGAAACACGGCGATATCCTTGATGTCGGCCAGCCGGCCGACAAAGATGCGGTCCTCCGGATCGTAGTCGATGCGGGCGGCATAGCCGCGGTAGGTCATGGCGTTCATGGCGTGATCCCGGCGTTTTCGAGGCACTCGCGCGCTGCAACGATACCGCAGGCAAGCGGGCGGGCGCATCGGCTAATCGCCTCCGCGATGGTCGTCCGGCACTCCTGAAATCGCGACAAGCGAAATCACCCCCGACGATTGCGGGGCTTTCAGACATCCGTCTTGTCGGGAATCGAACAGGGTCGTGGTCTTCTCTTTTAAAAACAAAAATATAACGATTGGCATAACGTCTGCTTAAGAAGCTCCAAAGCGAACGCCTTCGGAGCCTTCATGAAACAGAAAGAGATCGCTGCGCTGCTCGACGAGCCGGCCTGTGCGCACAACGCGAAGGACAAATCCGGCTGTGCCAAGCTCAAGCCCGGCGCGACGGCCGGGGGCTGCTCGTTCGACGGGGCACAGATCGCACTCCTGCCGATTGCGGATGTCGCGCACATCGTGCACGGCTCGATCGCCTGCGCGGGCAATTCCTGGGACAACCGCGGGGCGCGCTCGAGCGGGCCGAGCCTCTACAAGATCGGCATGACGACGGACCTTACCGAGCAGGACGTCATCATGGGCCGCAGCGAAAAGCGGCTCTTTCTCGGAATCAAGCAGGCGATCGAGAGCTACAAGCCCGCGGCGGTCTTCGTCTACAACACCTGCGTGCCGGCCCTCACCGGCGACGACGTCGGCGCGGTCTGCCGGGAGGCGCAGACGCGTTGGGGCACGCCCGTGGTCTCGGTCGATGCCGCCGGCTTCTACGGCACCAAGAACCTCGGCAACCGGATCGCGGGCGAGACCATGGTCACGCAGGTCTGCGGCACCCGCGAGCCCGACCCGGTCCCGCCGGGGATCGAGCACGCGGGCTTTAAGGTCCACGACGTCAATCTGGTGGCCGAGTACAACATCGCCGGCGAGCTCTGGAACGTCCTGCCCTTGCTCGACGAGCTGGGTCTGCGCGTGCTCTGTAGCCTCTCCGGGGACGCACGTTTCCATGAGGTGCAGACCATGCATCGCGCGGAGGTCAACATGATGGTCTGCTCCAAGGCCATGATCAACGTCGCGCGCAAGCTCAAAGAGACCTACGGCATCCCTTGGTTCGAGGGCAGCTTCTACGGCGTCGCGGACGTCTCGCAGGCGCTGCGCGACTTTGCTCGGATCATCGACGACCCGGATCTGACCCGCCGCACCGAGGCACTCATCGCCCGCGAGGAGGCCAAGATCCACGCCGCACTCGAACCCTATCGGGCGCGTCTGCAGGGCAGGAAGGTCCTGCTCTACACCGGCGGGGTCAAGAGTTGGTCGATTATCTCGGCCCTGCAGGATCTGGGCATGACGGTGGTCGCGACCGGCACCCGCAAGTCCACGGAGGAGGACAAGGCGCGCATCCGCGAGCTGATGGGCGAGGACGCGGTCATGATCGAGGACGGCAATCCGCGCGGTCTGATCGATCGGGTCCGAGAGAACGACGTCGACATCCTGATCGCCGGCGGACGCAACCTCTACACGGCGCTCAAGGCCCGTATCCCTTTCCTGGATATCAATCAGGAGCGCGAGTTCGGCTATGCCGGCTATGTCGGTATGGTCGAGCTGGCGCGCCAGCTCTGTCTGACGGTCGAGAGTCCGATCTGGGATGCGGTGCGGCGTCCGGCGCCCTGGGCCGCGACGGACGGCCAGTCCCACCAGGCGTCTGCAAAGTCCCTCTCGCTAGCAGCCCCTGAACGCGCTCCGGTCGAGGTGCCGTCCCATGCCTGAGATCATCAAGCGCAACAAGGCCCTGTCGGTCAGTCCGCTGAAGGCCAGCAATACGGTCGGCGCGGCGCTCGCGTTCCTCGGATTCAATCGGACGATTCCGATGCTGCACGGATCCCAGGGCTGCACGGCCTTCGGTAAGATCTTCTTCGTGCGGCACTTCCGCGAGCCGATCCCCCTGCAGACCACGGCGATCGATCAGGTCAGCGCCATCATGGGCAGCGAGGCGCAGGTCGTCGAAGGGCTCAAGACCCTCTGCGAGAAGAGCGCCCCGGACCTGATCGGACTGCCGACCACGGGTCTGGTCGAGACCCAGGGCGCGGACATCGAGATGGCGGTGCGGGTCTTTCGTGAGACCTGGCCGCAGTTCGCGGGCACCGCCGTCGTGCCGGTGTCCACACCGGACTTTACCGGCTGTATGGAGTCCGGCTACGCCCAGGCGACCAAGGCCATCATCGAGACGCTCGTCCCGACCGCCGCCGAGGCCGGTACCCGGCCCGGACGTCGCGAGCGGCAGGTCAATGTCCTGCCCGGCTCGCACCTCACGCCCGGCGACATCGAGTACCTGAAGGATCTGATCGAGGCATTCGGTCTATCCCCGATGGTCTTGCCGGATCTCTCGGACTCGCTCGACGGCCATCTGCCCGAGACCGACTACAACCCCCTGACCATCGGCGGCACCCGCGTCAGCGATCTGGCGAGCGTCGGCGATGCCACGGCGACACTGGTGATCGGCGCCTCGATGGATGCGGCGGCCGATGCCTTGGCGGCACGCACCGGGGTTCCGGATCATCGCTTCGCGCATCTCATGGATATCGACGCCGTCGACAGGCTCGTCATGGCGCTCGCGCGGATCGCCGATCGCCCGGTCCCGGCCAAGATCGAGCGCCAGCGTGCGCAGCTTCAGGACGCCCTGCTCGATTGCCACTTCATGCTCGGCATGTCGCGTTTTGCGATCGCCGCGGACCCGGACCTGCTGGTCGGCTTCAGCCGGATGCTGGCGAGCGTCGGGGCGGAGGTGGTTGCGGCGGTGGCCCCGGCCAATGCACCGGCACTGCAGGATGTCGCAGCAGCCGAGGTCAAGATCGGCGACCTGGAGGATCTCGAGATCGCCGCGCGCGAGCGCGACGCCGAGATCCTGATCGGCAACTCGCATGCGGTTCATACCGCGGAGCGGTTGGGCATCCCCATGCTGCGCGCCGGTTTCCCGCAGTACGACCGTGTCGGCGGCTTTCAGCGGACCTGGATCGGCTATCGCGGGACCCGCGACGCCATCTTCGATCTGTCCAATCTGCTGCTCGGCGAGGAGCGCGGCGAGATCCATCCCTATCGTTCCAGGCTCAAGCAGTATCCGGAGGACGAGCGCGAGATGTCGCGCCCGCACTGACAGGCTGCGCTTCAAGCCGAGCCCGGACCCGCACGGCTTGGAGTTGTTTTTTTCATTCTCCTTAAAGCGCGGCTCTCATGAGCCGCCACGTCGGCAACCGGACAACACTCCATGAACCCCACGCACGCCGCGATCAAAAAAGCGCTTTAAGGAGGCCCGAATGGGAATGGAACGACGATTAAAGATCCTGAGCATGAGCGACGAGACGACAGCGATGGAGACCGAGACAGCCATCAAGGCGGCCTTTGCCTCCTCTGACATGAAGCAGATCGACCAGCACTTCGGCGCGGCCGAGTCCTTCGTGGTCTATTCGATCGATGCGCGGGAGCATCACCTGCTCGAGGCGATCCAGTTCGCGCGTCTCGAGATGGACGGCAACGAGGACAAGCTCGGCGCCAAGATTGCAGCGCTGGAGGGTTGCGACGTCGTCTATTGCGAAGCGGTCGGCGCATCGGCCGTGAGTCAGCTTCGCGCCAAGGGTATCCAGCCGATGAAGGTCGGCTCGGGGACATCGGTCAGCAGTCTGATCCGCGATCTGCAAGGCGAGCTGCGCGACGGGCCGAGCGCCTGGCTCGCACGCACACTTGCGGGGCGGGCCCCCGAGCGTAACCGTCGCTTCGATGCGATGGAGGCGGAGGGCTGGAGCGAATGATCGAGACATCCGCCACCGTCGTCGAGGTGAAGCCCGGACTCGCCTGGGTCGAAACCGTTCGGCAGAACGCCTGCGGGCACTGCGAAAGCGCGGGCAGCTGCGGTACCTCGGTGCTCGCAAAGCTGTTCGGTGCATCTCGGAGCCGTTTACGCATCGAGGATGCGTCGGGGCTGCGCGTCGGCGAGCAGGTCGTGATCGGTATCCCGGACGGGATACTGGTGCGGGCATCGTTCGTCGCCTATCTGATCCCGCTGGTGTTCCTGATCGCGGCCGCGGGCGTTGCGACACATCTCGGCGCGGGCGAGGGGCGTGTGGCCCTGATCGGCCTCGCCGGACTCGGCGTCGGACTCTGGGCGAGCGGACGACTGACCGGCGGGGCATCCGCCCGGGAACGCTATCGCCCTGTTCTCGTGCGCCGCGGGTCCGCGGTCGAGATCCCGATGCCTTTCTGAGGCGCGCACTGCACAAGACCGCATGTCCGGAACGGACAACCACTTAAAGAGGAAATGACCATGACCGAGACGCTTGCCGGAATCGCCGCCGACGAGGGCCTGATGCAGTCCCAGTTCGTTATCGAGATGGACCGTCAGATGCGCGCCATCGATCCCTACGGCGAATTCGACCGACTCTCGACCGCCGAGCTCCTGGAGCCCTTCATCCTGACCAAGGAGAAGCGCCGGGAGATCCCCTTGGTCGGAGATCCCGACGAGACCGTCGTGGCGCGGATCAAGGCCTACTACAACGCCATCTCCGCCATGATCGAATCCGAATGTGGGCTGATGGCCGTGCCGCTGGTCCACCTGAGCCACGAAGGGTTCGGGCGCGTCATCATCACGGTCGGCAAGCTGGTCGTGCTGGACCGCTCGGTGCGCGACGTGCATCGGTTCGGCTTCCCGACCCTGTCGAAGATGAAGGACGAGGCCGACAAGGTGCTGTCGGTCGCGCTCGAATTGATCGGCGAGCATTCCAAGGTCGCGGGCCTCTAAATCGCGCGGTCTGCGATCCGCGTTGTTTGCGCGGAACCCGGGCCTCCCGGTTGTCTGCGACCTCTGCGGGGCGCGATTTAGGTGATTCAGAAAACTCAGACGTAGGTTGGAGGTTGAGGGTATGACGGGTGATGAGATTCGTGCCTTGGAGAAGGCCGTGAGCAAGGCGAAACGCATCGCCACCGAGCGGGCCGGTGAGCTGCATGACCTGGTGGAGGATCGGTTGCCCGCCGGGTACGAGGAGATTCCCGGCATCGCTCAAGCGACTTACGACGCATGCCTCGCCTGGGCGCAGGCCAATGCTGCGCTCAAGGCGGCTCAGGCCGAGAGTGCTTGAACGAAACCCTTTTTCGAACATGGAGAAACACCCATGAGTGTCATCACAGGCATGACCCGCGGCGGCGTCGAATGGACGCCTGCGTTCATCGAGAGCATCAATCAAAACAACTGCATCGGCTGCGGCCGCTGCTATAAGGTCTGTCCTCGGGATGTCTTCGAGCTGGTCGACCGCGAGGATCTCGATCTGGAAGAGCTCGACGACGAGGGCGACGACGACTTCGACGAGGCACCGGGCATGGTCATGAATCTCAAGGACGCCCTCGACTGCATCGGCTGTCAGGCGTGCTCCCGGGTCTGTCCCAAAAAGTGTCTCTCGCACGAGCCGCTTGCGGTCGCTGCCTAAACCGCGCCCAGCGTGGTATGCGTCGTGTGTTGAATCGGTCTGGCCGCGCCGGCTCCGATCATTCTCGGAGCCGGCGCGGTTGCCGTTCGTCATCCTGCCGGATTCGGCGGACCGATCAGGCCGTAATAGGCACGATCGTGATATCGACCCGGCGGTTGAGCTGGCGGCCTGCTTCGGTCTCGTTCGAGGCGATCGGCTGATTCTTGCCGTAGCCGGTGGCGATGATGCGCTGCGGCAGGACCCCGTCGGACTCCATGTAGTACTGAACGGCACCGGCGCGTCGCTGGGAGAGCAGTTGGTTATGTTCCGCCGAGCCGGTACTGTCGGTATGGCCGGAGATCAAGAGCTCGGTCTTGCCGTACTTGCTGACGATTGCCGAGATCTTGTCCATGGTGCTGTAAAAGCCCGGCTGGATGCGGTCTGAATCGATCTCGAAGGTGGTCGCACCCGTCATCCGGACCAGCAGTTGATCGTTCGGCAGCTTCTGCACGCTGATCATGCCGCTGGCGATCTCGTCGGCGAGCGCCTTTTCGAAATCCTTACGTTGATCTTCCATATAGGCGCCGACGGCGGTCCCGATGAGGGCCCCGCCGACCGCGCCGATCAGGGCACCGCGCCCCGCGTTGGCACTGAACGAGCCGATGATCGCACCCGCGGCCGCCCCCCCGGCGCTGCCGATCGCGGCGCCCGCGCCGGTTTCGGTCAGGCCGGAGCCGTCGGCTGCGCAGCCGACGACCAGGACAGCGGCAAGCGCGGATGCGGCGAGGCGTTTCAAGGGACGCATTGTCATCTGGGTTCTCCCGTAGAGCGGTATTGGTGATTCGAGGTCGAAATCGTGATCGCGGATCATAGCAGAGGCGCGCGGGGCTCGCGTCGGGGAGACACGCCCGGAATCACCGATGTTCCTGCTGCACCTTCAGCGTGTCGGCTCAAACCGCTCATGTGATCTCTCAAACGCCGCCCACGACTGCATGTCGGTGCGGGCGCTTGTCTCGGGGCGGAGCGACACAACATGTTCCCGAACGAACGACAACCCGCGGGACACGAGATCGATGCTCAGACTTGCCGTGAACCTCATCGCCTTCCAGATCGCCTGGTTTGCCTGCGTGCTGGGCGGTGCGCACGGATGGCCTTGGCTCGGGGTCGGCGTGGCCGCGCTGGTCGTTGCCCTGCACTTGCGGTTGTCCGACGCGCCGCGTCGGGAGGCGATGTTGTTGGTGCTCGTCGGCGTCATCGGCGCCGTCTGGGACGGATTCCTGGTGCGCTTCGGGTTTCTCGAGTATCCGTCCGGCATGCTCCTGCCCTGGCTTGCGCCGGTTTGGATCATTGCCATGTGGGTGGCGTTCGCGACGACCTTGAACGTGGCGCTGAGTTGGCTGAAGGGGCGTTGGACCCTGGCGGTCGTGCTCGGCGCGATCGGCGGGCCGCTCGCCTTCTACGGCGGTCACAAGCTCGGCGCCGTCGCCTTTCCGGATACGGTGGTCGCGATGGCCGTCCTTGCGGGTGGTTGGTCTTTCCTGATGCCGCTGAGCGCCTGGTTGGCGCAGCGGTTCGACGGCGCGGGTTTTCCGAAGGCCCCCGCTTTAGCCCCACTCACACAGGACAGTGCGCATGTTTGATCTCGGTCTCTACCTCGCCGGCTTGGGGGCCGCGCTCGTCATGGGTCTCGGCGCCTGGTTGGTCAGCCTGAAGCTGAACGACGTCAGTATCGTCGACTCGCTCTGGTCGCTCTTCTTCCTGCTGATGGCCGCGGTCTTCTTGCTCGGCGCTGCGGAGGTGGGCGAGCGCGCCTATCTGGTCTTCTTCCTGGTCACGCTCTGGGCGGTAAGGCTCAGCGTCTTCATCACCAAACGCAACTGGGGCCACGGCGAGGATCGGCGCTACCAGGCGATCCGGGCGGAAAACGAGCCGGGTTTTCGTTGGAAGAGCCTCTACATCGTCTTCGGTCTGCAGGCCATTCTGGCCTGGATCATCGCGCTTCCGCTGTTGGCGGCGACACTCGGCACCAATCCGCTCGGGTGGCTCGACTACGCGGCGTTGTCGTTTTGGCTCGTCGGGCTCTTCTTCGAAGCCGTCGGCGATCAACAACTAGCCGATTTCAAGGCCCGGCCCGAGAATACGGGCAAAGTCATGGATCAAGGGCTTTGGCACTACACCCGTCATCCCAACTATTTCGGGGAGGCCTGCATCTGGTGGGGCTACTTCTTATTTGCGCTCGCAGCCGGCGGGTGGTGGACGATCGTCTCGCCGGTGCTCATGACCTTCCTGTTGCTGCGCGTGTCCGGGGTGGCCTTGTTGGAGAAGGACATCGGCGAGCGCCGGCCGGCTTACCGCGACTATATCGCGCGGACCAATGCCTTTTTTCCGGGTCCGCCGCGGCGCGCCCGGAGTGATTCGAATCTTTGAAACCTCGGGGGTCGGGTGGACCAGTGTCGTATGGACAAACGCCGTAGGGTGGACAAGCACTGCGTGGTCCATCGGCGACGCCGCGGGGTTCGGTGGACTTCGCTCCCGCTCGTCCACCCTACGGTGCTGGTTCGCCCTGCCGGCCGGCCTCATGAACAACGTCTATCGGGAGACATCTAGATGGCAATCAAACAAAGCCGGTCGCGACGTGCGACCGGGCAGCAGTCGCAGGCAACTGCAAGCCGTTGGTGGTCGGCCGCCGCGGTGGCGCTGATGATCGGGGCCGCACCCTTGGTCTCGGCCAACACCGAGTCGGGGAGTTTTCGATTCAAGGTCTTTCTGGATCAGGATCCGATCGGCGAGCACAGCTTCGATGTCCGCGCGCTCGGCGAGGGCGCGCAGGTGTCGAGCCGCGCCAGCTTCGACATCAACTTCTGGATCTTCACCGCCTACAGCTACCGTCACGAGAGTCGCGAGACCTGGCGCGACGGCTGTCTGCAGACGATCGAGGCGACCACGGACGACAACGGCAAGGACTATCGTGTTCAAGGCATGGAGAGCGGGGAGGCGCTTGCCCTGTCGGTCAACGGCGAGTCGCGGCGTCTGCCCGGTTGTGTCATGACCTTCGCCTATTGGGACCGCGATTTTCTGAAACAGGAGAGCCTCCTGAACCCTCAGACCGGCGAGCTGGTGCCGGTGCGCGTCCAGCCTCAAGGGACCGAGGCGATCCGCTTCGGCGGGGAGGACGTCGCCGCGGCGCGCTATAAGCTCAGCACCGACGAGCTCGAGCTGATCCTCTGGTACTCCGACGAGCACGGATGGGTCGGTCTCGAAAGCGATACCGGCAAGGGCAAGACGCTGCGTTACCAACGGATGGCGCCGACATGAAGAGACTCTCGGCCCTTTTGCTCATCACACTCATGCTCGCCTTTGCGAGCGGCTGCACCGAAGAAGGAGGCGCGCCCATGGATACCGTCAAACAGGTCGATCTCGAACGCTTCATGGGCAAGTGGTACGTGATCGCCAACATCCCGACCTTCGTGGAGAAGGGCGCCTACAACGCGGTGGAGTCCTACGCGCTCAATCCGGACGGTACCATCGCGACCACCTTCATCTTCAACAAGGACGGGTTCGACGGACCCCTGAAGACGCACAACCCGAAGGGCTTCGTGCGCGATACGACCACCAACGCACTCTGGTGGATGCAGTTCATCTGGCCCTTCAAGGCGGATTTCCGCATCGTCTGGTTGGAGCCGGACTACAGCATCACCGTCATCGGCCGGGCCAAACGCGATTACGTCTGGATCATGGCCCGCGAGCCCGAGATCCCGCAGGCCAAGTACGACGAGATCGTCGCCTTCATCGGCGGGCTCGGCTACGACACGAGCAAGATCGAGAAGGTGCCGCAGCGTTCGGCGGGGTGAGATGCGGGCGGGGGTGTTTGGCCCCCGCGCCTCCCTTTTCGGCAGCACGCTCGAAGACTCAATCCGGCTGGCGGATGAGTTCCAAGGCCTGAGCCGGCGATAGAATCCGAATCTTCTCCAGCACCGAGGCCAGATCGAGCAGATCGGTATCGCCGCTGACCAGCCACTCGGCATCCCCGACCATTGCAGTCCACACGAACTTGTCGTCGTCCGGGTCGCGACTGAAACGCTTTCGGTCGTGGTCATCCTGATCCAACTCAACCCACTCCGCTGCCGCACTGAAGTCGTGAAGGAGTGCTTGACGGTCCTCCAGCGTGAGGTATCGGTCGAACTTGGGACGCCACAAGCGGGTCTCCAGCTCGGCGAAGGTTTCCCGGGAAAACAACAAGCGTCCGTGCTCAAGCAGGAAGTGCGTCACGAGCGAGGGCGGCGTGCCGGTCGTCAATGCGGCGCTGATCAACACATTGGTGTCGATCACCGCACGCTTAGCTGTCATCGGCCAGAAGCGTTTCGAGCTGCTGCTGGGTCAGCCCCTGAGCTGTGGCGTGCGCGGCGGTTTGATCCAACGTCCGGCGCAGTCGATCGGCGTAAAAAACCCGCATGGCCTCGTAGTCGCCCGGCGACACCATGATGCCTACGACCCGATTTCTGCGTGTGACGCGAACGGGTTCGCGTTGCGCGCGATCGATAAATTCACCGAAATGGGTCTTGGCTTCGTTGGCTGTGAAGGTTTGCATACTCGGGCTCCGTCGCCGTTGAATCATGGCTTAAACTAGCCGAATCGTTCGATTCGTTCAATGCGCGTCGATCCTCATCCGGGTCGTTTCTCGTGCTCATGGCCACGTGTTCGGTGCGTCTCGGCGCGAGAGCAACCGCCTCGTGTGAGTTTTTTCGTTGCCCTGCCGGTCCCCCCTTCCTTATCCTCCCCCGATTCGGGTCGATTGGCCCGCTTCCAGGCAGATCGCACTATGTCCGTCAACGCTTGGCTCAAGTCTCACCGTCCGCTTGCCGGAGCTGCGCTCAAGCGCACCATCGGGCTGGGGGTGGGGCAGGGGCTGCTCGCCATCGCACAAGCCTGGTTCCTTGCCCTGATCCTGAACGCCGTGATCTTCGAGGGGGCGGGTCTGACCGAAATCGGGCATTTGATGGCGGTCCTGCTCGGGCTGTTCTTGATGCGCGGCTTGATCGTCTGGTTGGGCGAGCGCTCGGCCTTCCAAGCCGCTGCCTTGGTCCGTACCGGATTGCGTGATCAGGTGTTTCGCCACCTGCAACGACTCGGCCCGCGCTACCTGGCCAACGAGCGCAGCGGTGCCTTGGTCGAGATGCTCACCAAGGGGATCGATGATCTTGAGGGCTATTACGCACGCTTTCTCCCGGCGATGACCCTGACGATGATCCTGCCCGTGGTGATCCTGGTCGTGGTCTTTCCGGCGGACTGGGTTGCCGGTGCGGTCATGCTGGTCACCGCGCCGCTGATCCCGCTCTTCATGATCCTCATCGGATCGAGTGCGCAGTCTAAGAATCAGCGCCAATGGAAGGAGCTTGCCCGCATGAGCTCGCACTTCCTCGACGTCATTCAGGGACTGACGACCCTGAAGCTCTTCGGGGCGAGCCGCAGCGAGGCGGACGAGGTCGCGCGCATCTCCAATGCCTACCGCAGCAGCACCATGCAGGTCTTGCGGGTCGCCTTTCTCTCCTCGGCCGTTCTCGAGTTCTTCGCCGCCATCGGTATCGCCATCATCGCGGTGTTCGTCGGCTTTCGGCTCTACGGGCTGGTGATGCCGCTGCCGGAGTGGCTGATGGCGCTCCCCGAGATCACCTATCTGCAGGGACTCTTCATCCTGATGTTGGCGCCCGAGTTCTATGCCCCCTTACGCAATATGGGGACCCAGTATCACGCGCGCATGGCCGCCGCCGCTGCCGCCGAGCAGATGATTCTCGTGCTGGATGCCGAGCCGGAGCCGCGGTCCGCGCCCGACGCGAACGCACCCGATCGGGCCGCATCCGGTCATGCCTCGCTGCGCGCCGCGCGCCCCTTCGGTCTGCGTTTTCAGGACGTGCATTTCAGCTACGAAGCGGGCCGCGATGCGCTTCGCGGAATGGACTTCGAGGTCCCCGCAGGCGCCTGGGTCGCGCTGGTCGGCACCAGCGGGGCCGGCAAGACGACCGTGATCAACCTCCTGCTGGGGTTTCTCTCGCCGACCTCGGGGCGGATCTTGATCGGCGATCAGGCACTCGCTGACCTCGACCTCGAGGAGTGGCGCAGCCATCTCGCCTGGGTCCCGCAGCAGCCGCGTCTCTTCCAAGGGACGATCGGCGACAACATCCGGCTCGGCCGCCCGGATGCGGATCTCGAGTCGGTCCGTGCGGCGGCCCGTCGCGCGCGTGCCGCCGACTTCATCGAGGCATTGCCCGCCGGCTACGACAACCTGGTCGGCGAGCGCGGTGCCGGTCTCTCGGGCGGTCAGATCCAACGCATTGCACTCGCCCGTGCCTTCTTGCGCAACGCCCCGCTGGTCATCCTGGACGAGGCGACAGCCAACCTCGATCCGGAGAGCGAGCGTCTGGTCCAGGAGGGCATCGAGGAGCTGGCCAAGGGTCGCACCCTCTTGGTCGTCGCCCATCGACTCGCGACCGTGCGCCGCGCCGACCGCATCCTGGTGCTCGAGTCCGGCCGCGTCGCCGAGTCCGGGACCCACGAGACCCTCTCCGCGTCTAACGGGATCTACGCCCGGATGATCGCGGCTTACGGCCACGCCGCACCGGCGCAGGTCGACCCTTGGAATCCGGAGCGGGAGGACGACCGATGAAGGAGCTGTTGCGTCTCTGGAGCCTGTTTCGGCCCTACCGCGGATGGATGATTGCCGGCACCCTGATCGCCCTTCTGACCCTGATCGCCAACGTCGCGCTCATGGCCTTGGCCGGCTGGTTCATCACCGCCATGGCGGTGGCCGGTGTCGCCGGGGTTGCCATCAACTACTTCGCGCCCGCCGCCCTGATCCGCCTGAGTGCGGTCATGCGCACGGCCGGCCGCTATGCCGAGCGGCTGATCAACCACGAGGCCACCTTCCGGCTGATCGCCGAGCTGCGGGTCTGGTTCTACCGCCATCTCGAGCCGCTGGCCCCGGCGCGCCTGCAGCAGTATCACAGCGGCGATCTGCTGAGCCGCATCCGTGCCGACATCGACGCCTTGGACAACCTCTACGTGCGCGTGCTGGTGCCCGTGGCGGTCGCTGCCATCAGTGCGGTGCTCTTCTTCGTCTTCCTGTTGCTTCACGACCCGCTGCTGGCGCTCTCCGGGCTTGCCTTCCTGCTGATCGCCGGTGTCGTCCTGCCCGTCTGGTCGCAGGGTCGCGGTCAGGCGCCCGGCCGTCGGCTCGCCGAGGACGAGGCCGAGCTGCGCGCGGCCGTCATCGACGGTGTTCAGAGCATGGCCGAGCTAACGGTCTACGGGGCCAACGCACGCCAGGCCGAACGGGTCGACGCCCTGGGGCGGCGCCTGATCGCCGATCAGGCCCGTTTGAGCAGCGATCACGGCATCACCCAAGCGGGGGTGGGTCTGAGCGCGAGCCTGAGCCTTTGGGTGCTGCTCTGGCTGGCCATCCCCATGGTGCACGACGGCACCCTGATGCCGCCGCAGCTGGCCATGCTTGCACTCTTCACGCTTGCGAGCTTCGAGGCCGTCGCGCCATTGCCGCAGGCCTTCCAGCTTCTCGGGCGGACACTGGCCGCGGCGCGGCGGATCTTCGCCATCGTCGATACCGATCCGCCGGTTGTCGAGCCGACCACGCCCTCGCCCCGGCCGGAGCGCTTCGACATCCGCTTCAACGGTGTCGGATTCAGCTACCCGGGTGCCGCGACACCGGCCGTCGCCGACATCGACCTCGAAGTCCCGGAGGGCACCCGCGCCGCAGTCGTCGGCGCCACCGGCTCGGGCAAGAGCACGCTCTTCAACCTGCTGCTGCGCTTCTGGGAGCCGGATGCCGGAGAGATCAGCATCGGAGGTCACTCCATCACCAACTTCCGCGGCGACGACCTGCGCACCCATATCGCGGTGGTCAGCCAGCAGACCTATCTCTTCGACACCACCATCCGCGAGAACCTGCAGATCGCTGCACCCGCGGCCACGCAGGAGGCGATCGAGGCCGCTTGCCGCGTCGCCCAGATCCACGACTTCATCAGCGAGCTGCCCGACGGCTACGGCACCTGGGTGGGGGAGACCGGCGTGCGTCTCTCCGGCGGACAGGCCCGGCGGATCGCCGTCGCCCGCGCCCTGCTCAAGGATGCCCCCATCCTGCTGCTGGACGAGCCCACCGAGGGTCTGGATGCCGAGACCGAGCGCAGCCTCATGCAGGCACTCGACCGGCTCATGGTCGGGCGCACCGTGCTGCTCATCACCCACCGTCCCGCCGGGCTGGACTGGGTCGACCGCGTCCTGGTTCTCGATAACGGACGCGAGGTCGCGCGCGGTGACTCCAACGTCATCCCGGAAGCCACGCAGGGGGCCTTGCTGCGGGACGCCGCGGGTGCGGTGGCGTAAGCTGTTGGCGAGCTAAACCGCGTCTGGCGTAGCATGCGTCGTTCTTGGATTGGATCGGGTAGGGCCGAGACCACGAGTGTTGGAGCCGACGCGGTTTAGGATTCTGGAAATATGGCTGTTAAACCGTTTCACCGCCGAGGCGCGGGGTGTGCTCACGGTTTGACTCAGGCGTAACCGACACTATTGTTCTGGACACGGTTCAGCACAGCCCGGCACAGGACCATCCTCATGACGCAGCCCGCGGCGCTTCTTCACATCGGTCTCGACGACTATCTCCAAGGCGAGCTGGCCAGCGACATCCGCCATGAGTATGTCGCCGGTCAGGTCTTCGCCATGGCGGGAGCCGGCGAGGCGCACAATCGGATCAGCCTGAACATTGCGTTTCACCTGCGCGCAGCGACCCGCGGCACGCCCTGCGGCGTCTTCATCAGTGACATGAAGGTGCGGGTGGCGGCACACGAGGCCTTCTATTACCCCGACGTGCTCTTGACCTGCGATCCGCACGACCGGGAATCGCTCTACAAGACATCGCCCTGTCTGATCGCCGAGGTGCTCTCGCCCTCGACCGAGATCATCGACCGTCGTGAAAAGCTCATCGCCTACCGGACCCTACCGTCCCTGCGCGATTATCTGCTGGTCGCACAGGACAGCCGCCGCGTGGAACGGTTTCGGCGCACGGAGGCGGGGGACTGGCGCCACGAGATCCTCGAGGACGGTGACCTGGCCTTCACCTGCGGCGACCTCGAGGTGCGCATGTCCGTGGCCGACCTATACGAAGACGTCGTGCTTGAGGGTTGAACCCGAAAGAGCCTGAGCCGGAACGGGGCTCGTGCAGCACTGCGGAAGACTCGATACCGCCTCCCGGGTACGCCGACTTCAGTCGGCACCGGGGGAGGCGGACTTCAGTCCGTCGTGGACCCAAGCTCGAATGGCTTCGGAAATTGTGCGGCTTTGCACTCGGTGGCGGACCGGGCATTGGATCGGATCATGTCTGCCGCGTCGGGATGTCGCCGAGCAAGCGCCTCTACGTCGCCGATCTCCACATCGGTGCACCTGATTTGGACCGCACATGCGTTGGCGCTCCGAGATCTCGCCGCTCTTGTTGACCCTCGCCGCGGCCGGCGTGGACGCAATTGTCATCCTCGGCTTCAATGTCCTCACCGCCGCCCAGACGGGAAACACCGTTCTGCTGGCGGTCGCCGTTGCGCGTGGCGATGCGGAGACCGGGTCGAGTGCCGCCGTCTCGGTCGCTGCATTCGTCGCGGGCGCGATTGTCGGGGAGCTTCTGTGCGGTCGGCCGGGGTCGGGTCGTCGGCGCGCGCCGGTCATCCTGCACGCACTGCTGATCGAGATGCTCCTGCTGATCGCCCTGCTGCTGCTTTGGTTGCTCACCGAACCCGCCGCCGGCCGCTCCGCGATCGCGCTCGCCGCATCGGCCATGGGGATCCAAAGCGCCGCCGTACTCCGGTTGCAGGGTCCCTCGACCACCTACATCACCGGGATGTTGGCGACCTTCACTACCGGATATGTCCGCTGGATCCGAGCCGGTCAAGTCCGCCGTCCCCGGTCCCGGTCGGCCGAGTCGAATGCGCAACCGCCCGACCGCCTACCCTGGCGCAACGGCCTCATCTGGGTGGTCTACCTGAGCGGCGCCATCGCGTGCGGAATACTCTTCCTCCGGTCAGGCGTGCTCGCCCTTCTAGTCCCGATCGCGGCCATCTGCGCGGTCATCGCCATCGAACTCCCGGCACCGGCCGCGGAGACGGGCGACGGCGCCCGGAACCATCGTTAGCCGGACGGCTTCCCGTAATTTTACCCGGTACCTTTTCCACGCGCCGCTAGGCGAGCCTTTTCGCCGAATCGCGATCCGCGCAGGTCAGCGATGTCCGTCCCGTCCGGCTCGCCGATGAAGCGATCTTGGTCCGAAACCAGCTCCAAGAGCGGTCGCACGCTGACGATCTCGTCGTCCGCTGCGGCCAGATGGGCGCGGGCGCTCGACCACGGCCAGTCCTGCGGCCGTCCACTGAGCCGCGCGCGGACGGGATTTCGCTCGACAGACCTGGCAGCGGCGATGAGATGCCGCTCGTCCATCACGAACGAGTGAAAACGTTCCTGCCAAAGGTGCCCTCGCCAGCCTTCCCGGAAATTGATCCTGCGGGTGTAGCGACGGTGCGCCTCGCCCAGCGCATCACGCAACCCGAGCTCATCGCCCCGGACCAGGATCGGATGCACATGATTCGGCATGAGACAGTAGCCGAGCACCTGCGTGCCGCACGCGCGACAGGATGTCGACAGCAATCGCCGATACTCGGCGTAGGCCTTATCGCCAAAAAAGGTCCGCTGCCGTCGATGACCGCGTTGTGTCACATGATGTGGAAGCCCGGGAACAACCACTCTGGGAAGTCTTGCCTTGGATCAGCTAGCCGCACGTCACGGAAACGTCGTTTCGTGTTCTAACCGATCCGGGTCATCTCGTCGAGGGCATTAAGTAAACTGTCCGGGGAACTCGGGGCTCGTCCAACAAACGGTTCAGACCGTCGCTCGCTGCGCTCGGACGCTCTAACCTTATTCGTTAGGCGACATCTTGTAGTCTGTTTGCCAGGTCATGGCCGGCGGTTGGCGCTGGCAGAGGCTTGCCGTCCTGGTGATACAGCGCGATCACCTCGTCTACGAGATCGCAGAGTTCCCGAAAAACGGCAATCTCGTCGCTGCCGTGGCAACCACCGAACATAAGTCCAGGGCAACTGCCAATGTAACACTGGTCTTCGTCAGACCACTCGACGACTTTCGCGTAACGGTCACTTTCCTTCACGCTCAGCCTCCGCTATTGCTCGTTGTACGGCTCGGACGAGGTATTGCTTTGCATCGTCACCTAACTTCCCCGGAACCGTGATTGGCTTTGCGACACTCGGGTGAACGAAATTTCGGTGACTCCCTTTGCCGCCGCGATTCACGAAGCCAGCTTTCTCAAGACTCGACACGAGCTCTCTGATCTTCGGTGGCAAATGGGATACTCCGTGTTCTTCATTGCCTAACGCCTGAGCTAAGCGGTCGCATCAATCGCGATACTTCGGCCACCGGTTGTAGCCGACTGATGGATCGTTTGATTTGTACTTGCGAATGAACTCGACTTCTTTCGCCGCAAGCTCCGCCTCTGAGGCATCTGCCGACTCCCAAAGGATCTGCTTGCGGATCGTGTAGTCGTGCCGGATCTCGATTGGCAACTTGGCGAAATCGGCATTGACCGTCTCCATGTCTGGGCTGCCGTAGTAGCGATAGCTACCGACGCTGTCCTTGCCGACGTAAATCTTCCCGGTTGGATAGGCGATGAGGTAGACCTGTTTCAAGTTTGCCTAGCCGCTTCCAATGGGTCCTAACGTTAAACCTAAGCCGAGGGTGTGACGGTTTCAGGTCTTGCCTTTTGCCTCTTTGGCTGCGCGAGCGATGCGGCTGACCCGCGCGTAATGCAAGCCAAAATGGCTTCCGATTTCTTTCAGAGCGTATCCGCCGCTGGCGTACGCTGCTGCAATGGCTTGGTCTCGATCGCGGTACCGGCTGACGTACTCGGCCAGCGGCTTGGCGGGTGGGCGCCGCTGCGCGAGGGGGACTTCGCCTAAGTCCCGGTCGTTCGGCACCCGGCGGCTGAGTTCTTCAACGAACGCGTCCGATCCGAGGAAGACCTGTTGCTTCAACTGCTCCCAAGGGCCGGCCTGTCCGATGCCCTCGGCGACGAAGCGTCGATAGCGAGCAACGGCAGCCTCTTCGCTCGAGCCAAAGGCCGACAGTAACCAATCCCGGCACAGCCAATCCGGACAGGGTGCATGATCCGTCGTCGCTAAGTAACTGCTCCACGGCCAATCCTGCGGTCGCTCGACCATGCGCGCCCGCACCGGATTCAAGACGATGTAACGCGCCAACTCCTTCAGGTAGGTCTCCTTCTGGACGATGATCGCTTTGTAGCGCCCCTGGAAGACGTGTCCGCAACGTCCGTGTGAATCGTTGAAGCGCCGCGTGTAGACGCCGTTGAGTTGCCGCATGCCCCGGGACAAGTTCGCATCGGGCGTCTCCATCAACAAGTGGTAGTGGTTCGACATTAAGCAGTAAGCGTGTCCCCGCCAGTTGAAGCGCTCACAGACTTCAGCAAGCAGCGCAAGGAACATCTGCCGGTCCCCGTCACCCCGATAGATGTCCTCGCGCGCATCACCGCGCGAAGTGATGTGGTACAGAGCGCCGGGAAACTCGATTCTGAGAGGGCGAGCCATGTCGCAAGCCTAGCTCGGAACGGGCAAAAGGCAAGACCTGATAAGCATCTAGCCGACCCCGCCCGTGGGCCTACAGTTAAGGTAGAAGAAAAGACCTGAGCTGGAGACCCGGCAGGAGGAGTCGACGATGAAACTCTACGGCGGAATCGATCTGCATTCCAACAATAGCG
>NZ_AFWV01000023.1 GCF_000223985.1 Thiocapsa marina 5811
CCGGACAAACAACCCGTGGCCGCGCTCGTGGAAGCCGCCGCGCGCCGCCACGGCGTGGATCCGGCGTTCGCGCTCGCCATCGCCCGGCGCGAGAGCGCATTCCGCCAGACGGCGGTCTCCCCGAAGGGCGCGACCGGCGTGATGCAGCTGATGCCGGCGACGGCCGCGCGCTACGGCGCGAATCCGCGCGACCTCGAACAGAACATCGACGCCGGCGTGCGCTACCTGCGCGATCTGGCCGGGATGTTCGACGGCGATCCCGCGTTGGTCGCCGCCGGCTACAACGCGGGGGAGGGCGCCGTGATCAAGCACGGCTATCGCATCCCGCCCTATCGCGAGACCCGCACCTACGTCCCCCGCGTTCTCGAATCCCGATCGGAGTATCTGCAATGCCGACAGCCCTGATGCCGCACCCCGGAATCCCCGACCTGCAGGACACCGTGCGACGCTGCAATCGCCTCTATTGGATCGGTGCTCGGGATGCCGCCCGGGTCTCGCCGCAGGTGGCCGCAACCCTGTTCGGCGTGACCCCGGAGCTGGCCGAGTGGCTCGGCGGCGCCACGTTGGAGGCGGTGCTCGATCTGGCCGAGGCACCCGTGGTGACCTTCCGCGCGAGTCTCGACGCACCGCTTGCCCGGGCGCAGGTGCCGCCGGCCTTGCGCAATCTGCATCTGGCGCTGCGGGCCGCCGGGGGTGCGGGGTGAGCGCCGATCCATTGAACCCCGGCCCGATCGCCCTCGGGCAAACTTCTGCACGCATGCCGGATCCACACCTCGCCCGGCACGACGCCGAGACCCTCGCACTCGCCTTGCTGCGGCACGGCGCGCGGGTCGGGGTCGTGCATTGGGCCACGGGTCTGAAGAGCACGGTCCTCGCCGGCTGGTATCGGCAGCTGCACGGGCGGGCACCGCCGCGCGGTCCTCTGCCGGACAGCGCCGGGTCGATGATCCGCACCCGCACCGAGCATGCCGCCGCTTCGCTTTTCGGCGTGGTCTATGCCGAGCACCGTCGCGACGGCGCCCTCGGACGCATGATCGACCCGCAGGGTCTGGTGCGCGCCTACGAGCTCTATCTGGCGCTGATCGACGGCCCGCATGCGGGTGTGCTGGGCATCAACCAAGCCTGGATCGTCGCGCGGGATCTTCGCGCCGGGCTTGCCGCGATCGCCTGGTGTCCGTCCTGCGAGGCCCCCTACATCGCCATGCGCGACGCGATCCTGATCGGCTGTCCGCTGTGCGCCCTGTATGCGCGGGCCGGCGGACGCGTCTCTCCTCGGCGAGCAGGGCACTCCGATGCGACCTCGCGCTGAAGCCCTCGCCGCGGGCCTCCTGATCGCACTGACGGCCGGGCCGACGCCGGCGGCACCCGGGGGCGGCTTCTACGCGCGCGATGCCGAAGGCTGGTTCTGGTATCGGGAGCCGCCGCTGCCGGTTGCTGTCGAGCCGCCGACAAGCGCGGAGCCACCGCGTGCGCCCATCGAGCCCGAGCCGTCCGAGCGGGCGCCGTCCGAGCCTGTCGCGGAAGTGCCCCCCGGACCGGCGCCGCTCTCCGCGCACTGGTTCCGCGAGCACCTGGACACCTACCGCGACCGCGCCATCGACGATCCGTCCCCCGAGAACGTGGCGGTCTACCTGCACCTGCAGCGCATCGCGATGGACAAGTCCTCGCGGTTCGCGCGGGTGTCCGAGCGCGTGGTGCAGGGTGATCCCGTCCTCGACGAGATCACCCGCCGTCCCACCGCCAACTTCGGGGCCAACCTGGCCGACAAGCAGGCGAGCGCCGCCGGCGATGCGCTGCTCGAACGCCTCGCCGGGGAGACCGCACTCTGGTTCTTCTTCCGCTCGGACTGTCCCTATTGCGATGCGCAGGCCCCGCTCCTGGACGCCCTCGCGCAGCGCTACGGCTTCGCGGTGCTGGCGGTCTCGCTGGACGGGGCGGGCCTTGCGGACGGGACGTTTCCCGCCTTCCAGATCGACCGCGGCCAGGCCGAGGCGTTGGGCGTGATCTCCACCCCGGCGATGTTCCTCGCCCGCCCGGATCAGGGCGCGGTGGCCCCGATCGCCCAGGGACTCCTCTCGCTCGCCCAACTGCGCGATCGCATCGTCCTCGCCGCCGTCCAGGCCGGCTGGGTCAGCGAGGCGGAGGCGAGCCGTCTCCGATCGGGTCCGGCCGATGCGCGCAGCGCTGCCGCGACCCTCACCGCACTCCCCGAGGACCCGACCGCCTTGCTCGAGGCACTGCGCGCCACCGTTCTTCCCGACACCCGACCCGACATCCGCCCCGACTCCAGCCAGGCCCCCCGATGAAGATTCGATTCGCACCGACCCTTGTCCTGATCGCCGCGACGGCGACCCCCGCCGCCGAGGCGGCCGGCATCGCCACCCAATCGAGCGTCATGTTCGACAGCATGGTCAATCTCACCAACCCGTCGGCGCACATGGGACAGCGCCGCGGCGCCTTCTCGGGCGGGTCGGTGGTGAACCGCAACCGCCTCATGAGCGAGTCGCTCTGGCACGTGGTGCCGCCGTCCTTCGAGGCCGGCTGCGGGGGCATCGACATGTTCGCCGGTTCCTTCAGCTTCATCTCCGCGGATCAGTTCCAACAATTGATGCGCTCGATTGCGGCGAACGCCACCGGCTACGCCTTCGAGGTCGCCCTGACCGCCATGTGTCCGACCTGTGTCGAGGTCATGGAGTCGCTGCAGCGCAAGCTCCAGGCGCTCAATCAGGGCTACGCCAATTCCTGTCAGCTCGCCAAGGGTCTGGTCAACGACGTGGCGAGCGCTTTGGACGTGCAGCACAAGGACAACACCTCGCTGGTGGCGATGGTGAAGGGCTTCGGCGATGTCTTCGAGACCCGTAGCCTGACCTCCGGGGAAAGCCCGGTGAACCAGGTCGCGAACAACTTGACCGACGAGCAGCGCGCCGAGGCCGATCTGCAGGGCAATCTGGTCTGGCAGGCGCTCAAACGCCAAGGCGCGGCCGGTTGGTTCGTCGGCGGCGACGATGCCCTGCTCGAAGCCATCATGAGCGTGACCGGCTCGGTGATCCTCGGTCCACCCGAGCCCGCACCCGACGGGGCCGGGGACAACTTCCGGGTCACCCCGCTGCCGGGCAACCTCATGAGCGTGCGCGATCTGCTCTGGGGCAGCAGCGCGCACGAGGACACCGGGCCCGGTCAGAGCACCGTCAACCATGTCGTGCGCCGCTACAGCTGCAACGACACCGCGGTGAACGGCTGCATGGCGCCGAGCGTGATCGCCGATACCCAGACCGTGGGGTTGGTGCAGTACACCGATCACCTGCTGCTGGGCGATCCGAACATCCCGGGCAGCGTCGGGTTGGTGCAGAAGTTTCGTCTGGGCGCAACCGCACCGACCGCCCGCGAGCAAGCCTTCATGGAGCTCGCCCCCAACGGCATCGGGGCGCAACTGCGCAACCTCGCCCGGCACGACGAAGGCCTGGCGCGGATCTTCGCCAAGCAGGCCGCGCCGGTGATCGCGCTGGAGATGGCTCAGCTCATCATGTCCGATCTGCTGCGTGCGGCGGAGAACGCGCTCGCGATGGGCGCCAATGCCTACACCGCCAAGGTCGCCGAGCAGATCAAGGGTGCGCGCGAGCAGGTGTATCGCGAATATGCCGTCCTTGCCGAGCGCTACGGCAACGCCCAGACCCTGCTTGCCTACTACCAGGACCTGTCCGCCCAAGTGAAGGGCCGGGCCGAGTCCACCCCAAACCAGCGCTGAGGCACGGCAACAGCCATGTTCGAGATCTATTCCATCGGCGACGCCGCCTACCTCGCCGCCGTCCTCAACGCCGTGGCCATGCTCATGGGCACCGGCAACATGAGCCAGCTCGCCGGCGTGGGCTTCCTGATCGGCGTCATCCTGGTGACCTTCCAGGGCCTGGTGCAGGCGCGCGCACCCCAATACCAACAGATGCTGATCGCGCTGGTCATCTATCTGGGCATGTTCGGTCCGAGCGCGCGGGTGAGCGTGGAGGACCTCTACTCCGGGGCGGTGCACCGGGTCGACAACGTCCCCCTGGGCGTGGCCGCCGTCGGCTCGGCGCTCTCGCAGGTGGGCTACGGGGTCACCCGGCTCTTCGAGCAGGCGTTCTCCACCCCGGCCATGACCGATTACGGCTTCGCCGCACCCCTGCAGATCCTGCAGAGCGTGCGCGCGGGGACCCTCTCTCGCGCGCGGCTCGGCGCGGCCAACAGCCCGACACCGGGTGCGGACATCGAGCGCTCCTTCGTCAACTACATCGCCGAGTGCGTGCTCTACGACGTGGACACCGGACAGCGCTCGCTGGACAGCGTGCTGCGCGATCCGAGCTGGACCGGCGCCCTGGCGGTCGCCAATCCGATGCCGACCACCGAGCTGTGGTTGGGCGGGGCCCCGGTCGTGAAGGAGTGCGACGACGCCTGGGCGGATCTGTCCGCCTACACGACGACCGAGTTCCTGCCGGCGCTGCGCGGCTCGCTCGCCGCCACCCTCGCCGTGCAGGCCGCGGAGGTGGACAACGCCGTGCAGACCGCTCTGGATGCCGTCGCCGGCGCCGGGGTGGACGCGCAGAACTACATGGTGATGTCGGTGGCGGCGAGCGTGCTGCCCAAGGGCGAGGCGCAGGTGTGGGAGGAGCTCGGGCGCTGGGAAACCGCCGCGACCATCACCCAGGCGGCCCAGCAGCGCAACACCCAATGGGCCGCCGAGGAGACCCTGTTCGCGCGCATCGTGCGCCCCATGATGACCTTCTTCGAGGCGTTCCTGTTTGCCGTCTCCCCGCTGATGGTCTTCGCCGTCGGGCTCGGCACGATCGGTATCCGCATGATCGGCAAGTACCTGCTGTTCGGTCTGTGGATCCAGCTCTGGCAGCCGATCCTCGCCGTGATCAACCTCTACATCATCCTGACGACCCAAGGCAAACTCGACGCCCTGCGCAATGCCGGCATGGGCAACCTGGAGCTGCCCTCGATCTTCGCGTTGTGGAAGCTCGACTTCATCCTCTCGGATTATCTCGGGGTCGGCGGCATGCTCGCGGCGAGCACGCCGGCAATCTCCCTGATGCTGATCTACGGCTCGGCGGTCACCGCGACCCATTTGGCGGGACGCCTGCAAGGCGGCGACCACGTCAACGAGAAGATCGCGAGCCCCGATGCGGTGAATCCCGCAGCCGCCTTGTCGATGGGGTCGCTCAAGACCCATGCCCCGCTCACCGGCACGACGACGCCGAACGCCAATTCCGTGCTCTGGTCGGCGGATGTCGGGCGCTCCATGCAGGACAGCGTGCGCTCCGGCGAGCAGGCCGTGCAGCAGGCCAGCGCCCGGTTTTCCTCCGCCTTGGGTGCGGCCGCGAGCGCGACGGCGTCCCGGTCGGGCGAGAGCTTCGATGCGCGCTCCAAGGGCTGGGAGTATGCGGCCACGGGCAGTGCGACGGATAAGACGCTCCTGGCCGAAGCCGAATCGATCGCCTCGGGGTACCGACAGGACGAGGTGTCGCGCTCGGGCATCGCGGCGACGCTGGCGGGCGGTCTGTCGGGCGGGAGAAACGATCAGGGACGCACCGGGAAGGCGTCGATTTCGGGCGAGCTTCACCGAACCTACGGCGTGGAGAAGACGATCGCCGATTCCCTTGCCGGCGAGATTTCCCGACGCGTCACGGGTGACGCAGGGTTCGAGGCGCGCCTGGCCGAGTCGATTAGGCTAGACGAACAGACCGGACGGCGAAACGTATTCTCGCAACGGCTCACCAACGAGGAGAGCGCGCGCCTGACCCGCTCCGCCGACGATGTCGTCACCACCTCGCTTTCGCTGGAGCGTGCGCGGTCCATGGAGAGCCGCTACGGCGCGATGGGGCGCTTCGGCGCCTCGGAAATCGGTCATGCCATCGCCGAGAATCCGGCGATGATGACGCGGGTGATGCAGGAGATCGATCGGCGCAACCTCGCCGGGGATCACCAGACCCTGGCGGGTTCCTGGGCCTACGCGAAGAACATGACGGCGGACTCCGCGCAGGCGGCGGCCGGGATCGCCCTCCTGATCGGTCATGCGGACGGTGCGACCACGCGGACGTTCAGCCCCGCCGAGGCGCAAAGCGCGAAGGAAGCGGGGTACGGCATTCTGGGGGATCTCTTCGGGACCCATCGTCCCGGACCCGACAGCGATCCGAACCGTCACGCCGGCCTTGCGGACGGAGCGCCAAGCTTCGGATCGGCACGGGAGACGTTCGAGCGGGCAGGGGTGAGCGATCCGAGCGCACGGGTGGCCGGGTTGCACGGCGAGATCGACGCGCACGGGCGCGTTGCGGGCGGTGCCGACGATCCGTCCGCCGTCTCGCAATTCCATGACCAAAGTCGCGACGCGGTTGCGAGCCGCCGAGAGGAGCACGAGGCGGATGTGCGTGCGCAGAACCGTGACCGGCTCGGTGCGCTCATCGATCGGCAGGCCATCCTGCCGCGTTCCGCGGCACGGACCCTTCACAACGAGGTCGGGGGGATCCTGATCAAAACGGCCGAGGTCGGGACTCTGACGGCGGCCGGCGCGGGCGGGAGTCTGAATCGGACGGTCGCGGCCGCGAAGGCGTTCGGATCCACCTTGGCAGGCGGGGGCGGTGTGGCGGACGCGCTCGCGGCCGGAAAGGCGGCTGCGGGCGGCGAAGCCGGCTGGACCAAGGCCGTCGACACCATCGTGGCGGCACGGATGCAGGAGGTCGCCGGATTCGGGTTGACATCCGCCCAACATGAGCTGTTTCGGGAGTCCACCGGATCGGTGTTTGCGGACCTGCCCAGTCAAGCCCAGCAAGTCGCCAGAGCCGCGGTGGTCGCGGAAGCCGGGGGCGGGACTCGGGGTGAACACATCGCCGAGTTGATCGAGCGCGCGGCGGTGTCGCGCGAAGACACCGACCTTCGCCTGATCGGAAACTACAACAGCCATGGGGCCGCGACGGAAAAAAAAACTGAACAATCCGGGTTAGAGTTGCATCGAGCGCCGACGCCGACCGAAACCCCGATCCAACTCTCGGCAAGCGCGGGCGCGGCGGCGACGACATCGACCGTCGGCGGTGCGGCCGGAGGGGTGTTGGACATCATCGCGAGCGCCGAGTCCGGCGGGAACTACAATGCCTGGTACGGCAACGCCGGCCAGAATACGGTGGATCTGTCGACGCTGACGCTCGATCGGATCCGCGATCTGCAAAAGGACTTGGTGAAGACCCGCGGTGGCTCTCCGATCGGCCGCTACCAGATCATCGACGACACCCTGGATCGCCTCAGGCTGCGGATGGGTCTCTCGGGCAGCGAGCCGTTCACGCCCGAGCTTCAAGACCGGATGGGTCTGCTCTTGATGCGCGATGCAGGCTTCAACGCCTGGCAACGCGGGAGCATCGACGACGCGACGTTCAATTATCGACTGTCCAAAGTCTGGGCCGGACTCCCGATGGACGCGTCGAACCAAAGCTACTACGAGGGCAAGGCGGGCAATCGCGCCACCGTGGATTACGATGTGGTGATGGACGGGCTGCGACGGCTCAAAGGGTCGGGGGCAGTGGACAGAGGGTCTTGATGATGGAACCGAAACACATCTTTCGCGCGTTGCGGGCCATCCCGCGGCGCGTCCGGTGGATGCTCGCCGTGCCGGTGGTGATCGCGGCGGCGTTCGCGATCGACGCCGATGCGGGTTTTGCGTCGCTGATGGTGCTGACAGCCGTCGGCGTCGTGTGGAATTTTTTCGATCGTGAATCTGCTCCGATTCTCGATGGAGACGAGTTCGATGAGGAGGACGATCCAACCTTTGACCATCTGAATCCGTTCGGTCTCGCCCGGAACCCCTACGATCCGAGCGACCCCTTTCTCCTGCGCCGGCACGATGATGCGGACATGCACCACAATCTCTTCGAAAGCGACTGATCCGGGCGGTTCGAAGACAGGGTCATTTCGCCGACGACCCGAAAACCGCTCGTCGGACGCAATCGCCATCATCCCGATCCGGTGGTGATGGCGTCCGTGATGACGATTTCGCCGCGATCGCCGAGGTGACGATCGCGGCGTTTCTGGACCTGGAGATCGGCAACCGCACGGAACACTTCATCATCGACGCACTCCGCGCAGCCGAGGCATGCGACCTCAGCGGCTGGTTCGGCGTCGATGGATTATCGTTGCCGGTGGAATGCGAAGGGTGTTCTCTACGAGATTGGGCCACGGAGACCGCGACCCTGTCACGACCCAGGGGGACCGGTTCAAGCTCGGCCGACGACCCGGTACGCGGACATTGCAGTCGATCTAGTTCGCGTGATCGGGCGAGGAAACGACTCGGATCTACCTCTTGGCGCCTCGACCCAGGTGACCGTTCCGGACGCGTAGCGGACTGTCGCAGTGAACCCTATGAGCGCCACTGGACGGCCATGAGCGGACAAGGAACATCCCCAGCAGGCCGCCGCACGCGCTCTTTCACCCCCCTTGTGTCCGCGCGGGCCAAGCGCTGTAAGTCTCTTTCCCCGCGACGAATTCCGGCCAATTCCGACCGTCACCATGGCGCGACTTACTTGTGCAGTCGACACATTCAAGTAGGCTTAAGGGTGCTGAACGGACGCATAAGCCCCTATAATCGGCCTCGCAGGTGCCGGGCAACCGAATGGACAACTGGAGATTTTATGCTCTGCTAAGCTATCGATCTCAACTTATTCAAACACTTGGTCCGTCCAATATCTATTAGGCAACTCAGGAGATGTGGCTACATGGCGAAAATCTGTATCGAGATCGACGAAATCCCACATGGCCACGCCATGTCGTTCAAGAAAGGTTTGAGCGACGGAATCCTGGACATGTACGGGAAACAGCAAGATATTCACGCGACGAACAAAGCATCGTACCGAAAAGGCGTTGCTGCCGGTACTCAGCTAAAGGAACAGATCGCAAGTTTGGTTAAGAAGTAGGATTTTTCCTATCCCTGAAGTTGTTGCATTACACCGGAGAATTACATGTTTAACAAGACAATCTCTGATTTGGACCTTGAGCCGATCATCGTGAAAATACTGGATCCAGAGGAAGGCATAGGCTGGGATGTCGAGTTCTCTAAGAGGGTAGCAAAGGAATACAGAAAGTACCTCACGCTATGCCTGGAGAATCCTGACCGACCGGTTGTCCCGTCCGGAAGCGTGGATGACTTCTGGCACTTCCACATTCTCGACACATTGAAATATCATGAAGATTGTGAGGCAATATTTGGTTTCTATTTGCATCACTTCCCCTACTTCGGAATGCGGGGCCCCGAAGACGAAGCAAATCTCAAGGAAGCCTGGACATCCAGTTTAGGTTTGTACCAATCCCGGTTTGGATCCCCGCCTACTGACATCTGGAATGAAAGTAAGCGCTGCCCGAACTGTGGCCGTCGCTGTCGTGCAGCGGATAAGTTCTTTTCCTCGGAACGCCCACGACTTCCGATAGAGCTCCGGTAAGGTTCATCTTGCCGGAGCATCGGCTCGGCCGCGACCGTCGCTGCAGGTCTGTGCTGCGCTCCGGCGCGGAAAGGGAAGAAACTCGGGCCTTATCGTTATACGCGAGATGGTGCTGCAACAATCAGGGGATGAAGGGATGGCTACTTTCTATGTTTACATCACCGATCAGTGCAAGGATGACGCTGCTAGACACAGTGTCACTAAGGATATTGAGAGGCTTGCGGAAAAGATAGAAGAGGAACAGAGCGATCGCGGCCTAGACCATTACCCCCCACCTTATCGAAAAAAGGTCATGGGGAGACCAGGGCGATTAGTCATAGAGGAGCATCGTGTCGAGGATGATACCGTTTTGTGCTTCGCTCGGTATTTCACACGTGGCAGTTCCGAATATGAGGCATTCTATAATAATACGGAAAGTTACTATGAACGTAATAACGTGCCACATGCCGAGATTGACGTCTTTCTCAAAGAGCGAAAGAAAACGCCTATCAAGAAGAAGCCACCTCTAACAGAAGCCGATCTAGCCTACCTCCAGTCCAGCAAGGCACATCATTACACCGATGATGGAGCGTTTCTCGAGAGCTACGATTGGTTCGATCGCATTTCTAAGGGGTGGGCAAAGGATTATTTATCTCGGTATTACGACCTGATTTGTCAAATTGAAAACAGCCTACCCTCAGGAATAGACAAGATTGTCCATGAAAAAAATAGCGACATCCAGATTCTTTTTCGGTGCTATCCCGAGCATAAACGTGTCTTTCTGGTCGCCCCTATTGATTGTCGGAACGAGGGCGACGAACAAGAATTGCGCGAAAAATATTCAGATTTACTGACGGGTAGTTCGACGGAGATGGAGGTTCTTGTCCGCCGCAGCCGAAGAGCCTACCCAACAATCATAACCTATGACGAAAACATCTGGATTTTGGTCGAGAAGAGCGTCGAGGCAAACTTGGCTCTATCACCTGAAGAGGAGTCCATTCTTGAGTCTTTAATGTACCCAACGAACGACGGCGCAAAATATCCTTTATTCATCAACGGGCGACCAGGTAGTGGAAAATCGACCATCCTCCAGTATTTATTCGCCGATCACCTTGCCCGATTTATTGAACTTAATCAGGGAGCAAAAGCTAACCAGGCCCCACTTTATCTCACTTATAGCACGCCGTTGCTGGAACAAGCGCGTGCTGCGGTTGATAATATCCTGACTTGTGGCGCGCGCAATATTGAAGATGGAAACGTGCTAACCACCAGTGCTGAACTGGAAGAGATCCTTCAAACATGTTTCCGAAATTTTCGTGAGTTCCTCCGTTCGCTGCTACCACCTGACATCAAGGAAGAGTTTGCGCATGCCAGCTACATAGACTTCGGCAGGTTCAGAAAGCTTTGGGATGAAAAGCGCAGCAAACACCCAGTTAAGGAAGTGCGGAGCATTGGTGCCGAACTCGGCTGGCATGCGGTGCGAACATTTATCAAGGGTATGCAACATGAGTCAGGTTCGGTGATAGATCCCGATTACTATCAAATTGAGCTTGCACGCGATGTAAAGTCCATCTCCGATCAGACTTTCGAGAGAATATACGAACATGTCTGGGAAACGTGGTATGAGCCTCTTTGCAGAGAGCATGGCTATTGGGATGATCAAGATCTGGCACGAGCCGTACTCACCCATGCGGGCGATAAATTGTCCCATTATCCAGCAGTATTCTGCGACGAAGCCCAAGACTTTACAACGATAGAGCTTGAGCTGATTCAGCAGCTTTCTATCTACTCAGAGCGGGAGGTTCCCAGTTATTTGGTGAAACATGTACCCTTTGCATTTGCGGGAGACCCATTTCAAACCCTTAACCCAACTGGTTTTAACTGGAACGCGATGCAATCAAGTTTCCATGACAACATTGTTCAGCAACTTGATCCCAACGGTGCTGCGAAACTGGAATTCAATTTCCAAGAGTTGGCCTTTAACTATCGCTCGTCGGAGCACATCGTCAAACTCGCCAACCTTGTACAACTGTTACGAGCTGTATTGCTGCGCCTTAAAGGGTTGCGACCCCAGAAAAGCTGGACACTCAAGGCTACAGTGAGCCCCGTTTGGTTCCGAAGGGATGATGTCAGTTGCCAAGCGACCCTGCGTGAGCAGGAAGAGTTAGTCATTATCGTCCCGTGCCAAGAAAACGGCGAGTTCGAGTATGTCGAAAACGACCGGTTTCTCAAATCGATGGCAGTCCAGAATGGGGAGATTACAAGAAACATATTGAGTCCGGCCCGAGCAAAAGGTCTGGAATATGACCGTGTGCTACTCTACGGATTCGGGGATGACGCGGTCCAACGTTTACCGAGCCTACTTGATCACATTGATAACCCCAACAAAGATGCACCGGCAATCGAGCGACGGCTGGCATGGGAGTACTTTTTAAATCAGTTTTACGTGGCTATTACTCGCGCTCGAAAGCGTCTGTTTGTTGTCGACTCTGGTGATGCGCTGGGCCGTTTTTGGGCGTTCACGGAAGCGAACAACCAAAAAGAGTTGCTTGACCTCTATGACCACTCCGATGACTGGAGCTCTGAGGAGCTAGGTGGCCTGATGAAGGGCGATAGCTTAAGTTGGTCCGACGACAGAGACGACCCGCTGGTGCTGGCTCGTCAATGGCAGGAGCAAGGCCGTGCACAACGAGATCCATACCTGCTACTGCTCGCCAAAGGAAACTTCGAACGCGCGGGCCGGCCAGAAGAGGCACGCCTTTGCGAAGCTGAGCAGTACGAATTCGAGGGGGAATTCGACAAGGCGGCTAAGCTCTATACTACGCTTAAGCAATCAGACAACGCATGTCGGTGTTATTGGGCGAATAAAGACACAACGTCGGTCATGCGCATGGTCGAGGAGTTCGCTGAGGTCGCGGCTGATCCTCGATTTATCGCTGCAAGCGCCATCAACCGGGATCGGAACACTGCCCGCCAGATCGATACGGTCTTGACTGCGCTTCAACAGGTAACGCCTACCCCTTTCCCGGACATGCCCGGCGAAATTGATGCATGGCGGTGGTTCTTCACCCGAATTGCGAGCAAAACTGGGGATGCAATCGAAGCATCCGACCGTGAAAAGGAGGTTTGGAGACCCTATATTGATCGCCTAATAAATACGATCACACGATTCGAGCTTCCCCTTAGCACCTATCCGGAAATAGCAAAACTGCTTTTCCTTACGGGAGACCGAGAGTCTGCGCTCAATTACTGGAACACTCACTGTCTAGATCAAAAACCAGATCCCGAGCGCGACAAGTGGCTTGTTAGGGCGCGGGCAGAGACTGAGCCTTATCCCGCGAATATCCGCTCTTTCCACGAACTTGGAGACCATAATGCGGCTATCGATCAATGGGTAGGAACTGGCAGAGCTATTGATAACGATACCCCGGTAAAGCTGCTGCTTGATTGCGCGATATCAATCGGTGATATCGCGGCGATTCGAGCATTGTTCCCCGCAAATAACGATCTCGCACAAGTGTCAGCAGCGCTCAGTCGCATCGATGAAAAAGCCATCCGCTCTTTGGTCGGCGCATTGCCTGTTGCCATTTCTCATTCGCTTGAGTCTCATGGTGATTGGGGGCAACTCATTGCTTTTGTTTCGAATCAATCAACTCCGGATCGAAATTTGAATTCAATGATTAAGGAGTCGGGCATAGAGTGGCCGGCGGGAGTATTGGAGGCATCTGCGGTTCGAGCAATGGCACGCTCTGAGCGGCTCGTGCGGGCTGTGTCTAAGGTCCAAAAGGAAGTCTCAAGTTTCCTAAAGCAACATCTTGTTATTGACAAGGATGCAGTTCGTGATAAGCAAGGATCCGTCAAGTCGATACTCAAGTTGGTGGATATTGCAGAGGCTGGAGCAGCGTTTGAGCGAGCGTTCCGTTTAACTTATGCGCTGGAGTTCTATGAGCAGTTCTTCGTAAAGAGTTTTCTCGCCTATCGGGTATTGCAACCTACCGCCGATCAAGCCGAGTTCGCGAAACGACGTTGGATTTTGTGCAAACGCCGATTGGCTAGAATGCAAGAAGGCAGTGGGAAAGAGAAGCACGATGCCGAAGCTAGAGAGTTGGAGCGTGAGTGGAATATTTCTGTCGATCAGGAGCCAGAGTATCCGGCGCTTGCGCCAATAAGCGAGCTGGAGGTTTTGGTTGTTGGGACGCCCTCAGATACCAACAGCATTACTTCTGATAACGAGAAACAAATTGCGATCGTGTCGCCTATAGAATCCAAGGCATCAGACAAGCAGCAGATTTCGGCAACGACCACGCTTAAATTGGGAAATCATGAACTGGCCGCGAAAGTTCTGACCCGAAAAAAGCGGATTATTCTTACAGATGTAGAAACAGAAGACCAAGTGACATGTGGCCCAACCATTGTCGCCAGTGACGATTTAAAGATCGGCAGTGTTAAGGACACCGAACGCAGTCATACATGGCAGGTCACAGATTGGGGAATCCAGTGTGAAATTGAAACTATGGATGACCGATCGGTGATTCGCTTTTGTTTTTCCGACGGCGACCCAATACTCGGGTTTGAATTTATTTCAGAGTGGAAATGAAGATCAGTTCATAGTCAAGTTTTCCGGTATGCTAGTGAATGACAACGAGATCCAGTCGATGCGCTATAGGCGCGCGCGGCTGATTTGCAGCGTTATGGCCGGCTCTGATGTCTCCTTCCGGTCGTAACCGGCCTATCTGGAGCGTGAGCGCCAGCGTCCGCAAAGCACGTCGTCACGCGACAGGATAGGGTCGAGCGGCGGCATTATGGCCGTCCAGAGTCTCTCACACGCTTGGCTGCGATAGTCCGCTCTGCGCGTTTTGCTGTCATTCGAATTGCCGGGGTCAGCGGTCGCTGGGCCCGAGCAACGGTCACTCGGTTCGGATATGGCGACAGCATGGAGGCATCCAGGACCAGACAACTGGGTCGAGGGCGCCCACGTCTGGCTATCTTCTATCACCAGACATGGCATTCTCTCTTGCCGCACGATGCCCTGCGATTGTCGAGATCCGATAAGAAGGCATTCAAATACAATTCAACACCTGGATTGCAGGGATATGTTATCACCGGACGCCATCGAAGATCGCATTGCTCAGTTCAAACTTGATCTGACGAAATACTCTACCCTTAATATGGCTAGGCGCCACATCATCTTTGGTGAATGCGCAACAATAAGCGCTGACGAATATTTCGATCTTAGATCCCGTATCGCCAAACTATACAGCGTTCATCCAAACGAAGTGATCGCCGTCGGTTCCGGAAAGTTGGGCTTTAGCATATCACCAAGAAAACGTTATAGACATTTCTCAAACGATTCAGACCTCGATGTTGTTATCATTTCGGAGGAGCTTTTTGATAGGTGCTGGAGAGAACTCTTCAGATACGAGAATCAAGGTGGTTATTGGGAGAAGGCGCCTAAGCTCAAGGAATACCTTTTTCGTGGCTGGATCAGACCGGACATGATGCCGCCAGATGGTAATTTCGATTTTGGTAAGCGTTGGTGGGAGTTCTTTAATGGGCTTTCTGCGTCTCGAGATTATTCCATTTCGAGGATTAGGGGAGCCATCTACAAGAACTGGAGTTTTCTTGAGGCGTATCAATCCGTAGCAGTAGATCAATGTTCGAAGCATAGTGCGGTTGAGAGGGAAAAATGAAAACAAGCGCCACCAACAGACGGCTAAGGGTTCTGCTGACTGATATAAGAGAGGAAAAACTCATTCCCCGACCCGAATTTCAAAGGCGCCTTGTATGGACGAACAGGCACAAGGAATCGTTCATCCAAACAGTCTTATTGGGGTTGCCTTTCCCAGAAATATACATTGCCTCCGGAGAGGTTGATACAACTACAGGGGAGGGGAAAGAAATGTTAGTCGATGGTCAGCAGAGGATAACCACGCTTTCGCAATTTTTCACTGGCTCAGAAGATCTGAAACTGAAGGAAATTGCTCCTTACGTCGATTTGCCTGTCGATGCGAAAAAATCATTCTTAGAATATGAGGTCGTAATCAGAGATCTTGGCTCGAAGAACATTGAAGAAATTAAAGACGTATTTCGAAGGATTAATTCTACCAAATACTCGCTCAACGCGATGGAAATTCATAATGCGAGATTTGATGGAGCGCTAAAGCAATTCGTAGATGAACTGTCAAGGAGCGCCTTCTTCGACAACAACCGCGTTTTTGGTACCACAGAAATACGTCGAATGGGTGATGTTACCTTCTGTCTCACAGTTGTCATAACCACTCTTGCGGGCTATTTTAACCGTGACTCTCTTTTCGAGGAGTTCCTGGAAAAGTACAATGATGAATTCGAGCATTCCGTTGACTTAAAAGAAGAGCTGCAGTCCGTGTTCGATCTGATCGAACACGCGCGCTTGGGCCCAAACTCCCGAGCTTGGAGAAAGGCAGACCTCTTGACGTTAATTGTTGAGTTATACCATTTCACAGTCCGCAGATCGCACGCAATTTCACCTGAACAGTTGAAAGCTTGCTTAGAGAGCTTCTACCAGGATGTGGGCAAAGCTGCTGAAGGAGACACTGAAGATGCAGATGCGGCGTCGTATCACAAAGCGACATTGCAAGCGACCGCCGATAAATCGAGCAGAGTGCGGCGGGGGGAAGCATTGCAAGCGCAGTTTAATAAGCTTCTAGCAATTGACTGAATGCTGGGATAACCGACAAGTTGGAGCTCGTCTTCGACGTTCCGTTGCCAAGACCGTCAACGACCTGAAATGGCTCCGAAGCGACATATCGGGAGGGTTACCATCAGCGTCTGCAATGCGCGTGTTCCCGCCGCCGCCCCGAACGGCCGGCAGCGGCTTCGGACGCATTGGAGACGCAGGTAGGCTACGCTGACAGTGCCTCTCCTCAGCAAAAAAGCGGACTGCTACGCCGCCGATTCTGGATCCGTTGCGCGCTTTGAGGTTGCAGGGTGCGGCTGACCCCGAAGGGCACCCCCGAGCGTGGACGTCTCAGAAAAGGTCCGTTTCGGAACGGTATCGGGATGTTGTCAGGAGTTGGGTGTTGCGGAATGGCATCTCGGTTGTTTAGCGTTAGGAAAAAAGAATGGGGGAAGGGTCGGACTGACGTGCGCCTTGGCCAGACCGTCAAACCTCTCGCGATGATAGCCGAATCGCCTTCGGCCTCGCTAATGATGTAACGCTAAGGTGCATCACCGAGGACCGATGTCAGTGCTGTCGCTCTCCTTCGGCATCCAGTGCTTTGCCGTGCGCATATCTATCCAGTCGCAATGAAGTTCGAGCCTGAGTTCAACGTTACCCTTCGGCACCAGATATGGCTCTAGCTGTTCCGGGATCGGAAAATAAAGGCCGCCATACATCTCCTGCAATGGTCGGTCGAAAGGCTGTGCGCCCTCTGCGCGCGGTGCGCCTTCAACCGTGGTGGTCACGATCTCGTCCAAGCGGATTTCATACTGGAACGAGGCGCTCACTGTGTCCGACGCCACGTATAGAATCTTGTTACCGGCCCAAACGATGCCGCGGCTTTCACACTCCGGAAGGATGTCTCCATAAGCCTTGTATGCCGACTCAGGCAGCCGGATATAGAATCCGGCCCGGCCCGTCTGACCTGTCTCATCTATGATTTGAAGGATGCGGGGATTCTTTCTTTCGGGCTGGGCGTCAGCTTGAACCTGTGCGCCGCCACCCCCAACATTGATTACCTGTACGTCCGAGCGGGTCACGACTTGCCGCCTCCCTCCCTTCCGTACGGTTCCGATATCATCCTTCAAAAGTATCCAGAGTTCGGAACGCCGCTTGGCGAGCATTTCAAGATTAAGCGCACCGTCGCCGAAGAAGCGTGGACTCCATTTCTTCAGTGAAGGGCCAAGATATTCCCGGCAGAATGAAGCGATCAGCGAGTACAGTAGTTGGCTGAACCCGAGGTCCTCCAATTTGGCAATCTCCTGGTGGCGCACATCGACGAAGATGTCAATCGCTTGGCCGCCGCCATGCTCCTTGACGAAGACCGGAATGTCCTCCGTCAGTTTGCCGGAGACGAGGCGGAAATTGTGCACCTCGTATGACTTTGCAATCGTCATCTCCAATTCGCTCAGGAACACACGTTCGAAGCGCGTCAGCCTCTCATAGTGCTCAATACAATCGATGATGCCGTCGAATGGCTTGGCACCACAAAACTGTTGTAGGTAACTCTTTTCGGCATTGCGCCGGTGCTGATCTGATGACAGCAGGACGACAATATGCCCCTGCGCCTGCATGATCTGGTTGAGGGCCTGCTTCTGCGTTGTCCCGAAATAGACGCCGACGCCCCCCTGCGTCGCGCGGCGCTTGATGCTTTCAAGTGCGATTTCCGTCGCATCGGCCAAGCGTACGCGGACATTATCGAGCTTTCCTATCATCCCGCGCTTCACTACATACCGAAAAATCCGCGTGTGCTGCGCAATCCGTTCGGGCGAGTCGAGCACGGCATCAACAGCCACCCGCTCCAACAAGGCTAAAATTTGTCCGAGCAGGCTTGTCGTCGTCCCGTCCAACGAGTCGCGTCCGGCTGTCGGCACAAAGCGATCGCCGTCCAAGCGGCCGGAAACACCGATGGTTGTTCCTATCTGGGTGGCGCAAAGCTTAAAGCCTCGCTTGAATACGTCAATCGCTCCGTTCTCAAACCGGATTTGCCCTGTGAGATTGATTGCCTCATCGCCAATGGCTAGGCCGTGAATTCCGGCAATTAGAGTATGTCCCCGGTCCTCGAATAATCGGCCTGTAATTGTGAGATTCCCCTCGCGCCACGTCTTTATGCCTACTCCAATCTCCATAAGGTTTTCACGATCATCCAGGTCCGACAAACAAGTTTGCGAAATCTTCTTACCGTTGAAGGCGATCATAATCGGCACGAAGCGGACAAAGTCTTTCAGATAACGCTGGAGTTGCTCCACGTCCGGCGGCTCGCGCAAGTGCCCGACCACAATCGTGCCCCGTGGCGCTGCCTCGTCACTAGGACGCACTGTGACAGAGGGAATAGCGATTCCGGCAGCCTTGATATCATCCTGCGAAAGGCTCGTGTATGTGCCGTGCTCTGCTTCCTGAACCTGTGAGATGACCTCTAACCTGTCGCAGACACCAAAATTGGCAAAACCGCCGATACCGAACATGCCTACGCAACCGGCCTGCACCGCTTCTCCGGTGCGCTTTCCACTTGCTCCGATGGTCCAGAAAAAGTTCTGAAGGTCTGTTTCCGACATGCCAATCCCGTTGTCGCACACGATGAGCTTTCGATCGTCGACGGTAACATCTATGCGGTAACGGTTGTCGCGGGGATCTACATCTTCGCGGAGCGCCTGGATGCGGATTGCATCTACCGCGTTCTGAACATTTTCCCGTATAAACGCCATAGGCGTTTCATAGATTTGCTTCGAGATCGCCCGCAGAACACTCTCGAACTCGATTCCTACCTTAAATGAGGATCCGCCGGTCACGCCGTCCTCCTTTCCGCCCGCTTGGCACTTAACTTATCCCGAAAGGCTCGGTCGCCCGTAGCCTCAACAATTTTCTGACCAACAGCTGCAAACCCTTCCACAGCTTCCGGAAACCGGTTCATGCCAGTCAGCACAGCTTTCTTGGCCGCCTCATGGTCCTCCGCGTCTGCCTGCAAGGAAGCCAGTGCCGCGAAGTCGGCAGCAGCCGCCAACTCATCGGCGGTGATCTCGTTGTATAACTCGATTGCCCGGAATTTTTCAGTAGCCTCGGTCGATTGGCGGAGGCACAGCGCCAGCATCCGCTGTGCCTCAATCGCCACTGTCCTTTCAGGCGAATCGAGAAGACGTTCTGCCTGGGCGCGGAGCGACTCCCAGTCTTGATAGGTGGCCAAGTCTTGCAATAGCGCAAGCGAGTGAGCAAACGGCTGAAGAGGCTCAACCCCTGCAAGCACACGCATCTCAGCTTCGCGCTCGCCCAGTTTCTGGCGCAAGCCAGGATCGGTTGTGCAGAGTTCGTTCAGCAGAATCCCGTACCGCTCAACAGCTGCGCCATAGCGGGCGAAAAAATCGTCCAATATCATTTGCCCACCAAATAACCTGAGCGGATTCCGGATCGCCATGAATGCCACAGTTGCGGCCTTCAAATCGCCGTGAGCCTGACCGAGGAGAAAGTCGAGGGTCCCGAAGACATGGCCGTTCCCCACGGCAATAGGCATCTCGGCCTGCGCTTCTATTAACAAGGCGGAGAGGTAGTGCGCGAGCGACGCAAGCGGCGTGCAGAATTTAGCGATCGCACGGGCGAGTTCATCGAGCGAGTACGGCCGGACTGCATTAATGACGAACGTTGACTGCTTATTGTTCTCGTACGAAAATGCGCCGTCGGTCGGCTTGTATTGTATCGTTTTGACAGTCTGTCGCGCTTGCATCACGTCTAGGCTAATTATGCTATAGGCGTTATGTGCATGCCGGGATTCAAAAGACGATCCTGCGGCAATTGTCAGGCAATGTGTACCGGAATGCACGACATGGTGCGACTCAGGGTCGTGAAGGTGGCCGCAGTGGTAAAAATGACACACTTCCTCTATGCGGCGCTGGACCGGACGACGGTCGAACTCGTTTAGAAGATGAAACGGATGATGTCCCATCGCAATGACGAGATTGGCATCGGCTTCGCCCGCGATGCTAAGCGCGTCGATCACTTGACGTTCCCCCGCCAGGAGCTTGCCGTGGTCGGACGAGCCGCCTTCCGAGAGCCAAGCGGTGTTGATCCCGACGATTGCGATGCTGATGTCTTCCACAACGATAGCCGAGACGTAGCCAAGTCCGTCATGGGTCCATTTCTTCTCCTGTCGCGAAAAGTAGGTCTCCTGGAACCGGCGGAAGTTTGCCTGCCGTTGCAGCAACGTTTCTAGTTCCTCAGGTGATCCCAGAAATGAGTCAATGTCATTCTGACTCTGAAGGACGTAACGCGCACCGGAGAAGCACGTCCTTTGCCGATCTCGTTCCACATCATGGTTGCCGGGAATGCAGAAAATTCGCTCACGGGCTACGCCCGCCACCCTCGTCACTTCCTCAAAGAAAGCAGCGGCGAGAGCGTATTCATCCGCCTTGCCAGCATAGGCGAGGTCGCCGGTTGCAAGCACGAAATCGATCACGCCAGCATCTGCCCGGCGTCGCTCGATATCAGCGCACATTGCCGAAAGCACAATGTCCTGCGCCCAAGCCCGGCTGTCGTGCAAATGGAAGTCAGACATGTGGAGCCAAGTAACCGGACGCATTTCTAGCAACCACCTTCCAGCGAGGTATTTCGCGGCACTTTAGCGTCGCATTTTCTACTGCCGGCTGGCGGAAGAATCGTGCGGGTAGTGCCTCGACAGGAGGCGATAGTGGATGGATGTGGCATGCAGTGGGCTATAAATCCAGCATCGATGAATTCGCCGCAGTCAGTACCGACACGTCTGCGGCCGGTCCGGAGATTTCCTATAAAAACATTCGCCATCACTGTCCTTTCTTTAGAGTTCGGCGGACGAACGATCCTTCTATCTTGGAGCCGAAGGAAGACTTGAGCAAGAGTTTCGGTCGCTGTCGATAAGTTGGGCACTCATCCATGGCATAGTTGGCGGGATAGGCGGCCAACTAGTAGCTCTTTCCGCCTAATCTTGCGTAAGCATGATCGTAGGCGTATTTCTTAAGGTTGGTTATCAAGAGCCCTTGGCCGGCTGGCGCAAGGTCAACGTCCGCGCCACCAACACCGCGCTTGATCTCGCGCATGAGATCAAGGAGCTGCTGGACGTCGATTATCGCAAGGCTGAAAAGGTCGTTCTGGTTTGGGACAATCTCAACACCCATGTACCGGCGTCGCTGTACAAAGCCTTTGCGCCGCAGGAGGCGCGTCGACACTTGGACCGCTTGGAGATTCACTACACCCCCAAACACAGCAGCTGGCTCGACATCGCCGAGATCGAACTGGGCGTCTTCACCAAGCAGTGTCTCGATCGGCGCATCGACGACATCGACACCCTGCGCAGCGAGGCCAAGGCCTGGGCGGATCGCCGCAATGCTTCCGCGGCCGTTGTCGACTGGCAGTTCACGACCGACAATCCACGCATCAAGCTCAAACGCTTAAATCCGCAGCTTAAGGAGGAAGGAGGTACTAGCCGCGTAAGACACAAATGCTAGTCGAGGTGTGCTGGTCTTGATACGGTTCCTCGCCTGTGCTGTCAATGGGACATAAAGGAGGTTGAACTAATCCGCTCCGCGGGGCTTATTGGAGTCCATTCGCGGCGGCAGTTGAAGTCCGAATGACGCGGCAGTAAACGGGCGCGCATGGCGGCCCCGTTCCCCGCCTGCATGTCCCCGTCGTCCACACTCGAAGGCGACCCAATCCGGGTCGTAACCCGAGGATCGGACGATGACGCCCTTACGCCAACGCATGATCGCCGCCATGCAGATGCGTGGCTTCTCCCCGCGGACCCACGCCAGTTATCTCGCCGCGGTGCGGGATCTCGCCAGATTCACCCACCGTTCCCCCGACACGCTCGGGCGGGCCGATCTCCAGGGCTATTTCGAGCACCTGGTCATCGAGCGCAGGCTCGCCCCGGCGAGCGTGCGCCTGTCCTACAACGGCATCCGCTTCCTCTATATCCAGGTGCTCGCCTGGCCCGCGGTCGACCTCGATGTAGCCCTGCCCAAGCGCCCCCAGCGTATTCCGGGGTTGCTGACCCGCGCGGAGGTCGCCGCGATCTTGGGCGCGTGCGCCAATCCCCGGTATCGGGCCATGCTCACCGTGTGCTACGGCTGCGGACTGCGTCTGAGCGAGGTGTTGGCGCTGCGGGTGAGCGACATCGACGGTGAACGTCGGCTCCTGCGCATCGAGCAGGGCAAAGGGGCCAAGGACCGGCTGGTCCCGCTCTCCCCGACCTTGCTGGAGGCGCTGCGCGCCTACTGGCGCCTGTACCGCCCCGAGGATTGGCTGTTCGCCGGGCGCACCGGCGGCCCGCTCTCGCCGACCGTCCTGCAGAAGGCCTATACCCGGGCCAAGCACCAGGCCGGGGTCACCAAGGACGGCGGCATCCATGCGCTGCGCCATGCCTACGCCACCCATCAACTGGCGGCCGGACTGCAGGTCGAGCGGCTGCAGCGCCTGATGGGGCATCGCAGCATCCAGACCACGCTGCGCTATGTCCATTGGGTGCCCGGGGCCGGGGACGGCGACGGCCCGTTGGATCTCATCGCCCGGTTGGAGGTGAGCCATGGCTGAGGCCTCCCTGCAGGCGATCATTCACGCCTGTCTCGCCGATTATGCCGCCGACCATCCCTTGAGCCCCCGCCAGTGGCAGGTCTGCCATCACCTTCGGGACTGCCGCACCGCCGCCTTGGGCGGCTTTGCGCTGGAATGCGACGGCTGCGGGGATCGCCCGCTGCTCTATCACGCCTGCCGCGACCGGCATTGCCCGCGCTGTCAGCAGCGGGCCTCCGCGGCGTGGTGCGACCGCCAGCGCGCGGCGGTGTTGCCGGTGACGTATCACCACCTGGTCTTCACCCTGCCCGCGTCCCTCAACGGTTGGGTGGAGATCCATCCGGAGGTGATCTATGGTCTGCTGTTCGAGACGGCATGGGCGACCCTCTCGACCTTCGGCGCGGACCCCAAGCGCCTGGACGGTCAACTGGGGATGACGGCGATGCTGCACACCTGGGGCCAGACCCTGGTGCGCCATGTCCACCTGCATTGTCTGGTGCCGGGCGGGGCACTCGGCAGCGACGGCACCTGGCATCCGGCCAAGAGCACCTATCTGTTCCCGGTCCGAGCCCTCTCCCGGCATTTCCGCGGCGGCTTTGTCGGGCGTCTACGCCGCGCTCGCGAGGACGGCAAGCTCTCCCGGATCCAAGACGATGCGCAGGTGGATCGGATCCTCGAGACCCTGATGGCGACCGATTGGGTGGTCTATTCCAAGCCCTGCCTGGCGCGGACCGACACCGTGGTCGATTATCTGGGGCGCTACAGCCATCGCATCGCGCTGTCGGACCGCCGTCTGTTGGACTTCCACGGGGCGTCGGTGCAGCTGAGCTATAAGGACTACCGCGACGGCGATCGGCGCAAGGTGATGACCCTCACCGCGGAGGAGTTGCTCCGTCGCTTTCTGCTGCATGTCCTGCCGAAAGGGTTCATGCGGGTGCGCCACTTCGGCTTTCTGGCCAACCGCTGTCGGGCGCGGCGCTTGGCCGCGATCCGCACGGCGCTGAGCGCACCGCCGCCCGAGGCCTGCGTGCCGGAAACGCCGGCGGCGCGGTTCGACGGCTATCCCTGCCCCAAGTGCAGAACCGGGAAGCTGCAGGTGCGCGCGCACCTCGCCCCGACGGAGCATGCAGAAGGAGGACGAACGCCCCTACGCACGCTTTGAGTTGATCGTCATCCATTGGATTGCGGACAGGCCGCATGCGGCCTGCGATCGCGCTCGTCCCGGCGGTGGAAAATCGCCTAAACTCTCCCTTGGAGCGCGGCTGCAGAGCCTGATCGGATCCCTCTTCGGAACCTGCCGACGATCGCACAGGGCCAGGCGTCGGGGCCGGGAGGCAGCGCGCGGCGACAGCACCCTGGGCCTAGCCGATACAATTTCCTATCTATAGGGTGAGGCGCGCATCCCTCGCCGTCGTACCGGGATCGGATCAGTCCAACGCACATTTATCCGCCGTGCGCGACGCGCGTCTTCCCAACATCAGGGATCACTGCCACGCGCACGACGGATAAATGCTTATTCGTTATGTACTATTTCTCAGTTAGTGGGCGCACACGGGTTTCACCAGCCGCGTGACCCGGTCGCCCCGCGTTCGGTCCGCTGATCCAAATTCGGGGGACATTGGGGGGCGGAGGAGAGCCGCGAACCCGAAGACGTATGGCAACGACTGCTTTGGGTCATAACGGGCCTACCCTGAACGTGACCGCCAGTGTCCGCGACGCGCGTCTTCCTGCCCTTGGAGCGTATTGGCCGGGCGTAAGGTTTTTGCCGAATGCAGCTGCCCCGCAGTCCTGGACCGGATCGTCGCGCCTGATCGCTCGATCGTCCAGGAGACGCACAGGTGATCGCATCTCGGGGTTCCTCGATCTGGTCAACCTCTTCACCCCTCCGCCAACCGCTCCCGCAACCGCGTCAACCGCCCGGCGCCGGTCTGTTTGACCGCCATGGCGAGCGCCTTGGGCTGGGCGATCAAGACAACCAAGTGCTTGCCGCGGGTCACCGCGGTGTAGAGCAGGTTGCGCTGCAGCAGGGTGTAATGCTGGGTCGCCAGCGGGATGACCACGGCTGGGTACTCCGAGCCCTGGGCCTTGTGCACGCTGGTGGCGTAGGCAAGTGCGAGGGCATCGAGCTCGCCGGTCTCGTAGGCAACGGGGCGCCCGTCGAAGTCGATGGTCAGGAGCCCTTCTTCCAGATCGATCGTGCGGATCCGTCCGATGTCGCCGTTGAAGACCTCCTTGTCGTAGTCGTTCACCAGCTGGATGACCTTGTCGCCCGGGGCGTAGGTCCAGCCGAAGCGCTCGATGCGCGGCTGGGCTTCCGGGTTCAGCGCGGCCTGCAAGGCGACGTTGAGCGCCCGCGCCCCGAGACCGCCGCGGTTCATCGGGGTCAGCACCTGGATGTCGCGCACCGGATCCAGGCCGAAGCGCGCCGGGATGCGCTCGGTCACCACCCGCAGGAGCCGCTCGTGAATCGCCTCCGGGGTGTCGACCCGGATCAGATGAAAGTCGGTGTCCGGACCGTCCGGAGCCGCCGGTTCGGGCAGCTGTCCGGCGTTGATGCGGTGCGCGTTGACGATGATCCGCGAGGCGGCGGCCTGGCGAAAGATCTCGGTCAGACGCAGGGTCGGCAGCGTGCCGGCCGAGATCAGGTCGGCGAGCACCGCGCCGGGCCCGACCGAAGGGAGCTGATCGACATCCCCGACCAGGAGCAGCGCCGCAAAGCTCGGCACGGCACGCAGCAACTGGTTCATCAGCACGATGTCGACCATCGAGGTCTCGTCGACCACCACAAGATCGGCCTCCAGCGGATGCTCGGCATCGCGCTTGAAGCCCATCGCCTGCGGGTCGAATTCGAGCAGCCGGTGGATGGTCTTGGCCTCCCGGCCGGTCGACTCGGAGAGCCGCTTGGCCGCGCGCCCGGTCGGCGCGCAGAGCAAAACCTCCACACCCTTCGCCGCGAGGATCCGCAACAGGCTGTTGACCACCGTGGTCTTGCCCACGCCCGGACCGCCCGTAATGATGGCGACCTTGGCCTCGAGCACCGTTGCGACCGCGGACCGCTGCGAGGCCGAGAGCACCTGTCCGGTGCGTGTCTCCACCCACGGCAGCGCCTTCTCGGCGTCGATCCGAGCCCAGGGCGGCGGATCCTGCGCAAGCCGGCGCAGATGACCGGCGACCCCGCGCTCGGCGCGCTGCAGGGGCGCGAGGAAGAGGGCAGGGCGCTCGGCGATCGTCTCGGCGACCAGGCGTTCCTCGGCCAGCTCGCTGTCGATCGCCGCCGCGATGATCGGGGCGGGGATCTCCAAGAGACGCGTGGCCTGCGTGCTCAGCTCATCCCGCCAAGCGGCGCAGTGGCCTTCGGTGGAGCGCTCCTGGAGCACATGCCGCACCCCCGCCTGCGCCCGGATCGGCGCATCGCGCGCGATCCCGAGGCGCTCCGCGATCGCATCCGCGGTCTTGAAGCCGATGCCCCAGATGTCCAAGGCCAGGCGATAGGGATTCTCGCGGACCTTCTCGACCGCGGCGTCCCCGTAGGTCTTGTAGATGCGCACTGCGCGCGCCGTGCCGACCCCGTGGGACTGCAGAAACACCATGATCTCGCGGATCACCTTCTGCTCGGCCCAGGCCGAGGTCACCCGCTGTTGGCGCTTCGGACCGATCCCCGGCAATGCGAGCAACCGCTCCGGGGTCTCCTCGATGACGGTGAAGACGTCCTCGCCGAAGGCCGCAACCAGGGTGCGGGCGAAGTGCGGTCCGATGCCCTTGACCATCCCCGAGCCGAGATAACGCTCGATCCCCTCCAGGCTGCGCGGCGGGACGATCCGCAAGCTGGTGGCCTTGTACTGCAAACCGTGCTGCCGATCGTTGACCCAATGCCCCTCGGCTTCGAGATGCTCGCCGGGCGAGACGCTGGCGGCGGAGCCGATGAGGGTGACCAGGTCCCGCTGACCGCGCACCTGCACCCGCAGCACGCAGAAGCCGCTCTCGGGGCTGTGGTAGGTGACGCGCTCGACGGCGCCGCTGAGCGGTTCGGTCGGGGTGCCTGTCGACAACGGCGCGGTCACGATGCTGCGGACCTGTTTTGACTGGGGGCGGTGTCGGTGTGTCCCGCACGATGCCGATGGTTTTCTCGATACCGGATCCGGGCCGGATCGGGATACCCTCATTCGACAATGCCGATTGAAGTGGAGGAGGGCGCAGCATAGGCCGAGATCGGCGAATGGCCAAGGACCTGCGCATTCGTTCTGATTTAAACTTGATGGTATGTTAATGGAAAACGCGCCATGTACTTGGCAAAGGGAGAGACAATGTTGCCGGTACCCGTCGTCGGTCAGCTCGCCATCGTCCGCAAGCGACCTTTTGTTGTCACCGAGATCGTCCCCGCCGCGCCCGGCATCGGCGGCGACACCGTCAGGCGCACGAACCTGATTCGACTGTCTTCGGTCGAGGACGACGGTCTCGGCGAGGAGCTTCAGGTCATCTGGGAGCTGGAGCCGGGGACCGCGGTGCACGAGAAATCCACGCTCCCCGATCCCGACACCTTCGATCACCCCAAGCGCCTCCAGGCGTTTCTCGACGCCGTGCGCTGGGGCGCGGTCTCGCAGGCCGACGACAAGGCCCTGCAATCCCCTTTTCGCAGCGGTATCGAGGTGGACGAGTACCAGCTCGATCCGGTCGTGCGCGCCTTATCCATGCCGCGGGTCAACCTGCTGATCGCCGACGACGTCGGGCTCGGCAAGACCATCGAGGCCGGCCTGGTGGTCCAGGAGATGATCCTTCGCCACCGCGTCCGCTCGGTGCTGATCGTCTGCCCGTCCTCGCTGCAAGTGCAGTGGCAAGAGGAGATGCGCGACAAGTTCGGCTTGGAGTTCCGCATCGTCGACAGCGAGAGCATCGGCCAGCTCCGCCGCAAGCGCGGCATCCACGTCAACCCCTGGTCCCACTTTCCGCGCCTGATCACCTCCATCGACTACCTCAAACGCGAGCGCCCCCTGCGCGCCTTCCGCGAGACCCTGCCGGCAGGCGAGCAGTCCGCTTACCCGCGGGCCTATGATCTGCTGATCGTCGACGAGGCCCACAACGTGGCTCCCTCCGGGCGCGGTAAATACGCCACCGACTCGATGCGCACCCTGGCCATTCGCCTGCTGGCCCCGCATTTCGAGCACAAGCTGTTCCTCTCCGCCACGCCGCACAACGGTTACAGCGAGAGCTTTGCCGCCCTGCTGGAGCTGCTCGACAGCCAGCGGTTCGCCCGTGCCGTCACACCCGACCGCAATCAATTGGATGCCGTCATGGTCCGGCGGATGAAGTCGGAGCTGAAACTGCGCTGGGACGGCAGCCGGCGCTTTGCCGAACGGGTCGTCAAACACCTGGAGGTGCCCTACACCGAGGAGGAACGCCAAGCCCACCGCGCCTTGCAGACCTATTCCGCGCTGCGTCTCAAACAGGCCACCTCCGACGGCGAGCGCATGGCCGCCGAGTTCGTCCTCAAGCTGCTCAAGAAGCGCCTCTTCTCCTCGCCCGCCGCCTTCGGGATCACGCTGGAAAAGCACATCGCCAGCGTCGGCCGCCGAGCAGCCGCCAGCACGGCCGCGGTCGCCCGCGACATCGAGGATTTCTCCGACGATTACGCCGACGACGAGGCGTACGAGCTGGAAACCGGCGAGGTTGTCGGTTCCGTCAGTCAGGCCCTCTCGCCGATCTCCGCCGAAGAACAGGCACTGCTGCGACAGCTCAGCGCCTACGCCGCCAAAACCAGTCTGCGCCCCGACAGCAAGGCCCGGACCCTGATCGATTGGCTGAAGCAGACCCTGCGCCCCGGCGGCCAGTGGAACCAAGCGCGCGTCATCATCTTCACCGAGTATCGCGCCACCCAGAACTGGTTGTATGACCTGCTGGCCCGCGAAGGCTTTGCGGAAGAGGGTCGGCTGGAGATGATCTTCGGCGGTATGCCCAACGATCGGCGCGAACCGATCAAGGCCGCCTTCCAGGCCCACCCGAAGGAATCGGCCGTGCGCATCCTGCTCGCCACCGATGCCGCCTCCGAGGGTGTCAATCTGCAGAACCACTGCTCGCGGCTGATCCACTTCGAGATCCCCTGGAATCCCAACCGCATGGAGCAACGCAACGGCCGGGTGGATCGGCACGGCCAGAAGGCCGCCGAGGTGCAGATCCACCACTTCGTCGGCCGCGGCTTCGAGACCGCGCAGATCTCGGACAAGCCCGCGGAGCTGGAAGATGATCTCGAATTCCTGATGCGCGCGGCGCTCAAGGTCGAGACGATTCGCGAGGATCTCGGCAAGGTCGGCCCCGTGATCGCGCGCCAGGTCGAAGAGGCCATGCTCGGCCGTCGTCTCCATCTCGACACCTCGCGGGCCGAGCAGGAGGCCGAGCCGGTGCGCCGCATGCTCAAGTTCGAGCGCAAGCTGCGCGAGCAACTGGAAAAGCTCGCCGCCCAGCTCCACGACACCCAGCACGAGCTGAACCTCACCCCCGAGCACATCGAGAACGTGGTTCGCGTCGGCCTGGACCTGGCCGGTCAACCCGCCCTGATCCCGGCCGAAGTCCCCGGCCTCTGGCCCGACCCCACCGGTCTGCGCAAGACCTGCCCGGTCTTCCGGCTACCGGCGCTCGCCAACAGTTGGGCGCAGTGCGCCGACGGGCTCGCACACCCGCACACCAAGAAGATGCGCCCCATTGTTTTCGACGCCGCACTGGCCACGGGCCGCGACGATGTCGTCCTGGCGCATCTCAACCACCGTCTGGTCCAGATGTGTCTGCGTCTGCTGCGTGCCGAGATTTGGTCTTTGGGAGGGGACGCACGTGCCAAGCGCCTGTCCCGCGTCTCGGCCTGCGTGGTGGACGACTCGGCGCTGACTCACCCCGTGGTCATCGCACACGGGCGTATCATCGTGCTGGGCGGCGACAACCACAGGTTGCACGAGGAGATCATCCATGCCGGCGGCACCCTCATCGAAGGGCGCTTGAGCCGTCTCAACGTGGGTGACACCAAGGCTGCGCTCGCCGCAGCGACCGATATCCCCGCGCCGCCGGCCATCGAGGAACGCTTCCAGTCCCTTTGGCCCAAACACCGCGACGCCCTGCTGGCCGCGCTGGAAGCTCGCCGGGTCGAGCGCACCAAGAACCTGGAAAAGAACCTCGACGATCTGGCCGAGAAGGAAGCGAACAAGCTCAAGGCCGTGATGACCGAGCTGCACCGCGCCATCCAGGCCGAGCTGGACCGCAAGGACGGCCCCCAGCTCCTGCTCGATCTGGGCGGCGACGAGCCCGGCCAGCAGCAGCGCGAGCGCGATCTGGCAGCGCTGCGCCGCCGTCTCAAAGAGATCCCGGACGAGATCCAGCGCGAATCCGACCATATCCGCGCCCGCTTCGCGAACCCCAGTGCACGCCTCTTTCCGGTCGCCGTCACCTGGCTCATCCCGCGCAAGGCGGTATTCGCCATCACCGGAGGTCGGCCATGAGCGTCACCCGCCACCACGCCGAATGGCTGTCTCTGGTTGAAGTCTCCGGCCCCTTCGTCTCCCTGCCGGTGCTGTTGCGCACCTTCCCGCAGGGGCTGGAGCCGCGCGACCCGGTCCAGGCCAAGGCCCTGCGCGCCGCTTACGAAACTTGGCAGGACCACCCGAGCGCCCCCGGCCAGCAACGCGCATGGGTGCTGCACGTCATCACCCAGCTACTCGGCTATCCGGCTGGCCAGCTCGCGGAGGGCCAGACCCTGCCCGCGGGTCTGGAAGCCAACATGCCCGAGTTGGGCGAGACCCTACGTCCGGACTACGCGCTCCTCGGTTCCGCGGGCAGCGACACGGCCGGCCAGGCGCAGCTCCTCATCGCCAGCTACCCCGCCGAACAGGGCCTGGATCGCCCCGTCACCGGCAGGCACTGGAAGGCCACGCCCGCCACCCGGATGATGGAATTGCTCCACGGGGCCAACGTCCCTGTGGGGCTGGTCACCAACGGCGAGCAGTGGATGCTGATCTATGCCCCGCGCGGCGAGACCACCGGCTACGCCTCCTGGTACGCAGCCCTCTGGCTGGACGAGCCCCTGACGCTGCGTGCCTTCCATTCCCTGCTCGGCGTGCGACGCCTGCTCGGGGTTGCCGCGGACAGCACCCTTTCGGCCCTGCTCAAGGCGAGCGCCGAGGATCAGCAGGAGGTCACCGACCAGCTCGGCTATCAGGTGCGCGAGGCGGTCGAGGTGCTGGTGCAGTCCTTCGATGCACTGGACAAAGACAGCGGCCGGACGCTGCTCAAAGGTGTCGACCCCGGCGACCAATACGACGCCGCCCTGACCATCATGATGCGGCTGGTCTTCCTCTTCTCCGCCGAAGAGCGCGGGCTGCTCCATCTGGGCAAGCCGCTGTACGACGACAACTACGCCGTCTCCACCCTGCAGGAACAGTTGCAGGAGGTCGCCGACCGTTCCGGGGAGGAGGTGCTGGAACGCCGCACCGATGCCTGGGTACGGCTGCTCGCCACCTTCCGTGCCGTGCACGGCGGTCTCCAGCACCAGGATCTGCTGATGCCGGCCTATGGCGGTTCGCTGTTCGATCCCGACCGCTACCCTTTCCTCGAAGGACGCGCCGCGGGCACGCGCTGGCACCATACCGCCGCCGACCCGCTGGCGATCAACAACCGCGTCGTGCTGCATCTGCTGAACTCGCTGCAACGGCTGCGCACTCGGGTCGGTGGGGCGGGGCAGGGCGCTTACGAGACCCGTCGCGTCTCCTTCCGGGCGCTCGGCGTGGAGCAGATCGGCCATGTCTACGAGGGTCTGCTCGACCATGCGGCGGTGCGCGCCGCCGAGCCCGTGCTCGGCATCAAGGGCACGCGCAAGAAGGAACCGGAGATCGCGCTGGCCGAGCTGGAGTCCCGGCTGGCCAAGGGCGAAGACAAGCTCATCGACTTTCTCAAGGACGAGACCGGCCGCTCCGTTGCGGCCCTGCGCCGTGAGCTGGGCGAAGGCGGCCTGCTCGACGCCCATCGGCTGCACCTGGCCTGCGATCAGGACGAGACCCTGGTCGCCCGCCTGCAACCCTTCGCCGGCCTGATCCGCGATGACTCCTTCGAGCGCCCGTTCGTGGTGCTGCCCGGCAGCGTTTATGTCACCGCGGGCACCAACCGCCGCAGTACCGGCACCCACTACACCCCGCCCTCGCTGACCGAGCCCATCGTCCAGCACACCCTGGAGCCGTTGGTCTACGAAGGCCCCGCCGAGGGCTGGCCGCGGGAGCAGTGGCGGCTCAAGTCGCCCAAGGAGATCCTGGCGCTCAAGGTCTGCGACATGGCCATGGGCTCCGGTGCCTTCCTGGTGCAAGCCTGCCGCTATCTGGCCGAACGCTTGGTGGAAGCCTGGGAGAACGCGGAACGACAACATCCCGGCCAGATCCTCGTCAGCCCGGACGGCCAGTTCTCCGAGGGCTCTCCGAGCGAGCGCTTGGTCCCGACGGATGCCGCCGAGCGCATCGCCATCGCCCGCCGCGTGGTGGCCGACCGCTGTCTCTATGGGGTGGACATCAACCCGATGGCGGTGGAGATGGCCAAGCTCTCGCTGTGGCTCATCACCATGGACAAGAACCGGCCCTTTACCTTTCTTGATCATGCGTTCAAGTGCGGGGATTCGTTGCTGGGCATCACCTCCCTGGAGCAATTGGAGAACTTTAGTTTACGGCCCGATGGTGGCAGGCAACAAGCTTTCGCCACACTCAACCTGTGGCGGCATATCGAGGAGGCGAAGAAGAAACGCGAGGCGCTAGAGGCGATGGCATCGGATACACCGGAGCAGATTGCGGCTAAGGCGGCGCTGTATGCCGAGTCGGAGGACATTGTAGCCAAGCTCAGCGCTGTGGCGGACGTGCTGATTGCTGTCGAACTGAAAGGTCTTAAGGGCAAGACCTACAACGCCGAACGTGAGGTATCGGCCGATTTCACGATGGCTTGTTGGGCAAAGGGACTTAATCATTTACAGGCTTTTGCGGATCAGTATCGCGCCAACAGACGGTTCTTTCATTGGTCGCTCGTCTTTCCTGAGGTCATTGCACGAGGAGGATTTGATGCTTTCATAGGAAATCCACCATTTCTTGGCAATAAGAAGATATCCGGCACACTTGGTTTGGACTACCGAGGTTATCTGACAACTTTTTCAGCCCGGGAATGTACCGGCTTGGCTGACTTATGCGCCTATTTTTTCTTGAGGGCATTTGATCTTCTGTCCAAGCAGCGTGGACTTTTTGGATTGATTGCAACCAACACAATTGCTCAGGGCGATACTCGGGAAGTTGGACTCGATCAGTTGGTGAACGCGGGTGGCACGACTATACGTGCGATACCATCAGTCGCTTGGCCGGGAACTGCAAATGTTGTTATTGCTGAAGTGTGGATTTCCAAAGGTCCTTGGCGAGGTGATTTGATACTTGATGGCAGAAATGTTCGAGGTATTTCCACGCTATTGAGTGATTCGATAAGCAACCAGAGGATCCCTCATGGGTTGGCCGAATCAGCGCAAAGAGCGTTTGTCGGTAGTTACGTACTTGGCAAGGGCTTCATCCTCGACGACTCTGGAATGAAACAGTTGGTAGATATGGACAAGCGGAATCGAGATGTCATCTACCCTTTCCTAGGCGGTGAAGATTTGAACTCATCGCCTAGTTGCGAAGCTAAGCGATATGTAATCCAGTTCTGGGATTGGCCATTATCTGTTGCAACTGCTCCCAAAGGATATGAGGGGCCAGTTGCTGAAGACTACCCGGACTGTTTGAGAGTTGTAATTGAGAAAGTAAAGCCTGAACGTGACTTAAAAAATAGAAAGGCTTATCGGGAGTATTGGTGGCAGTTTGCTGAGCTTCAGAAGAATGTCTATAAAGCAATAACAAAAAAAGAAAATGTATTGGTTAAAGCCCGGGTAAGCCCGATACATGCATTAACATTTGTAACCGTTAATCAGGTATTTAATGAGAAATTAGTAGTCTATTCAGGAGGGAATATTGAGTTTGCAATATTTCAATCGAGCATCCATGAGGCGTGGGCGATTGAATACTCTTCAACTATGGGTAGTACGGGCCTGAGCTATTCCCCGTCTGCGTGTGTCGCCACATTCCCTTTTCCCGCGAGCACTGAAACAATACATGATGCAGGCGCGAAGTACTATGCGTATAGAAAATCAAACATGTTGCAAAGGAATCAAGGTTTAACTGCAATATATAACGCATTGCACGACCCATTGATCTCCACTGACGATATTTCGGCCTTACGTAGGCTCCATGTTGAATTGGACCGATCTGTATCTGCTGCCTACGGCTGGCAAGACCTTGACCTCTGTCACGGCTTCCACGACACCAAACAGGGCATCCGCTTCACCATTTCCGAGGCTGCTCGCCGCGAAGTCCTCGACCGCCTGCTCGAACTGAACCACCAACGTTACGCCGAAGAGGTCGCCGCCGGGTTGCACGACAAGACCGCCAAGAAGCCGACCGGCGCCAAGCGGGGCCGCAAGGCCAAAGCTGCAGGAGCCGAGCCGGGGACACCCGTCCAGACGGAACTCTTCTGATGGCGGCCGCCCCCTTCGATCGCAACCGCCCCTTCAATGATCTGCCACCCCTGCCTCTCGCGGTGGACCTGGAGACGCCGCGGATTCTGAAGCAGGCCATCGCCGCCCATCGAGTACTGGCGGAGTTGAAGGGTCTTGCGAAGCTGATCCCCAACCAGGCGATGCTGGTCGACGGCCTCGTTCTGCAGGAGGCGCGGCTGTCCTCCGAGATCGAAAACGTCCTGACCACCAACGATGCCCTCTACCGGGCCGCGGCGGACGATCGGCCGGCGACCGATCCGCACACCAACCCCAGGTGTCAGGATAGATGTCGCCTCCCTTTGGGAGGATGTGTGGGAGGATGGGGCATCACCGACCCGGGGCTTTGCGCCCTCCGGGGTCAGCCGTTCAGTCGCCCTACGGGCTCCTTCCCGGCTGACCCCGGAGGGCGCGGCGCAAGCGCCCCGAGGCATGACAAGGCGGCCGACATGACGACCTATTCGAGTGAGCTGAAAGACAGCATCCTGACGAAGCTGCTGGCGCCCAACAACGTCGGCGTGCCGCAGTTGGCCGCGCAAACCGGCATCCCGCGCGACACCCTCTACGGCTG
>NZ_AFWV01000022.1 GCF_000223985.1 Thiocapsa marina 5811
CCGCCAGCAGCTTTGCCGCCGGGGTGAGCCGCAGCACGCCCTCGGTCGCGAGCGCGGCGCCGTTGAGTTGCCAGCCCGCAACGTCGGCGAAGTCCGGATAGTCCAGGACGACCCCGCCGCCGGTCGCCGTCACGCTCCAGACAAAGCCGGCCGTGACCGTCTCGAGTCCGTCGCTGACCGATACCGTGACCGGGTAGTCGCCGGCATCGGCGGTGATGATGCCGGCGATCAGGCCCTCGGAGGAGATGGTCAGCCCGGCGGGTAGACCGAAGGCGTCGAAGGTCAGGGCGTCGCCGTCCGGATCGCTGGCCTGGACCTGCAGGGACACGCTCGTGCCGGTCGCGTCGGAGCGATCGCCCGGATCGCTCAGCAGCGGCGCACGGTTGGTCGGCGCGGCCGCGGCGGTTGCGAAATAGAACCCCTCCACGTCGTGATTGTTGACCTTGCCGCCGGTGCCGGCGGTAAAGCCCACGTAGGCCTGCGGGCCGACCACGCCAAGCAGGTCGAGGGCGGCGCTCATGACCGGGGCGGACGGCTTCGTCCCCGGCGTCTCGGCGAGATAGACCGCGAGGATCCCGCTCGGGGCATCGTAGTCCACCCACAGGGTATGCAGCAGGCCGTCCTGTAGATCGAAGGCGGGGGAGAACTCGGCCTGTTGGACCGCCACGCTGCCGTCGAGGAGTACCGCCAGGTGATTGGCGTCGGGATCGGCGGTGTTGCGGCTCTTGAAGGTATCGATCTCCACGGCCAGGCTGGCGGGGATGCCGGCATAACCGAGGCCGGTACCGAGACTGCCGAGGGCGGTCGGGGCGGTGCCCTGGACGACGAAGGTCAGACCGTCGGCGCCGTCGAGCGCCCCGTGCACGCGAAAGTCCAGGCGAGCGGAGAACGAGGTGTCGGCGTCGATATCCAAGGCGGTGGCATGGAAGGCGGAGCCCGCCAGCAGCTTTGCCGCCGGGGTGAGCCGCAGCACGCCCTCGGTCGCGAGCGCGGCGCCGTTGAGTTGCCAGCCCGCAACGTCGGCGAAGTCCGGATAGTCCAGGACGACCCCGCCGCCGGTCGCCGTCACGCTCCAGACAAAGCCGGCGTCGGCGGTGTCGATGCCGTCGCTCACGACGACCAAGACCGAATAGTCTCCGATGGCGTCGGTGCGGATGGTTCCGTTGATCAGGCCGGTTGTCGGTTCGATGTTTAGACCCGGCGGCAGGCCGGCCGCGCTGTAGGTCAGCGGGTCGGCATCCGGGTCGAAGGCCTCGATTTGAACTGATACGGTTGCCCCGGCTTTGCTGGTCTGCGCCTCAGGTGTGCTTACTGTCGGCGGCAGATTTCCCGGCTCCCCGATCGTCCACGCGAATGTCTCGGAGTCCCGACCGCCCAATGGATCCTCGACAGTAACCGTGACGTTGTAGATGCCTCGTGCACCGAGCCCCACAGTGCCGATGATCAAGCCGTAGTCGTCCATGGTCAAACCTGGCGGCAACTGGTCGAAGGTCCATGTAAGGGGATCGTTCTCCGGATCCGTCGCGAGCAGTTGGAGACTGACTTGGTCGCCCTCGTCGTTGCTCCGGTCACCGGGATGACTTAGGTTGGGAGGCTGATTCGGCATGCCGTCGATCCAATCGCGAAAGACCTCGGTTGCCTGGGCATCGGCGAGATGCTTAGCGAGAGGAGGCATCATCAGGGTTGGATCGATACTCTCGAGTCGAAGCCAGGCAGCGGATGTCAGGTGGCTTCCGGGTGTGATGACACGGAGGTTCGGATCGCCGAGATCGTCTGACAGGTTGCCGCCGATCATTCCAGTGTCGTTCAGATCCAGCGACGACAGCAGCCGACCGTCCCAGATGGCTCGTCCGGCGGCGCCGTCCGGCCCGCGATGACAACCGGCGCAGTTGCTGTCGAGATATGACCTGGCGCGATGCTCCAATGTCGCGGTTTCGTCATCCAAAGCGGCGGATGTCAGAACCGTTGAGAGATTGATCTCGGCCTCCTCCAGACTGGGACTGAGAAGCCCAAGGTGATTAAGCGTGACTAGTTGATTGGCCGTCCGGCCGGTCTGCGAATAGGTGACACTGCGATTCAGCTGACGGGTCTTGGGTCCGAGTACGAATTCGAGATGGGTATGGCAGAGGATGCACTGTGTCCGGGACGGGTAGTCCCACTCATAAGTCCATCCGTCCGCACCGCCGACGTCGATGATCTCTGTCGCTCCCGTCGACCCGACCAGGATGGCGTCAGAACCGTCGGGAAGCCAGGAGTAGGTGATTCCGTACCAATCGCCGTCTTCACCGTGAACCAGGAATCGAGTCTCGGTCGGCCGAGCCGTCGACGGGTCGGGATTCACCGGGTCTGAGGGAAGCTCGAAATGCTTGACCACGACGCTGCCGATCGGAAATCCCCATTGGCCTTCTTCCGAGAAGGCGATCCGCTCCCCGGGCGTGTCGTGAGTGCCGTCGTTGGGAACCACCAGGAAGCGGTACTTGAAGGCAGCATCGGACCAAAGAGGGCTGTTGAGGTCGTAGGGGATTACGCCCGGAGCAGGCTGCAGGTCCGCGGGACCTCCTATATTCTGGCTGTTCGGGAGGTTCTCGAACACGCCCGTCTCAGACAAACGGAACGGCGGCTCCGCGACCGGAGCACCGCTTCGCGCAAGCCTTTGCAGAGGCCCCGTGCCCAACACGTCTCCGAGATAGATCTCTCCGTCATTGTCCTCGCCAAACGTGGCGAGCTGCTTCGGGGTGAAGGTGGTAAGCACCTCTTTCGTTGCCGTGGTGCTTCCCGGGGGCAAGTCGACGGCCCATATGGTGTCGGTCACATAGTCGCCCGCGATGTAACGCCCTCTGAGCTCGGGGAAGCGGCTGCCGCGATAGACATATCCACCAATGATGGCGCGCGCCTCTGTGCGGACGAAATCGATGACCGGATCAGTCAAAATCCCGAGTATGGTGGCGGGAGTGTCGCCCGGGCCTTCCGTCAATCCTTCACGGAAGGGCCAGCCGAAGTTGCACCCACTGCATAAGACATTGATTTCTTCGCGCGTCTGATGGCCGACTTCGCCGAGCCACAGTCGGCCGTTTGCGGGATCAAGCGCGAGCCGATGCGGAGCGCGATGGCCGATGCTGAAATATTCCTCGAAACTATTGGCTCGGCCGACCCAGGGATTGTCGTCCGGAACGCAATAGAGTCGGCCTGAGACCTCATCGTCGTTGCCCGTGACGGATTGCAGGAATCGAGGTGCGATATGGCTACCGACAGGGCAATCCCAGGTCCCATCGCCGTTGTCATCGATGTCGACGGCGAGTCGCATGACGCCGCCCTGTAGATTGTTCTCGATGTCTTGGGCGGTGTCCTGACGCCTTTGTTCTCCGATGGTAAGATAAAGACGCCCGTCGTTTCCGAATGTCATTCCGCCGCCGCGATGGGTGTTATTGGTCAAACGGATGTTGAGTAGAACCTCTTCGGACAGAGGGTCTCCGATCAAGATGTCGGTCTGGGCATCATAGACTTCGTAGCGTGCCAGTCTCAAATAAACACCAAAGAAGCCGCTGTTGGGTCCGGTATTGTCGCGAGGGTAATTGTTGAAACAATTGCTGAGGTCAACGCCCGCCTGGGTCGCATCGTAAGGGCAGTGTGAAGAGTAAAACGTGTAGAACGTGCGCTCGAAAGGGTGTCCCGGTTTGCCGAAATCGGGATGAAAGACCATACCCAGGAATCCACCGTCCCAGACCACTGCCACGCGATCCCTGAGATCCATGAATGGATCCTTAGTCACGGCCTCGGGGACATTGTTGAATGACTCGATCACTCCGTCCCGGGACCCCACATAGAGTCGGTTGTCGTTGGGATTCGGCGCGATGACCGTCGTGTTGGTCACTGCGATATGCGGGAATGCGTCCTCGACGTGCCAATCGTTGCCTGCAGTCGGGGTCGTCGACGGGAATGCGCCGTTGACGAAGGGGCCGATGGCTGCGGGTTGATCGATCCCGGTCACTTGACCTGACGCAGATGCTGTTATCAGAAGAATCAACCAACCGACCAAAAGAGTCAGTGGAGAACTCAGCGATTTTCGTCTATTGCACTGCGGGAAGAAGTGAGTTGGCACAACAAAAACTCCTTATACTGCGGTTGTTTGTGTCGGTTTCATGGTCGCACCGCGTCGAGGCACGGCTCCTCGGGGTGGTGCTTGAGCTAAGGACCAGAGGCCGCCGCTTCTGTGATCGTTCGCCGTGCCGCCGAGGCGTTTCTTTTTTTCGCTGGGATCAGGCCCGCCCCGCCTTCGAGTGGTGGAGGTGCCGCAAATTTTCCGATTGATCATTTCCGCAAAAAGAGATGCCAGGATCTGTCTGCTCAAAGACGGGAGGCTCGGTTTTGGAATCCGCGCGCCGTTATCGACTGAACCCAGGGCCAAGGGGGATGTCGTGCTGCCGCGTTTCAGGTCCTCAATGTGCCGACCGAGAGTGCGGATGTTGGGGTGCAACCCCCGCACCGGCACCGATAGCCCGTTTCGGGCCGTTTCCTGAATTCCGGGCTAGCCAAAGACGCCGCTAGTAGTATGCCGGTCTCATCTACTGTTCGCTTTTGGCGAGTTTAGCGCAACGGGTTGGGGTTTGCCTATAATTGCCCCCGAGGTCCACTACCAACCGATAGGGTGGCCCGAGGCGTACCGCCGCATGCGCGATCAGTGCGTGTCCGACCGGACCAAGGCCGTGATCCCCTAGCGCCCGGTTGGCGAGTCGGGGACATTGCCGACGCGCTCCTTGATGCCATTTAATAGTGCGCACTCAAATCTAAAGCGTTGTCGGCCCCGTAGCCTCGGTATGGAAGTGGCGCTATAGATCAGAGATAGAGTCTCCGATAGAGTATGACGTTGCGCCCGCAATGTGCCGATTTTCCTCCGTTATGGCGTTGCGACGATGGTCACACCGGAAACCGCTTCTTCACTTTTTGCCCTCTTCAGCCTCCTCGGAGACACGCGTGACGTTTCTCGGCGTCGAGTCGATCCGATAAGTATGGTGATCATTGTCATCGACGCAATGGGGTGCCGGACCAAAGATCGCCGAATAGATCTTCGACGAGGGCGGGAACTACGTACAGGCCCTCAGAGGCAACTAGGGGATACGGGGATGTGGCCATGCGCGAAGACGACTGCCGAGCGCGACGCAAGCCCAATCGAAGGACCGCCCGCGACAGCTCTCGGACGAGCGGAATCGGAGCGTCGCGAGGATGATTCGGGAATACTCACACGTTAAGATCGTATGATGCGTAGGGGTGCGCGGCGATGGAATCGCGTCGACGACCTCCAGGAACCGGGGCCGGAGTGCTGCCGATGGGGCGGAGGCTCCGACAACACTTGTCGATGCGTGCGCTTTGAAGAGGTTGACGCGGATGTCGGTGAATCGAGATCGGTACCCAATTTGGCTTCTGGCGTTCGGTTTGGCGTTGGCTGCGGGGCATTCCAGCGCGAGTCCGTCGCAGACGACCGGCGGCCCGATGCGCGCCAAGGCTGTCGTTGGCAACACCGCCCTCGTCACCGATGCGACCTCCGACCGCAAGACCGCCGAAGCGGTCCCGAATTCGTTGCCTATCCCCCCCCGAACCGCGCCGCCGTCCCGGCAGCAGGTCAACGCGACGATCGAGCATTTTGCCAGGAAGTACAGGCTCGATCTCGATCTCGTACACGCGTTGATCAATGCCGAGTCAGCCTACGACGCACATGCGGTCTCGCGCGCCGGCGCGGTGGGGCTAATGCAAGTGATGCCTGCCACGGGCGCCGACTATGGTGTAACGTCGGTCGATGCACTCTTTGATCCGGCAACCAATTTGCATACCGGAATGAGACACCTCAGACGTCTCCTCGATAAGTACGACTCCATCGGACAAGCGGTCATGGCCTACAACGCCGGTGAAGGCGCGCTGGAGCGCGGCGGCGGATTTGTCGCCTATCCCGAGACGCAGCGCTATACCCATGCCGTTCTGGTCTCCTACCTCCGGAAGAAGGGGGTTCTACCCTACTCGGTGCAGGCGCGGCAGGTTCTCGGGATGGATGTGACCCCGGAAATGGCACAAGCCTCGGGGGCGAAGAAAAAGAGCGGTCGGGGTGCGGCAGACTCGAAAACCGGGTCAGCCGACGAAGCCCCGCGACGTGCACCGGCGACACGCTTGAAATCTCGCCTCTCGCCCGGGTTGTCGCATGAATCCGAAGGAGGAGTCTCAGCTCCCGCCTCTCGCCCGATCTCTCATGGTGTCTTGGACCGGAATCTGTCGCGCTTTTCCGTTGGGGGTAGATGACGAGCTGCCGACAGTCGCGCAAAAAAACACGCCGGCTGAGTATAATCCTCGGCTGCCCGATCATCTTTAGCGCGACGAGAACCCGGATATGCCCTCTGCTCAACGTTTGTTGTTTCCCTTGACCTTCCCGCTACGCCTGATCCCGAGTGTTTTGCACAGCCAAACGCTGGCGACCCTTTTGAACCAGGTCATGAAGGAGTCGCTCGCGGAAGGCGAGCTGGATTTTCTGGACGGTCGTCGGGTCGGTATCGAGATCGACGATATCGGGGTTCGTTACTGTCTGGGTGTGAGCGGCGGTCATATTCGTGGATACGGCAAGGACTTGCCGCCGGATGCGAGCGTTGCCGGCGGTTTACGCGAGTTTATGCTGTTGGCCGCGCGGCGCGAGGATGCGGATACGCTGTTCTTCCAGCGCCGGTTGCGGATGTCCGGGGATACGGAGCTTGGGCTCTACCTGAAGAATTTTCTGGATGCTTTCGAGCCGCCCGCGCGCTGGGCGCCGCTCACGCGGGCGCTCGATCGCATGGCGGGGCTGCGTTTTCCGGGGCATTGAGCGTCGCTGCCGGGTGCTTTCGCCGGTTGTACTCAGGACGGTTGTGCTCAGGAAAGGAGGCACGAGTTGCTCCGACGGTTCTTTGTGCCTCGTACGGCTCGCCACAACCTCCTGCTCAATCGACACCCTAAGGAACTCGTGACACCCGCTCCGCGGTGTCACGCATGCCCCGTGGCGCTCTGCGCCACGTGCCGCGATGGCAGGCGTTACACCGAGCGGATCGACGAATCTAAAGCCGCCGCTCCACGGGGCTGTTGGCGATCCCGGCCTGGCCTGTCCAATACCCGTCGCAGAGGCCCGAGGGAGTCCAGTCGCGCAGTTTCGACATGCCGGTCGCGAGATCCATGTCGCCGGCCAGACAGGCGGCGAAGACGTCGATGATGCCCGCGGTGTGTTGGGACTGCGGGCTGATGCGCAGCAGATCCACACCCATGCGCGCGACCTCCTGGAGCGACGGCAGCAGGTTGTGGGTGCCGGCCGATTGAGTCTGGATCCCGTTGAGCGCCAGGAAGGGTTCGCCGTCCTGTGTCGCGACCAGCAGCCCATCCGGGTAGTCGGCGCAGCAGAACCGGCAGTCGTCCTTGGGCAGATCGCGGTTGTAGGCGGTGAAGCAGCGCGCTGAGTAGGCCAGCGGCAGGCGCCCGAACGCGAACAGCTCGCACTCCACGCCGTCCGCGCGCGCAGCCAGCAGGTCGGCGGCGGTCTCGCGGCCGAGCTCCACCGGCAGGACCCAGCGTTTCAGCCCGCGGGCGACGAGGAAGGACAGGGTGCGCTGATTGTAGAGGTTGATCGAGTGACCGGCCACGAAGGGGCGCCCTTCGAGAAATTCGAGTGCGCCGAGGTCGTTGGCCTCGACGAGAAAGCGCTCGTCGGTACAGATACGTTTGAGGGTCTTGAGCTCGCCGTCGGATTCGATCAACGCCAGGGTCGAGATGACCGCCTGCTTGCCCGCGGCAACGATCCGCTCGGCCAGCTCCCAGTAATCCTCCGGGCGCAACAGTCGGCGCTTCGAGCAGACGGTCTCTCCGAGGTAGACGACGTCGACCGGGGTTTCGAGCATCTCGGCATAGAAGTCGAGGACCTGCTCGCGCGGCCAGTGGTAGAGGATCGGGCCGAGTGAGAGGCGCGGGCGTGGCGATTGGCTCTGCATGGAATCCATTGTCATCGTCGTTTCGGTTTAATGCCAAGGCCGGTGATAGGGGCCGATGGTCGTCTGCGCGCCTTCCGAGACCTGGGCAAGGATCTGATGCCAGCTCTCCTTCGCGCGAAACGCCTGCGGGTTGCGCTTGCAGGCATCGATTGCCTCTCGCCAGACGCGGGTGACCTGCGAGACATAACGGGTGCTGCGCTGACGCCCTTCGAGCTTGATGGCGCTCACGCCGGCCGAGAGGATTCCGGGCAGGATGTCGAGCGTATTCAGGCTGGTCGGCTCCTCGATGGCATGACGGATCTCGCCTTCAACGGTGAAGCGTCCCTTGCAGAGCGTCGGATAACCGGCCGGCTCGCCGTGTCCGCGTCGCTCGATGAGGACGCCGCCGAGCCGCGTCTCCTGACCCTGCGGGGTGTCGCGCCACTCCACGTGCGCGGCCGGCGAGCAGGCGCCGTAGGTGTTGGGCGACTGACCGCTGGCATAGGAGGAGAGCAGGCAGCGGCCCTCGACCATGACGCAGAGGCTGCCGAATCCGAAGATCTCGACCGGGACCTCGACGTTCTCGATGAGGTTCGCGACCTGGGCGAGCGAGAGCACGCGCGGCACCACGACGCGACGGATCCCGAAATGGCGATGCATGAAGCCGATCGCCGCCGGGTTGGTCGCCGAGCCCTGCACCGAGAGATGCAGATTGAGGTTGGGATGACGCTCGGCGGCATAGTCGAGTACGCCCATGTCGGCAAGGATCAGGGCATCGACGGCCAGGTCCGCGGCACGGTCGACCGCGTCCGTCCAACGTGACCAGCCGTTCGGCTGCGCGTAGGTGTTCACGGCGACGAAGACCTTGACCTTGCGGTCGCGGGCGTACTTCAGACCCTCGCGGATCTGTTTCTCGCCGAAGTTCAGGCCGGCGAAGTGACGGGCATTGGTGTCGTCGCGAAACCCGATATAGACGGCATCGGCGCCGTTGTCGACGGCGGCCTTGAGCGACGGCAGATTGCCGGCGGGACAGACGAGCTCCATACAGGGGGTCTCCGAGGGTCAGGCTGTGCTTGCAAGTTTTGGATGGGACGCGGGCGCGGCATGATCGCCTTGGCGCGATCCCCGTCGGTAAAGCTCCGCCTCGATGGCGTTCAGAACCGCCCATTTGCGGTTGCACCACCCGGGCGCGAGCAGGATGTCGCGCGAGGCGGTACCGGTGAGGCGATGAAAGGTCACCTCGGGCGGCGTGCGCTCGACCAGGTCGGCGCAGATAGTCACGTAGTCGTCGAGCGCCAGCGGCGTATAGTCGCCGCGTCGCCAGTCGATGGCCAAGCGGGTTTGGCGCACGACATGCAGCGGGTGGATCTTCAATCCCTCCACACCGAGCTCGAGTACCCGCTCCAGGCTCGACAAGGCCGCGTCGCGCCCCTCGCCCGGGAGCCCGACGATCAGGTGTGCGCAGACCGGAATGCCGCGACGCCGTGCGGCGGCAACGGCGGTTCGAAAGTCCGCGAACCCGTGCCCGCGATTGACCCGCTCGAGCGTGCGGTCGTCCGCCGACTGAAGGCCCAGCTCAAGCCAGATCTCCTTGCCGCGGGCGCGATAGCGGGCGAGCAGGTCCAACACCGCTTCCGGCACACAGTCCGGACGTGTACCGACCGAGAGCCCGATCACGTCCGGGTGCACGAGTGCGGCGTCGTAGCGCTCGCGCAGCGTTTCGACCGGATCGTAGGTATTGGTATAGGCCTGAAAGTAGGCCATAAAGCGCCGCGCCCTGGTGCGTTTGGCGATCACGGCACGCCCGGCATCGAGCTGCTCCGCAATCGGGGCCGGTGCCTTGGCGTTGGGGCTGAAAGAGACGTTGTTGCAGAAGGTGCAGCCGCCGATGCCTTTTTGGCCGTCGCGATTGGGGCAGGTAAACCCCGCGTTCAGGGCAAGCTTGTGCACCCGCTGACCATAACGGCTCAACAGATACTGACCGAAGGTGTTGACGCGAGCGCTGAGGGTGCGGTGTTGCGGGTAGAGAGAGGCCATTCCATGCACCTTAACTGACTCGATCTCGGGCATGTTTGACATGAATCAAAGAAAGGTTACATGGCTTGCGGTTACGCTAAGTATTTATTCGGAGTGTGCGCGATAGAAGATCCTGATAGTCTTCGAGCGTCTCCGAAAAGATCGGAAGAATCCTTGAGCCCCCGATGACGCATTTCACTCTGGATGCGGTTCAGCGGTCCCCTACGGCGAGTGTCGGCGCGCGCGACGACGCGTACGCAAGAAGAGCGTCCGACAGGTAGACGGGTCGTTTAGTCGAAGGCCTTCGCCGGACCCGTCCGAAACGGGGTGAATCAGGTTCGTGGAAGGTGATCGCTCCCATCCTGGCGGACGAATTCACGAGCGAGACTCGACACGATGTTCGTTGCGGTCGAGCGGTGCCTACGACCGGATTGTGCCGCAGAATCAAGACATTTCCGAACACGATGAGGGTGTACGGACCCTTAACTTCGGTGAATTCCGGAAACCGTCAAATCGGGGGAAATTGTGCCGATCCGTGCGGGTCACAACGACACGTCGGCGCAAGTTGTGCTTCCTAATCGTCAGCACAACCTACGGTATGGAACGTTGCGGAAATCGCCTCAAAATTGCGGTGTCGGCGAGAAACGCATTCCTGGTTTCCGTCCCAGCCTTGCCGGGTATCGAACGCGCAGGAGATCCACCCGAGGCGATGTAACACGGCCGGCGGGTGAAGGCGACCTTGAATCGCCTTCCAGCCAAACCACGATGTCATTGGCCGCTAGGGGCCTCGACCATCTTTTCGGCCACATTGGCAGTGCCTAGGTCGCCGCCCGCGACCGCTTGGGTACGCCGGATTCATCCGGCTCGCCGGGGTACGGGCGCCTTCAGTCGCCCGATCGCTCCCGCGCGGCGGACTGAAATCCGCGTCCCCGGGGTTTCCGTCTGGTTGGGGTAACCCGAGAGGCCTGAACGAAACAATGACCAAAGCCCCGCTCGGCAACGTCCTCAGCCCTCCCGCCGGAGGCGACGATTGAAGTGGACCGGGAATTGCTTGCATGTGCGACGGGGCGCTGCTCGCAAGTGTGTGTCTGCCTCCGATGCATTCCGATTTTCCTCGAAACAAGCCTAAGCAGCTTGCTCTAGCCTGACTGATGGAAAAAATAGGCGCGATGTAGTAGCCGAAACTTCGGTAGGGAGCAGATCACATGAGTAATTTTTTAAGCTTATCGATCGGCGAAAGGGCGACATGCCAAGGTCCCCGATTCTCGGGTTCCGACACCGAGGCACGACGAAGCGTCGGTTATCGCGCTGGCGGCATATTGCGGCGCGTCATCACATCCATTGCCACTCTCGTCGTTGCCGCCACGCTGGTCGCCATCCCGGTCCGCCTTGCTGCGGCAGCCGAAGCAATCTCGTTCGGATCGAGTGGCTTGGCCGGGACGTCGGTATTTAAACCGACATCGCTTCAGTGGGGACCCGACGATCGTCTCTATGTGGCCCAACAAGACGGCACGATCCAGATCTACTCGGTCCAACGAAACGGCCCCAACGATTACTCGGTGACCGATCTCGAGGTCATCACGGCCATCAAGGAGATGGCCAACCACAACGACGACGGCACGGTGGCGGATCTGGGCAAGCGCCAGGTGACCGGCATCTACGTTACCGGCACCCCGACCGAACCAGAGATCTACGTGGCCTCGAGCGACCCGCGTATCGGCGCAGGCAGCAGTGGAACGGACAAAAATCTCGACACCAACTCGGGGGTTCTGTCTGTGCTGAACCAGACCGCTGACGGCTGGACCAAGACAGACCTCGTCCGGGGCCTGCCCCGCAACGAGGAGAACCACTCCAGCAATGGGATGGTGATCGACGGCACCACGCTCTACCTTGCCCAGGGTGGCCACACCAATATGGGCGGCACCTCGAACAACTTCGCGTTCCAGAAAGAGTACGCCCTTTCGGCCGCTATTCTGGCCATCGACCTCTCTGCCATCACGTCGCCTCCGTACGATCTGCCCACGCTCGACGACCCCGATCGTGACGGCGTGAACGATGCCAACGATCCATTCGGTGGCAACAACGGTTTAAATCAAGCAATCCTCGATCCCTTCGGCCCCGTGCAGATCCACTCGCCGGGCTATCGCAACGCCTATGACGTGATCATCACCGAATCGGGCCGGATGTACACGTTCGACAACGGCCCGAATGCCGGCTGGGGCGACATCCCGATCGGCGACGGGCCGGATGGCCTGTGCACCGACGAGATCAGCGAGCCCGGGGTGACCCATCCAGACAACCTGCACTTGATCACCGGGCCCGGCTACTACGCCGGGCACCCGAACCCCACCCGGGGCAATCTGGCGAACACGTTCAACGGAGTCTCTCCCGTCCCCGCAGCCAACCCCGTTGAGTGTGACTACCGGATACCCGGTGTCGAGGACGGCGCCCTGATGACCATCAACTCCTCGACCAACGGATTGACCGAGTACACCGCTTCGAACTTCGACGGCGCCATGAAAGGCGATCTTCTCGCCGCGGCATGGCGCGGCTGGGTGCATCGTATCAAGTTGAACGCGTCCGGCGACGCAGTGATCTTCGACGAAGAGCTCTTCTCGAACTTCGGCGTGAAGCCGCTCGACGTCGTGGCTCAGGGCGACGAGGATCCCTTCCCGGGAACGGTCTGGGCAGCCGTCTTCGGCGCGCAGACATTTGAGCCGGCCATCCAGGTCTTCGAGCCCAGCGACTACGACGGTTCCATCGGCCCCGTCTGCACCGGTGAGAACAGGGCCGACCTCGACGAGGACGGCGACGGTTTCGACAACGCCGACGAAATCCTCAACGGAACCGATCCGTGTTCGGGCGCCGACCAACCGCACGACACCGATCGCGACGGCGAATCGGATCTGCTCGATCCCGACGACGACAACGACGGGCTTGCTGACACCTTGGATCGCTTCGCCGTCGACCCCGATAACGGCACCACGACCACCCTCCCGGTCTCCTACACCTGGGACAACGACGCCGCCGTACCCGGCGGCCTGCTGGAGCTTGGATTCACCGGGCTCATGACCAACAGCGTCGACGACTACCTCAACCTCTTCGATCCCGACAACATGACGGGCGGCGGCGCTGCAGGTGTCACCACCGTCGACAGCGTCCCGGCCGGCGACGCCTTAGGCCCAAACAACGACCAGCAATACGGCTTCCAGTTCGGCGTCAACCCCGGTAACTTCGAGGTCTTCACCGCTCACACGGTTATCCTCGCGCCATTCGCAGGGGTGTCGCCCCTCAGGGCCCAGTCGACGGGACTCTTCGTCGGCACCGGGGATCAGGACAACTACGTGAAGATCGTGGTGTCGGCGGCCAACAGTGGGGCCATTGCGGCCCAGGCTGAAATGGACGGCATTGCCGCCACGCCGATGACGGCTCTGGTGGCATTGCCCGGTCCGTCGAGGGTCGATCTCTTCCTCACCATCGATCGAACGGCATCGACCGTGGCCGCGAGCTTCTCCGTCGACGGCGGTCCGATCACTCAGGTCGGAACACCCCAACTGGTGCCGGCATCATGGTTCGACGGCTCCGAGGCCGTCGCTGTCGGCATCATCTCCACCGCTGGCCCCGACGGTGTGTCTTTCCCAGCGACCTGGGGCCTCATCGAGGCACAGCCAGGGCTGCCGACTCCGATGACGCCGGGTGAGGTGTTGTATCGGGTGAATGCCGGTGGTGGGGTGTTGGCATCCTTGGACGCCTCTATGGACTGGTCGGCGGATTTGAGGGTTTCGCCGTCGCCTTATGTGAATGCTTTGGAAACGGGTAACAGGACGGGGAAGACGAACGAGGCGTTCTCGGTGCATTCATCGGTGCCGGCGTCGACGCCGTTGGCGTTGTTCGAGTCGGCCCGGTGGGATCCCAAGCCGCTTCCCGAGATGCGGTGGAGTTTTCCGGTCTCGGGCGGGGGGCCTTACGAGGTCCGGTTGTACTTCGCGGAAATGTTCGATAAGACCCAGGAGGTCGGGGCTCGGACGTTTGATGTCACCATCGAGGGTCAGTTGGTGCTTGAGGAGTACGACATCTATGCCGATGTGAGCGGGTACACGGCGGTGATGAAGAGTTTCACGGTGGACAGTGACGACTCGTTGGACGTGTCGATCCTGTTCGAGCATTGGGTGGAAAATCCTGAGATCCGCGGGATCGAGATTCTCGCGGCGGGTGGAGAGGAGCCGCCGCCGGCCAATGCTGATCCGGTGCTGGAGTCGGTGGCCGATCAGTTGTCGGTCGATGGAGATGTCGTATCTGTGCCGGTGACGGCGTCGGATGCGGACGGGGACACGTTGTCGTTCATGGCGGCGGGTTTGCCTGCTGGCGTGTCGATCGATTCCTCGTCGGGTTTGATCTCGGGGACATTGGGGTCGGATGCGAGTGTCTTCTCGCCGTATGCGGTCTCCGTTGCGGTGTCCGACGGTGCGGGTGGTGCGGACACGACGTCATTCTCATGGGTAGTGTCCCCGGTCGACGACCCGGTGACGCCGGGCGAGGTGTTGTATCGGGTGAATGCCGGTGGTGAGGCGTTGGTCTCGTTGGATGCCGCTATGGGCTGGTCGGCGGATTTGAAGGCTTCGCCGTCGCCGTATGTGAATGCTTTGGAAACGGGTAACAGGACGGGGAGGACGAACGAGGCGTTCTCGGTGCATTCATCGGTGCCGGCGTCGACGCCTTTGGCCTTGTTCGAGTCGGCCCGGTGGGATCCCGAACCGCTTCCCGAGATGCGGTGGAGTTTCCCGGTCTCGGGCGGGGGGCCTTTCGAGGTCCGGTTGTACTTCGCGGAAATGTTCGATAAGACCCAGGAGGTCGGGGCTCGGACGTTCGATGTCACCATCGAGGGTCAGGTGGTGCTTGAGGAGTACGACATCTATGCCGATGTGAGCGGGTACACGGCGGTGATGAAGAGTTTCACGGTGGACAGTGACGACTCGTTGGACGTGTTGATCCAGTTCGGTCATGAGGTGCAGAATCCCGAGATCCGCGGGATCGAGATTCTCGCGGCTGGTGGCGAGGAGCCGCCGCCCGTTGATTCGGTGATGGTCGGCATCGCCGACGCGGCGACCGTGCAGGAGAGCGGCGACAGTGGCAGCACCATTCTCGACTTCCCGCTGACCGCCTCGGGTGGCTTCACCGGTACCGTCACGGTCAGCTACAGCGCCGGCGGCGCCAGCTTCACGGCGCAAGTGAGCTTCGCGACCGGCTCGGCCACTCTGCCGGTCGCCGTAGCCAACGACGACGTCGACACCGGGCCGACCACCGTCGATGTCACCCTAGGCGGCGTCGGCGGATCGGCCGGAACCAGCTTCGAAATCAACGCCTCCGCCAACTCCGCCTCGGGCATCGTGGAGGAGGACGACGAGGCATCGCCGCCGCCCGAAGGACCGAAGGGTCCGTTGGTCTTTGCGGTGAACGCGGGCGGGCCGTCGGTGACGGACACGTCCGGGATCGTCTACGAAGCCGATGTTAACGCGAGCTGGATTGGATCCAATGCCTACCTAGACGGCGCCTCTCCGAGGGACGGCCCGGCGCCGGACGGCGACTATACCGGCGACGGCAACGCCGATGGCGACGACGCGACGTATGCCACCGAGCGCTTCGGCGGCGCGGACGGCGGGTCGGTCACCTTTACCCGCGGTGGGATCACGCAAGGTGACTACATCCTGACCCTGAAGTTCGCCGAGATCTGGGACCCGCTCGGTACCAGCGGCGCCGGTTCCCGCGTCTTCGACGTCATCGTGAACGGCCAGCTTGTGATCGACGACCTCGAGCTCATGGCAGTCGCCGGCCTCAACAATGCCTACGACGTCGATGTCCCGGTCACCATCGGTGCGGACGGCCTGCTGAGCGTCACCGGCAGCGCCTCTTCGAACGCCGCCAAGTTCAGCGCCATCGCCCTGTACCAGGCCGTCCCGCCGTCGGATACGATCCCTCTTGATGTCTTTGAGGCCATCGGGGCGGAGACACCGGACGTTGTCCAGCCGGGAGCGATCGGCTCGGCGGTCATGAAGGTTACGCCGAACACAAACAACGTCCAGATCTCGAACTTCGGCAGCAATTCGTTCACCCTTCAGAACACCGGCGACAAGCGAATTTCGGCCGTGTTCATCGACGCCACCGGCGCGCTCTACTCGGACGTGGTTTTCGATTTGGACGGAAGCGGCGGCGACCACGTCGTTAAGCCGTGGAACTTCGATTCCGGCCAGACGACGGCCGGCGGCGTGGGCACCAGCGAGTACCAGTCGTACTGGCTCCCGGCGCACGATTCGAACGATTTGAACCCGCTATTCGACGATGTCGGCAACAGCGGTCTCGGATCGGACGGCGGCTTTCGCGGCGCTGTCCTGAAGTTTACGACCAATGTCGGGAACGGGTTTGAGAAGGGCGAGACCGTAGGCTTCAGCGGCGATATGGACTCCAACTCGATCGCCGGTTTCTTGAAGCAGACCGTCGACGACAACAGCATCCCGTTATGGGATGTGGGTGGTGTCTCCGGCGCCGAGATGATTGGCTCCAGGATTACGATCCTCTTCACGGACGGCACGACCGCAACGGGTCAGCTCGTCTCCGACGAGACACAGGCCGGTGCCCACGCGCTGATGACCCAAGCGCCCGAAGCAGGTGCCGCTACGGTGAGCGTTAACGGGTTCGAGCCGGGCGAGATCGGCAGTTACGGTGCCGACGTGCCCGAGGTCCTCGTCGGCGGTCCCGCAGGCTCGACGATCCTGGTGACCATGACCAAGGGCATTCAGCCAGTGACGAACACCGTCGCCGATGTGGCATCGATCGTCAACCAGCGGGTCGCGCTGCTGAAGTTTCCGGCAAACAATGCCGTAGAGATCCAAACGGTCCAGATCACGCTGGACGCAAATGAGACATCCCGCAATATCTCGAACCTGTTCGACTACGGCAACGATCCAAACAATTACGCCTTTGACGGCAACACCACGCTGCCGCTCGGTTTCGTAGCCTCCGTTGTGGATCCAATGACCGGACTCGGCACGGGGCCGGTCAGCAAGCCCGTCTATCTCGTCAACAACGGCTTACTCGGAAACAACGGTCTGCTCGGATATTGGGCCTTCGACGAAGGGGAAGGATCAATCGCCAATGACAGCTCCGGGAATGAGAATCACGGTGCCCTGCTCAACGCAGGATGGGCGACTGGACGGATCGGTAATGCACTCAGCCTCAGTGGGTTAAACGACTCATATGTGAGTGTTCCGGCGTCCGCAAGCCTAAACGACGTCGCCGACGCGATCACGGTTATGGCATGGATCTTCCCGACCGACCCGTTTCTTATCGACGTCGACGTCATCGCTCAACGGCAGCTCGGGGATCTCAAACATCCCGATCAGTTCTTTCTTGGGATCGTGCCGATGGACGGCGGCCGAGTCAAGTGGCATTCAAGCACCTTAGACGAAGGTTCTCTGAAGGAAACGGCTGTACATGCAGGTGACCCTCGACCGAATACTTGGTTTCACTTGGCCGGAACCTACGATGGCGAGTTTATGCGCCTGTATATCGACGGGGTTCAAAGCGGTGCGCCCCGCCCATTGACCGGGAACATCTCAGTGGATGACAACGGCCTGATCATTGGCGCAGAAGCCAACGGGGCGACCAAGGAGATCGTCGGAGAGCTCACCGGCCTGATCGACGAGCTCCGCATCTACAATCGCGCATTGAGCGTATCGGAGATCGAACGGCTAATGCATCCTTAGTTCGCATGTCTCTCCGACAGAAGCGCACCGGCGAATCACGGATCAAACAGTCACCGGCCTGGCCCGTTGATTGTCTTGTCGTGACCTTTAGGCGGCACGAAAAAAACGCTCGGCCTCGTGAGCGGTTCCGCACAGACGCTTCGAGCAGCTCACGCATGAAGGCCCCCGGCTTTTCCGGCGGATGGTTTCTCTCTAGACCCAGACTGCGGCGCGATTGGAGCTCAATATGGTCCCGCACGAACGTGTTTCGCCTTCGCCCCGATCCGACACGAATGCCAAGCGGATTCTGCTCATTCAATCCGGGTCTTTCTCTCTCATCAACGCCAGCATACTGAGCGCGCTGACGCGGCAGTATCCAAGTCTCGAAATCGACGTTATCGATATCGTCAAGGAATTCGAAACCGTCAAGTGGCGTAAGATCGCCGCGCTTCCGCATCTGCTGCTAGAGCGCGGGCCGCAGGCGTTCGTCTCGTCGCGGGCGATCCGGTTTCATACGGTCCGGAGCGCGTGGTACGTGGGAATCGTTCGCGAGATCGTCGAACGGCGGCGAGGGAACGCGCCGATCCTGTTTACCTTGCAGACCCAATCCTTGTGCGACGCGTCGCTCGACGACGTGCCGCACTGCATCTACACGGATTTCGCCGCGCTGGGACGCAGGTGGTCTTCATGGCGGGCAGACGACCCGCCGCCTCACCCCCGGTGGTTGGCGCTCGAACGGCAGTTCTACGAGCGTGCCGATCGCGTGTTTACCTTCGGATCGCGCGTGCGCGACCTGATTGCGCACGAATACGGGGCGGGAGCCGAGAAGGTCCGGTGCGTCGGGGCGGGCCCCAACGCCGAAATCCGGCGCGACCGTTCGAATGTCCGCCCGCGGAGCATCCTGTTCATCGGCGTGGAGTGGGAACGCAAGGGCGGCCCGGAGCTGGTCGAGGCATTCGGCCGCGTCCGCGCCGCGCTTCCGGACGCGACCCTGACCATCGTTGGCTGCGCGCCGCGCGTCTCGGGCCCCGGTATCGAAGTCGTTGGGCGACAGCCGCCGGCGAAGATCAGTGACTTCTTCGCCCGCGCCGCCTGTTTCTGCATGCCCTCCCGCCTTGAGCCCTTCGGGATCGTGTATGTGGAGGCACTGCACGCAGGAACTGCGATCGTCGCGAGCGACTGCGGTGATCAGCGCGACGTGGTGCGCGACGGCGAGAACGGGTTCGTCGTGCCCGTCGGCGACGTCGCCGCCCTGGCAGAAGCGCTGATCGACGTTCTGGCCGATCCCGAGCGGTCCGCCGCCATGGGCGCCGCGAGCGCGGCACTCGCTCCGCACTTCACCTGGGACGCGACCGTCAAGCGGATCGTGTCCGAGATGGCGGAAGTGCTGCCGGTCGCCGTGCGCTGATACAGGGAGCAGGTGCGCCGTCCCGCGGCGCTTCGGTCGTTTCGTGCAACTCAACAACCGCCTGCTGTGGTCGGGACTCTCAAAGATCTTTGACGGCTGCCCGAGGGCGCCTGGAAAATCCGTTAAACAGGGCCACAAACGAGGTTGCGGCCGAGCTGGCGTAATATCTTCCTTGTCAAAGACCGCGGCAGATTATTTGTGAACGTTTGCACGGCCGCGCTGTCTCCAAGTGCGCACTCTATGGTGCGACTGTCACCGTTGCCCCGGCAAGGCGCTGGAAGCTCTATCAGGCCAGCTTAGTGCAGCCGACGTCCCAACCTGCGGGACTCGTTGGGCGATGGTTACTCCTCAAGCAATATCCGCAGTAGTATGGTCGCAGCCGATGGTTTGCGAACGGTGGGGCGCATTGGTTCTTGGTTACAGCGGAGCAGTTGTCGGGCTTACGAGGCCCCTCGCGTGCAGGCAACGGAGGATTCGGATGACTCGTAGGGTCTCGGTCTACCGTCTGTTCTCACTCCTTCAGCTGATCTTCATGGGATTCGCGGTCGTCACTCTGCCCCTTGCCGGCGCGCTCGCCACGGCTTTGGTATCCGTGGATCGTCTTACTTCGCATGGGCAGGCGGCGGTACTCGAAGCGACCCATGCCATCCAGGCGAGCCGCAATCTCGTCGAAGACATGACCGCAGTCGAGCGCTACGCCCGGCAATATCATGTCCTTGGCGACACGGCCTTGCTCGAGTCATACGAGCAGAGGCGCGACAGCTTCTTGAAGACCCTTGGTACGATGAGACGCCTGCAGTTGGGATCCGCCGGCATGGAACGGCTCGTTCAGCTCGATCGAGAGGCCATGACCGTTTTTTCGGTCTTGAAGAACGAGGATTCGGGCAGTCAAGTCGCGCTGGAAGCAATCGAGTCATTTCCGGGTCTTGGAATCCTCGCAAGGAACGTTCTTCACGAGACCATCAGGTCCGTAGCGCATGAAATCGAGCAGATGCAGCGCCAAGCCACTCGATTTCGGCAACACCTTTTGTGGGAGGCATCCGCTCTGATTCCCGCGGCTTTGTTGTTGGCGATTCTTTTCACCGTTGTGATCGCGAGACCGATCCATCAACTTGACCAGGCCATCAAGTCGCTCGGCGCGGGGATTTTCGACCGGCCCATCACGGTATCTGGCCCCTATGATCTTGCAGACCTTGGCCGCCGCCTGAATTGGTTGCGGATTCGCCTGATCGAGCTCGAGGAGCAGAAGACCTTCTTCATGCACCATATCTCTCATGAGCTCAAAACGCCTCTGACCAACATCCGGGAAGGTGTTGCGCTTCTGTCGCAAGACGTCGTGGGTAGGCTGAACGTAGAGCAACAAGAGATTGCGAACATCGTCTGCGCGAATAGTCTCGATCTGCAGCGATTGATAGAGAATCTGCTGAGCGTCAGTCTCGCAAGAGCGGCTTCGCCGATAGCCGATCCGCGGGAGATCGATCTGGATGGTCTGGTGCGTGAGATCGCGGATCGACACAAGCTCTACGCCCGATCCAATGATGTGACGCTCGACTTGGATCTGAACGGCGAGGTCTTATGCACGGATCTGGATCGGTTGACAACGATTCTCGATAACCTCCTCTCGAATGCAATCAAGTTTACGGCGATGCGAAGCCGTGTCCGCGTCATCACGGGCCGGATCGACGGGGATGTCTATGTCGAGGTTCAAGACGAGGGTTGTGGCATCCCTCCAGAAGATCGGGAGCGCGTATTCGAATTGTTTTTCCAAGGTGACCACCCTGGAGCAGGTCATATCCGTGGCAGCGGCATTGGGCTCTATATCGCCCGCGAATATGCTCGGGCCCTCGAAGGGCGATTGCAGGTACTCGCCTCCGAAAAGGGGGCCCGACTACAGCTTCGGTTGCCCGGCCCCAGATCCAAATCGTCAGGTCAGATGGAATCCCCTTTGAGCGGCGCGGGCGTGGAAGGATGAGGCCGAGATTCGCTCAGGAGTGGTGCCGCCGATCATTGCGCCTGAAGGTGCAGAGGACATCCATTGGTGCCGTTTTTGTCTTGGTTGTGGGTTGCACCATGATTCCGGGAAGGACCTCCTCGACGTCCGCTCAAGAGTCGATCGATCTCGGGGTGCTTTTCGATTCCGTTGCCGCCATCCGACACACCAGCCCGGATGTCCTTCGGAAGGCGGCGGCGGAGGCCAACCCGGATCATCCATCCGAGCTATTGCATTGGAGCGTCGTGTTGATCGTGCTCGGTCGCCCATCTGACAAAAAGCGTGCAATAGAGCTGCTCGACACCTATCTGACCCACACGGATCAAGCCCCCGGCTCTGTCTTACTCGCAAACCTTCTACTACAGCAGTTGCAGGACGAGCTCCGACTGCAGAGGAGGGTCGCAAAGGCGATCGGGCAGCGAAACGAGCTCTCCAAACAGTTCGAGGGGCGTAAGGGCGAGCTGCAGGAACGTATACAGGAGTTGGAGGGTCGCGAGCAGCAACTGGAGGGGCGTGAAGAGGAGTTGACGGGGCTTCGGCGGCAACTCGCAGAGCTGGAGACACAATTGGAAGGTCTCAAACGTATCGAGCTTGAGATGCAGGACCGTGCTCTGGCGCCCGATTTGGAGTTACCCCGATTAGAATCACCGAGATGACGACCGATGATAGATCCTTTTCGTATTCTTCTCGTGGACGACGATGCAGGGCTCCTGAGACTTCTCTCCATTCGGCTCAGAGCGGCTGGCCATGTCATCGAAGCCGCGAGCAGCGGCGAGCAGGCGATTGCGCTGCTCCCGCACTTCATGCCGAGTCTAGTCATTACGGATCTCCGGATGGGAGGCCTTGATGGTCTCGCGCTCTTCTCCTCCGTCCAACAGGACTATCCTGGTCTACCTGTGATCATCCTCACCGCCCACGGCAGTATTCCGGAAGCCGTGAAGGCCACGCAGCAGGGAGTCTTCGGATATCTGACAAAGCCCTTCGACGGGCAAGAGCTTTTGGCCGTCATCGGGCGCGCACAGCGCGTTTCGACTGGAGCGGACTCCGTATCCCGTCGATCCGATGGAGCCGATGAGTGGCGTGACGGCATTTTGACCCGGAGTGCGGCCATGGAAGAGGTGTTGCGCCAGGCGTACCTTGCGGCAGGAACGGATACCAACATCCTGATCCAAGGGGAAAGCGGCACCGGAAAGGAGCTGCTGGCGCGCGCGATACATCGGGCAAGTCATCGCGCGAACCGGCCGTTCGTAGCCGTCAACTGTACCGCCATACCTGAGACACTTCTTGAGTCGGAGCTCTTCGGTCACAGCAAAGGTTCTTTCACCGGCGCGACACAGAACCGAAAAGGTCTATTCGAAGAAGCGGATGCCGGTACCTTATTCTTGGATGAAATCGGAGATATGCCGCTCGCATTTCAGGCCAAGCTGCTGCGCGCGCTTCAAGAAGGGGAGGTTCGCCCGGTCGGGGCAAATCGCTCGGTACCCGTCGATGTGCGGATCGTCTCGGCGACGCATCGCGACCTTGACCAGGCCTTGATCGAGGAGCGGTTTCGTAACGATCTTTTTTATCGCCTGGACGTGGTCAGGTTGGCCTTTCCCCCGCTTCGTGAGCGATGTGAGGACGTGTCCTTGCTTGCAAGCCACTTTCTCGCACGGGCCAACGGACGAAACAAAAGACATATCGAAGGTTTCGCACCGGATGCGATGGAGCTGATGATGTCAGCCCCCTGGCCCGGAAACGTGCGTCAACTCCAGAATCTCGTCGAGCAAGCCGCCGCGCTCTGCACCACCGAGATTATCCCAGCCAGTTTGGTGCAGCGCGCCCTTCGCAACGATCTCAACTCAGTGCCTTCCCTGGCCGACGCGCGCGAGCGTTTCGACCGGGAGTACCTCGAAAATCTGCTGCGGATCACCGAAGGTAATGTTGCGAGTGCCGCGCGACTGGCCGGACGGAACCGGACAGAACTTTACAAGCTGCTGCGCCGGCATCGTCTCGAGCCCGCATTGTTCCGTAACTCACAATCCGACGCCAAGCAGCTGTTGCCCGTTGGCCGCAACTGACCGTTCATCGACGAGTTGCGAGGCGTGACTTTGTTGTCGTGGATCGACGACAAAGAAATACCCTACAAAGCAGCTACTTCGGATATCTCATCTCTTCGGCGTCGCCATTGGACGACATGTCTGACAGCCGGCATCTCGGACTTCGATCTTCGCTTCGACGCAAATCACATCACAACAAGGGCTTATCCCGCTTCGATGGCGATGGCACGGGTTTCGCGTAGGCCTGTATGACAGCGCCCCGCGCCCAGCGTAGCACTGTGGATCCGAACCCTGAAGCCGTGGTCAACCGATCGCCGGGTAGTCGACGAACCTGTGGCGTCTCCCGGCAGCAAGCGAAAGTCTGTCTGAAGTCATGATGTAAGAAACTATGGGTGTCGCTCGTTCACCGCACTCACATGCGGGCTGTAGCCGAATCCCAGGAGCCAAGACTTCAGTCCTATCTGAATTGACACAGTCGTCGATGAATATCGACTGGGTCAGTTCACCTCGATATCTGTCCGTGTCACAATCCTTCCGTTACGACTAAATTCTGCGCTTCCATAGGAGACATTAACCAATGCAGACCTTTAAAGGGGCCGGAATGCGCCTCGCCATCGCTCTGATCTTTCTCTTTTTCATTCTCGGGCCAGTCACGGCCGGCACCTTCACGGCAAACAATTCGTCGGAACGTGCGCTGGTCGAATACAAGATCCTCGCGGCGCAGTTCCTGAACATGGCGACGTTTGGCCCAACATCAGCCGACATTGACGCGCTGGCAAGCCGAATGCAGAGAATCGGTGTCGATGATGCACGCGAGGAGTGGATCGATAGGCAGTTCGCGCTTCCGATCTCCGGGCACCTCTCCCTTGCACAGCAGCTCATTCGCGAGTCCGGGCGCTCGTCCACCTTTAAGACCGAGAATAGAGCCAGGATTCACTCATGGTGGCAAAATGCGCTCGCCGCTCCCGATCAACTTCGCCAAAGGGTCGCTTGGGCGCTCGCACAAATCTGGGTCGTTGGAGGGGCTCCGAATGCGCTGTTTATTGGCACGGCGGATTACTATGACGTGCTACTTCAGAACAGCTTCGGAAACTACCGTGACCTTATGGAGGATGTCACGCTTCACCCGGTCATGGGTGTCTATCTCGACCATTTCCGAAACCGCAAGCCAGACCCCGCACTCAACAGATTTCCCGACGAGAACTATGCTCGCGAGTTCCTGCAGCTGTTCACCATAGGCCCGTTCGAGCTGAACCGGAACGGGGAGTGGAAAATCTCGGCTGATGGCGAGTTCGTCCCATCATACGATAACGCGGATATCGAGTCATTCGCCCGTGTTTTCACTGGATTCGGGTCCGGTACGGCGAATGACTTCTGGCAACCACCAGATGAACTTACACCGATGAGGATGTTCGAAAGCGAACATGATAAAGATCGCAAAGAGCTGCTTCAGGGCCGGGTTCTTCCGGCTGGGCAAGGAGGTATGCGGGATGTGAAGGATGCTATGGACAACGTCTTCGAGCATCCGAACGTGGGGCCATTTATTGCTAGACTCCTTATTCAGCGCCTGGTGATGTCGAACCCGCCCAGGTGGTACGTAAACCGCGTTGCCCGCGCATTTAATGGCGATGACGGCGGGGCGAGAGGTGACATGCGGCGTGTAATCAAGGCCATCTTGCTCGACCCGGAGGCATCACGTGGGTTATCCATCACCCGGCCGTCGGCGCTGAGCATCACCGCGACCTCTGGCGTTTCACACCGCTCTCGACTCCAGGAGCCGGTGGTGCGGTATGCATCCCTGGTGCGGGCGTTTAACCCGAGCAGTAATTGCCCGAGGGGTCGTTTGATTCTTGACGGCGCGGTGGGAGCTTTTGATCAAGGCCCTTATGCCTCTCCGAGCGTCTTCAATTTCTACCTGCCTGATTTCAGACCGGGAGGTAAGCTGCAGGAATACACCCACCCATCGCTCCGCGACGGCGTCCTTGTTGCGCCTGAATTTCAGTTGTTGACCTCAAGCGGGGCAAATCGCTTTTCGAACCGAATCTACGGGGATGTCAGGTCTGAAGCGATCTCGGTCAATACGATTGCTGGCCAGAGATGTCGGGTGCAATTGGACCTGACTCGGGAAAAGCAGTTGGCGCTTTCGAACCCAGCGGAATTAATGCGCCACCTCGACTTGCTCCTCTGCCAGGGTACGATGAGCGACAGTAGCCGCCGTGTAATCGAGGAGGAGATTGTGAGTGCAACCAACCTGCGTTGGTTGAGCCAGAATCAAAAGGCACAGCTCCGGGCAACTAGTGCGGTGATTGCAACGACGCTCTCTCCTGACTGCGCGATTTCGCCTTGACATGGTGAGGGGCGTCATTCGCACGATTTACTCGATGTCCATCATTCCAAAGCGTTTTACGCAGTGTACTACTAGGGGCAAACCATGAAACCGAAACGTCCAGTCATTGCTCGCGAACTACCCTCGCCGAGCCGTCGTCAATTCCTGAGGCTCTCCGGTGGCTGCGCAGGGTTGTTGTCCACCTCGCTGGTGTCGAGCATCATCAACTTGAAGATGACCAACGCTGCGTACGCTGCCGCCGGGGATACATCGGGATATAAGGCTCTCGTTTGCGTGTTTTTGCTTGGCGGCAACGACAGCTGGAATATGCTTGTTCCCTACGAGTCCGGTGAATATAACGACTACGCCGGGATCCGTCGGGATCTGGCGCTTAGGCGTTCGAGTCTGCTTCCGATTACGGATACGCAGACCGGACGCCGCTTCGGCGTTCATCCGAGGATGAACGAGATCCGTAATCTTTACAATCGCGGCAACTCGCCGCTCGCTTTTGTGACGAATGTCGGCAGCTTGATCGAGCCCACCGACAAGCAAGGTTTTGTTTCCGGTCGAAATCTTCCGGTCAGCTTGTTCTCGCATTCTGACGAGCAACGTCATTGGCAGACTTCTTTGCCCCAATCGGCCGGACAAGAAACGGGCTGGGCCGGACGAATGGCCGACATCCTCACGGACTCCGTCAACGACGATCCAGCGGTCGGGATGAACATCGCGCTCAACTCGCTGAATGTTTTTCAGACGGGCAGGAGAGTGTTGCCATATGTGGTCGGTGCCGATGGTGCGATCCCCTCCAACTATTACAAGGGTAGCGGTATTGCCAACAGCATCTTGACTAAAATCAGCGACCGGCTGCTGACCGACGCCTACGCCAATGAATTCGAGGGAGCCTACGCGCTGGCGCATCGCGAAGCGATCGACCTGAGTGAAGAGTATGATCGCGCGACCCGCGGGGCGACAGTGAGAACTGCCTTCCCTCGAACCGACCTTGGGGCACAGCTACGTCAGGTTGCTCGTGCGATCGCCGCGCGCGGCGCGCTCGGGCACAGGAGACAGACCTTCTTCGTCTCGATGGGAGGATGGGATCATCACGACGAGTTGCTCAATGCCCAAGCCGCTATGCTCCCGGAACTCAGCCAGGCCCTCGCCGCTTTCTACGAGGCGACGGTCGAGTTGGGGGTCGATCAGGACGTCGTAACCTTCACGGCCTCGGATTTCGGTCGAACGTTATCCTCAAACGGCAACGGATCGGACCACGCCTGGGGCGGAAACCAGATCATCATGGGGGGTTCCGTGGTCGGTGGCCGGTTGTACGGCGACTATCCCGAGACGCTACGTGCGGGCTCAGAACTCGATGTCGGGCGCGGACGGTTGATTCCCACGACATCGGTCGATGAGTACAACGCAGAGCTCGCGCTGTGGTTCGGGGTTCAAAACAACAGGGACCTCGACGAAATTTTGCCGAACATCCGTAACTTCGACTTCCCTCGCGGGATCGCCAATGGACCGCTCGGGGCGCTGGTTTAAACGCGGCTTAGCTTGGGGGGAAGCTGGGGGAAGGGATTGCGCCTTGGCACGATGTCCCGGATGACTTAGTGACGATTCAGAAACAAGGTGAACACCTAGTTCACGGATGGGTAGAGCGCAGCGAAACCCATCCACCCCCGCTCAAGCGTCGATTCCGGGGCGCGGCGCGCAAAAGATGGGTTTCGCTGCGCTCTACCCATCCTACGTGTTTCGGTTATTTCTTAACCGTTCCTCAACGGCCTGCGTGGGCGGTCGATCGATCGGGTCTCTGCGGCGGGCGATGATGCCGTGGACGGTGGCGGGCACTCGAACCGTCGTTTCGACCGGTCTGCTCAACCCGCCCTCGTCGGCAACATGGTCATGGCGGGTCTCCTTTGCTGTACCATTTTGTGCAGTGCAAGAAACAATCGCCGATGATCAGATCCATATGACCGCAGCTGTCCAGCAACGGATCCGCGAGATCCCCTACAACTACACCTCCTTCTCCGACCGGGAGATCGTCATCCGGTTTCTCGGCGAGCCGCTGTGGCGGTTGATCGAGGAGCTGCGCGTCAGCCGCCGGACCGGACGTTCGGCGCGGATGCTCTTCGAGGTGCTCGGGGACATGTGGGTGGTGACGCGCAACCCTTACCTACAGGACGACCTGCTCGACAACCCGGAGCGTCGCCGTTTGCTCCTGCAGGCGCTGACGCATCGGCTCGATCAGTTCGAGCTGCGGCTCAACGACAATCGTCGGGCCGGCGAGCTTCTGACTGCGGCGCGGGCCGCGGTGCAGCGCTTCGGGGACTGGTTCGAGCAGGAGAAGAGCCAGCGCGCGCGTCTGCGCAAGGCGCTCGTGGGGATCACGCACAAGGACAACCTGGATTTCGGCGGTCTGGCGCGGGTCTCGCACGCAACGGATGCGACCGACTGGCGCGTGGAGATGCCCTTCGTGGTCATCTCGCCGGACACCGAGGCGGAGGTCGCGCCGATCGTGGGCGCCTGTATCGACGCGGGTTTGACCTTGATCCCGCGCGGCGGCGGCACGGGCTACACGGGATCGGCGGTGCCGCTTCAGGCGAAGACGGCCGTCATCAACACCGAGAAGCTGGAAGACCTCTCGGGTGTGGAGCGGATCGCGCTGCCCGGCGTCGAGGGCGCGGTGCCGACGGTGCGCTGTGGCGCCGGGGTGGTCACGCGTCGGGTCTCGGACCTGGCCGACCGGTCCGGTCTGGCGTTCGCGGTCGATCCCACGTCGCAGGATGCCTCCTGCATTGGCGGCAACGTGGCCATGAACGCGGGCGGCAAAAAGGCCGTGCTCTGGGGCACGGCGCTCGACAACCTGGCCTCCTGGCGGATGGTGACGCCCGATGCAGATTGGCAGGAGGTCGAGCGTCTGGATCACAACCTCGGCAAGATCCATGAGCAACCGCTGGTGCGCTTTCGCATCCGGCGCTTCTTGCCTGACGGTGTGACGCCGAAGGGCGAGCCCGAGATCCTGGAGATGCCCGGCTCCGCCCTGCGCAAGGTCGGTCTCGGCAAGGACGTGACGGACAAATTCCTCTCCGGTCTGCCCGGCGTTCAAAAGGAAGGCTGCGACGGGATCATCACCTCGGCACGCTTCGTCCTGCATCGGATGCCGGACCATGCGCGCACGGTCTGTTTGGAGTTCTTCGGGACAGATCTGGATCTGGCCGTGCCGGCGATCGTCGAGATCAAGGACTATCTCGAAGCCTTGTCTGGCGTGCAGCTGGCCGGGCTCGAACATCTCGACGAGCGCTATGTCCGCGCTGTGGACTACACCACCAAGGCGGCGCGTCGCGAGCTGCCCAAGATGGTGCTGATCGCGGATCTGGTGAGCGACGACGAGGCGTTGGTCGATCAAGCCGCCGCGCAGGTGGTGACGCTCGCCAAGGCCCGCGATGGCGAGGGCTTCATCGCGATCAGTCCGGAGGCCCGCAAACGCTTTTGGCTCGACCGCGCCCGCACCGCCGCCATCTCGCGTCACACCAATGCTTTCAAGATCAACGAGGACGTGGTGATCCCGCTCGACCGGCTCGGCGATTACAGCCGCGGTATCGAACGGATGAACATCGAGCAGTCGATCCGCAACAAGGACGCCATCATGGCGGCGCTGCTTGAGTATCTTGCGGGTGATCTCGGCGGTGATCTTGCCGGGGCGCGCGGGGAGGGCGAGTATCAGGACTCGGCCGAGGCCGTCGCTATCCTGAGTGCCAAGCGCGATGCGGCGCGCGAGGCGGTCCAAGCCGCGCGGCAGCGCTGGCAGACCATCTTGAGTGATCTGGACGAGCCCGCCTCGGCACATCTCGATCGACTGAGCGACACCGAGAAGGCCCGTATCCGCGAGGGCGACACCCTGCTCTCCATGATGCTTCGTCGCGATCTGCGTCAATCGCTGCGCGCCGAGGTGGCCGATCGACTCAACGAGATCTTCTCGGGCCAGGATCTGGCTCGCGTGCGCGAGCGCCTGACCGAGATCCACGCCCGAGTGCGCGACTCCCGGCTCTTCATCGCGCTGCACATGCATGCCGGCGACGGCAACGTGCACACCAATATCCCGGTGCATTCATCGGACTACGCCATGCTTCACGAGGCCGACCGCCTGGTCGCGCGCATCATGGCGCTGGCGAGCGATCTGGGCGGGGTTATTTCGGGCGAGCACGGCATCGGCATCACCAAGCTGCAGTTCCTCGAGCGCGAGAAGCTCGACGCCTTCGTGGCCTACAAGCAGCGCGTCGACCCGCACTCGCGCTTCAATCCGGGCAAGCTGATGCCGGGCTCCGGGCTGGAAGGTGCCTACACGCCGTCGCTGCGGTTGGTGCAGCAAGAGGCCATCATCCTCGAGGAGACCGAGCTCGGCGCACTCAACGACGACGTCAAGCACTGCCTGCGCTGCGGCAAGTGCAAGCCCAAGTGCATGACGCATGTGCCGCGGGCCAATCTCAACTATTCGCCGCGCAACAAGATCCTGGGCACCGGGCTCATCATCGAGGCCTTCCTCTACGAGGAGCAGACCCGTCGCGGTCTCTCGCTGCGCCATTTCGATGCCATGAACGACGTGGCGGATCACTGCACGGTCTGTCACAAGTGTCTGAATCCCTGTCCGGTGAACATCGACTTCGGCGATGTCACCATGCGGATGCGGCGCATCCTGATCGATCGCGGGAAGAAGCGTTTCAACGCCGGCTCCTGGGCGGCGATGCAGTTCCTCAATGTCACGGATCCCCGTGCCGTGCGACTGCTCCGCAAAGGGCTGGCGCAGTGGGGGTTTGCGGGGATGAATCTCGGCCATCGTGTCGCCAAGGCGCTGCGGATGACGGCAAAGCGTACCGCCAAGCCGGGTGCAACCAGTCATCGGCCGATGCTCGCGAGCCAGGTCGTGGATCTGGTCAGTCGACCGATCCGGGTCGAGCTGCCCAAGCGGACCTTTCGCCAGATCCTGGGGCTCGAGGACAAGACCCAGGTGCCGATCCTGCGCGATCCGCGGGTGGCGGCGGAGGACGCCGAAGCGGTCTTCTACTTCCCGGGCTGCGGCTCCGAGCGGCTCTTCTCGGATGTCGGGCTCGCCACGCTCGCGATGCTCTACGAGCAAGGCGCTCAGACCGTGCTGCCGCCCGGTTATCTCTGCTGCGGTTATCCGCAGCGCTCGGCCGGGCTCGAAGACCGAGGACGCCAGATCACGATGGAGAATCGTGTGCTCTTCCACCGGGTCGCCAATACGCTCAATTACATGGACATCCGTACAGTCGTCGTCTCCTGCGGGACCTGTATGGATCAGCTGCTCAAGTACGAGTTCGAGCGCATCTTCCCCGGCTGCCGTCTGCTCGACATCCATGAGTGGTTGATGGAGAAGGGCGTGAGTCTGGAGGGCGTTAAAGGGGTTCAATATCTCTATCACGATCCCTGTCACTCGCCCATGAAGACCCATGCGCCGCTCAAGGTGGCGGCGAGTCTGATCGGCCAGTCGGTGATGCTCTCGGATCGCTGCTGCGGGGAGGCTGGCACGCTCGGAACCTCGCGTCCGGATATCGCCAACCAGGTGCGGTTCCGCAAGCAGGAGGAGTTGACCGCGGGGATTCAGGCGCTGACGGGGCAGGACGTCGTCCGCGCCGGCGAGGTCAAGCTCTTGACCTCGTGTCCGGCTTGCCAGCAGGGTCTCGCCAAGTACACCGACGACACGGGTCTGAAGACCGACTATATCGTGGTCGAGATGGCCGACCGCATGCTTGGCGAGGGCTGGCAGCAGCGGTTTCTGGATCAGGCGCAGGACGGCGGGATCGAGCGCGTCTTGTTGTAGGGCTGAACCGCGTCCGGTGCTTCCTTGATGGTTGCGGATTGCGACGGGCGTCGAGGCTAAAGTCGGACTTGGCGAGACGCAGTTCAGGTTCGGTTGTTTTGAATCCTTCCTCGACGAGGGCTGACCGGGATGTTGCGCAACCTTTTTCAAGACCTCCCCCGGATCGATCGCGGCGAGGCGTTCGAGGAGCTGTTGCGCTGCTCCAACGTTCGGATCGAGCGCATCCTGAGCAGCGATCGCCCCGAGTCCGTCCTCTACGATCAGGTCCAGGACGAGTGGGTCTGTCTGCTGCAAGGCGAGGCGGAGCTCTGGGTCGACGGAGAGACGCTCACCATGCGCTCGGGCGACTATCGGTTCATCCCGGCGGGAACCCCGCATCGCGTGAACAAGACGTCGACCGACCCCCGCTGCCTTTGGTTAGCCGTCCATATTCACGACCATTCGACCGAAGCTTGAGGGCGACCTGATGGACCCGGCACGCGACGCGATCCCGGATCAAGAACTGCGACCGCTCGTCGATCGTCTGCTGCTCGAGCAGGGGCGGCTCGATCCACTGGAGCTTCTGCTCGCGGCCGACCTGCTTGGCTACGAGGACTATGTCGCCTGGCGGACCGGGGGGCGGTCGGATCTGCAGGGGGTCCTGCGTGCCTCACCCAAGGCGATTGCTGGGTTCCTGGAGGATGCAGGGGTCTATGCTCGCGGACAGAAGCTCGTGGCCGTCGCGCTTTCGCACAACGCGTGGGGCGATCGGGAGCGTCCCTTGTCGATCGGTCCGCACACGGAGCTGTCCCGCGCCTGCACGCTCGTCTATGCGCCGCCCCCGGAGCGTTGTCAGCTGGACCTGTTTCAGGACAGCACCGCGCTGCTGCTCGAGGAGGAGGTCCGCACGGCCTTGGTCGAGCACCGCATGGATCGTGCGCGCGATCGGGTCGCCCGATTGATGCACCATGAGCCGGGGCATCCAAGACTCGGCGGCTTTCTCCGTTTGATCCAGACCCTCGACGACGTCGATGCGGTCGGGCGCGACGGACGTGTCGAGGAACGATGGCGCGAGCTGGAAGGGATCGGGCCTTTGGCCGGAGAGCTGCTGGGTCATCGGGCACGCGATTTCCTGGGGACCCTCTGGGCGGGGCTGGCCGAGTGCTTGACCGGGCGTGCCTTCGGTCCGGGTTCGGGTGACTTCCACGCGGCGATCGCCTGGACCCGGGCAGGGCGATGGGAGCGCGCGCGAGAGGCGATCGAGTCCGAGCCCGACTGGCTCGACCAACCGGTGCTGGTCCTCGTCCATGCCGAGGCCTGCTGGCGCGTTCGCGATCCGTTCGGTGCGCGCCGAGACTGGTTGTGGCTCTGTCGTGAATATCCGTCGGCAGCGGAGCGCGCCTTTCGTGCCCCGGCGTTTCCGGATCGTCGTCTGGCCGATCTCTGGGCGGCGTTCGGCGACCTCGGACTCGAGGACGAACTGGCGACCGAGGATTTCCCCGCCTGGCTTCTGTTGGAGGATCCGAAGGCCTTTGCGGTGATCCGCGAAACGGGCGACACGTCCAGCGACGATCGCGCGACCGCATACCGTCTCTTGCATGCGCTTGTGAGCGGCGACGATACCATCGACCGGCGACGCGAGCTGGGCGAGATCCAACCAATTCTGCTGAAGCAGTTCTTGGCGTATCGAAGGCACGCTTAAGCCGGCAGTCGAGCGGACAAAGGCGTCGCCTCGCCGAGCACGCAGAATGCGGCGGTACGGTTTACGCGTGCAACGCCGCGCAATTTCCGGCGCCCTTCGCACCCGGGTCCACGGCAGACTGAAGTCCGCCTCCCCGGGTGCCGACTGAAGTCGGCGTACCGGGGAGGCAGTATCGAGACTTCCGGGGGACTCAACCGCGTCCAGAGCGAGATGCTCACTTTAGCGTGAGTTCGACGTCGGGTGCATCCACGGCTCTTAGCGGAGACGCGGTTTCGAATTTTATATCTTTTAATACTTTAAACCGCGCCGGCTCCGAGAATGATCGGAGCCGGCGCGGCCAAACCAAATCAACAGACGACGCATGCCGCGCTGGGCGCGGTTTAGCGACACGGCGCAAAGAAGGCGTTGCTCATGGCCTCCTCGCACTGTTTCCCGCTCTCCGTGACGCGGCCTGGATCGGCTCCTTTAAGCCACTCCTCCTGTTCCATTTGACGGAGTTGGCGCGCGGCCTCGCAAGCGGGCTCCTGCCAACAGGTGCGGGCGGCGCCGCAGACTCGGAGCACCAGTTGCTCGCAAGGCGAGGCGCCCGTAAGGCGTCCGCCGGTCGGCTGCTTGGCCTCGCCTTCGTCGGCTTCGACCGCCTCCGGTGCTTCTGTGTCGGATGCGGCCGGCTCGCTCGGCGCGCCGCTCGGCGCCAGCATATCGGTCGTCGGGACCACGCGGCCGCCTTCGATGCGGATGACCGAGCCGTCTTCCAGTCGGTGTACGCCGTCCCAGAGTTGCGTGCGACGACCGTTCTGATCGAGGACCGGGCGGTTGGTGCGTGGATCGACCTCGACCTGACCGCCGCGTTGCAGGGGTGCTGTCCAGGGCTCGTCGGCATGAGCGTGGAAGACGAAGAGCAGAAGGATCGCGGGAACGGCGCCGAGGCATGCTGTCCAGGGCTGTCTTTCGATGTTGTTCATGGTCACCTCCGCTGACCTGATTACGGAACGATTCAAGGCAACATGAGCAGGTCGGTGTGGCGCGCTGCGCTTTGCCTAACGGACGAGCGTCATGCAGCGCGACCTCAGAGCCGATTCTCCATCACCAGAAACCAGGGCCGGCGCGTCACGGGCTTGAGCCGACCGCGGTCGTCGAGCTCGAGGACGCTCTTGGAGACCGAGTTGCGCACGTTCCCTCCGATGACGTCCAGTGTCTGGCCGTTTCTCCCGACCACGAGGTCGCAGTGGGTTTCCGCACCCTGGAGCATCCAGGCGCTGGTATAGCCGTCGACCGGTCGCAACGGCGTGCGGCCGCGCCCTGCGCAGACCAGGTCGCCCGGCTCGGGGCTGTAGTCCTGAATCCGCCGGGGGACGAAGTAGCGACCCGGATAGCTCGCCTCCTCGACCATCGATGAGAGATAGACCCAGTGGGCGCTCGCCGGGCGGAACTGGCTCGTCGGTACGCCCGCACTCTGCATCACCCAGCTGATGAAGGCGGCCGACCAGGGTTGCCGGCAGTCCAGTCCGTCGAGCGTCGGCTTGTTGACGGCACGCCAGTAGAGGTTGACCCGACTGACATGGGTGTAGTCGTCCTCCCAGGCGCCGACGTGAGGGATGCTCTCCTCGTTGCCCTTGAAGACCACGACCTGGCGATCGAACTGCTCCCACTCGCGGGTTGCACGTTGGATCATCGCCTGTTTGAGCCCCGGGTTGGGCGAGGGCGCCCGGCCGATCGGGCGTCCGGCCCAGGTTCCGGGCGCCTCGCCGGGACGCGGGCCCGGGGCCCCGCAGGCGACCAACGCGAGGCAAACCGCGACAGAGGCTATTCCGAGCAGGGCCTGCTCGGGTCGGCATGGCACGGAGGGACAACTGCTGGGCATGGGACGGACTCCGTTTGGGCGCAGCCGGGCGTGGGTGTCGAATGCGTCTGTTCAGCCGATCGAGAAGGTTGCGCTAACGCGGCGGGCGGACCGCCTCGCGGAACCAGGGACGATACTCCTCCATGCGCGCACGCTGGTCCGCCGGTGCACGCCGCCGACAGGTCGACTCATCGGGCGAGCCCGGGGATGCGCCCCAGCGCCGCTCCACGCAGTCGTTCGGGTTGTAGGCCATCTCAAGCTCGGCGCGGCGGCTGAAGATCTCTCCGAGACTCAGCCGCCAGGGCGTGCCGTCGCTGCGGGTGTAGGTGATGAACCGCTCGCCCATTCTCTGTGCATTCATCCGTTCGATCCGCGCGGCGGCATCGCTCGGCGAGCGGCCCTGCAGCACGAAGAGCTCCGGGTAACGACGGATGCGCTCGGGCAGGTCTGCGAGCACCTTCATGGCGATCAAGAGCCGCATGTCGCGCGAGGGCGTGGCGTAATCCTCCCAGGGGCCGGTGGTCTCGAAGATGGCGGGTCCGCTCGGCATCGGGATGGTGATGCCGGGTCGGCTGCGCACGTAGGCCTCGCCGTTCTCGACCGAGGTCACGCGTGTTTCGAGCTGCTCCATTAAGGCGTCCAGCGTCGCGGTGTAGGCAACCTCGGGTTCGAGGCCGCGCGGGTTGACGAGCCGTTGCATGCGGGCATAGAAGTCTGCCGGCGACAGTGCGGCTTGCTCGAGGGAGAAGGGCGGCAGACCGGATCGACCGTCGATCGCGTTGTTGGGCATCTGGCGCACGCCGCTGCCTGTCTGAACCACCGGCCTGAACGCCTTGAAGCCCGGTCCCGCGCTCGGGGTTTGGGCGAACAGAAAGGTGCCCTCCCAGAACCGCTTGCGCGTCACGGAGTTGTCCGGCTGGGCGTCGACGGCGAGCAGGAGACCGCTCTCCCGGCCGCGTTGGGGCAGCCATTTTACGATCACCATGATGTGACCGTAGGGGTCGGCGAAGATGGTCCCGGGCCAGAGTGTCGAGCGATCGAGCGCGACCGGATAGAAGTCGGTCGCGTCGTCGCGAAGCGCGGTGCGTGCACTGCCTGAATGGACCGTGTTCATCATCGAGCGGCTGGCCTCGCGAAAGACCTCGGCGGATGCCCCCTGGTCCATGGAAGCGCCGACGAAGCGCGTCTCGGCGACAGGTGCCTGGCAGGTCGGAGCGCTGCTCCGGCTCCCGCGCGTGCAGGGTCGGTAGGCGACCGGCAGGCCGAGCTTCCAAGCGAAATAGGTCCGCAGGAAGTAGGGCAGGTCGGCGCAATCAGGCTCGGCTGGGAGGCTGTGGTCCTCGCCGTTGCCGAGATAGTTGAAGAGCAGGTTTCGCGCGGGGTCGCGCAGCACGGGGCCGAGCGAGTCGAAGCTCAGCAATTGCTCGGGCGGGGCCTCGAAGAGGTGCTCGATCCAGGCCGAGTAGAATGCCTCCGTCGCCAGGTCCCACTCGCCGCTGCCGCGCTTGCTCCCTTGCGTGCGATCTCTGCCGCCGACCCTCACCTCGGCGCAACCCGCGACCCGCCCTGCGCGCGTGGTTTCGATGCGATAGATCCCGGCGACCGGGCGAAACTGTGTCCCGTAGAGACTCCATGGCGGTCCGCCGCCGTGGGCTGTGCGCAAGCTGGTTTGGCGGCCGGCGGGGTCCGTGATCAGTACCTCGTCGAGATCGGCGTCGGTAGCGACCGCGATGATCTCCAGCGGCGCGCCCGGACTTGGTTGCAGCGGAGCGGTCCAGATCCGCACCTCCTTGCCTTCTCGGCAGGCGTCCGCGGCGCGCGCCGTGTCGGGGAGCACGGCCCCGAGCAAGGAGAGACCGACGATGGCCAACGATGGGATCAGCAATCGGATGGAGCGAGGAGTCGACATGGACTAAACCGGCCCGGCGCGTGGTGTGTCGAGTCTATCCCGAGCGGGCCCGCGATGGGAGTGGTCTCGGGTATGCCCGGGAGCGCACGTAGGGTGCGGTGAGGATACGAACCGCACCATGTGGCCATCGAGCCGCGTATCGGTGCGGTTCCTGCGTCACCACACCCTACGCCTTTGTTCTCGCACACGTCGGGTGCGGTGAGGAGACGAACCGCACGGCGCGATCATCGAGCCGCCTATCGGTGCGGTTCCTGCGTCACCACACCCTACGCCTTTGTTCTCGCCCATGTCGGGTGCGGTGAGGAGACGAACCGCACGGCGCGATCATCGAGCCGCCCAACGGTGCGGTTCCTGCGTCACCACACCCTACGCCTTTGTTCTCGCCCATGTCGGGTGCGGTGAGGATACGAACCGCACGGCGCGATCATCGAGCCGCCTATCGGTGCGGTTCCTGCGTCACCACACCCTACGCCTTTGTTTTCGCACACGTCGGGTGCGGTGAGGAGACGAACCGCACCGTGCGATTGCAGCTCAGCCTCGCCGAAGGTCGCGGTCGACAAGGGCGGCGACAACCAAGTCCCCCCAGACGTTGACGGCCGTGATCGGATAGTCGAAGAAACGATCGACGACGAGATAGAGGGCGAGATAGGTCTGCGGCAGGCCGAGCAGGTCGAGCATGAAGGCCATCAGTGCAATGCCGCCTCCGGGGATGCCGGCGGTGCCGGCGGAGGAGGCCATGGTGAGCAGAACGATGAAGAGCGCCTGCGCGGCACTGAGATCAACCCCGGCGAGCTGGGACATAAAGATGAGCAGGATCGACTGGTAGAGGGCGGATCCGTCCATGTTGAGCGTAGCGCCCAAGGGCAGACTGAAGGCCGTGACACGCTCGCTCACGCCCGTGTCTTCCAGTGCCTGCTTGGAGACCGGATAGGTCGCGGCGCTCGAGGCGGTGGAGAGCGCGGTCATTAGCGGGGCACGGCAGGCGGCGACGAAGCGCCAAGGCGAAGACCCCGTGCGCAAACGAAACAGGGTCGGCAGAAAGACCCCCGCATGCAGCACCGCGGCCAAGGCCACCGCCCATACGAATGCGTGCAGCTGGAAGACCTCGGCCCAGTCCATCCCGGCGAGTCCGTCGTAGATCAAGGCCGCGATGCCGACGGGTGCAAGTGCAAGAACCCCGCGCAGGACCTGCATCAGCAGGGCGTCCGCGGCGCGTGCACCGGCGAGCAGGGTCTCGCGCTGTTCTCCTGCGATGCGCCGCGAGGCAATCGCCAACACGATGGCAACGAACACGATGTGCAGGATGTTCCCGTCCGCGAGCGAGGCGAAGAGGTTGCTCGGGACGAGGTTCGCAACTAGGTGCTCGATACTAAAACTTGCCGCGCCCGGCTCGACCTGCTCGAGCCGGAGCAGCCCCGCCGGGAGCTCGCGCGAGAACGCCAGCCCGATCAGTGTCCCCAGCCCGGCGGCAACGGCGGAGGTCGTGACATAGTAGAGCAAGGTCCGTCCGCCGATGCGCCGCAGCTCGCGCCCGCCCGAGAGCGAGGCATAGATGGAGACCAGGATCAGCGGCAGGATCAGCAGCTTGAGGATGGAGATAAAGACCTGCCCGATCCAGGCCACGTTGGGCGCACCCTCCGGGACGAGCAGCGCGAGCACGATGCCGAGCAGCAAGCCGACGGGGACCGAGTAGAGTCGGCGCAAGGGCCCAGTGATTGGCATGTCGCTCCTCGCCGGCTCGCGTCAGACCCAGCCGAGGCGCAGAAGGTTGCGCTCGATCTCGTCCTGATCGCTGTAGGGCGTCTTGTGGCCTTTGGCATCGAGATAGCGCTCGTGACCCTTGCCGGCGACGAGGGCGACCCAGGGCTCGTCCTCCGGTCGCTCGGCAAGGAAGTCGAACAGGCGTGCGATCGCGCGCGGGCGCTCGACCACCACCTCGCGACCCGTCTCGGGCATGCCCGTCAGGATATCCGCGATGATCCGTTCCGGGTCCTCGAAGCGCGGATTGTCGGAGGTCACGATCGTGTGGTCCGAATGACGCGCCACCGCGGCACCCATCAGCGGGCGCTTGAAACGATCGCGGTCGCCGCCGCAGCCGAAGAGGCTGGCGACCTGCGCCCGGGGGAAGGCCTCGCGGATCGCGCTCAGGATGGTCTCGAGTGCGTCCGGGGTGTGGGCGAAGTCGACCACCAGCGTGCGGTTGCCGACGACGCGGCACTCGAACCGCCCGTCCACCGCGCTCAGATGCCGCCAGTCCTCGCGCGCGCCCGGTCCCAAGATCCCGTCGGCCAAGGTAACGGCGAGCGCATAGTTGCGACGGTTGTGCGCGAGCGCGAGGAATGGCTTGGCGGCGAGCGCCTCGGCGCCGAGCGTCGCGGCAGGCAGGACTTCGACTGGAACCCGCGGTTGGCCATTCTCACGCAGACGCTCGGCGACATCCGAGCTGGTCGTGTAGAGACGCCCCCCGTCCGCGATCATGTCCAGGATGCGTGCCTTGGCCGCGAAATAGGCCGCCTCGCCGCCGTGATAGTCCAGATGATCCTGCGTGAAGTTGGTCCAGGCGGCGTTCTGAAGCGGGATGCCGTGCGCGCGCCCTTGATCCAAGGCGTGGCTGCTGACCTCCATCGCGACCACCGCGTAGCGGTCGCGATGGGCGTGCAGCAGACGGCGCAGCTCGATCAGCGGCGGCGAGGTGAATCCGGTATTGACCAGCGGCTCGCCCGCCAAGGAGAGGCCGAGCGTCCCGACCGAGAGGACAGGCCGCCCATGGGCCGAGAGGATCGCCTCCAGATACTTCACCGTGGTGGTCTTGCCGTTGGTGCCCGTGACGCCCAGAAAGACCGTGCCGTCGGTGTCCAGCGGATAGATGCAATCGCAGAAGCGCGCAACGACCTCGGCCCAATCGCCGAGGTGCGTGACATAGATGCCCTTGCCGGGCAGTCGCTCGACACCCTCGATCATGCGGTTGGTGACCAGCACGGAGCAGGCGCTATCGGCGAGATAGCGCTCGATGATCTCGGTATCGGTGCGCCCGTCGTCGAACCGCTGGAAGAAGAGGATCGAGCCGGCATCGCAGGCATTCGCGCGCCATTGGATGTTGTCCAAGGGGCCGGGCGTGGCCGGTTCGCGCCTCCAGGCGAAATCGAGCGCGGACAGCAGATCGGATAGGGCGTGATTCGGCATGGTGTTCGGGTCTGATATCCAGAGGAGCCGAATGATACTCGGGGTGCCGGGATCTTGCCCGGGGTTACGGGATAGGGTCGGGTCGATCGTGACTGAAACCGCGTTGCGCTCCGACGACCACGGCCACGGTCGGTTTGTCGAGGGCTCACCGGGAATGACGCGGCGCAACGATGCATATATTCTTGATCAGTGCAGTTCGCGTTCTTCCCGCATGGCTACACTACTCCAAGACAACCAAGCAACTGACCAATGGATATCGCTGAAGAAATCCTGCTGGGTCGAATGGTCTCGGTGATCGTTCGGGAAGTCGATCCCGACGCCATCATTCTCTTCGGTTCGCGTGCCCGCGGGGAGGCTCGTTGGGACTCAGACGTCGATCTGTTGGTCGTCGAGCGTAAGCCATTCTCCGATACGCACAGTCGTGGTCGGGACGCCGGTCGTCTCTATCGCAGTTTGGCTGGGTTCGGGGTTGCAAAGGACCTGCTGCTTTACAGCCGAGACGAGGTCGATCGGTTATCGAAGAACCCAGGTCATGTCGTCAGCCAGGCGCTCAAGGAGGGAAAGGTGATTTATGGCAAGCCATCGGGATGATGCGGCGCGACTGTTACGGCGATCGAGTGCCGATTTTCTTGCGCTCGTCAACATGCGCAATCCCCGCAAATTCGACGACAACATCTTCGGATTCCATGCCCAACAGGCCGTTGAAAAGGCACTGAAGGCATGGCTAGCGATCCTCGGCGCCTCCTATCCGTTTCGCCATGATCTTGCCGAGTTGCTTGCGGCCTTGGAGTCGCACGGCCAGAAGGTCGATGATCTTTGGTGCCTTGTCGACCTCACGAGCTTCGCTGTTCAGCTTCGCTACGACGAGGTCGACGCGGGGTATCCGCTGGACAGAGAGGCTCTGATCAAAGCAGTCGGCTTGCTGATCGACCGTGTCCAGGCCACACCCCTAACCTGATTCGCGCACGGGTGGGAGCAGTATGGACGAAACGCTGGGTTACCCCCAACCCCTGTGACCGCTCGTGTGGATAAGCTGTTCGCGCGTGCCTTAACCCGCGGGTGGGGCACGGCGGATCGGTAGCCGGTCAAGGATTGCCCGCTTGTGGTTATTCGGCGTCGAGTGCGGAACGGTCGAGGCCGGTCCGCTCCTCCGCGCTCCGGCCTCGGATCTCAAGTATCATGTCGGATCAAGAGCCAGAATACAGAGTCACGTCCCATGCTCGTCCTCCGTGGTGCCCCCGCCCTTTCAGAGTTCCGTCTTCAGAAGCTTGCCGGCAGGCTGCGCGAGCAGATCGGCGTGCCGATCGAGGTTTATGCCGAGCATGTCCATTTCGCCGCTCTGGCAGGCGAGCTGGCCGAGGATCAGCGCGGGATCCTGGAGCGGCTCCTGCGCTACGGTCCCGCCTTGCCGAGCCACGCGCCGGTCGGCCGGCTCGTTCTGGTCGTGCCGCGACCGGGCACCATCTCGCCCTGGTCGTCGAAGGCGACCGACATCGCGCACAACTGCGGACTCGATGGCCTAGAGCGACTGGAGCGCGGCACAGCTTACTATCTGACGGCGGACGGCGGCTCACTCGACGCGGAGACCGTCGAGCAGGCTGCTGCATTCCTGCACGACCGTATGACCCAAGTCGCGCTCTTCGACTTGGCCGAGGCCGAGCGGCTGTTCGCACACGCCGAGCCGCGTCCGGTGCGCCGAGTCGCGCTCGGCGCGGACCCGGAGGCGGCGCTGGGGCAGGCGAACCGCGAGCTGGGCCTCGCGCTCTCGCCCGACGAGATCGCCTATCTCGCCGGCAGCTTCGCCGCACTCGAGCGCGACCCCACCGATGTCGAGCTGATGATGTTCGCCCAGGCCAACTCCGAGCATTGTCGGCACAAGATCTTCAACGCCCGCTGGGATATCGACGGCGAGCCGCAGCCGCACTCGCTCTTTAAGATGATTCGCCACACGACGGACGTTTCTCCGGATGGCGTGCTCTCCGCCTACAAGGACAACGCCGCCGTTATCGAGGGGTGGGAGGGGCGCCGTTTTCTCGCCGACCCCGCAACCGGGATCTATGGCGAGCACGAGGAAGCCATCCAGATCCTCATGAAGGTCGAAACCCACAACCACCCGACCGCGATCGCACCGGATCCGGGTGCGGCGACCGGCTCGGGCGGTGAGATCCGCGACGAGGGCGCGACCGGGCGGGGCGCCAAGCCCAAAGCCGGTCTCTGCGGCTTCTCGGTCTCGGATCTGCGCATCCCCGGTTTCGGGCAGCCCTGGGAGCCGCCAGAGGCCGACTACCACGGAAAGCCGGGCCGGATCGTCTCCGCACTCGAGATCATGCTCGAAGGGCCGATCGGTGCGGCTGCGTTCAACAACGAGTTCGGCCGACCGAATCTGACGGGTTATTTCCGCACCTTCGAGCAGGCCATCCCCGGCCCGAACGGCGCGACCGAGCTGCGCGGCTATCACAAGCCCATCATGCTCGCCGGCGGCATCGGCAACATCCGCTCCGAGCATGTCGCCAAGGACAGCTTTCCCGTCGGCACGGCGCTGATCGTGCTCGGCGGCCCGGCGATGCTGATCGGGCTCGGTGGCGGGGCGGCCTCGAGCATGGCCTCGGGCGCTTCGGCAGAGGATCTCGACTTCGCCTCGGTGCAGCGCGCCAACCCGGAGATGCAGCGCCGTTGCCAAGAGGTCATCGACCGCTGTTGGGCGCTCGGCGAGGACAATCCCATTCTCTTCGTCCACGACGTCGGCGCCGGCGGGCTGGCCAACGCGCTGCCCGAGCTGGTTCACGACGCCGGACGCGGCGGACGCTTCGAGCTGCGCGCCGTACCCAACGCCGATCCGGGCATGTCGCCGATGGAGATCTGGTGCAACGAGTCGCAGGAGCGCTATGTCCTGGCCGTCGCGGCGGAGCGGCTGGCGCAGTTCGAGGCGATCTGCGCGCGCGAGCGTTGTCCGCATGCGGTGGTCGGAACCGCGACCGAGGATGAGCATCTGATGCTCGGCGACACCCATTTCTCGGATACCCCGATCGACATGCCCATGTCGCTCCTCTTCGGCAAGCCGCCCAAGATGGAGCGGGATGCCCTCTCCGGACAGCCGCCGCGCCCGCCGCTGCGCACCGCCGAGATCGATCTGCGCGAGGCGCTCGATCGCGTGCTGCGTCTGCCCACGGTCGCCGACAAGTCCTTCCTGATCACCATCGGGGATCGCAGCATCACAGGTCAGGTCGCACGCGATCAGATGGTCGGACCCTGGCAGATCCCGGTCGCCGACTGCGCCGTGACCATCAGCGACTATCGCGGCATCACCGGCGAGGCGATGGCGATCGGCGAGCGCACGCCGCTCGCCCTGCTCGATGCCCCGGCCTCCGGGCGCATGGCCGTCGGCGAGGCCATCACCAATCTCGCAGCCGCGCGCATCGCGTCGATCGGGGATATCAAGCTCTCCGCCAACTGGATGGCCGCCGCCGGCGATCCGCGCGAGGATGCTCGGCTTTACGCCACTGTCCGCGCCGTCGGTCTGGAGCTCTGCCCGGCACTCGGGATCGCCATCCCGGTCGGCAAGGACTCGATGAGCATGAAGACGGTCTGGGAGGATGCCGCGGGTGTGCGGCACGCGATGTCCGCGCCGCTCTCGCTGATCGTCTCCGCCTTTGCCCCGGTGCTCGACGTGCGCGCGACCCTGACGCCGCAACTGCGAACCGATCAGGGCGACACCGATCTCATCCTCGTCGATCTGGGGCAGGGCCGGAACCGTCTCGGCGGGTCCGCGCTCGCGCAGGTCTACGGTCAGCTCGGTGACGACGGGCCGGATCTGGATGCACCGGACCTGCTCAAGCGCTTCTTTGCAGCGATTCAAGAGCTTCAAGACGAGGGGCTGATCCTCGCCTACCACGACCGCTCGGACGGCGGACTCATCACCACGCTCTGCGAGATGGCCTTTGCCGGACGCTGCGGGGTCGATGTCGATCTGGCCGCGGTCGGTCCCGATGACCTCTCGGCCCTGTTCAGCGAAGAGCTGGGTGCGGTGATCCAGGTTCGCCACACGGAGACGGACGACGCGCTCCAGATCCTGGAATACCACGGTCTGGCCGAGTACAGCCCGGTGATCGGCATGCTCGACGACAGCGATCAGATCCGCGTCTGCCGCCGCTGTCGACCGCTCTTCGAGGCGAGTCGCACCGAGCTTCAGCAGGTCTGGTCCGAGACGAGTTTCCGGATGCAGTCCCTGCGCGACAACCCCGAGTGCGCGGCCGAGGCCTATGCGCGCATCGCCGAGCCGGATCCCGGTCTCCATGCGGAGCTGACCTTCGATCCGGATGATGACCTGACCGCGCCCTATGTCGAGCGCGGCGCACGCCCGCCGATCGCCATCCTGCGCGAGCAGGGGGTGAACGGGCAGGTCGAGATGGCCGCGGCCTTCCATGCGGCGGGCTTCGAGTGCGTGGACGTGCATCTGTCCGACATCATGGCCGGGCGCGTCGAGCTCGCGCGCTTCCGCGGCCTCGCCGCTTGCGGCGGCTTTTCTTACGGCGACGTGCTGGGGGCGGGGGAGGGCTGGGCGAAGTCCATCCTCTTCAACCCGCGCGCACGCGATCAATTCCAGGCCTTCTTCGAGCGCAGCGACACCTTTGCGCTCGGCATCTGCAACGGCTGCCAGATGCTCTCCAACCTGCGCGAGCTGATCCCGGGCGCGGACCATTGGCCGCATTTCGTGCGCAACCGCTCAGAGCAGTTCGAGGCACGCACACTGATGCTCGAGGTTCGGGAGACGCCGTCCGTCGTGCTCGCCGGGATGGCCGGATCGCGCATGCCGATCGCGGTGGCGCACGGCGAAGGCCGAGCAGAGTTCCGCGATGCCGAGCATCTGGCCGCGGCGCGCACGAGCGTGGCGACGCGCTACATCGAGAACGATGGCCGGGTCGCCGAGCGGTATCCCGCCAACCCCAACGGCTCGCCCGAGGGCATCGCCGGCCTGACGACGCTCGACGGACGCGTGACCATCATGATGCCGCACCCCGAGCGCGTCTTTCGGTCCGTTCAGAATTCGTGGCATCCGGATGAGTGGGGTACGGACGGCCCTTGGATGCGTCTATTCCGCAATGCGCGCGTGTGGGTGGACTAAACCGCGTCCAGATCAATTGCGTGATGTTGCAGATCTCCAAGCGTATCCGAATCGACGAGACCGAGCTGAGCGAGCGGTTCATCCGCTCGCCCGGACCCGGCGGCCAAAACGTCAACAAGGTCGAGACGGCGGTCCAGTTGCGGTTCGACGTCGGACGCTCGCCCTCGCTCCCGGAGGACGTGCGCGAGCGTCTAAGACGCCTCGGCGGCCGGCGGATCGATTCGGACGGCGTCCTCATGATCGAAGCACACCGCTATCGCACCCGCGAGCGCAATCGCGCCGATGCGCGAGCCCGACTCGCCGCCCTGATCGCTCAAGCAGCGGTGCGGCCGAAGACACGCATCGCGACTCGACCCACCCGCGCCTCGACCGAGCGACGCTTGGAGACCAAGCGGAAACAATCCAGCAGCAAGCGGATGCGCCGCGCCCCGTCGGATCACGATTAGGAATCGGCTTTGCCGGGTGAGGTTTTCCCTAAAACCCGGGCAATGCTCCGGTGACGGGCGGACGCAGACCGAGCGTCCCTGAGGCCCTACTCGCTCACCTCGACAACCGCCCCCGTACCGTCCGGCGCGACGATGATCACCAGTCTGCCGAGCGTCGGGTGGCGTGCGGTGACCACGCTGAATGCGGGTAGGCGCATCTCGCCGATCAACTCGCTTTCGTCCTTCAGGTCTGAGATCAGCGCTGCTTCGGCTTCCAATAAACGCATCTGTCACCCCCGATCCTGTTGTGGGCCTAAACCGCGTATGGCTCCACTATGCTCTGTTTTTGCAGGGACGAAACCCGCGATGATCCCCGGAACGCCCTGCACGACGCGGTTTAGAATTCTTCGGGCTATTTCGCATCCTGAGCCGCGTCGCGCCAAGCTCGTGTGTCGAGCCGACGCATACATTCACGCGACCCGACCCGACCCGACCCGAACCCAACCGGACGCGGTTCAGCCCTACATCGCCATATCCAGATCGTCCTGGATCTCGGCGATGCCGGCGAGTGCGCATTCCTCGTCGGTCTCCCCCGAGGGTGCACCGCTGACGCCGACGCCTGCCACAAGCGACGAGCCGCCGACCAGGACGGGAACACCGCCCGCGGACATGACGAGACCCTCGACACGCCCGATCGGCGTATCCGCCCGATCGGCCATGGCCGAGGTTGCGGCATTGAAGTTGACCGCGGTAAAGGCCTTCATCTTGCTGATCGGCACCGTGATCGGCGCGGCGATGGTGTCGCGCAGTGTCACCTGCACCGTGCCTTCGCGATCGACGACGGTGACAGCGATCTGGATCCCCTTCTCGCGACATTCCTCGATCGCCCCTTGGGCGATCTTCACCGCAGAATCCATCGACAGACGCTGCAACGGGACCACCATAGGTCCGTCGGCGAGGGCCGATCCGCAGACCAATACAGTGGCGATGAGTACGGGAATGGTCTTCTTCATCTCTCCTCCTCTTTTCCGTTAGGGCATTCTTATCGTTAGTGCTTTGGATCAATATCTCGACGACGCGTACCCGCGGATCGGGGTGATTCAAATCGCCGTTACACACGAATCATTGCTTCTCCGGGCATCGTCGAAGCCGAGCCGACCGGCGCGTCGGTCACTGCGCCCGATAGTGGGTCTCGATGTATTCGTCGACCATCCGCTTGAACTGCTCGGCGATCCCGTCGCCCTTGAGTGTGGCGACCTTCTCGCCGTCGACATAGACGGGTGCGGACGGGCGCTCGTCGTTGCCGGGCAGGCTGATGCCGATATTGGCGTGCTTGCTCTCGCCGGGTCCGTTCACGACGCATCCCATCACTGCGACCTGCATGGTCTCGACCCCTGGAAACCGCGTGCGCCAATCCGGCATCTGCTCGCGAAGGTAGGCCTGAATGTCTTGCGCCAGGTGTTGGAAGGTATCGCTGGTGGTGCGTCCGCAGCCCGGACAGGCGGTGACCATGGGGGCGAAGGAGCGCATGCCCATGGTTTGGAGGATCTCCTGCGCGACCACCACCTCGCGGGTGCGCGCCTCACCCGGTGCAGGGGTCAACGAGATGCGGATGGTGTCGCCGATGCCTTCCTGAAGCAGCACGGACAAGGCGGCGGTGGATGCGACGATCCCCTTCGATCCCATGCCGGCCTCGGTCAGGCCCAGATGCAGGGCATAGTCGCCGCGATCGGCCAGCATGCGATAGACCGCGATCAGATCCTGCACGCCGCTCATCTTGCAGGACAGGATGATGCGATCGCGCGGCAAGCCGACCTGCTCGGCGCGCTCGGCGCTCGAGATGGCCGATTCCACCATCGCCTCGCGCATCACCTGATCGGCATCGCGCGGCTCGGGCGAGCGTGCGTTCTCGTCCATCATCCGCACGATCAGGTCGGGATCCAGGCTGCCCCAGTTCACCCCGATGCGCACCGGCCGATCGTAGCGGCAGGCGATTTCGACCATGGTCGCGAACTGGCTGTCCTTCTTCTCGCCCCGCCCGACATTGCCCGGGTTGATGCGGTACTTCGCCAGCGCCTCCGCGCACTCGGGGTAATCCGTAAGCAGACGGTGGCCGTTGAAATGAAAGTCGCCGACCAACGGCACGCTGCACCCTTGTGCGTCCAGCGCCTCGCGGATCGCCGGGACCGCGCGGGCCGCGGACTCGTGATTCACGGTGATTCGCACCAACTCCGAGCCGGCACGGGCAAGCTCGGCGACCTGTTGGACCGTGGAGGCGATATCCGCGGTGTCCGTATTGGTCATGGACTGGATGACGATCGGGGATTGACCGCCGACGGTCACCGGTCCGATGCGAACCGGTACGGTTCGGCGTCTTTGAATCGGGAATCGAGTTGGGCTCATAGTGCCTTTGCCGCTGCAGCGGCCCTGTCAGTTGGTCGGAGTCGAGCGTCGATCCGACGAGGGCAATGGGGAACGCAGACCCTGGACGATCGCGACATAATGCGGGTCGTCTTGAGGAATCAGTCCGTGGCGGATTAGAAAATCGATGATGACCAGGTTACAGTTGAGCTTGAAGTCATCGGTCTCGCGGACGATCTCCGCAACCTCCTTCACCGGCACGCGATAGAAGGCTTCGACCTCCCCGTCGGTGCAGCGCGGCTCGAAGTCCTCCGGAAGCTCGAGATCGTAGCAGAACATGACGTCCGGCTTCAGCCCGCGCTCCGAATCGCGGCAGTAGGTGACGGCTCCGACGGCCACCGCCCGGTCCGCAAGGGCGGGGGGCATGCCGGCCTCCTCCGCGCACTCCTTGCGCAGATTCTCGATCAGACCGACACCGTGGGGCAACCCACCCGCAACAAGGTTATCGAGCCGCCCCGGATAGAGACGGCGATCGGCGGCGCGCCGGCCGATCCACATCTCGATGCCCCGTGCGGTCCGCACGAAGCCGTTCAGATGCTGACCGAAGGCGCGCATCCCGAAGAAGGGTGCGCAGGCCCGATCGACCAGGCAGCGCGCCGCCTCGCGCCCGCCGGCGGTGACAGGGTACTGCTCGCCGTGCAGATAGGGGATGACGCCCTCGTCGACGAGGCCTCGCGTGACCTCGGCCAGCGCCGAGGTGCAACCCTCGAAGTCATCCGGCGTCTCGATCCACTCGACCGTCGTCTCAGTCACACGGAACCGTGTCGGCCAGCGCCGAAGCTCCTCTGCAGCGCTACGCCGCAGGCTCCCGAGACGTTCGCCCCGTCGGATGAAGGGAACAAACGCGTCCGGCTCCCAGGCGTTACAGGCGTCGATCTTGTCGAGATAGCTCATTGATGAACCGCGTCTTGGAGTGTCTTGCAACCTAATTCAGGTCACGCCCGGCCCGCTTCCCTCCGATACCTCGGCAGGACACGGTTCATTTGATAAAAAAATCGTAAAACCGCGCCCGCTGAAACGCCCGTTAGTGACTCCAGTCTTCGATCTCGATGAAGACCGAGCCTATCTCGAGGAGGCGCGGTTTTAACGCTCCTCGGATTTGATGAGGCTCCAGAGCCGCTCCATCTCCGGTCTCACCGCAGCACTCGGCTCTTGCCCGCCGGCACGCAGGCACACCTCGACACGCCCGAAGCGCCGCTCGAAACGGTGGTTCGCCGCCCGCAGCGCCTGCTCGGCATCCACGCCCATATGGCGGGCGAGATTGACACAGGAGAACAGCAGGTCGCCGATCTCGTGCACCCGCTCGGTCGGCTCGGCGTGGGCGCGCAGCGTCTCGCGACACTCCTGCAGCTCTTCGAGCACCTTGTCGAAGACCTCTTCCATCTCGTCCCAATCAAAGCCGACGACCGCCGCGCGCTTCTGCAGCTTCTCGGCCCGCACCAGGGCGGGGAGGGCTTGGGCAACCCCTTCGAGCACGCTCCCGATGGGTCGCTGGCGCTTGCTTGCACGCTCGGCGGCCTTCTCGCGCTCCCAGTTCGCGCGTACCGCTTCCTCGTCCTCGAGCTCCGCGTCTCCGAAGACATGCGGATGGCGGCGGATCATCTTCTCGCTGATCGACTGCACCACGTCCGGGAAGGCGAAGCTCCCTTGCTCCTCGGCGATCCGGGCATGGTAGACCACCTGAAGCAGCAGATCGCCGAGCTCCTCGCGCAGCTCCTTCATGTCCTCGTTCTCGATCGCTTCGGCGACCTCGTAGGCCTCCTCCAAGGTGAAGGGCAGGATGCTGCGGAAGGTCTGCTCCTGGTCCCACGGACAGCCGTCCTGTGGATCGCGTAGACGCGCAACGATGGCGATGAGATCGGAAATCGAGTCGTGTCGGTTCATAGGCTGAAGGTGTTCCGGGCGAATGGCGGATGCGGATTTCGGGGTCTGCTGGGCCGAGACGGGATCGAACCGCCTAGCAACTGTTCAACAACAGGTGATCCATCTTAGCCCCTCTCCCCTCGCGGGAGAGGGGTTGCGGAGAGGGGGAGAATGCACCGGAAGAGCTAAGTTGTTTCTGCACCGTGACCTACCGAGTCTCAAGCGGCGCCGTACACGAATCCGTCGAAGGCGACTCCGAGCAAGATCGCACCGATCCCGCCCCATTTCCAGTAGCTGCGGGGAATGCCGATGATCTCGTCCGGGCGTGAGCGACTCGGATCCTTGAGGATCTCGTAGAGGTGCGGGCCGGCCAGGAACCAGGGCAGGAATCCGAAGAAGGTCGGCACCGCGAGCCACAACGGGACCGGCTCGTTTAAGAAGAGCGCCACGGCCAAGACCGGCCAAAGCACGAGATAACCGGCGGTGAGCTTCGCGTCACGCGATTTCTGCGCCGTGGTTGCGAACGTCAGGAGTGCGACGATTCCCCAAGAGGCGACGATCAGGATGAGGAGTATGCGCATTGGGGTCGCGGTGATGGCATTGCTTGGGTTCTCTGCGATGATCCGAGGACTCTCGTCATGCGTCACGTGCGCCTGAAACGGGCGCCTGAAATGCGACGCGACCAAACGAAGAATGACGTCGGGCCGATCGACGCGTACCCCGGAAAGCCGCCGGTCATGTTAGCGGATCCTCCGACCAACGGTCCAACTCGGGTGCAACGCCATGCCTTGGAGCAGGTTTTCAGGAACATCCCTCGGGCTCGACGCTGTTCTGTTTCGACAAGCCGGGACGCGGTGAATCACATGCGAAGCGAAAATCAAACACGCTGAGGCGAGCCGAATCCTTGCGGCGGGTTCCGGAACTGGTCTAGTTCCGGTTGCGTGCGAGGCATCCGACCTTGATCTCGCGGGTGAGGACGAGTCCGGTCTTGCTTCCGCCCGAAGAGCACCCGTCGGCGAGGGCGTCGTGAGTCTGCCGACCGTGCCCTCCGGCGGGAACGCCGAACGCCTGCGCTTCACCCGCGTGAAGCCGGATCCGGCGGTCGACAATCTCGGCGTCGAACGAGGTGAGTCGAACCTCTTGACAGCCGACCGCCGGATCCGGAAGATACGCGGCTCGGTGGTGTCGCCGACAAGCACACCGCCAAGCGTCAATCAGTCTGCAGGCATGCCGGACTGGATAGAGCCTCCACGGATGGAGCGCCGCACTCAAAGCGCCCGTAGCTCAGCTGGATAGAGTACCTGGCTACGAACCAGGTGGTCGGAGGTTCGAATCCTTCCGGGCGCGCCAAACAGAACAAGCGGTTAGCTGAGAAATTAGCTAGCCGTTTTTTGTTTGTGCAGGGTAAACCAGTTTTGTAGTCGCGTCTGTAGTCGCGTGCTGGGGCGGCAACCCTGCTTGACCTAACTTGCGGCACTCCTGAGTTCAGCTGACGACAGCAGGAATCCGCACGAACAGGCCCGTCCTGTTGTTTCCAGCATTTTCTCGTCACAGATTTCTAAGATTCGCTCACCTGACTTCCGCCGATCTTTCCGCACTGCGGCACCGGCAGAGAGGCGGCGGTCCGTTCTCGACCCAGACCGGCCACCGAGCCGAGCCAGTCGACCGATCACTTTGCCCCATGACCGGTCACTAGGTCCAGGAGGTCTGAGGGGAAGGTCTCGGCCAGTTTCGGACACCGTTGCTTGCCAGGCCGGGGTCCGCAGTCGCGTGTGCAGCGGACACTCGCTGCGGCCATGAGTTGCGTGTACTGTCCCCGGAACTGCCTGCACCCAGGCCCCGGCAAACCACCCCCCCACGCCTGCTCGGTCCCCTCCGAGACTGCGACCTGATCCCCGACTCTCCCCGTCCCTCACCGTCGGCTCGCGCGCGACTCAGTCCGGTCCTTGCCACCCGCCTCCCAACGATGGTAGCGTCCGCCCGACGCTAGTCGTCCGTGCGATTGGACTTCCCATCCCCCTGGTTCCGGCGTCTTGTCGATCGGTAACACCGAGGCAACAACCCGTGCGGCAAGACCCCATGCGTAACCCACTGGTCCTGGCGCTCACCGCGCCCCTTCTGGCCGCGTCGCTGCTGCTGACGGCGGCGCAGGTGCGACCGGCGCCCGATGCCGGGGCGGGGCATCTGCCGCTCACGGTCTTCTACGACCTCATGGCGGACGACCGCACCGCCGGTGCGGCCCTGGACCGCATCGATGCCGGTTGGCGGGACGGTTACGCCGGGATGCTGCTGGACCTGGTCTATTTCGTGGTCTCCGATCCCATCGAGGACCGGATGACCCGCCTCCTGGAGCAGGCCTCAGGGATCACCTACCGAGGCGACTACGACCCCTTCTACCGCTGGCTGTGGACCGCGAAGCCCGCAGAGCATCCCGACTACGCCGACTTCAAGGCACAGCTCTACGCCGACATCGACCCGCGCTTTCGCGCCTATTTCGACGGCGACCCCGGGCGCACCATCCGTCTCGACGAGGTGCTGTGGGGCGGGGTGAGACGGGACGGCATCCCGCCCCTGGTGAATCCCGGGATGATCCCCGCCCGTGATGCCGGTTACCTGGACGACGACAACACCGTCTTCGGCGTCTATCTCAACGGCGAAGCCCGCGCCTATCCCAAGCGCATCCTGGCCTGGCACGAGCTGGTGCGAGACCGCGTCGGCGGGCGCGAGATCGCGGGCGTCTACTGCACCCTGTGCGGGGCCATGATCGTCTACGACCCGGAGGTGCGGGGCACCCGCCACGTGCTCGGCACCAGCGGATTCCTGTACCGCTCCAACAAGCTGATGTACGACCAGGCCACCGAGTCCCTGTGGTCTACCTTCACCGGGGAGCCGGTGGTCGGGCCACTGGTGGACAAGGGCATCGAGCTCCGGACCCTGCCGGTGGTCACGGCGAGTTGGAAGGAGTGGCGCGCCCGCCATCCGGACACCCTGGCGCTGTCCCTGGATACGGGACGGGATCGGGACTACAGCGAGGGCGCCGCCTATCGGGACTATTTCGCCACCGACCGGCTGATGTTCACCGTGCCCGGCATCGACCGCCGCCTGCCCAACAAGGCCGAGGTGCTGGCCCTGCGCTACGGCGGCGAGCCGCTGGCGATCTCGGCCGAGTATCTCGAGCGACGGCCGGTCCATCACGACCGAACCGGCGGCACCGGCTTCGTGGTGCTCACGGATGCGAGCGGAGCCAACCGGGTCTACGAATCCAACGGCGTGCGCTTCACGGCCTGGGACGGCGCCACCCGCGCCTTCGATACCGAAGGTGACGGCTGGGCGGTGAGCGAATCGACCCTGACCCATAGCGACGGGCGGCGCCTGGAGCGTCTCACTGCTCACCGGGCCTTCTGGTTCGGCTGGCAGGCCCAGTTCCCGGAGACCCGGCTTGTGAAATGACCGGCGCGTATCGGCCGAGCAACCCGGCTCCCTCCGCGCAGCGAGCTTGCACCCATGAGGATTACAACATTTACAATCAGAGAAACTGACCGGCTTATGTGGGTTTCTTCGAGCAGGCCCAGTCAATCGCAGCGTTAGATCTTGAGCGCGTCGTCACTTTAAAGACCTCCGACAAAAAACTTGAAGTTCTTCGCACCAAGATTGATTTTGTAATCCAATTCCTGATCGACATAGACAACCTGAGGCGCTCCCTCGGGACCACAGGTTCGATAGTCAAGACAGCGTTTGCCACCGGGGCTCCAGAGCACCGCGGTATGGCGGCTTTCAACGATCCGGCCGCTGCATCGCGGGCGAGAAAGGCCTATCGGAATCGCCCCCCTGAGCACCGGCCACCACCAGCAAGATGCTGGATTTCTGCGCCCTCCACCACATCGATGCCCTCACCGAGCACTACCCACGCGTCAGGTCAACGAGGCCATGGCGCACTTGGAAGCCGGCAAGGCACGCTACCGGGTCGTGTTGGAAAACGACGCGACCTAGCGCTGAGTCGCAGGGGCTTGAGCAGTCAACTTCAGCGCGCCAGCCGGTTCAAGTAGCGCGATGCTCGAGGGTACGCCCCATGACCCACAGCTGCCTCTCAAGGCCAGCCTTATGGTTACCGCAAAGGACGCATTTCGGTCGCTCGCAGATGGCCCGCCGAATGGATCGGTTCAGCCATAAGCGGCCTCCCGACGCCGCATGACAGGCGGCCGCAATGGCGTCTGTCGAGGTCGTTCGAGTCGCTCGACACCAGTGGATGGATGCGGTCTGTCGCCGCCAGCGGCAGGCCAACTGCCGGGAATGCATACAGTGGCCCGCGGATTATCTTTGGTAAATTCATTCAATCGCCGAAAGAAATCCGTGGGGTCTGCTTACGGTGCTTTCTGCTCAAACTCGCCCCCGCTCTGTCCGAGGCGGCCTCCGATCACCGTCGACATCTGGTCCGAGATGCTCGGACGATGATCTCCTGAGAAATTTTTTCACCCTCCTGTAACCAATCGACGGCGGCCGACGACGAGCCCTGTGAGCCTACCGGCCAGGGCCGGTGCCTAGGGTCGTCCAATCGTTAACCTTGAAGGAAACCATGATGAAACTCACCAAATCGATCGCCACGGGAACCGGGATGATGGCGCTGCTGCTGATTTCGGCAGCGCACGCAGATAACCAGCGCGGAGGAGCGACAAGGGATTACACCGTGACCATTACCAACTTGACGCTGGGCCAGGTCTTCAGTCCGCCGGTGCTGGTGACGCATAAGCAAGATGTCGCACTCTTTACCCATCTTTGACACGGTCGGGTCCGATTTCCTGTCCGCAGGCTGCCCATGCCATTGATTCATATGTACACGGCAACCTCGCCGTGAAAAGTAGTGCCATATTATTTCAGCCTGGCCCTAGGCAGCCGGCAGCGCATGGGCTAGCGTGTGGGCATGTACATCCGGCGCACCCATACCCGCAACAC
>NZ_AFWV01000021.1 GCF_000223985.1 Thiocapsa marina 5811
GACAGGTCGTGCGCCACGCGCTGATCTGCTCGGCGAACAGGCCCTTGCGTCGACAGTACGCGCCCAGCTCCAACTCGTTGAGAGTGGCGGTCTCCACCACCACGGCAAACTTCTCCTCGCTGTCGAGCGTGGCGTCAGGTACCGTCGATGCCCGCGGTCGACGGGCCCGACCCAGCGCCTCGCGCCGCCAGCCGTAGAGGGTGTCGCGCGGGATGCCGGTTTGCGCGGCCAACTGCGGCACGCCGACGTTGTTGGGCGGCAGCAGCTTCGTCAGGATGCTGTCTTTCAGCTCACTCGAATAGGTCGTCATGTCGGTCGCCTTGTCATGCCTCGGGGCGCTTGCGTCGCGCCCTCCGGGGTCAGCCGTTCAGTCGCCCTACGGGCTCCTTCCCGGCTGACCCCGGAGGGCGCAAAGCCCCGGGTCGGTGATGCCCCATCCTCCCACACATCCTCCCAAAGGGAGGCGACATCTATCCTGACACCTGGGGCCGCCGAGCAGGTGGTGATGCTCAAGACCCTGCGCTGCCGGGTGCGCGTGGTCTGGGTCTACCGACGCACCCAATGGATCGCGCTGGTGACCACGGACCTGACCCTGACGGTTGCGCAAATCATCGAAATCTATGGGGCGCGCTGGAAAATCGAAGCCGGATTCAGAGAAATCAAGCAGGAGATCGGCAGTGCCCAGACGCAGACCCGCAATCCCGATGCGGTCACCAACCATCTCCAGTTCTGCATGGCGGCCACCACCATCACCTGGATCTACGGGGCCAGCTTAGAGCAGGCCCCCGCGCGGCGATACGCCGCCGCACGTCGTACCGAATATGCCTTCGCCGACCTGCGCCGAACGCTCGCCCATGATCTCGCCGACGTGGGTTTCGGGGTCGATTGCGGCGATCCCGGCCACGGCGCCCGAAATCCCCTCATCGCTGCAGTCATGGGGCTGGTCGCCTGAGGAAAACGAGAAACTTCAGATCAACAAATGATCCATCTCAAAGAGCCCTCGATACGGATGTTGTTGTTCTGTTGCCTGATCGGTTTCGCGATGGCGGCGCTTGCCGCGCCCGCCGATCCGTTGATCGCGAGTCTGCAAACGAAGTTGGCCGAGTCCGGCCACGACCCCGGCCCGGCCGACGGCGTTTGGGGCAAGAACACGGAACAAGCCTTGCGGGCGTATCAGCAGCAGGAGGGGCTAACGGTGAACGGACGATTGGATCAGACGACCGCTCGGCGCCTCGATCTGGACCTCGGCGCCGTGGATCAGTCCCCCGGGGATATCGTCGACCTCCTCGCTGCGGGTAAGATCACGGTCGAAACCGAGTGGAGCGGCATCCAACAGGTCCTGGTCAAGGTCAAGCCGCGGGTTCCCTATCCGGTCAGTGTGCGGATCCCGGTGGGTACCTTTTTCGTGTCGCGAAACGCTGCCTCGCAGAACATGGTAGCGACGGGAGCGGAAACGATCAGGCTCACCGACGATGACTGGGTGACGGTAGCGATGCCTGCGGCGTGCGCCAACCGTCCCAGGAACGTTCCGGACGGCGGAGACAGCTTTAGGGTTCGGCGGTCGCCCAAACAGGCCGACCTCGGCCGACTCATGCCGGTCTTGGACCGGGCGAAGGTTGGTTTCGCGGTGCGCCAGGCGGCGGTCTGGATCGTGACGGACAATGCCGATTACGCGGATCTCGGAATCTTGATCCAGAACATGGGATCTCGGGCCATCGACGCTTCGGATGCCGCGCGCGCGATGCGCCTCTGCGATGAGGCCGGGATCGATGTGGAGCGCAAGGCGATCTGGCGCGACCGCAAACAGATCGCCGCGCAATTGGGCGATTCGGATCTAAAACGCTGGCTCGAGCAGAAGTGATTTCGGCGATCTGACCGTGCCCGGTCGCTCTCAAGCGGGCGGGACGGGCACGCCCGCGCACCGTCGGGGATCGCCTTCAAGCACATCATGCGGGCTTTGCCCGTCCTACGAGAGCGACGCCATGCTCAGACTCCGCGCCCCCGGGTTTGCCCCGCTCGGAGCGCCGTGCGCGCCGGTTCCGGGGTTGCTGCGCGCGCTGCGCGGGCGGCTCCCTGCCTCGGGCATGCGGCCGGTCCTCCGGCGGCTGCCCGCGGTGGCGCTCGTCGCCGCGCTGATCCCCGCGGCCGCGGCGACCGCGGCCGAGGCGTTGCGCATCACCTGGGATCGCGATCTCTACAACCCGCAGGCCGAGGTGGACGACGTACTGGTGCCGGTGCCCTGCGGCGGGGCGATGGTGTTTCGCTGGGTGGCGGCGGACGGGACGGTGCCGGCGGGGTCGAGCGCGGCGACACGCGCGCTGTATGGGCTGCGCGGTCCGTTCGCGTATCGCGCCCCGGGCGAGGGGACGGGGCAGCCGGCGTTGCTGGTGGGCAAATACGAGGTGACCGCATTGCAGCATGCGGCGCTGCAGGCAGCCTCGGGCGGGTCCTGTCCGGCGGTCGATGCGGCCGGTCGTCGGGTGCAGGGTCGGGTGGCGTGGCAGGACGCGGTGCAGGCGGCGGCGGGGTGGAGTGTCTGGCTGGCCGAGCGGGCCGCGGGGGTGCCCGACTGCGCGAGCGCGCTCGTGCTGTGCGTGCCGCGGGTGGCGGACGGGGATCGGGTGATGGCGCGCCTGCCGACGGAGGCGGAGTGGGAGTATGCCGCGCGCGGCGGGGTGAAGGTCACCCCGGAGCAGTTTGCCGCGCCGCTGTATCCGATGCCCGAGGGGCTGCGCGGTCACGCCTGGTTCGCCGACAATGCCGACGGGCGGGTGCGCCCGATCGGCTATCGCGCGGCCAATCCGCTGGGTCTGCATGATGTTTACGGCAACGTCGAAGAGCTGCAGCTGGGGCTGAATCGCGACCGGCGTTATCCCGGTCAGGTGGGTGCGGCGGTGATTCGGGGCGGGAGCGTGCACAGCGGGGCCGAGGACCTGCGTGCGGGTCGGCGCAGCGAGGTGCCGCTGTACGGTCCCGGCGGGGTGATTCGGGCCCCCGACAACGGCTACCGGCTGGTGCTCGATCGCGCGCCCGGAGCGGTTGGTCCCATCGCACTGGCGAGCGGACTGGCGGCCCCGGGCGCGGCGCGCACGCAGCCCGGACATCTGCAGGTCAACGTCGATGTCGCCGCCGAGGTCCGTCTGGACGGCCGTGCGGTCGGGCGTGCCGCGCCCGGTGCGCCGCTGGCGCTGCGCGGCCTGGCGCCCGGGGAGCATGCGCTCGAGGTGTCGGCGCAAGGGTATGGTCGGGTGCGCGAGTCTCCGACGGTGGAGGCGGCGCGCTGGACGCAGGTGGCGGTGGCGTTGCCGGCGGCGCGCGGTTTGTGGGGCTGGTGGGCCGATCTGTCTCTGGCGTCCGAGCGGGCCGGGCTGCCGTCCTGGCTGCCGTCGGGGATGGTGCTGCTGGTGCTGACGGGCGTGACCCTGCTGTGGCGCCGGCGTCGGTTGGTGGCGCGTGTCGGCGCGGGCGGCGAGGCGGGCACGGCGCCGTCCGTGGTTCGCGCGACCGAGCCGGAGGTGGCGGAGCGGAGCGCGCCGACTATCCTGAAGGTGGCAGCGCTCGAGCGACCGACGCTGATTAAGCCCACGCAAGCCTTCGAGCCCGAGATGATCGCGCTGCCGGGCGGGGAGTTCTGGATGGGCTCTTCGGAGTATGAGCGAGGGCGCTCAAGTGACGAGGGTCCACAGCATCGGGTGCGGATCGCGCCCTTTGCGATCGGCAAGACGGCGGTGACGTTCGGTCAGTACGACGCGTTCTGTGAGGCGACAGGTCGAGACAACCCTTCGGATGCCGGTTGGGGACGCGGCGAGCGTCCGGTCATCAATGTGAGTTGGGACGATGCGGCGGCCTATGCGCAGTGGCTGTCGAAAGAGACTGGCCTGGCTTATCGGTTGCCCACCGAGGCCGAATGGGAGTATGCGGCGCGCGCGGGGACGCGGACGCCATTTTGGACGGGGCAGTGTATTCACACGGACCAGGCCAACTACGATGGCAACCTTGACTACGCCAACTGTGGTGCGAAGACCGGGGTGTGCCGAGTGAAGACGGTTCGGGTAGGGAGCTTGCCGGCGAACCCGTGGGGTTTGCACGAGGTGCACGGGAACGTCTGGGAATGGGTCCAGGACACCTATCACAGGAGCTATGCCGGCGCGCCTGCGGATGGGCGCGCCTGGGAGACAAGCGGCGAGTCCAATCGGGTGGTGCGCGGCGGCTGCTGGGGCGGCGACCCGAGGAGCCTGAGGGCGGCGTTCCGCCTCCGGTACCGACCCGAAGACCGCAGCCACTACTTCGGTTTTCGTCTCGCCAGGACCTTATCCCCTTAACTCTTTACCCCTTGATAGCAGGAGCGTTTCAGGCATGCATCCGAATGGATTGGGGGTCCAGGGGGCGGAGCCCCCTGGTGGCCGCGTCGGCGTCTCGCGTACAGCCCGTCTTGTCTTGCGTAGGATTGGCAGAGCGGGAGCGATGCCCACCTTTCCGGCTCCGATGCGGGCCTTCTGTCCGCCCGGGCTCGCGCGTGGTTGCCGTTCCGGGGTCGCGCCGCATGGTGCCTGATTGGTGGCCGGGACGACGGGCACTGCTCTCGCTCTGCACGTCCTGCGGGCTGCGGTCAGATCAATCGATCGGTCTCGCTCGGGGCATTCCCATCCGGCTCCGCGATCCCTCGGGAGAGCTCTCGCGGGCGCCTGTGTTCAAGTCTGATCCTCGATCGGAGGACCGAGCAGCATCGTCTCAAGTGCAGGGTGTACGACCGGGATCCCGGGCGGTGGCTATACTCTCTTCGGCGACGGCCCTTGGATCCCGACGTCGTCGGGGCGAGTCCGTCGCGGAGATCCGCCATGACCGCAGCGCCCCGGCGCATCGCCTCCGAGTCACCTACCCGTCCGCGCTCGCCGCCCTCGGCGTCGCTGGCCTTCCGGGTCGGGCTTCTCGCTGGGCCGATCGAGTGGACGGACGGGACCGGGGTTGACCGGCTTGCGGGCATCCTGGGCGAGATCCTTGCCGCGGTGCGAACGGCCGTGGTCGACTTTCAGCGGGCCCATCCCGGACTCTATGCGGAGTCCGCGCCGACACTCCGGGCGGTCACGCGGCTCGCGCAGGGCGCGGACCGCGTCTTCGGCGAGCAGGCACTGGATCTGGGCTATGCGCTCTGCTGCGCCTTTCCCTTCGCCCAAGCGGAGTCCGAGGGTGACGCTCATGATGCGCCTGAGCACCAGCCCGGATCACTCGGGTGCGTTCGTGCGCTGCTGGTGCGGGCGGAGGCCTGCGGCGGGTTGACCCGGTTCGAGCTGGAAGGTGACAGGGCGGATCCGGCGGGGGCCCATCTCGCGGCGGGGCGCGTGGTGCTCAATCAATCGGATCTCCTGATCGCGGTGCGCGGCGATGGGCAGCCCCCTGGCGCGGAGGGGCTGGATGCCCTAATTCACGATGCGGTGCAGGCGCGGATCCCGGTGCTGTGGCTCGACCCACGCGCGCCCGCCGGCTGGCTGCTGGTGCGCACACACGCCGAGTTGGGGCGCGTGCCGAGCCTAGCTGGTCCCGCTGGCGTGTGCGTCGCCGAGGCACCCGATTGGACCGGGTTGGGGGCACTCGTGGACGAGATCCTGGATTTGCCGCCGACCATGGGGCCGGCAACGCACTTGGACCACCCGGCCCACCGCGAGTCGCTCTTCGACTGTTATCGCAAGGAACGTCGACCCGTCCTGAATCTCGCGATCGCCTGGCGGGTCTTTCGCGAGCTGCACGGGGCGCATCGCTTGCGGGTGCCGCCGCTGCGGGTGCCCGATTTCGAGCAGGCGGCGCTGCGCGACTGGCCGGATGCGCCGGATGTGGCCGGCTGGGTGAACCGGCAGCTTCGACCGCACTACGCCTGGGCGGGCAAGCTCTCCGGGCTCTACGCGGATGTCTATCGAAGCTCCTATGTCCTGGCGTATCTGCTGGCCGCTGTGGCGGTGACCCTGGCCCTGCTGCCCGGCGCGGTGGGCGCCTATGTCGAGATCCCCGGGTTTGCGACCTTTGCAAACGGCGCCGAGCTGCTGGTGATAGGCATCGTGCTGATCCTGATCTTCGGTGCCCGGCACCGGCACTGGCATACCCGGTGGATGGACTACCGCTTGCTCGCCGAGATGATTCGGCAACTGCGTTTTCTCATCCCTCTCGCCGGGCACTGGCCGCTGCCGCGCATGCCTGCGCATTGGGAGACCTACGGCAACCCGAGCCGGACCTGGATGGCCTGGCACATGCGCGGGATCGCACGCGCGACCGGTTTGCCGAATGCGCGGGTCGACCAGGTGTATCTCCGGAGCTGTCTCGCCTATCTCAAGCAGGTGATCGCCGGGCAGCGTGCCTTCCACGCGGACAGCGCCCGCCATTCCGAGGAAATCGACCACTCGCTGCATCGGTTCGCGCTCTGGTTGCTGATCGCGACCATCGTCTGTATCGTCGCCCACCTGATCCCCGCCCTGCATACCCTGGGGCCCATCCTGACCCTCGCCTGCGCCGGCCTGCCGGCCTTCGGCGCCGCTCTTCACGGGATCAAGAATCAGGGCGAGTTCTCGCGTATCGCCAAGCGCTCGCAGGCGATGGCCCGACAGTTGGAGCAGTTGCTCGGTGAGATCGCCGCCCTGGAGGGCCAGCCCGCGCTGCTTTCCGCGGACGTGACGCGGGTGGCGTACGATGCCGCCCGTCTGATGGTGGACGAGGTGCTGGACTGGCGGGTGATCTTCACCGATCGCCCGCCGGTGATTCCGGCATGACCGGTGCGGCGGGGCGGGTTCGGCGACGCCGGTGTGGCCAGACTCGGGCAGGGCCGGAAATCAGCGCGCCCGGACCCGCGGCCGATCCGACGCGGCGCTTGCCGCGCGGGGCAGCATCAGCGCCAGCCCACTACGAGGATCTGTCGAGGCGGCTCCCGGCGCCGGGCGTCTGACAACAAGGGATCAGGTCACGCGCCCCGATTCCACGCGATCCCCTGCTGGAGTGCATGCGATGTCAAGATCCGTCCTGCTGGCCCTCGGTCTGACCCTGCTGCCTGCCGCGCAGGCCTGCGACACGACCTGGGACATCACCCTGGTAACCTTCGGCGAGGGGGTGTCGATCGAGCTGCGTGCCGGTTCCCCTGGAACCTCGCGCGTCCTGGCGACCCGCCAAAGCTCCGGCGGGCACGTCGTTTTCAGCAATCTGTGTGCCGGGGACTACTTCCTCGCCATCGGCAACAACGAGACGGTGAACGTGACGCCGGTGCGCACCTTCGAGGACGGCGCCGACTACCAGAGCCGCATCACCGTTCAGACCGGTTCCGGGAACGTGTCCACACGGTCGCGCAGCTCGCTCTGAGGTTCACGCCTGCCGGCGCGGACGCGCGCGACGGTTCGCCGATCGCCCATCTGTCGACGTCGCGGGCCGCCAGGGGTTCCTCGGGCTGGGTCATTTGCGACCCCAACCGACAGGGTGTGCGCCATCACGGACACCCCCAGCACCGATAGCGACCTCTTCGCTCGCCGAGGCGCCGCGCGAAGCGTTGATCTCAGCCCACTACTGATAAACGACAGATCCTGCCCTGGTCGTCCGCTGCCTCCCGTGAGAACGGCGCCCGCGGTCCCGAGTAGCGCAAACATCGAGTCGAGGCAGGCGTGATGTCGCGGACAGGTGCGAACCCCCCGAGACCGGGATCTTCAAGGCGTCGAGATCATAATGCGAAATGTATGGTTGGCCTGCTCCGTCTCCGCCGCGGTCCTGTTCATCTCGACCCTGCTGCTGTTTCCGTGGCGCGAGCCAGGAGCAGTCATTCGACTTTCGACGGGCGAGTTCTTGGCGACTCCGGATATCGTGACACTCTCGCCACTCATTCTTGGTCGACCGCTGCCCCGCGGAGAACCGGCTTTCGTGCTCCATCTCAAGCCGGATATGGACGATTACGCGAGTCAATTACCGCTCGGCGAGTCCGTCGCACTTGTCGCAACCAGTGTCGCGCGAAACGGCTATGGCGTCGAGTCACGAAACGCCTCCGTCGCCTGGGGCGAATGGATCATGTCCCACGCTGCGCTTTCGATGGTGGTCGGATTGGTCGTGTATGGGTTGTTGCAGCGGCGTTGACAGTGCTCGACGGTCTCTACTCATGCCGGCATGGATGCTATTTCGAGGGTCTGTCGGAAGGTCGAGATGAACAAAAATGGCGCTTTGAACGTGAATGCGAGGCGATTTCCAAGGGGATGAGATGGACAGAGGCGCACAGGCGGTCGGGCGAGCCAGCCGCTACGCAGTGTCCGGCCGACGCGATCGAACGGTTTCATGCGGCCGGCACGCTCATCTTCAGATCCTCCGAGCCGGTCAGACGCGCCAAGGTCGGAGCCGTCGGGTAACCGTCGCAATGGGCAGGCGGATGTCGATGGGTTCGGGCGGCCGGTGTGCGCGCCTCAAGCGGTGCGCACGGTCTCGGCAGTTCATTCCGGTCACTCTTCGGCACGATCGTCATCCCGTTCGATGTGCCCATTCGCGGCAGGGGCAATCGATCGCGCTCCGACCGGCAGGAGTCTCTCAGCCCACTACGCGAGTTTGAGGGTCCAGGGATACACGGGTTACCCATACCGGGGGTGCGAGTTGGCCTTATGACGACCTGCACGCTCGTTCAACGCGAGGATCGATTCGATGGTGAGCTCGAACGGCTGGATCTTTCGTAACGAGGTCCGGAGCGGGATGGGGCATCCTCGCGGGAGCGAGACAGTCACTGCGTTCGCGAGGAGAAACAAGATCGGTTGCGTGACTTCGAGTCCCGAACCGCGGTGCGGGTCGCGGCTCCCGATGGTTTCTATCGATCCGGCATCGCGGCAGAAGGCAGGCGCGGCCTTATTGGCCCCGGTGTGCGACGGCCTCGGGGCAACAAGCCGCAGGGAGGTCCGTCGGCAGGGATCGAATGTCGCGTTCTCGCTCGCGACAGAGGCGTCGCTTCGACCAACACAGATCGACACCAGCGTCGAATGGTGTAAGTATTTACAGACGGTTTATCTGGTTAATCCATTCATATCCACGGCAGCTTCGTCCCCCGCAACCATGCTCAATGACACACACAACAGCCCGCCACCAACACTGATCAGCGGTCAGTCCACGACCCTGGTTCTTCCCGGGCGTTGGGGTGTTTGCCGAGGCCCCCACGACCGCTCAGGCGGAGCACCCCGGCGGGTTCGGAGGTATCGGTTTGCGGTTCGTGGACACGCTCGCGCCGGACCCGTCCGAACGGGCGGGTCAAGACGACCTCATCGGCCAAGCGACCGAAGCGGCACTGCTGCGAAACCCGGTCGCCGAGATGGCCCTCCCGTTCTTGGTCTCCGCCTGGCCGATCGCGGCGCCGGAGTCCACCGACGTGCTCGAAGGGTGCTGGAGTTTGCTGGGCCGACCCGCCCTCGGCAACCAGCCCCTGCCGGTCAGTCCTCTGATGCCGCCATCCAGCGCACACCCACGGTTCTTCGTCGACAAGCAGCGGGCAACTGCGCCGCCGTGGAAAGCATCTTCCAGCGGCTACGGTTAATGAGCCAATAATCCAATACAACAGCACAACAACGAACAGAAATAGAAATAGCCATGCCTGCGAACATCGCCAAATTCGTAGAGGTCATTTTGGAAGCCATTGGCGACTTACGGGAAGGAATCTCCGGAGAGAGCCTTACTCTTAACGGGAGCCGTTTGCGAAGAGGACATCTTGATTGCTGGCTGCCAAGTGCCCTGGCCGAGTTGTTGTCGTAAGGAACCACTCGTCCGTTTCAACGCAATCTACCGCGCTTTCAAATCAACGACCGTTTTGCTCAACGAGGTTCAATCATGTCACAAGAAGAAGCTCAAGCACTCCTATTTGGCTTTGTAATTTTCTCTCTGATTGTAAGCGTTCTGCTATCGTCGTCCTCATCTTCTAAGGGTTACAGTGGTGGGCTGCTTTTTACGTACGGAATGGCATCGTTGTTTGGTCTCGGGCCGATCCTGTGGCCAATCGGGTTGGGGGTAGCTTTGATCTTGATCACAGCGGCATTTTTCGCAAAGAATCTCAGCGAGATCAGCGATTCGGAAAAGCGAGAGATGACGCGTAAGAGCGTGAACCGTGCCGCATTGCTTATGACGATAATTGGCGGCGGATTTTTCATACTCGGTGTCATGGTCTGAGTGCGGCGTGGATAGTGCGACGAGAACTAAGGCTCTTAGCCGCCCCTGCGCTCTGGTTGTAAAAGGAAGAGATGTACCGAAACTTTAACCTTAAATTCATTTGGAAACAGCGGATCTCGAGCAGAACATGAATACTGTCGATCAAGCATTCGAAATCCATCGGCCGTCGAAACGTAATCGTCGAAATGGCTTTTGCAAAAGGCTGTCCGTCATTGGCATAGCCATAACGATCGGAGCGTCTGGAAATGCTTGCGGGGACCCAGGCTATGACCTCGTGCAAGCGGCCTTCGCCGGCGATGGGGCGGACGTTGAACGTCTGCTCGCCGCGGGAGTCCCAGTCAATGCTCGCGCCGGCGACGCCTCCACGGCACTCATCTCGGCTTCCCAAGCCGGACATACGGAAGTCGTCAAAGTACTCATCGCCGCCGGCGCAGAGCCAGACGCGAGAGCTAAGAAAGGCATTACTGCCCTAACCCAAGCGACCCAATCCGGCCATTCCGAGATTGTCGAGGCTTTATTAGATGCCGGTGCCGACCCGGATCTCGCCCGAGATGACGGTACTACGCCGCTTTTAATCGCATCACAGTTCAATGATCTCGATGTCTTAGATGCTCTTCTCAAAGCAGGGGCCGACGTCAATGCGAAGCGGCAGGATGGCTCCGTCGCCCTCATTCCCGCGGCAGCTGCTGGAAATATCGAAGTCACAAGTCGGCTCCTTGATGCCGGTGCCGACGTCAAAGCGATGAACGGTAACGGCGCGACCGCACTGTACGCCGCCGTCAGCACCGGGCGGCCGGACCTTGTGAAACTCCTGATCGACGCCGGCTCCGACGTGAACACAAAAGCAAAAGGGGGCTTCACGCCCCTGATCCAAGCGGTACTGCGGCCCGGGAACCGCGGCGTCGTGGATCTTCTGCTCGGCAATGGGGCGGCCGTCGACGACACGTCTGATGACGGCACGACAGCCCTCATGGCGGCAGCCCATTCCGGGGACGTGGAGGTCGTCACCGAATTGGTGCGTGCCCGGGCGAACGTCAATGCCAGGAGAAGTCACGGCGCCACCGCGCTACACAATGCAGCCGCTGGAGGACATTCAGAGATTATCAAAGCGTTGGTGGCCGCAAATGCCGACATCGACGCTAAAGCCGCGAGCTCCACGAAAGAAGGGAGGAACGAGGCCACAGCCTTGGAAGTCGCAGCGCATCTTGGTCACCGGGATGCCGTCAGAGTGCTCCTGGCTGCAGGGCCTGATTTGACCGCCGCCTCAAACCCGATCCCGCTCGCCATCAACATGATCCAATCCAAACTCGTGGAAGGAGGGTTCGGCTCCTTAGTTGTCGACGGAGAACTGGGTTCCAAGACCCGAGATGCATTTGCGAGATATCAGAAAACAGCGGGCCTCGATGTGACTGGCGACCCTGACCCACCAACGCTTCGCCTCCTCTTCTTCGAATCGAAAGATGCAAGCGCCGCAGCCAATGGCGAGCAGTTGGCAAGCGCTTCCCATCCGTCGATAGCGAGGGATCAGCCGCAGAAACCGGACCAGGAGGTGTCGGAAGCTGAACGGCAGGTTATCTACTATAAAGCTATAGGAAAAGACCTGGTAGCGGCCGTGGAGCTTGGGAAGACGCTGCAGCGAATGGCTCCGCAGGTGAACCTATCAGTCAAAATCGTCGGGGACAAATTGATTCCGCTTGCTGCGGATCTCGAACGACCCGGCTCATATGGCGCTGATCTCCGTAAATTGGAAAAGCAGTTGCGGAAGGGTGCCAATCAGGCCCTCGTGGTCATTCAGGGCTTTAAGGCTCCCACAACCGCTCCTGACGGATATGATGCGTTGCAGTGGCGACTCATCCAAGGACCAGGAGAACCTGGGGAGGTCGTGCCCGCCTATCAGCGCGGGAGAACGCTCTTGTCCTACTGCGAAGCGAACGGGCTTGTCGAAGCGTGTGACTTACTAAGACAATTCCCCGGGCCAGACTGAGAAGCCGGTTATCGCGGCAACGAAGCGGTGTTCCCTATTGCACCATCAGGGAGAAGACGGCATGAACGTTAGTAAGCTTATACTTCTGTGCGTAGTCGTGTCGGTTGTCGGCTTAACTTCGACCTTGGAAGTTCGGGCATCAGTGTCCGATCCGATCATTGCGGATCTTCAAGCAAAGTTGCTGATTGCCGGATTTAGTCCGGGACCAGCGGATGGATATTGGGGAGGAAAAACAGAAGCCGCCCTGAAGGCGTTTCAAGAAGCCGGTGGTTTGCCTTCTAGCGGGCGGCTCGATGCTGAAACTGCAGCGCGCTTGGAGATCGATATTCCGGGCACGGAGGGAACTCCTCAGGACATCCATGACTTGATCGACGCCGGGAAGGTAGAGGTCAAAGCGTCCGCTCGGGCAATGGATCTAGTCGGCATCGAGCTGCGGTCAGGGAGGCCTTACTCGATCAGCGTACGTATCCCACTCGGCACCTATTTTACCGCGGGGTCTCCAGATCTACAGAACATGCTGACTACCAAGGAGGTTATCCGCAGTCTTAACAGCGAGGACTGGGTTTCAATAAGTATCCAGGCTGCGAGCACAGACCGTCAAAGAGGAATTCCCGGGGGCGACGTGCGACTCAAGGTTCAGAAGCTACCGGGAACGTCCGAACTACCCAAACTGTTTCCTGTGTTCTCCTCCTCAGGGGCGTCATATCCGGTACTGCAGGCGGCGATCTGGATCGTCACCGACAATTCCACATTTGAAGAACTCGCGGTGTTGATTCAGAGTCAGGACGGTTTCTCTGCGACCCGCAGTATCAATGAGCCGGAGGTTGCAAGGGCGATGCGGATTTGTAGTGAGGCGGGTATCGACATAAAAGCTAGAAAGATTTGGAGTGATCGAGCAACGATTCGGGGCGAGTTAGCCGACGAGACACTAAAGGAGTGGTTGGAACAGGACCCCTAGCTTTTCGTTCCAGGAACAGGGAAGGGTTCCTTGGCTCGAACGTATTTCGGCAATGATGACTGGTTAGACGCGAATGCGGTAGTCGAATGGCTCTTCGCCAGCTTTGCGGAGATCCCGTGCGGCAAACGACCGGAGCTGAAAGGGACGGGATGCTTTGCGACATTGCTCGGTGATTCGGCCTTGATGTCGTGAACTTGGGTGTGCGTTGGCTCATTCCCATGAGCAAGGACGGTTCGTCCAGAAACTCTTTGATTAATCGGGGGTGTCGGGGAGAGCTATGATTAAGTGCCTGAAGGTCTGTAGAATTAATGGCGGCGCCCAAGGTGAGGATATTGGGCTGCTGATGGGGGACCTTATACTTAGCTACGACGGTGCTCCCGTTAGGACGAACCTGCAACTGTCCAATGCCGTCTATTCTGCTCAGCGAAGAAACAAAGACTCCGCAACAGTGATCGTTCGTCGTGATGGACTTCTGATCGCTTTGGAGGCGAATCCCCGCCGAGAACTTGGGATCGGCTGCGAGGAAGTGGACGTTGCAGACGACCTATCGGTTGGGAGTAGTGCTTTAGGGGGCACTCGAGATTTAACTCCGGGTCAGGCTCTGTCGGATAAGAAGAAAGGGAGCAGTCCATTTAGGGAGTTGTTCGTAGGCGTTATTGCGGTTGCATTAGGGTGTTTATTTCTCTACATGAGCACGGTTTCCGCCGAAGGGTCGATGCAAGCCCTCCTTGGCGGCGTGGTCTTTTTAATTGCCGGATCTCTTTCTATCCTGGCTGGCGCCTCAAGGTTGTTGGACTCGCGATCCCGTCGCGGGGTAGCGGATCTTGATAAGGCCGCCGATCAAGCGGTGATGGCCGTGAGCAAGTTCGAGAAGGCTTGCGGAAAGTATGCGGAGGGAAATTACGATGAAGCACGGAGGCTTTTTCGGGAACAGGTGGATGAGAAGCCGGATTCCGATCTCGGAAAGGCAGCGAAAGTCCAGCTCAGGTTTCTTGGGGCAAACCCGTTGCCATGGCTACCTGTGTGGCCAATTGCGTTGATTGGGATACTCTTTTTCAGTAATGCCCCACGGGGTGTTTATTTAGCTCCAAGCATCCCCGACCTGTATAGGCTCGGCCCCTATTGGGTTGTTGGGATTCTGACACTCTATTGGCTGATTCATTCGTTCGTCTGGCCTACTGTGTTCGATGCTAGTCAGCGTTTTGCGAGCGCGGTTGGTTGGCTATGGTTCATCGGTATTTCGACTTTAATTATCGGACTCTTGGAAGCGGCTCAGATTATTGCCCTACTGGACCTCGCGCAGGAAGACGTTGTGTACATTATAGCAACAGGGGCTGTGGTGCTGTTGGTAGCCTTGGCCGCAGGAAGAGCTCCGCCACTGGTTGGGCTTATGATATTGATCTTCGCATCCCTGGCATGGGCCGTTGATACCGCCTTAGTCTTGTCCATAGTAGCCGTTTCGTTCGTTAGTTCACACGTCGCAGTTGAGCCAGTTTTCTATGGTTGGGCGGTTGTTCACTTAATCGCACTTTCGTCCTTATTGCGAGGCGTGGGCGGAGCCAGGGCGCTTTATGCTTTGAGTAGGGAATCATTCTCAGAAAACGCCTCTTGGGAGTTGGTAGGGGGCAAAGGCACGGGCACAGCCGGAGAAAAGAAGTATTAAATAGGGACTGATCATCATACGAGAATGCTGCGGTCGCTTCCAAACACGCGGTCAGTCGGGGGTCGCACTGCTGACCTTTGGCCAGCATCGCCCGACTGGCCTCGCCGCCGGTGCGGTGCTGTGGGCAGATGTCGTAGGCCGGGGTCAGCCGATCGCTTTGGCCATTGCAGAAGGCTGCGTGATTGCGGGCACGCTCGTCGGTATTGTCTGAAACGACATTCATCACAATGCTCCATTCAGCTCCACGAGTGCCTGACGCGAATCGGCGAATTCTCGGCGTACGCCGTGCGCCAGATCCTCGTAGCTGGCCAAGGGCGCTTCCATCTTGCGCAGGCCGATGAGAATAGGGGTGAAGAACATGATCCGGCGCTGCCATCCCGTGCGATCGCGGACGCGTTCGATACTCTCGACCAGTAGTATGGTGCGGTGCAGGGCCTGGGTCAGGGCAACCGCGCCAACGTCCGCGCCTGCCCGATCCGCCAGACGCATCGCCAGATGTTCGGCCTTGACCAGGTTGTACAGATCGGCCCGGCTGGAAAGCCTGGCGGTGAGTTCCAGACCCCGAAACGCCTGTTTGCAGTCATGAGCGCCCGGACGGCGCGGCCGGCTTGACGAGTCGAAACCCCAAATACCCGCGACAGACCGTGGGATGGTAATCGCAGCGGTTGCTGCACCGGGGATACTCCGGGGACAGGTTGTTCCAGCTTCCGCCCCGAGCGACCCGGGTGGCTCCTTGGTTTGGTCCTTGGGGGTCGAGGGGCCGGGGCGGATCGGTGGATTCCGACTGGTCCTCCCACCATTCATCGATCTCATCCGCCGGATGGTCCGCATTGTCCGCATCCACATCCTGGTCCCGGGCGTTCTCATCGTCCGGGATTTCCGGCGCGTCTGGATCGAGGGCGTACCAATCCGCGCACCATTCCTCGACGTTGCCGCTCTGGTTGTAGGTCCAGTACCCGGAGACGCCGAGCGGATACCCAGAGACCGGACAGGTGGTGTGGCTGCCTCGGCTGCCGTGGTAGCGCACGCGTGTCGCGTCGCAGGCGTTGCCCCACGGAAAGCTCAGCCCCCGGGGTCCGCAGGCCGCCTTCTCCCATTGCGCCTCGGTCGGGAGCTGACACCCGGCCCAGTGTGCATAGGCGAGTGCATCATGCCAGGAGACGCAGACTACCGGATGGTCGGCCTTGTCTGCCGGGAAGCGGCGGCCCTGCCACACCGCCGGGGCGGCGCGAAGCTCGGAGTGGTCCGGTGGGGGGTGTCCGGTCGCCTCGACGAAACGCAGATACTGCGCGTTGGTCACTGCGTACACGCCGATCCAATACGCGGACAGCAGCACCCGACGGGGTCCGCATGGTTGGATCTGCATCCTGAGCTCCCCCGCCGGCACGAGCACCATGACCGAGCCATCCCGCACGTTGACCGCGAGGGGTGGTCTGATGACGGATCCGCGGCGCTTGCTATCTCTGAGGAGACAGCGGTCACCGCCTCGGGAGGCGACTCCGGCCGGCCGCGGCAGGACGCGCCTGCGGCCTTGCGGTGCGTGGATCGGACTCGCGGGCCCGGCTGCCGTTGCCGCGACGGCATCGGCAACGACGGCATCGGCAACGACGGCTCGAAACGCATCGAGGATGCGCAGCAGGGCGTTGGTATCCGTGACATGCGACTCAGTAAGGGTTCCGGAGCCACTGCGAACACCTGGGCCAACAGCGTCCCGTCCTCGTCTTGCAACAATGCGAGGCGCGTGAGATCACCCGTGATGAGGGTGTAGAGTGCCTCCAGCGCCGGTGTGGCCGCATGCCGCCCCTGCGTGGCGATCAGTCGCTCGAGCGCCCGCGACTCACATCGCGCCCAAGCGGCGAAGATCGCATCGTTCAGCAGTGCATCGTCCGGGCGGATCGCCCTGGCCAAGACGACCACCGCTCGCATCACGTCCGTCGCGGCGTACATGACCGCCAGGTCCAGGATCGCGTGGGCGAGGGCGGTCGGGACCGGGCGTGGCGCCGGCCAACCAAGATCGGCGAGAACACTCGCCAACTGAGGCCGATGCCCGTCCGCGAGCTCCCGCCACAGGGCCTCGATCTGCGCGCCGTCTCGGGTCGGGGACAGTTGCAGCAGCAACTTGCCGGCTGGATGACCGGGTCTTCTGAGTGCGCGTGCGAGGGAAATCGCACCGGCGGGACCCGGCCGGCGATCCGGCTCGCTCAGCCGCGGGATGAGCTCGGACCACTGGCACCGCGTCCAGGCGAGATAGAGGCGATCGTTGGCCGCCAGATCGTCAGGCGGGATGGCGCCGGCGAAGGCAGCCCCTGCACGCACCAGGTTCACCCTGTATCTCAGGTTCGTCAACACGAGAACGCGACGGACAGTTTCGAGCGGGGGCGGGCGTCGTGCGGGCCATCCGAGCTTGGCGAGGACGCCCGCCAGGGCGACGTCGGGACGGTCTGCCAGGGCGCCCCAGAGTGCCTCGATCTTGTCGGCGTCCGTTTCCGGAGACAGCCCGGCAAGCGCCTGGATGATCTCCGCCGAGCTCGGGTGCTTTTGCGCCAAGGCCTCGGCCAGGGTCAGCACCCCTGCCGGGTCCGGTGTCGCCATGAGCACGTCGATGAGCTTACGCTCATGAGAGTCGTCACCCTCAGGCGGGTCCTGTAGACGCCGTTCGCGAGCCTCGTCCAAGGTCATTCGGATCGCCCCCCCGGAGATGCTGTAAGAAGACGCGATTCGCAACGCACGTGCGCCGCATGGTTCTGGTCCGGGTCTAGCCGGTGTCTGCAGGACGTGGCAAGCGCATGGCTGGTCTACGCCGTCAGCCGCGCAGAGTCACCCGAGCATCCGCCCCGAGGAGCTCGATTCGAAGTGATCCGGTCTCGGAGGGAGACGACCCAACCACGAACGCAGGGATCGACCGCGAGGCGGCCACGATAGACTTAGCCCCAAATCGTAGACGGCCGGCTCCATCCATCCGCCGGAATCAGGCCGCGCGTCGCGTCGGGGTCTTCGGGTGTGGCACGCACGCACCACTTGCTTCACACGCACCGATCCAAGCGGCTTGGGCGTTTTCGATCGCCGCGGCCGCCTCGGCCGCGGTTCGACCCCGAGCTTCGTCCTCATCGCTCCAAGCGATCTCGATGAGATTGCGGTTCGTAGGTTGTCTACGGACTTGCGGATCATCCTTGGATATGCCAAGACGCTTTATAAGGCAGATCGAGCATCGTCATGGCGAAGGTCTTGATGTCGAGCGCGGAGTGGCTGAAGGGACTCTCGCCCGCGAATCGCATTAGGTACCAGTAGACGAACAGAAAATCGTAGGCGGCCGGGTAGCCCACGAAGACCGGCTTGCCGGGCAAGGCCTTGAGCCAGGCCACGTAGCGCGGCATGACCTCGGACGGCGCCGCCGGATCGAGTCTTGACTGCTCCCAAGCCGCGGGATTGCGTCGCCACCAGGCCATGGTCTTCGGATGCCCGGATGCGCCGTCCAGCAGGGTCAAGTTGGCCGCAAAGGTCTCGATCAGGGTGCCGTCCGGCGTGAAGGCCGCGGACCCGAGGCTCAACATCGAATGGGGTCCGGGGATGGGTCCATCGGCTTCGATGTCGGTGGAGACATAGATTTCCTGCATTTGCTTCACCCTCCGCATGTCCCCGGGTCACCCCGACTGTCGGCGCCGATCCAGATCCGACTTCGGCGCGACCGGCCGCTGCCTCGCGCGGTCGCGTCCATCGCTCTAATCCAGCCCACTACTCCGGGGCATAAGGGCCCTCGACACCGGCCTCGGCATCTCCTGCCACGCACAATGTGGGGGATGGCGGTCCGGAATGCGCTGCTCGGCAGGCTGTCGAGTGGCACGGAGGATGTCCATCCGAAGCCACGCCTCGGGAGCACGCCGAATGATGACGAGCCGCATGACCTCGCTTTCCAGCATAGAGCTCGGGGGAAAGCACGTTTTTTTGAGCCCTTCCTATGATGCGGGCGCCCGGCACGCGGGAGATCTGATCGGCCACGAAGACGTGCTGCGCACCGTCCTGGCGGCCTGGCAACAGCAGCCGGGGATGCCGCCGATGGCGCCGCTGCTGGTCGGTCCGCCGGGTGTGGGCAAGAACCATATCGTCTACGAGCTGGCCCGCATCACCGGCAAGCGGCTCTGGATCCTGCAAGGCCATGAGGACGTCACGGCCGATGATATCTCCTGTGCGGTGCGCAGCAGCGACGATCCGACACGCAAGTTCGACTATATCCTGGCGTCGCCGGCGACCGCGATGCATGAGGGCGGGATCGTCTTGTTCGACGAGATCGGCAAGATGCGTCCACGCGCCCTGGCGCCGCTCGCCTCGGTCACCGACGAGCGCCGTACCCTTTTCTCCAACCTGTTGGGCGACGGGATTCTCGCGCATCCGGGGTTTCGATTCATCGCCGCGACCAACTCGGTGGACTTGGATGCGGAGGGGCTGCCCGACTTCATTCGCTCGCGTCTGCAGCCGGTCATTCAGATCGGCCTGCCCGGACGGCGCGAGATCGGCCGGATCGTTCGCAGCCGGTTCGAGCGCATCGGCGCGAAAGACGAGCTCATGTCCCAGTTCTGGCGTCTCTGGGACGCCCATCGCGACGGAACCCTGCCGTCGCCGCGCGAGACACTCCATGTCTTCGGCCTCGCGATGGGGCTCGCGGATGTCGACGCGGGGCTGACGGATGAAGCGACCGACCGGGTGATGTTGATGGTGCAGCCGCGGCATCTCGAAGAGGCGTTCTTGAGGATCTGCGTCAACACGAGGGCCACCACATGAACGACAACGCGATCCGGCTCGAGATCCGCGGCGCGACCCTGCTTGCGGTGCCTGCCGTGCATTTTCGACTGCCCTTCGCCGAGGCGGTCAACGCCGTGTGCCGGGATCTGAGCTCGCGCCCGGATGCGATTGCGGTGGAGCTGGGCCCCGCCGCCACGGCGGCAGCGCGCGCCTGGCTTCAGGAGCTTGGGGTCGGACCCGAGCATCGGCGTCGGCTGCCCTGCATGCTCGGTCTGCATCGCGATAATCAGCTGCTGCACCCGGCGATGCGCGAGCGTGCACTGACCTTGCAGCGCGAGACCGGTCGCGAGCTGCACCGGCTGCCGCCCGCGCTGCTGCAGGAGGAGCTGAGCTTCACCGGATTGGCCGTGATGCAGCTGTCGCCGACCGACTCGATCGTCGAGGCCCTGCGGTGCGCCTGCGAGCTGAACGTGCCGGTCTACGGCGTCGATCTTGAGATCTCGGCTCGGAGCAACCCCAGCCCGGTGCTGATGGAAGATCCTTGGTTGGCCCGAGGCGCCATTCGAGACTATGCCGAGCGCAACGGGCGGCGGGCCCTGAGCGATACCGACCCCCTGATCGACGGGCGTCGCGAGACCGTCATGGCCGCGCGGCTGCTTGCTGTCCTGGCCCGACACCGCCGGGTGTTGTTCACCTGTGGTCTGGGCCACTGGGTCCGATTGGCCGGGCTGCTGCAGGATCCTTCGCTGGCACCTGCAACGGTCGGTCTTGAAGCCGATGACGCCGAGGTCGGCACCTGGCGAAGAACGCTCGTGCATCCCGGCATCGCCGTTCAGTCTATGGAATGGCCGACGATTACTTGGCTTTGGGAGCGCAATCGTCCGCATCCTCTGCGCGGCGGGCCGGCCAAGCAGGATCCGCCGTCGTGTCACGAGGCACTGCTCGGCAAGGCATTGGAGCACGTTTATACCCGTACCCCTGGGGCGTCCCAAGAGCAAGGCGGACAGGATTGGCGCGCCTTGGGCCGTTTCACGCACATCCTTTCGGCCGAAATGCAGCTGACCTTGCGCCGGTTCCCGAACCTGGGCTTGGTGATGCGATGCGCCGAAGCGGCGCTCCCGAAACCGCTCTCGGACGCCTTGGGGCGCGCCTTGACGCGGTTCCCCTGGGCCAAGCCCGCCCAATTCCCGGACACCGAGCAACTGCTTGACAACCGCGAGGGCAAGGAGGGGGATGTGACCTTGAGCGGGCGAGGGCGTCCCTTTCGAGCCGGGTTGGTCCAGGGGGGCGGGATCTTGGTGCCGAATCCGGGCCTCGTGCGTATCGCCGAATCGCACTGGGAATCTCATCGAGGCTCGGACGGGTCTGCGTGGTCGTCGATGCTCTCTTGGCGGCCCTGGGAGCGTTTGGCGACGGCCTTGAGCGCGCAGGCCAGCGGTCACGTCCGAAAAACGCAACGCGTGAGGGTGACGGAGTCCTTCACGGGACAGCTGCTCGATGGGATCGATGTGCGTCGGACACTGCGCGAATTCGCCCGTGGGCAGGATCGGCTGATGGTTCGCGACTCCCGCCTCGCGCCGACGCGTACGCCGACCTCCATGACCGATGCCTTTCCGGTTGTTTGGATCTTCGACACTGGGGGGCCGCGCCATGGGGAAATGACCGTTCTGCGTACACCTCTGACCTGGCTGCTCCATGCAGGTCGGGACCGTGCAGCGCTGGAAGAACGACGGGATGGTGCGGGAGAAAACATGGCCGATCTCGTCTTGTTCACCGATGATCGGGGGACCGACCTCAGCGGCAATGCCGAGAGGAGCGGCATCTGGACCTACCTGACACGCGGCTGGCTGTTGTTTCGTCCGCAGTGTCCCAGTCTTCGCCAGGCCGCCGACTGGATCCTCCGAACCCGGTCCAGGCTCACCCCCATTTACAGCGATGCGTTCAGCAACGAGCTTCCGATGGAGCTTCGACATGCGCTTGCGCGCGATGGCGGACCCTGCCTCGCGGATCTGTCCTGGCAGGATCGCTTGCTTCGGGTCGGGCTCGCATTCGGCGGCCGTACCCTGACGCTGGTGGCCCCGATTGATTTCAGCCCGGCGTCGGCAATCCGCGACCACGCCGCTCGCCGGGGCCAAACCATTGTTCGCGTTCCCATCACAGCCTTCTCCAAGGCCCATGTCGCGCGCGTGCGCCGGATCGAGATGGTCCCGGGGCGCGTTCAGGGTGAGGACTGCCGAATCGTCTACGACGGACACCCGGGCGACGTCCTGGGCGAGCCGGAAGACGCTTACCGCGAGCTGATCCCGACGGCGTGGCGGCATTACCTCTGGTAAGCATGCCCCGCCGAATTCCACCTGTCGGAGCGCCGATCCATGCACCCGAACGATACCGAACCGAATCCGGGCCATCGCGAGATCCTGTTCTTCGATGACGCGCCTCTGGATGCCGTCCTGCACGGGGGGCCCGGCAGCGCCTCCTCGGCGGACCTCTTTGCCGTCCGGGCCGATGAGCGTGACGCGATCGCGCGGGCTTGGGCGGAAGGCCGGGTCCAGGATGCCTTGCGCCGAACCGACGACCTCCTTGCGAGCGGCGGTGCCTTGACCGAGCGGGAGACTCTCACGACCCTGTCGCGAATCTCGGGACTGATCCCCGAATGCGGTTGGCCGATAATCCCGGCCGGGTCTTATCCGTACGAGTCGATCCTCCGGGAGGTCTTCGAGCGTGCCTTGCGCGCCGGGCAAAACGGGTTGGCCGGGGAGGTCGGGCTGGTCCTCGCGCGTGCGCTTGAAGCCTGTGGACGATTCGACGGTTCCTCGGAGGTGTCCATGACCCTGCTGACATTGGCCCGGGTGCGCTCCAACCGCATCGAGATCGCCCAATACGCCAATAACCTCGGCTACGCACTCGCCCAGCGGGGCCTCTGGTCCGAAGCCGAGCGCTGCTGCGAGGAGGCCGTCGCCGGCTTCACGGCGATCGAGGCGCCGGGCCGTGCCAACAATGCGCGAGCCAACCTACTGAGCGCACGCCTCGATCTCTACGGGTTCCCCGATGCGACGTCGCTGGAGCCAGAGATCGAGGAGGTCGATCGCTATTACGCGAGGGCTGCGGACTGGCGACAGCGTAAAACGCTCGTCCTCCTTGCCAGGATCCGCGAGCACGTCGGAGATCTCGATCTGGCATTGAGGCTGATGGAGCAGGCGCTGCGTGTTGCGCGAAAAGTCAAGACTCGGCACCGTCTTGAGGATGCCGCCTATCGGCGGAAGCTCAGGTACAGGATCGCTCGCGAGGTTGACGGTCTTGACGAACAGGTGCGCGTCGGGGGGCTGCCGGCCTGAAACGCGGGTCGGTTCGGTAAAACCCGGAGCTGAGATCATGCGTGTTTCCGAGTGGTTGTTGCGGCATTCTCGATACTGTGTGCTGGTCGTCTCTCTGCCGATCATGGCTGTTGCAGCCGAGTCGAACGGGACCGACGGCGGCAGCGGAACCCCGGGATTGCACGCCGGCGGCACCGCAGCCGTGATGGACCGCAATGACGATGACGGCACTGATCTCGCCGAATGGGCCGACGTGATTCAAGTCGCGGACGGCGCTCGGCACAGCGTCGGTCTCAAAGCCGACGGTACCGCCGTGGCGAGCGGAGACGATTGGTATGGTCAAATACATGTGAATGGCTGGAACGACCTGATCCAGGTCGCCGCAGGTGTTGGATACACGGTCGGACTCAAGTCGGATGGAACTGCAGTCGCCATCGGGGCCAACCGATATGGCCAGACCGACGTCGCCCAGTGGATGTGGAGCGCCTTGACCCGGGTCTCGACGGGCTGGTTTCACACGGTCGGCCTCAAGGCCGATGGGACCGTGGTTGCCGTGGGTCTGAACAACTACGGTCAGACCGATGTCGCCGATTGGAACGGCGTGACCCAGATTGCGGCCGGGGGACAGCACACGGTGGGGCTCAAGGGCGACGGCACCGCGATTGCGGTGGGCGACAACCGTTACCGGCAGTGCGAGGTCGCCGAGTGGCGCGACCTGGTGCAGATCGTGGCGGGTGGAGCCTACACCGTCGGGCTGCGGCGCGACGGTAGCCTGGTCAAGGTCGGCCGGAACAACGACGGTGAAGGCGGTGCCGACTTTTGGAATCCGAACAGCGCGATCCCCTCCGGGATTCCTGATCCTTGGGACGCCGCCTATCGTGTGATGCTCGACGACAGCTCGACACTCGGACTTTTGCGCAGCTACCGCGATCAAGTTCTGATGCGTTCCGAGCGCGGGCGGCACTATACCGAGCTGGCTTACAGCCATTCCGAAGAAGCCCTGAACGTCCTGCTGGACAATCCACGTCTAATGATCGTCGCCGGCGAGCTCATCGAGCTGAACCGCGATGTTCTTGCCGCAGCACTGGAAGGCGAACCGGCAGAGGTTCGGGACGCCGGGGCAGTCGTGGACTTCCTGAAGAACTTCGCCGAAGAGGCGCCTCCGGTGCTCGGCGTGCTCGCGATCGGAATCGCGAAGGAGGTGAGTCATCGGCAGCGCGCGGGTGGAGAGATGTTCGGGTTTACGCTGCGTTAGCCCGTCTTCGACTATTCGCGCCCTTTTTGCGCGTAACCCATTGTTCAGCATAAGCCGCAGGGGCGAAGGTCGGCACTACAGGCGATTAGTGTATGAGGGCTTGGAGCGCGGCGGTGATCCTCGGTGGCGGCTGCGCGGGCAGTTGCAGATTCAGCCGGTCGAGCAGCAGTTGCTGGTCGGGTTCCGGCTCGGTGTAGCGGCTCAAAATCAGCGTACGTCCATCGGTTGTCGGCAGATGCACATCGACCATCTGGATGGCGGCGAATTTCTCCAAGGCAGACCTTGGGGTCAGACCTGGAGCGAGGGGGCGCAGACGGGCCTTCAGGGTGACTTGGAGACAATAGGCGAGGAAGGTGACAAAAATGTGCGCTTCGATGCGCCGATCCAATTGATGATAGATCGGCCGAACACTCAGGTCACCCTTGAGTTCTTTGAACGCCTGTTCGACTTCGGTCAGTTGGATGTACCAGGTCCAGAGTTGAACGGGATCGTTGCTGGTGAGATTGGAACGTAATAAGTAGCGCCCCTCACGGCGGCGGACCTGACGTAGCTTCTTGCGATTGAGCGAAAAGGTGAAGGTGTCGGCAGTGACGGATTCATCGGGTGCGGGCACCTGGATGCGCATCAATCCATAGGCGCGCCCGGCGTCTTTCTTGGCCGCGCCGAGTTTCAATAAGAGCTCGTCACGGCTGAGCGTTTGCCGTTGCAATTCCTTCAGGCGTTTGCATAAGCGCTTTAGACGCCGCCGGCGCATGGCCCGTTCCTTGTCTTGGCGCCCAGCGCTCCGAGCCAGGACTTACAACTCGCCGTCCTGGTCCAGGAGCTTGACCGTGACCTGGTCACGCACCGCGGCCCGGGGCTTGGTCAGAAAAGACTTTTCCAGCTTGGTCAAGCGCCCTTTGGGAGTGCCTACCAGATAGTGCACCGGGGGATCCGATGCACGCATCAGGGCCAGGATCTCCTCGGTCGGAATACCGCGGTCCATCACCCAGATGCGCTCGGCCTTGCCGTATTGGGCCTCGATCTTGGCGAGGGCGTCGGTGAGGGTTTGTTTATCCAGGGTATTGCCGGCGAGCACCTCGTAGGCCAGCGGAAAACCCTCCGGGGTGACGATCAAGGCGATGATCACCTGCACGCAATCAGAGCGCTTATCACGGCTGTAGCCGAATTTGCGCTTGCCATGCTCCGGCGGGTCGCATTCGAAATAGGTACTGGTCAAATCGTAGAGGAGCAGGTCAAAGCGGGCATCGAACAAGAGCCGCCAGCGCTCCTGAAGGAAGGTGAACAAGGCCTGCTTGTGCTCCACCAGATGATCAAGGCAGCGATAGAGGGTGTGACTCTGAGCAATAGAGAAATCCTCGCCGAGCAGGTCACCCATGGCACTGTGATCGAACCAGTGACGGTGCAGGCGCCATTCACTGCCGGGGTCGATCAGGCGATAGGCGACCAGCGTTTTGAGCACATTCAGCCAGCGCGTCCCTTTGCGGCTCGGTGGCAGTCGCGGCTGCCAGAAGGTGTCCAGTTGCAGTTGGTCCCACAACTCGCCAGCCAACCAACACGCGCCCCATTGTCGGGGACGACGCAGCTGCAATCCGCTCAACTTCACCTGGACCACTGCGCAGGCCAGTTCCGGCGCCGGGCGGTCCTCCGGAAACAGCGCCAACTGCGTCGCAGTGCCCGTGTCCTCGTCGAACACGGCAATGGAGCGGCACCAGGCCGCGCGCTGCACGTCGTTGATCTCCCCGAGATACAACACATGGCGCTGCACCACCCGCCCATCCGCGACACGACGGTTCTCCACCACACTCCAATAGCGGTGCTCTTTGCCGTCTTTCTTGCGAAGTTTAGAGCGTAGGAACATGCCGATAGTGTCCTCGGCCCGGCCCTCTGGCTCAAGGACCAAGGTCGGCACTACAGGGGATTCGGCATGAATCGCTCTAATACGATCAGAGACTTACACTAACGCTCGGGTCGATTTGGCCCGAAAATCGCGAAATCCAGGGTCGAATAGTCGAAGACGGGTTAGACGGTAATCACGGTATTCTCGGTCGACACCCGGCGTAGATTCGGGCAACCATGATCACATACCGTCGACGGCAGACAGCCGATCGTTATCCATGGCATGGCGTATTCGGCACGCTTGCCGGGCATTTGCTCATGTCGCCAGCTCGGCATCGGTGACGTCGCTCCCGGCACACCAGTCCGCCCATTGCTGCATCATGGCGCGGCGCTTGTCGAACAGATCGCCGCGTCGATAGGCTTTTTCGGCCTTGTTGCCGATGACATGGGCCAGGGCCATCTCGCAGACGTGGTTCGGGAAGCTGCTGACTTCACCGGCCCAGTCTCGGAACGACGAACGGAATCCGTGCGGAACCGCGTCGCCCCGCGTGCCGCCGACGCCGTACCCCAGGCCGCGCATGACCTGCAGCAGGGCCATATTGGAGAGCGGTCGACCATGCTTGGCGCCAGGAAACACGTAGGGGTGATTGACGATGCGCGGAAGGGTCTCGATGACGGCCATCGCGGCGTCGCTCAACGGGACGCGATGCTCGCGATTTCCCTTCATGCGCGCTGCCGGTATCGTCCACACGCGGGCCGCGAGGTCGATCTCGGTCCATTGTGCACCCAAGACTTCGCCGGTGCGGCATGCGGTCAAGATCAGGATCTCGAGCGCGCGTGCCGAGACGCTGGTCAATCTGCGCAATTCCACCAGGAACGCGCCCACATCCTGATAGGGTAAAGCGGGCTGCTGCCGGACCGTTTTGACCCTGGTCGGTTTCGGCAGCAATTTGTCGAGATGGCCGCGCCAGCGCGCCGGATTCGCCGGATCGCGCCACTGCCGGGCAGCGGCAAAGTCGAGGATGTTCTCGATGCGCCCCTGGACGCGTTTGGCGGTCTCGGTCTTCGTGGTCCAGATGGGCTTGAGCACCGTCAGAATGTGCTCGGTCGTCACCTTGTCCACGGGCCTGTTGCCGAGGATCGGGCGGGCGTAGGTCTTAAGCGTGGCCGTCCACTGTCGTGCGTGTTTGCGATTGTTCCAGCCATGCCGGTTCAGCCGGATGAAGGCCGCGGCGGCTTGGGTGAACGTCGGAACAACCTCGGGTGCGGTTTCGGGGGCGAGCGCTTGCGCGCGGTGCTCGATCGGGTCGATACCCTGTCGGCGAAGCTCTCGCGCTTCTGCGGCCCTTTGGCGTGCTTCCGCCAGCGTGACGGCGGGATATCCGCCCAGCCCCATCTCGCGCTGCTTGCCGGCGTTGCTGTAGCGAAAGACCCACAGGCGGGCATGGCCTTCGGGGTAGAGCCACAGATTGCCGCCGTCGCCGATCGGCTGAGTGGCGTTCTTCACCTGTCGATCGGTCAGACGATGGATGTTGCGTGCCATGAGCCGATCCCCCAAGTCATACCCACAAACGTACCCACAAAATGGTCTGTGCCTATGGTAGACGCTTTCGGATCTTGCTGCACGTGAAACTCGTCAAACTATTGTTTTTATTTTTACTTCTGGACTCATGAGGATATCTTTGATTGTCGTTATAGCGGACTCCCTCTCCGCCACTAACATTAAAAAATATAATAAAAAAATCGTTTAGAAATCATTAAGCTCTGAAGTAAACATTTCGCCCCCAAAATTGCCCCCAACCAAACTTTCTATCTGTTGAGTGGTGCATGGGGCATCGCGGATGCCGAACTCGGCTGATCCTCGCCTGATGTCTGCCTGACGGTCATGCTTGCCCCCGGCACTCGGCGATGCCGCCGTAGCGGATCTAGCGTCCCCCCCACGTCGCGGCGAATCGGCATCGATCCCGATGTTTGGGGCAGCAACGAGACGACCTTTCCCTTAACGCATCAGTCTGACCGCGTGGCCTTCCGTGTAAGATTCCGAGCACGTCATGCGTTGCGCACCCTGCACGACAGGATACGGGGCCGCGACTCGTTCCAGAGTTCAGGTTTCGCGAAGATGACCTTCCAACGTCACTACCGCCTTGGGACGCTCGGGGTGTCCGCAACGGTTGAGTTGTGCGCCTCTCGCAGTTGGACGCCCGAAGCCAATCGGCGCCGCAGTTCGCCGACAGGATTCGTCGACACTTGCCTCGGTCGATCCAATGGTTCGAAGGCCCGGGAGCATTCGTTTCAATTGCCTCGTTGCGATTCGGAAACGCCGTCGAGCTATGACGCCGCCTCCCCGGGCGTGCTCGCGGGCTGCCGTGGATGCTTACTGCTAGGCGAGGAGAGCAGAACAGCCCCGGTAGGCGTGTGCGCTATCGGTGTTGCCGACCTGACGAAGGGGCGCAATCCCGGAGTCGGTGAAGTGGATGCAACCTGCTGCGCGCATCCGACACGCCGCAAGCCATTCGAGGGTCCAGTCGAAGGACGCCAAGACGATCCTCGCGAAAGTCCCGCAGACAGCCGGTGAGCCAATGGCCTTTGCGCTCGACCGCCGTTTCGGTCGCGGTCTCATACCGGCTTCTCCCTCCCGTGTCCAAGCGGTCTGATTTCCTGTGCTTGTGTGCCGGTGGCGAGAGCGTTTGCCGGAAGCGCCCTCACGAGCAGTCGACATCCGTGTCGAAACACCCGGGAGAAGGCACGTGTCAACAACAGGGTCGATGCATCACTACGGCCGCCGAGAGAGTCCACGCTGAATGCAGTGCCTGCCGAAGCGACGTCGGATCGCATCGAGCGTCGCGTCGAGGCGATCATCCGAATGATCCTGCTCTCGGGTATCCAGGTCCGCGAACAGATCCGGCTGCACGGGCGCCTGCGCCCAGCCGGAGAGACCCAAACCGATCAGCCGCACCGCGCGACCTGAATGCGTGTCGGCCCGGTACAGGTCCCGGGCCGTGTCGAAGAGGATCCGATCGTCCGCGCTCGGTGCCGCCAGGGTCCGGGAGCGGGTATGGGTCTCGAAGGGGTGCAGGCGGATCTTCAAGGTGACCAGCGTGCCCTTGCGCGCGGCGTGTCGGGCCAGGTAGCCAACCTCCTGCGCGGCCCAACGCAGGGTGTCGTACAGCACGTCGCTGTCCACGACATCCTCGGCGAAGGTCGTCTCCTTGGAGATCGATTGCCGTTCGGTGGCCGGATGGACCCGGTCGTCGGCGATGCCGTTCGACTGCAGATGCACCTGGGTGCCGGTGCGTGCGCCCAAGCGTCGGCGCAGATCCGGGAGCGCCCGGGCACGCACGTCGCCGACCGTCCGCAAGCCGGCCCGTTCGAGTCGTCGGGCCGTCACGGCGCCGACGCCTCGCAGGGCGGCGAGCGGCAGCGGATCCAGAAAGGCGCGGACCTCCTCGGGGCGCACCACCAGGAGTCCATCCGGTTTGCGGACGTCCGAGGCGAGCTTGGCGATCAGGCGGTTCGGACCGATCCCCACCGAGGCGGTCAGCCCGACCGCCTCATAGATGGCCGCCTTGGTGCGCCGGGCGACGACCTCGGGCGGACCGACCAGCCGCTCCAACCCGGAAACATCCAGGTACGCCTCGTCGATCGAGACGGGCTCGACCAGCGGGGAGAGGGTGCCAAGCACCCGCATGATTTCCCGCGACACCTCGGCATAGCGCGCCATATCCGGTCGCACGTAGACCGTCTCCGCCGGCAGACGGTGCACCGCCTCGGCGATCGGCATGGCCGAGTGCACGCCGAAGCGCCGCGCCTCGTAGGAGCAGGTGGCGACCACGCCGCGCCGACCCGGCTCGGCGCCGACGACGAGGGGACGTCCGCGCCAATCCGGGCGGTCGCGTTGCTCGACGGCGGCATAGAAGGCGTCGAGATCGACGTGCATGACGAGGCGGGACATGCGGAGATGGACCCTCGGCGGGCGGGTTGCGGAGCGCGATCGATTCGACCGACGTCGATCACCGTAATGTTACTCCACCACGTCGGCGAGCTTCATCGACACCCCGCGGTTGAGGATGAATTCCGCCCCGCGTCCGGCATCGACCTCGATCACCGGCAGCAGCTGCTCGGCCATGTCCAGATAGTAGTTCGCCAGACGATCCATTGCCCCGCCGACGCCTTGTGCCGAGGCGGCACTCAGGGCTTGGGGCGTGAGCATGGACTGGAACTGCAGGTCCGTGCCGGTGCCGGTGTTGACCGGGATCGTCGGCATCCGGTTGAAGATCTGCGAGAAGGACTGCAGAAACCCCGCCTGCAGTGCCTTGGCGAGCAGGACACCTTGTTTGGAGACCACCCGCCCGCGCACCCCGACCTTGCCGTCCTCGCCCACGGCGTAGCCGTCGATGGGGATCTCGATCACGCTGCCGTCGACTTGTGTCGAGGCGTTGGAGACGGTACTCACGACCGGGTCGGCAAAGGGCGTGACGATGCGGTTGAGGTGCCCGATGGCGATCTCGACCAGCACCGTGGTGCCCGGCGTGACGGTGAGGTTGCGCGGACCCAGCTCCAGGGTCACCGGCAAGTTCCCGCCGGTGCGCGGCGCCGGCGTGGCTCCGCCGCCCATGACGGTGCGGATCAGGCCCTCGGGCGACGCCTCGGAGCGCGACGGCCGCAGGACCGAGGAGACGGCACTCGGCGTGCACCCTGCGTCGAGCAGCGTGCAGGGGACCGGGGGAATCTCGAAGGTCGGATCGGCTTGTGCGCTCGACGCGGCCAGGACGGCGACCAGGATGGAAAGACGTCGGGTGATCATGTGTTCGTGTCCTCGGGGTGGGCATCGCGCGCGCTGCGCGGATCGCCGCGATACACCTCCAGGTGGGTGATCAGCGGTCGGTAGTTGCGGAACTCGACCCGCAGCTCATAGGTGCGTCGGTTCAGCACGGGGGCGGCCGCCGGACCTTCGGTCTTGTGCTGTCCGGTGACGAAGACGGTGCGGGTGGCGGTGTCGTGGGCGATGGTTTGCGGGGCGAAGTGCATGGCGATGTTCTCGCGCTTGATCGCCTCGGTCTGATCGGCGATCGATTTCATGACTTCGCGGTGCAGGCCCCCGGAGAGCAGCGGATCCAGGACGCGCACTAGCCCGTCGACCGTGGTCGGGCCGACATTGCCGAGCAGCTGGGCGACGTAGACACCCCAGGACTCCTCGACGGCCTGGCTCGCGTACTCGCGCGCGATCGTGACCTCGCCTTCCAACACCGGCGGGACCAGCACCACGGTGCGCTCGACTTGGCCGACCAGTCCGACCAGGATCAGGTTGGAGGCGACCAGGACCAGCACCGTGATGCGCCAGACGCGGTTCTCGAGTGTCGTGCCGCGCCAGGTGGAGAGAAAGTCGCCGAGGGTCATGGCACGTAGTGCCGTGCGAAGGGGTTGGGCGTGGAGCGTGCCCCGAGCGGCATGAGGCCGAACCAGTAGATCAGATGCAGCGCGTAGCCGTCGGCTTGGCGGTCGCGAAACCGCCGGTAACCGTGCGAGAGCAGGGCGCCGAGCAGCAGGGCGATGACGAGCTGTCCGGCGAGGATGCCGGCGACGAGCGCCAGCACCAGCGGCATCAGATCGTCCATGTGCCACAACAGCAGCGTGGGCGGTTCGTCGATGTGGTGGGGAAGGTCGAGGGTCTCCATCGGGGGCCTGTGGCGCGGTCTTCGCGTGAGCGCATGGTGCGTCACGCCAAAGCGGCCGACTACGGCGATAACCCTCCGAAAGCATACGCTTAGCCGCAGGGGGAACAGCGTCGCGTCCGCCGTCACGGCGAGGAGGTGTCGCGACCCCGCGGTTTACAATGTACGGATGAGTTACGTACGATTATTGAAGAAACCGAGGACACCATGATGCCGAGAGAAACGATCCGCACCGCCCGCTTCGAGGCCCGGGTATCGCCCGAGGTGCTGGCCGTCGTCAGGCGCGCCGCCGAGCTCCAGGGACGCAGTGTCAGCGATTTTGTCGTCGACGCCGCTCGGGACGCGGCCCATCGCGCCATCGAGGAGGCCTGCATCATCCGACTGTCGGTCGAGGATCAGCATCGGTTCGCGGAGGCGTTGCTGAACCCGGAACCGCTCACGCCATCGATGGAGCGCGCCGTCGCGCGTTACCTTCGCCTGAACGCGTAACGCTCGTGGTCGGAGACGGATTTCATATCGAGCTTCTCGGAGCGCAGGATCGCGGGGCCTTTTGCAGCGGCGTCGACGCACTGGATCGGTATTTCAGAGAACGCGTGACGCAGGACGTCCGGCGTCGCGTGAGCAACTGCTTTGTGTTGCTGGACGCCGAAAACCAGATCGCCGGTTACTACACCTTTGCGGCGGCGGGCATCCTGCTGGCGGACTTGCCCGAGAGCCTGGCCAAGCGTTTGCCGCGTTACCCATCACTCTCTGCCGGACTGATCGGGCGCTTGGCCGTCGAGCGTCGTTATCAACGTCGGGGGCTGGGTGCACTCCTTGTCGTCGATGCCGTTGCCCGCGCATTACGGGCAGAACCGGCGATCTATGCGCTTGTCGTGGACGCAAAGGACGATCACGCGGCCGCGTTCTATGCTCGCCTGGGGTTTCATCGCTTTACAAGCCAATCCAAGCGTCTCTTTATCCCGATCGGCGAGATTGCAAAGCGACTTTCAGGACAGGGAGAGTGACCATCGCGATCTACGCCTCGGATGGATCCCGAATGGGTACGGGATCACAGGTTGAGTGAGGTTCCCTCGGTTTTTCGTCTTCCAAGGGCAGGGGTGCATGGGGCCTGCTTTTCGACTTCTCGAGGGCCGGTCAGAAATCGCATCGGGGAAGTGTAACCGAGGGTGAAATGCAGACGTTTGCGCTTGTAGAACAACTCGATGTGCTCGAAGGCGGTGTGCTCCGGTGGCGGGTCGATACCGCCCGGCAGTGGCGTGCGGCGCTCGCGCACTGAGGCGCCGGTGGCGGGCGGAGCTTAGGCGCGGACATGGAAGGCTACTTCGGACTCTTCAGTGCAGCCTTCATTGCCGCGACCCTGCTGCCGTTCTACTCGGAGCTCGCGTTGGTGGGGTTGCTGGCAGCCGGCTACGATGCGTGGCCGTTGTGGTTCTGGGCCACCGCGGGCAATACCTTGGGGGCGGTCGTGAACTACGTGCTGGGCCGCTGGCTGATGCACTGGCAGGACCGGCCCTGGTTCCCGTTCAAGCGCTCGCAGATCGGCCCCGCCGAGCGCTGGTATGCCCGCTGGGGCATCTGGTCGCTGCTCTTGGCCTGGCTGCCGGTCGGGGGCGATGCGCTGACCTTCATCGCCGGGCTGATGCGCGCGCCGTTCTGGCTGTTCTGCGTGCTCACCGCGGCGGGCAAGGGCGGGCGGTATGCGGTGGTGCTGGCGCTCTATGCGCTGGGTTCGGGGCCGCTGGGTCTTGAGCCGGCGACGCAGTAAGCGCCTGGCGCCGACGACCGGCGCTTGCCGAGTGCTGCTGCGGATGGCCGGGACGGCCGTCCCGAGCCGCTCGCATGTTTCGCGGTCTCGAAGCTTTTGATCCGCAGTCTTTCGGGCATCACGAGCGCGTTTGGTTGCCGACCCCAATGAGAGAAACCGCGCTTGACCTTGCCGACGGGACGTGTCCTGCACTTGACGAACGCCTTGCGCCGGTGTCTGCTTCATTGATCGACCAAACAGGTATGCCGATATGACGCGATACTTCGCCATCCTCGTTCTCGGGGTTCTCGTCGTCTTTGCGGGACAAGTCGGCGCGGTTCTGCCGCCGGATGCGGTGGATGGGCTCAAGGAAGACGCCGCGGCGGTGCTCGAGGTGAAGGTGTTGGAGGTGCAGAGCGCTGCGGATCAAACGGGGCGCTTCGACATCGTCTATCGGGTGGAGGTCGTCTCCGTGCTGCGATCGACCACAAGGGTGGAGCCGGGCGAGACCATCCTGGTGCGCTCTTACGGCGTAAGCCAGGCACTCCTCGACCGCGGCTTCGTCGGACCCAAGATCCCGGCCCTCTTGGAGGCGGGCTGGATCGGCACGGTTTACCTCGACCCCGATCCGCAGGCCTCCGGCCTCGACGCCGGGCGCCGGTTCGTGATCGCCGCACACGGCGACAGCTTTGTCGAGCTGCCGCAGGGTCCGCCCTCGCTGGAATACACCGTGATGCCGCCCGAAGGCAATCGGTGAGTCGACCGCCGCTCCGGGGCCCGACCGCAACCCCGACGGGTCGGGTCGATGCCGAAATCCCGAGTGGCCGAGCCGTGAGAGTCAGGCTGCGCACGGGAGACAACCGCGTGCTCAAACCCGAGGGAAACGGTTGATCTACCCCGCGGACCTCAAAGCGTTTCCCGTGCGGTTAGGCCCGGCCGCTCCAGTCCGACTCGCCAGTCCTCCACGAATGTCTCGATCGACTCGATGAAGTCCGGATCGTGCTCGGTCCGGTTGATGGTGCAATGCACGATCACCGCGTCCGACTCCGCCGTCACGGTCCAAGCCAGCGCGTTCGGGCAGCCGGGGAGGGTGAAGCGCACGCCGCCGCGGATCGGCTCGCGGCGCACCTCGAACTGCCCCCACAGGCAGTAAATCTCGCCCGCATCGAGATCCTCCCGCCAGTCCAGGACCCGATCGATCGCGTCGCAGCAATCGGCGAGCCGCGGTCCCGTGATCCGATCGCGCAGCTGATCAGGGGTGGCGAGAAGGCGGGCGGTGGCGAAAAACTCCATGCGTAAGGCTCCTGTCACGAGACGGCGGGATGTTCGGCGTTGCGACCCGGCGAGAATCGCATTGTCTGCGCGCGTGCCGCATCCGGCAGTCTTGATGGGGGCGTTCACTCCGGCGTTAAACCGCGTCCAGAGCGAGATGCCTTAAATCGCGTCGACTCAAACGGTCGTCAAGTCTGCCGGGGCCGATCCCGTCTAAAAACACGGCACACCGTGGTGGGCGTGGTCTAAGACCGGAAAGTTCAGTCGGACCTCCGTGCCCCTCGAGAGATCCGAATGGATGCGCATCTCCCCGCCGTGCTGCTCGACGAGTCGCCGCACGATGGCGAGGCCCAGCCCGGTCCCGTTGGTCTTGGTGCTGAAGAAGGGCTCGGTCAGACGTGCGAGCAGGTGCGCCGGGATCGGCTCGCCGCCGTTGTGCACGCGCAGCAAGATGCGCTGCTCCGGCGGCTGCAACTCGATGCTCCAAGTCACCGGCGTGCCCTCGGGTGCGGCCTGACAGGCGTTGTCGGTGAGGTTGACGAGGATCTGTCGCAGGCGATCCGCGTCCGCGAGGATCCGAACGGCTGCCGGTGTCGAGTCGATGCGGACCGGGTGTCGTCGGTCGCCGTCGGCATAGCCCGAAACGAAGTCGGCGAGTGTCGAGACCAGATCAACCGGCTGCAGATCCAGGCTCAGCGGCTTGGCGTAGAGGAGCATGTCTTCGAGCAGGCGCCGCATCCGCTCGGCCTCGCCCGAGGCCAGCGCGATGCGCCGCTGCGCGCGCTCCTCGAGCGGGAGTCCGGCGAGCGACTCCAACGCCATGGACACCGTCGTGAGCGGGGTGCGCAGCTCGTGGGCGATGCCCGAGGCGAACTCCCCGATGGCCGCAAGGCGGCTCTGCTCGGCGAAGCGGGCAGTGCGCCCGAACGCCTGGGTCAGGAGCTGCGCGATGTTGCCCAAGAGGCGCCGCCGAGCGGCATCGAAGCCCTCGGGGCGACGGGTCGCAAACACCACCACCGCCGGGACGGGCGTCTGCGTCTGCGCGGTGAGCGGCAGGAAGATCGCGTCCCGCATACCGAGCGCGACCAGGTGAGCGAGAAACTCGTAGGCCGGATTCTCGCGCACCCGGGCGACGGCATCGGCGACATGGATGGGTGCGGCCTCCGCCAGTGCGGACTCGAGCAGCGTGCCCTGCAAGCGGTAAAGCCGTCGATCGCTCGGCTGCGGCCCGCCGTCCAGCCAGCCGGTCTCCACGCGCGCGTTGGCGCGGGCATCGTCGATGAAGACGACCCCGATCCAGTCGAATCCGAGTAGATCCCGAAACTCGCCGCTCAAGAACCCCAGAAGCTCGTCGAGATCGCTGCCCTGCTGCAGGCGGCGAATGAGCTGGTGCAGCAGATCGAGCCGTACCGAGAGGCGATTGAAGCTGCCGGTCAGCTCCCGGATCTCGGTGCTGCCCTCGACCGGCGTGCGATGCCCGAAATCGCCGTCGGCGACGCGTTGGAAGCCGGCGATGGTGCGGCGCAGCGGTGCGAGCACGCGGTAGCGCAGGATCAGCAGTAAGGCGGCCGCGACCAGGACCACCACGACCGCCAGACCGAGCGCGCCTTGGACGACCTTGCGATACTCGCTCGCGGTCCAGTCGCGCAGGGCCCGTGTCAGCCTTGCGGTGGCATCGCCGAGGACGGCATGCTCGGCGATGGCGTGCTCGGCCGCCCATTCCAGACGCGGCTCCTCGGTGTCCTCGCCGATCGCCTCGAAGAGTGCGCCACGCCAGGTCTTCCAGGCCTGCTCCAAGTCCCGGATGGCGAGCGTCACGCCGGTGCCCAGGCGCGGCATCATCCAGGGCAACGGGGTCGGCACCTCGTGGCTGAAGTCGCCCTTCATGAAGGCATCGACGACCTGATCGAAGGTCGCGACGTGGGTGGTCAGATCCCGGTAGTAGAGTCGGACATCGCGGTAGTAGGTGGGATAGTCGCGCGGGGCGTTTTGCTTGTAATTCATCGCCTGCGCGTGGATCTGCTCGGCGGCGAGCTCGAGCTGCCCGGCGATCTCGACCAGGGCGTCGTAGGCCAACTGGCGCTGAAAGGCGCCGACGGCATAGAGACCCGCACCGGCAAAGAGCAGCACCAGAGCGAGGAAGCCGGCGGTGAGCTGAAAGCCGAGGCTGGAGAGGCGCTGAGAAAGGGTCATTGTCGAGGATGGCTCCCCAGGCGCGGCACGCGATGTTTTTGGATGGAATCGGCCTCGGCAGACTTGACGAACGCTCGAGTCGGAGCGGGGATGCCGACGCCTCGCTCAGAGCATTGTCCCGAGCAAAACCCCCCTGGTGCGCAGATCTTCCATCAATCCCGCCCCGAAGGCGATGACCTGATCCGGATCCGGATGGCCGAGCTCCGCTGCGATGCGCACGAGCACCTCGCGCCCGGTCGCGTGGCGCGTCTGCTCGTCGAGCAGGATCAACAGGCGCTGTGTCACGGCGTTGATCTCGAGGAAGGCGATGTCGTCGCCCGGCGTACGATAGACCACCAGATGGGTCGGCTGGTCCGGGGGTGCATCCGGTCGGCAGTCCGGCCCGATGCGATGGACCGGGAAGCGATAGCTGAGATTCCAGGCCAGCGGCGAGACCACGGGGCACCCCTCGAGCAGGTCGCCGCTCGGATCGATACAGGCTCGATCCGGCTCGGCGTCGCTGATCTGCAAGGCCAGCTCGACCCATTCGTAGTGCGCCAGCTCCAGAAGAAAGGGCGGATCCCGAGGATTATCCGCGCGCGAGGTTTGCAAAAAGTCTAGAAACTCCTGTCCCAGCTCGAGGAAAAGCGGCGTCTTTGCGCGATGACGGACGAAGAAGTCCCGGATCAGGTCGTCCCAGTGCGCGTCGGGAAGGATCCGACGAATCACCGGAAAGTTGCCCGCGAGCAAGGCAGAGGCGTTGTTGAACACCAGGTCGCGATAGATCGCCATGCGGCGATCCTCGACATCCTCGGGTTTCGGGACCCGTGTCGGATCGCGCAGATGGGCGGCGAAGGCGCGCTGGCGTCGGATGAAATCGGGTTGAACGACATCGGCGTGCTCAGGCATCGGCCGCGCTCCGCGCCGATCGCGCCGCATGGGCCTGCTGGATCTGTTTGATCCGATCGACCTCGCGAACCAGCTCGTCGATTGGCGGGATGTTGAAGTCGCGCTCCAGGAGCGTCGGGAAGACCCCGAAGCGCGCATAGGCCAGATCCAGCAGCTCCCACACCGGGTCGATGACGTCCGCGCCGTGGGTGTCGACCCGCAGATCCTCGGCCTCCACGTAGTGACCGGCGATGTGGCCGTAGCGGATCCGCTCCCCCGGCAGGGCGCCCAGGAAGGCGAGCGGGTCATAGCCGTGGTTGACGGCGTTGACATGGATGTTGTTCACGTCGAGCAGCAGATCGCAGTCGGCTTCGGTCAGTACGGCGTTGATGAAGTCGATCTCGGACAGCTCTTGCCCCGGCGCGCCGTAGTAGGAAACGTTCTCCAGAGCGATGCGCCGCTCCAGGATCTCCTGCACCCGACGCACGCGTCCGGCGACATGCCGCACGGCATCTTCCGTGAAGGGGATGGGCAGAAGGTCGTAGAGATGGCCGTCGTCGGAGCAGTAGCTCAGATGCTCGGTGTAGGCGCGGATGCCGTGCTCATCCAGGAACGCCTTGACCTGCCGCACGAAGTGCAGGTCGAGCGGGGTCGGGGCGCCGATCGAGAGCGAGAGTCCGTGACAGACGAAGGGATGGCGCTCGGTGAGCGCGCGCAGGCGGCGCGCATTCACGCCGCCCATGCCGATCCAGTTTTCCGGGGCGATCTCGTAGAAATCGACCTCTGCCGGAGACTGCTCCGCCAGTGCACTCAAAAAGGAGCGCCGCAGGCCGAGACCGGCGCCGTGAACGGGGTAGGGTTGTGGAGTCATGCCGTCAATGGGCTCCGGATGGGATCGTGATACGGATAGAGACCGCGCGATCGGAGGCGTTCTTTCGGTCGGGATCGACTCGACCGCCGCCGCGACGATCTCTGCGAGCACGGTGTCGGCGCCATGTGTTCGGTGCTCCGGCCAGGACGGTCGTGTCGCCGCATCCCGAGTGTGCCTGATTCCGGGCACCACCTCCGGTGCCGTTCGGCAGACGGTTTCCAGTCGATCCGACAATAATCGTATCGGGGCCGGCTTGATCAAGACCGCATCGACGGCATCGGCCGGGCTCATCCCCGCTCCACCAAACGTGCGCGCAGCGTTTGGCGCGCGTTCTCGCGCCGCACGATCGTGAAGAGCCAGCCCTTCACGGCCTCGCGGTTCTGCGGTGTGTTCAGCGAGCGCCAGGCCCGCAGCAGCCCGCTGAATCGGTGGGCTAAGCACATTCAACGCTTTGGTGGATAGAAATCCTCCGATCTGCCAACATCGTTTGCATCACGCCATCTCGGCAGTCGAAGGCACCCCGTTGGAGAGCTTCATCCAGACCCACGAGGCGACGATGCGATCGTGATGCTCGACTTCGTGATCTGGGCTCAGCACTTGTTGTTTCATGCCGTGCCCGCGCTGTGGCGACTGCACCGGGTCCATCATGCCGACCCGACTTACCCGATTCATTCAACCCTACGGAGACCAATGCATGAACCCTCGTCTTTACAGCGCCGGGCTTGCGCTCGCCACGGCATTGGCTGCCGGCACTGCAGCGGCCGAAGAGGTCACCCTGACCAACCGAGGCCTCACCCTGAACGCCAACCTGGAGACGACCGGCGCCCAATGGCAACAAGGCCCGGTGGTGCTCATGACCCACGGCACGCTCGCCCATGGCGGCATGGAGATCATGCAGACCCTGCAATCGGCCTTGCAGGAGCGCGGGATCAGCTCGCTGGCGATGACCCTGAGTCTGGGGCTCGACAACCGCAGCGGCATGTATGATTGCGCCGTGCCTCATACCCACCTGCACACCGACGCCGTGGGCGAGATCGGCGCTTGGCTCGACTGGCTGCAGAGCCAAGGGGTCGAAGAGGTGGCCCTGCTGGGACATTCGCGCGGCGGGAATCAGTCGGCCCGTTTCGCGGCCGAGCATCCGGACGCGCCGCTCGACGCCGTGATCCTGATCGCACCGCAGACCTGGAGCGAGGCCGCTGCGGCGCAGGACTACGCGAAGCGCTACGGCACGTCGTTGGAGTCCCGGCTCGAGCGGGCGCGCCAGCTCGCTTCGGACGGTCGCGGCGCGGAGATGCTCGAGCCGATCGACTTCATCTATTGTACGGAGACCGCCGCAACCGCCGCCGCCTTTCTCTCCTACTACGCACCCGATCCCCGCATGGACACCCCGAGCCTAATCCCGGAGATCAAGGCCTCGGTGTTGGTGATCGCCGGCAGCGAGGACGATGTCGTCGACGGACTGGTCGAGACGGTTCAGCCGATAGCGGACGGCGAGCGCGTCAACCTGATCGTGTTGGACGGCGCCGATCATTTCTTCCGTGATCTTTATGCCGAGGAGATTGCCGACGATGTACAGATGCTGCTCGGCGACAATTAGAGGGGCGGCGATGGCGCCGGCCGGCTCCGATGTCGGATCGACGAGCGGTCGCCTCGGCGCCGCCGCCCGGGTCTAGCCAACCGCAACAGTCAACCCGCGGAGCTCCTACGGCGAATATTGACAGCATCTGTACGGTAGTAAAATCCCCGCGATCGCCTAAATTTGTAGCCTGTGCAAGGGCGGGGCACGGACTCCATCGGGTCACGCGTACAGCATCCACCGTTTTTACTTGTCCTGTAGCCTCTGTCCAATTTGGCGACGATGATCAAAGCTCACTCTCAACGCGTGTTGCAGCCGTACTCGGCTCAAGTGCAAATCGCCGAATCCGATGATGCGCGAGCGCTTTCGATGGATGGCGATTTGTGGGAGTTCCATTTTATTTATTCAAACGCTCGCGGCGGAAAAGCAAGCGTCGGTCGACAGCAGGGCCGCTTTACCAGGGCAGCGCACATTAGGCGGTGCGATCTCGAGCGGGTGATCGAGAACCCGGTCACGGACGATGGCCGAGTTGACGAGCGCATCCTTGAGTTGGCGAGGTTTCTGATCGGAGCACGACTGCCGTTCGAGGCGGCCGATCGGTACGAGTACTGGCTCCTCGACTCGAAGGACCAATCGCCGCTCGCCTTGATTTTCTCTTGCGTCGACGCCTCGGAGATGGCGTCTTTTCCAAAACTCACCGATTGGGCGGCGCTTCCGGCTGCTGTCATGCCGATCGAAACGAGCGAAGCCGAGCGCAGCAGGTCACATGGACCCGTAAACTACAGATTGGAACGTTGCGTCGCGGAGCGTGCGGGTAGCAAACCGAGAGCGCAATGGTTCACCCGGAGGTACCACGAGACCGAGGATTTTCCGCCGTTCTTGGTCCGCGAGGACTGGGAGAGCGAAGAACACGGGGATCTTTGTCGACGTTACCTGCAACGCCAAGCCCCGCGTTTGTTGATGCTGCATGGAGTTAGTCTCGAGGAGCGGCGCAGAATGGAGTTGGCGGCACGCGCGAACGCGCTCGATGTGGCGCGTTTCTATCCGCTGTATCCGGAAATCGCCGATCCCGAGGTGATGGATAAATTGCGGATCGAAGCCCGGCTGCGGATGGCGGCAGGCGAAACAGCCTATTCGATGGGACGACGGGATGGCGTTCTATACCAATGATGCAGACGCCTCTGACCTCTCGGTATTGCAGCGAACGATTGCCACCGCGTTGAAATCGATCATGAACTTTCAGGCCGGCAGTCGCGGAGCCGAGATCGGGCGGTCTGGATCCGCGTCGCACCGCCGGCTTCGGCCTCTGCCTTCTGCGATGACTCCGCCGTCCCCGTGTCGATAGACGCCCGAATCCGGCGCCGCTCGAGTGGGCGATCCGACGCGGGGAAGGGTTTGCCGCGCCGACATCGTCTTTGCGTCGGGTCGTTCCCGGGCGACACAGGTCGTATCGGCGCTCGGGGGGCCGTCGATGATCGGGCCGGATCTCTCGCCAGCGGCGCGTGGAGTGGGTGCGATATGCGACGGAACACGAGGGGGGAATGGAAAACCCTTCCGAATCAAAAAGGTCTTTCTCTTTTTCCCATGGACGGCCGGCTCATAAGTAGCAGTTATGCGGCCCGAAAATGTCTGAGTCGCGCAGCATGTACTGAAACCCTTATACTCCAGCCCCAGTGTCGCCGGGAGGTGCGGAAAATAAGCCGCTGTCCCGGTGGAGCGGTTCGAAATCCGTTCCTTCGGCATCGCCACTCGACCTGATGCTGGGGCGGATCGGGTCACCGTTTCCTCGAGGTAGCCGAGGCTCACCACCTGTATGGAGTCACCTTCCAATGATCGCAAGTAACCCATTCGCGATTGTGTCCGAGAACCTTTCGCTTGATCCGGGCGTCATGCAAGCGTACGTCGTTCTGATGGTCATTCTGGTCATCGGCGGCACGCTGCTCGACGTCCTGCATAAAAAGAGTGCCAAGTACTTTTTCGAGAAGGGGCAGTCGCTGAAGAAGATTGCCAAGCGTGAAGTCGGGGCCGGCGAGAAGCTCGGTGTCGCGCTGAGCACGGTGACGAACGAGGTGTTGACCTCGAGCGAGTTCAAGAACCCCGACCGTCGTATCTCGCATCTGTTCACGATGTACGGCTTCGTCTTCTTCGTGGTGACGACGGCCGTGATGATCTTCGGCCTGCCGGTTGCCGAAGGCGAGGGCTCGGGTTTGGCGCCGCTCCTGTGGCACTTGGGCGCGCTGTCGATCTGTATCGGCGGTTACTGGTTCTGGTTCAAGATCCGCGTCGACGTGCGCTCCGAGGGTAACGAGTGGTACAACGTTCATCAGTCCGACATCTTCATCGTCTCGCTCTTGCTGATGGCGACCTTCGCGTTGATCTGGTCCTTCCTGCAATCGACGTCCGGCGCGACCTCCGCATTGAGCATCATCGCGTTTGTTGTCTTCATCGCCGCATCCACGACGCTCTTCAGCACCATCCTATGGTCGAAGTTTGCGCATATGTTCTTTAAGCCCGCGGCTGCGTTCCAAAAGAAGGTTGCGGTCGCAGACGGATCTCGCGACAAATTGCCCGAGATCCCGGACTTGTCCAGCACCGAGTGCAAAGAGCGCTATCCGGACATCCCGGAGTACATGGGCGCCAATCCGCCGAACATGGGGCTCGGCATCAAACGCGAAGCTCCGGCCCACTACTGATCTCGCCTTGCGAGCTCAGGTCACGAAGAGGAACACAATATGCCAACCTTCGTCTACATGACGCGCTGTGACGGCTGCGGTCAGTGTGTCGATATTTGCCCCTCGGATATCATGCACATCGATCCGGTGGTGCGCCGCGCCTACAATATCGAGCCCAACATGTGCTGGGAGTGCTACTCCTGCGTGAAGGCTTGTCCGCACAACGCCATCGACGTCCGCGGTTATGCGGATTTCGCCCCGCTCGGTCATTCGGTCCGGGTGCAACGTGACGAGGAAAAGGGTGTCATCGCTTGGCGGATCATCTTCCGCAATGGCGAAAAGGACATGAATCTCCTGGCCCCGATCACGACAAAGCCGTGGGGAAAGCACATTCCTCAATTGTCAGACGCGCCTGCTCCAAGTCAGGAGATGCGCGACGGCGAACTTCTGTACAACGAGCCGAAGTACCTCCGATTCGATGACGGTGGTTTGCACACACTCGAAGCCGCCGGGCTTCAACTGAAAGTAGGGGTGTACGAATGATGGGCTACAAGACAGTCGTTGAGGACGGCATCGACATCCTGGTTTGCGGTGCAGGGCTCGGCGGTACCGGTGCCGCCTTCGAGGCCCGCTACTGGGGCAAAGACAAGAAGATCGTCATCGCCGAAAAGGCGAACATCGATCGCTCCGGCGCGGTGGCTCAGGGTCTATACGCCATCAACTGCTATATGGGCACCCGTTTCGGGGAGAATAACCCCGAAGACCACGTTCGTTACGCGCGCATCGACCTGATGGGCATGGTCCGCGAAGACCTCCTGTTCGATATGGCACGCCACGTCGACTCGACTGTGCACCAGTTCGAGGAATGGGGTCTGCCCTTGATGCGCAACCCGAAGACGGGCGCGTATCAGCGCGAAGGGCGCTGGCAGATCATGATCCACGGCGAGTCGTACAAGCCGATCGTCGCCGAGGCTGCCAAGAAGTCTGCCGACAAGGTCTTCAATCGTGTCTGCGTGACCCATCTGTTGATGGACGAATCCAAAGAGAACCGCGTTGCCGGGGCCGTCGGATTCAATGTACGCACCGGCAACTACCACGTGTTCAAGTCCAAGGCAGTGGTCGTTGCGGCAGGCGGAGCGTCGAACATCTTCAAGCCACGTTCCGTCGGCGAGGGTGCCGGCCGCGTTTGGTATGCACCTTGGTCTTCGGGCTCCGCCTATGGGCTCATGATCGGTGCCGGCGCTAAGATGACCCAGATGGAGAACAGAATCGTTCTCGCGCGCTTCAAAGACGGATACGGTCCGGTCGGTGCGTACTTCCTGCACCTCAAGACCTATACGCAAAACGGCATGGGCGAAGAGTACGAGTCCAAGTGGTTCCCCGCCCTGGAAAAAATGGTCGGTAAGCGCTATCTGGACGTCGAGGCGTCGCACCTTTCGCATCGCCCGATTCCCACCTGTCTGCGGAATCACGCGTTCATCAACGAGGTCAACGCGGGCCGCGGTCCGATCCACATGGTGACGATGGAAGCGTTCCAGGACCCGCATCTCGAAGAGATCGGCTGGCACAACTTCTTGGGCATGACCGTCGGCCAGGCCGTGTTGTGGGCAGCGACGGATGTCGACCCCAAGTACGAAAACCCGGAGCTCACCACCTCCGAACCTTACGTGATGGGCTCTCACGCCACCGGTTGCGGTGCCTGGTGCTCAGGTCCCGAAGACATATCCCCGCCGGATTACTTCTGGGGCTACAACCGAATGACGACCGTGGAAGGTCTGTTCGGTGCCGGTGACGCTGTCGGTGGTACGCCGCACGCATTCTCCTCCGGCTCGTTCACGGAAGGCCGGCTTGCAGCCAAGGCGGCCTGCAAGTACATCGATGACGGGAAGGCCGAGGGTATCCGCGTCTCCGATGAGCAGATCAATCGGCGCAAGGAAGAGGTCTACAAGCCGATGGAGCACTACAAGATCTATCGGAACGAGATCACCGCCGGCTCGGTCAATCCGAACTATATCAACCCGCGTCAGGGGTTGGATCGCCTGCAGAAGCTGATGGACGAGTATTGCGGCGGAGTGACGGTCAGCTACATGACCAACGAGAAGCTGCTGAATATCGGTCTCAAGAAACTCAAGCTCCTGGAAGAGGACCTCGAGAAGATCGCTGCGGAGAATGTTCACGAGCTGCTGCGGGCTTGGGAGCTGAAGCATCGCCACCTCACTTCCGAGGCTGTCATGCATCACACGCTGTTCCGCAAAGAGACCCGCTGGCCCGGCTACTACTATCGCGGTGACGCGATGAAGGTGGATGACGATAACTGGCATGTGCTCACCGTCTCCCGCCGGGATCCCGAGACCGGCGAGTACACGATGGAGAAAGCACCGTGCTATCACCTGATCGAGGACAAGCACGAAGCTAAGGCTGCATAAGCCTCTGCGCAAGCCGAGGCCCCGGAACCGGGGTCTCGGGCTTCTTCTTTCGGTACGACCACGCTTGTTGGACGAGCGCCAGGCTGAGAGGTATGGGCGCTCGTGTAGTCGCCACCCAAAATGCCCGGTGTCTATCCGAGTCGTTCGATCGCTGTAAAGCCGGCGGCCGAGGCTTCAGCTCCTAACAAGATTGCCGAGACGCACACCGATGGCGATGCGAAATGAACATTAACGATAAATCGGACGAGGAGATACTCGAGATCGCTCATCCGATGTGGGACGAGCTGGTTCAGTTCTCGAACAAGGGGCAATACGGAAAATTTATCAGGAAGTTCTCGTACGAGCTGCTGCTCGGTTTAAACGAGGTCGAGCTTGGTAAGCAGTTCGCGCACAGCGAATTGTCCAGAAACCTGGTCGAAGAGCGCGACTTTCTTGGTCTTATTCGGCGTGGCGAGCATGTCACTGTTCTCTATCGCATGCGAAGTACGACGAAGGAAGGGGAGTGGCTGGGACGAATGGTTCTCGGCTATGAAAAAGGCGAGGTGCGTATTTTCGCCGTGTCGATTTTCTGAGAGTCATGACAGATATCATCCAACATAACAAGTACGTCGAGCTCAAGTACCGAGTCGTCGACGCCAAGAGCGGCCAAGTCTTAACGGCTGTCGATTTTCCGTTGGGCTATGTCCACGGTGTCAACGACGTGCTCTCATCCCAAGTCATGGCAGAGCTCGAGGGCAGAGCAGTCGGTGATGCGATAACGGTCGAGCTCGACAGCAACACCTTGTTCGGTTCTCGGGACGAGTCTCTCGTCGTAACGGACTACATCGAGAACGTTCCCGAAGAGTACCGAGAGGTCGGTACCACGATTCTCATGGAGAACGAGCAGGGCGAGACGAAGACGTTCCTGGTCACGCGAGTCGACGAGAAGACAGTGACCATTGACGGCAATAATCCGTTGTGTGGACGAGACGTCGTGTTCGAGCTTGAGATATTGTCGGTCCGCGATGCCACGGAGGCAGAGGTGGCAGCCGGCGGCAAGGTCGAAATGCCGCCTGCGGTAACGGGCATGAAATCCGTATCCCTCTAGCGAACCAGCGAAAAAGACGAGAGTCAGAGCTTCCCCCTATGAGTAAAAAAGAATGCAGCTGAACCTCGATCCGACGCTATTTGACGAACAGCAATTCATCCTCGTCCGCGAGCTGGTTCAGAGTATCAGAGTCAAGTTGCAGGAAGCGGGCTTGAGTGGTGAAAATCTGGAAGACGCGACAGCGAGCATCGCGTTCAGTGTCGCCAGTACGCTCGATGACACGGCGGCGATTGAAGTCGACGGGATGGAGGTCCATCCGTATCTGACATTTCGCACGTCGGATGAAGAGTTAACGCACTGCGGTGAAAACTCGTACACGCATGAGTTCGTGTATGAGGCCCTGCAAATTCTGTCCAAAAGACCAACCGAATGATCATGCTTGGGTCGCGGTTCATTTCGAGTCCGCTGCAAGGCTGTCGTCGATGCGCCCTCTTCGCGAGGGATCGCACGGGTCGCGGCCAGTCAAGTGTTGATATTGGTTCCCTGACCGGCGCCCGCGGTATCGTTGGCGCGCTCCGTTCAGTCCACAGTGGCATGTCTAGAGAAGGTGACTTATGAGCGAACAATCCAAGACCAGACCAAAGGTTCCGGAAGGTAAGGTGCGTTTCCACAGGACCAAGCAAATGGAACCCAACGAGAAGGGTTTTGTCGGATACCAGACGATCTGGGAAACGCTTCAGAAAGAGGTCGAGTACAAGGCCCCGAAGCGGCCCTAGTCTTCTCCGGGGCATGAGGCTTGCCGGGTTGTCGGCGGCCTCAAACCCCCCGCGGCCTCACACCCCCGCGAGGATCAAGCGGTCGGGGAACTCCTTCAGTCTGTTTCGGTGTCTCGATCGTCCAAGCCGACAAATCATCCCTCGGGAGTTTCCTCGGCTTTCCCCCCGTACGCTTTCTCTTCGTCCGTCGCATCGCGAACCAACAGGACTTTCACCTGGTAGATGACCTCCCTGCCGCAGAGCGGGTTGTTGCCATCGAACGTGATCTTGTCCCCTTCGATTTTGGTCACCAAGAAACTTTTCATTTGACCGAGATTGTTCTCCATCAGAATCCGGGTGCCGACCTGGCGATACTCGCGCGGCACGAGAGCGACCTTCTCGGTGACAACGAGTGATTCGTCCCTTGCACCGTACAACGCATTGCAGTCGACCAGTAGGTCGACCCGTTGACCTTGAGTCTTGCCCACAAGCTCGCGGGTGATGATCGGCGCCAATATCTCGTTTACCCCGTGAACGTAGTTGAGCGGGCGCGAGATCTCCGTCAGGACATCTCCGGTTGTGCTGTCGCGCACGAGGTAGGTCAGCTCGACATACTTGCCGTCGGTAATGGTATTGGTGCTGGTTTCGGTCATGGTGAGGTTCGCTCGTTCTTTTGTGTTTCAACGACAGGGTCATGCGGCCGGTTTGAAGTCATACGCTCCGCCGCTCATGATGACATGCGAACGACTTGTTTTCGATTGAGCCGATGCAACGCCGCTCATGGCGGAATGCCTGAGACCCGGTCGGTCGGCCGGGGTAATGGTCGGCAAGGCGGCCTCAAAGATAGCGCTGGGCGGCGGAAACGAAGTCCTCCTGGTGGGGCAGCTCTCGCGGGTCGATCGCGACCGGCAGGACGACGGCGCGCGCACCGAGGGCGCTTTGGAGCTCGTGGAGGACCATGACGCGAGCCGAGGGGTCGTCGGGATCACGCAGGATGTTCATTGGTCCCAGGCAGAGCTGGATGTCCTCCGACCACACCTGATGCTCGGCCTCTGCGAGACGGTCGGCAACAATCTCCAGATGGGCCTTCAATAGACCCGTGTCTGCGCCGAGCATCTGCAAGTGTTGCGAAACGGCGTCGAATTCGGCTTGGATTCCGGCCGCGTCCGGGTCGTCCGGACTCGGTTGATCGAAACTCAGCGTCCCGCGTTGCATGTTGCGCAGCTGACGCCGCAGCAGATCGCACTGGCGTGTGAGATCCGCACGCTCGACCTGTGCCTCGGCGATCCGGGCTAGGGCGAGGGCGAGCAGATGATCGAAGGCACGCCGCTTGAGAAAGCGCCTGCACTCCTCGTCCATGGCCCGGGGCTCCAGCAGGTGGTGTCCGGAGAAGCTGACCGTCACTTGGGCGACGTCGCGGCGCACCTGGTCACCCACCACGTCCATCCCGAGGATGTTTCTCTCCTCCCGACGCGCCATGAGAAGGGCCGTCACCCGCTCGGCACCACGCCCCTCGTTCCCGGAAAGATACTCCGACAGGGCCCGGTCGCGGGCGAAGACTTGCAGCATCTCCTCGCCAGAGGCGAACAGCGCCGAAAGCCGCGGATCGTTGCGATAGTCGCCGAGTCCGGCCGCCACGGTCGCAGGGATGCCGTCCACGAGGGCCACTACATGGTCGATCGCGTGGATGACGGGTTTTCGCAGCCGCTTGCGGTAACCGGGGACCAGTCGCAACCGGGGGTCGGTGCCGTCCACGGTGCGCTCGATGGCCATCTCGATCAGAGACTCGGGATAGTGTCCGACGGCCTCGCGGCCGCCGAAGATGGATTGAAAGAGCTTCATCGGTTCTCTTCCGGTTGGGCCGTCTGCGACCGGTAGCGCTCCACGGCCATCTGCAGATTGAACAGCATGCGCTCGCGGCCGAGGGTCTCGCCGAGAGGCGAGCGCTGCACCATGCGCAGGACCTCCGGGTTCAACGCCACGAGCCAGAGCGAGGCACCGCGCTCGCGCAGACGCTCTTCGCCCTCGATCAGCATCTTGAGTGCCGAGTACTCGATGTCGGGCACCGCGCTGAAATCCATCGCGACCACCTTGGGCTCGGCCGCGTCGATCAGCGGCAAGAGTTGTTCGCCGATGCGTTGGGCATTGGCGAAGAAGATGCGTCCTTCCGGGCGCACCATCAGGAGACCGGGGAAGGTCTCGTCGTCCGGATGTGTCGCCGACTCGGGGCGAAAGACATCGGTGCCGGGCTTGCGGCCCAGGACATAGAGCCGTGGATGGGCGGCCTGATAGGCGAGGGCGACGAGCGAGACGATAACCGCCACCAGGATCCCCTTCAGGGTCCCGAGCACCACGACACCGGCGAAGGCCACCAGTGCCCAGACGAACTCCATGCTCCGGATGCGCAGGATGTCGCGAAACTCGGCCGGTTGGATCAGGCCGATCGAGTAGACGATCACCACGGCGGCCATGGTGGCCTGGGGCATCAGCCCCATCAGCGGCGCGAGGAAGATCAGCGTCGCGAGCGCGGCGATCGCCGTCACCAGGCCCGCCACCCGGGTGCGGGCTCCGGCACGCCGGTTCACCGCCGTCTGAGAGGTGCCGCCGCCGGCGGGCATGGCGCCGAACAGTCCGCCGGCCACATTGCCGAGCCCGGTCGCCAAGAGCTCTCGGTTCGGCGCGGGGCGCGGCTCACCCGGACCGGCAAAGGCCCGCGCCGCGGCGATGGACTCGGTAAAGCTCATCAAGGCGATGCCCAGGGCGCCGGGCCAAAGTTGGGCGATGAGGTCGAAGTCGGGCGCAACGAAGGCCGGCAGCCCCGAGGGGATATGGCCCACGGTCTCCACGCCGTGCGCCTGGAGTGCAAAGAGACCCGAGGCGGCAATCCCCAGCCCGACGGCGACCAGCGGCGCGGGGGCGCGGGGGAGGAATCGCTCCATCCCGCCCAGGATGACGAGCATCGCCACGCCGACGGCCAGGGTGACGAGCGAGGTCTCGGGCAGATGCTGCACCAGCGCGAGCAGATTCTGCAAAAAGCCGCCTTTTTCGAAATGGATGCCCAACAGCTTCGGGACCTGATCGAGGACGATGACGAGCCCGATCCCCGCCTTGAAGCCCGTCAGGACCGGTTCCGAGATGAAACTCGCGACGACCCCGAGACGCAGCACCGAGGCCAGGATCAACATGATCCCGACCAGGACGGCTAGCGTCGCGGAGGCGCTCAACAGTGCCGCCGGATCCCCGCTCGGCACGACCAGGGCAAGCTGGGTGCCGGTCAGGATCGCGAGCGTTGTGGTCGTGCTGACGCTGAGCGGCCGCGAGGTCCCGAGGAGCGCGTAGATCACCATCGGCACGAAGGCCGTGTAGAGCCCGATCTCCACCGGCAGGCCGGCGACCGTGGCATAGGCCATGGCCTTGGGCACCACGACCGCTGCCGTGGTCAGACCGGCGACCAGGTCCAATCGCAGCCACTCCCCTCGGTCACCGTCGAGCCGCTCAAGCATCTTTGTACCCCTCATGCGGATTCAGATGGCCCATGCTTCCACTCGCTTCGGGTTGGTCGACGCCCACCGCGCCCTTCGACCCTGACGACCAGAGGAATCAAGGCAGCAAGAAAACGGCCAAACCTCGCGGAGCGATCACCGTTGGCAGGGTGCGCTGAAAGGTCATCATTCGTCAAAGGCTTGATCTTACCGCTACCGACACAGTTCATCTTGGCCCGGCACTCCCTGCTCCGGAATATCGGAGTCTCTACGACTTCTCGGAGGCGTGCGCGGCGAGATTGATCCGGATGCAGACAGCAAGGTGTCTATAGGGTTAGCATCGGTTCTCACGCCGGGGCGGCGTACGACGACATCATCCTTCGATCCCCGCAGCGGAGCCGCGCCTTGAGTTACCGAGAACGTATCACCCTCGAGCCCGACAAGCGTTCGGGACAGCCCTGTATCCCGGGGCTGCGCATCACCGTATACGACATCCTCGGTTACCTTGCCGCCGGGATGACCGAGGCCGAGATTCTGGAGGACTTCCCTGATCTCGAAGCGGCGGACATCCTCGCCGCGCTGGCGTTTGCCGCGGATTTTGATCGACGGCTGCTGATCGTGCCGAATCTGTGAAGCTCCTGCTGGACCAGAACCTCTCTCCGCGACTGACCGATTTGCTCGCAGACATCTATCCGGAATGTATCCATGTCCGTGAGCTCGGGATGGCAAGGGTCGTGGATGCGCCAAACGTCGAGCTCATTCGAAAGTGAGCATCTCGCTCTGATTCGACCTGGCGCCTCCTCTCGGCAGGCTAACGGGCGGTATCCATCGGCCTCCCGGGGAAGTCGTGGAGCCAGGCCAGAAACAGCTTATAGCCGAGCACCAGGACGACCGCACCGACGAACAGCCCGATGATGCCGGAGGTGATGAAGCCGCCGATCGCACCGACGAAGATCACCGCCATGGGCACCTGCACGCCGCGCCCGAGCAGGATGGGCTTCAAGAAGTTGTCGATGCTGCCGACGAATAGGCTCCAGATCACGAAGAGTATCGCCGGTACGGTATCCGCCGTCGCCAGGACATAGATCACGATCGGGATGGTGATCGGAAAAACGCCGATCTGGACCGTGCTGAGCAGCAGACACAGCAGTGCCCAGAGCCCGGCGCCGGGTAGGCCGATGGCCATGAAGCCGATGCCGGCGAGAATGGATTGGATCAGCGCGACACCGAGGATCCCGCGGGTGACGCTGCGGACCGTCGCCTCGGCCAGTTCAGCGAAGTCCGCTCCTCGCTCGCCGGCCAAGCGGACGGCGAGCGTTCGGGCGAATGCTCCGCTCGCCTTAGCGTTGGCGAGGAACACCCCGGCGATGATGATGGCGACGATGAACTGAAGGATGCCAAAACCCGCGCCGGCCGCGGTCGACAACAGCCATCCACCGACGGTCTTCAGTTGCGGCGCGATCTTCTGGACCGCCGCCATGAGGTTCCCGGATGCCTGGGACCAGAAGGTACTCAGAGCCTCTCCGACCAGTACCGCGTCGACCCCAAACGTCGTCACAATACTCGCGGATGGAGCGGTCCGACGAGCACTTTCCGCCGCGGGCGGTGTTCAGGATCGTGCCCGTGGCGTCTGCCGAGTACATCGAGAAGCTGACGCCGTCCGACGCGGATCGGCACCGAGCGGGTAGGGTTGGCCGCGTTCTACGGTATCGCTCATCGGATCACTCCACAGGAAAAGGCCGCGGATCCCAAGGGAAGGGAGTCGCCAGGCTCACCCTCTCGGGAAGGCCGAATAATCCACCGTGATCGTTTGCATCGATCCCCCTTCGCTGGGGTGTCAGTCTGTCCGGATATGCGCCCGAACCCATTTCCGGCGATTGCCGACAGTGCCGTGATCGGCCAGAATCGGAGAGTTCGACGATTCGCCCGCGCCAAGCCCACCGGCTTGCCGATGAGGTAGGCGGTTTCTCGGAGGTCCACACCTTGGAAGCGAAAAAGCTCCGTACGATCGACGACTTGCTGCGGTCCCCCGAAGAGCGCGTCGAGCTGATCAACGGCGAGATCGTCAAGCGGCCGATGGCCCGCTCCGATCATGCGCTGGTCCAATCCGGCCTCTCCGACGAGGTCGCTGTTCTGAAGAGAAAGAATGGCCCCGGCGGCTGGTGGATCATGCCCGAGATCAGCGTCAACTACAGTGAGACCCAGTGCCCGAGCCATGACTTGGCGGGATGGCGACGGGAGCGCGTACCGCGCAGGCCTACGGGCGTCATGGAGATCCTGCCGGATTGGGTTTGTGAGATTACCTCGCCGGGGCATGAGCGGAAGCACCTCTTTCACCACTTCATGCTCTTGCAGCGCCACGGAGTCCCCGACTACTGGATCATTTCCCCGGAAGACAAGGCGCTGATCGCCTATCGACTCGTGGACGGAAAGTATCATGTCGTGTTCTCGGTGGAATACGGCGTCGAGGCGGCGGCTGACCGGGTACGAATCCCTCCGTTCGAAGAGATCGAGATGGACCTCCGCTATGTCTTCGGGGGCGAAGACTGACCCCGACTGACGGAGATTGCCTCAGATGTCGCCCGGTTCGTCGGGGACATCTTCCGGTAAAGTGAATGGCGTCGCGAACAGCAGCGGGGTCATGAACAGCGCACCACCGCCGGGGCGATGGATGTCGGCCTGCTCGTAGATGCGATCGAAGAGTGCTTCCGCGTCGTCCCCATCGGCGACGATCCGGACCATGCGCACCAGGGACGGCTCGGGCAGTTTGCCCTTCCGCGTGACGGCCTCCCGCAGCACTGAATGTCCGCGACAGTAGACGCTCTCGGCCCGGGTAATGCCCTGCTCGCGCAGCCAGGTAAGCAGCCGCCGCTCGGTGCCGTCGTCGGGCAGGATGCAGGAGATGAGCTTGGCCGGCTGGCCGGGAACCCGCGGGGCTGCTTGGATCGGACTCATGCCATGTCCCCATGGTCCGAAAGCGTTGCGAGAACCTCGCGCGGGATATAGGTGGCCATCCGCTCGACCGGCGTGATGTAGGCCATGCCGGCGCCGGGCGCATGGAGGTCCGCGGCGCGGTAAACCGCCTCGAAGACCACGTCCTGATAGTCGGTAGCGACCAGGATGCTGACCACATCCTTCTCCGCCTCGATCGCGATCCCGAGGAGCCCGAGCCGCTCCCGCGGGCCGATGCCCCTGGCATGATGGACCAACGCACCGGCCGCTCCCATGGCCCTGGCGGCGGCGATGACCGCATCGCCGCGCCCGGTCGCGACGACGCAGGTAATCAGCGCGACGTCGGTCAAATAGGTGATCTTCGCGTCTTTCATACCAGTGCCTGGACCTCTTGCTCATGATGGATGGCCGCCTCGCCGTCGGCGGCCCTTGCCTGCCGGCCGGCCTGCATGCGCGCCCACAACCCCGTCAGCAGGACGCTGATGATCGGGCCGATGGAGGCCAGGCAGAGGATGCCGAAGCCTTCGACGGCGTGGGTGGCGTTGCCGAGCCCGAGCCCCATTGCCAGCACCAGCGGCACTGTGATCGGCCCGGTCGTGACGCCGGCGCTGTCCCAGGCGACGTTGACGAAGGCCTCAGAGGACAGGGCCGTCAGCGCGGCGGCGAGCAGATAGGGCGGGACGATGAGCCAGACCAGCGGCAGGTCGAAGACGAGTTTGGTCACGCCCAGCGCGATTCCGCAGGCGACCCCGACCGACACGGCCAGGATCAGCGTGCGTTTCTTGAAGAAACCGTTGGTGAGCTGCTCGGCGGTGACGCCCAAGGCGTTCAGCGCCGGCTCGGCGATGGTGGCCCCGAATCCCAGCACCCAGGCGAACGCCAGCGCGATCGTGACACCGACCGCGTAGCGGTACAGCGGTGAGCCGTCCGCGCCCGGGATCTCCATGAAGGCGGCAGGGACCAGCGACCCCGCGCTCCCCCCGAGATTGGAGAGCCCATAGGTCAAGCCGAGGTTGAAGAGGCACATGCCGATCACCGTCAGTCCGATCCCGAGCATCATCTCGCGCGGGCGGGGCAGGCGTTCCTTCAGTACCAGCTTCAGGATCAGCAGCAGGAACAGCACCAACGGCAGGATGGCGCGAATCCCCATCACCACCTCCAGACCGGGGCTGCGCCGATACCAGGGGAGGGGGCCGGTATCAGCCCCCGTCGCCGCGGCGGCGGCAACGATCTCGGCAGGGGTGACCGTGCCGGCGACGTAAAGGCTCAACAGCAGGACGCCGATGATCGGAAACAGCGAGGCCAGGGTGACGATACCGAAGCCCGAGAGACCGGAATCGGCCCGACCTGCGGCGGCCGCGATACCGATACCGAGCGCCAGCACCAGCGGCACAGTGACCGGGCCGGTAGTCACCGCACCGGCATCCCAGGCCAGCCCGAGCACCGTCGTCAGCTCCGGATCGGCCGAGGCGTACAGAGTCAGGCCGAGCACCGGCACCAGGGAAGCGTAGATCAGCGGCTTCAGGCTCCAGCCGTACAGGAAGCGCAGGGTCCCCACTACTGCGGCGAGCCCGACGCTCGCACCGATCACGAACACCAGTGCCATCGTCCATTCGTTGAGCAGCGCCCACAAATAGGGCGCCTGCTCGGCCGAGACGTTCTGCCCGGCGGTCTTCAGGGCCCCGATGGCCGGCTCCGCGAAGGTCACGCCGATGCCGAGCAGCAGCGTGATGAAGAGCACCAACGGCAGCGGCGACTTGCGGGGCAGGGTGTGCCCGATCAGCTCGCCGAACGGCATCAACCCCAGCTTCAAGCCCTCCATGAAGAACATCAGACCGAGGATGACGGCGAAGAGTCCGCCGGTGACGAGCCAGGAGTCGTCGATGAGCTGGCGAAGGATCAGGATCTGGAACAGTGCCAGATAGAGCGCCAAGGGGACCACCGCCTTGAACTGCTCCATGAAGCGCACGGAGAGATAGGGCCGCAGCAGGGCCGCGATCTCGTCTGGGTGCAGGCGGATCGGGCCCGGGGCAGGGGGCGGTACGGCCCGTCCTTCCGCGTCCCGTCCGACCGGCGGTGCGATGGCGTTGAAGCTCAGCTCCCGACGTCCGGCACCGATGGTCTGAAGATAGTCGGCGTAACGTACTGTCGGTTTCATAGGCTGTCGGTGATCTGCGTTCGTTATCCGGTCAATGTCCGCCGAAGACCAGGACTTGGAACGGGATCAGCAGCGCCTGGATGCGCAGGATGATGGCGTGTACCAGACCGACGGTGTCGATGGCATGCAGACCGAGGGCGTGCCAAAAGCCGATATCCGGATCCTGCAGTGCCTCGTGATTGTTGGTATAGAGGTTGGCAATGCAGCTGCCGCCCATGGGAAGGCTGTCGAGTTGGCCGGCGTAGAGCGGCTCCATGATGACGGAAATGCTGCCGGGATGTCCCAACTGCCGAATATCGAGCAGGGTTTCGGTCGGTTTTACCTGGCCTGAAGCGATGACGGGCTGGACCTCGGTCACCACCATCGGGACGATCTGCCAGGGCTTGGCAAGGCAGGCGACCTCGCCGATCATGCCCTTTTTGATGACCTGCGATTCGATCTGGCCAAAACCGGCCAGGAGTCCTGTCGTCGGGCGCTCCGGCACCAAGATGCCGGCCGGTCGCAGCATCGGATTGACGATGTCACCGGGGCGCAGCGCGAACTGCTGCAGCATCCCGTGCGTCCCGGCGACCACCAGCGTCTTGCTCAGGGCGACCTCGGCCTCCGCCAGCGCCGCCTCGGCAGTGGCCTTCTCGGCCGGGAGTTGAAACTCCCTCTGCGAGGCGATGGCATCGCGGCTCGCCAGGGCTGCGTCGAGAGCGCCTTGCGCGGTATCGACCTGCACCCGCATCCGCTCGACCTCGGCCTCGGCGATCGAGCCGGGACTGCGGCCCTGCACCTCCATTCGTCGGGCGAGCTCGTCGCTGGCCTGGGCGAGCGCGCCGCGTGCTTGAACGATGCGCCCCTCCGCTTCCGCGAGCTGGGATTTCGCCGTCACCATGGCGGCCTCGATCTCCGCGATCTTGCGCTTGGCCGTCACGACTTTCGCCTCCTGTGCCGTGCTGTCGAGCCGGAACAGAGGCTGCCCCTCCACGACCCGTTCATTGATCTCGACAAAGGTTTCGGCGACCCGGCCGATCCCCTCGGTCATCAGCGTCACGGTGCGGAATACCGAGGAAGCGGACTTGGTCGAGGGGTGAAAGTAGAACACGGCCGTGATCAGGCTCACGGTCAGGATCAGGCACAGCGTGATGCCCCAGCGCAGCTCGTACCAGACGGTAAACAGAGTGATCTCGCGGCCCAACCGTCTGTCCTGGACGAAGCGCCGGTACAGGAAGTCGGGCAGGATCGTGAATGTCGAGCAGAGCAGAAGCTCAAGCATGTCCGCCGCCTCCGGCTTGCGACGAGGGTCCACTGCCGGCCGGTGCAGATGCCGCCGGTGTCTGTGACGGCGACGCCTCCGCCGGTGTCGCAGCTGTCGGGGCCGCTGCACTCTTCGACGGCGACGGCGCTGCTTCGGGCTTGCCGGCGATGCGCTCGAGCGAGGCGGCAATCGAGGACAGCGGCGTCGTGAAGTCCGGCAGCGGGACCAGGGCGAGCAACAGGCCGGCGACCCAAAACGCGTGGTTATGAGTGAAGAGCGCGAGTAGGGCCAGCACCGCGACGATCTCGAACTGAATCTTCTGTCCGCGATGCGCCATTTGCTCCGGTAGTGCGTGGAGCTTGAAATAAAAGACGCCGATGCCGACGACGGCGACCAGCAAAAAGATCGCCATCGCCACGAGCAGCACGTCGGTCTCTCCCGGTGCCGTGACGAAGGGTGGTAAGTGGTGGATCGCGGCCGGGTGAATCGGCTCCGACATCGTGCACACTCCTGCTATTTGCTGAAATCCGGGTCGGTGCGGGTGGGCCGTGGATCGTGAATCGTGGAGTCAATATACCGCTCGCGCAGTGATCCGAGGATGGATTGGCTCGTCGACCCTCTAGGCGGCAGGAGATCCTCGCTGTTCGTCCCGGGGAAAGGCGATGGCGCGCCACGGTGGAGTCGACATCCGATCCAGACCGGCGCTCGGCCTGATCGGATGATCCGATGCGGCGTTGTTCATGATCCCGACCGTAGGGTGGACGAGCGAGAGCGAAGTCCACCCAACCCGCGCCGGCGCTGGTGGACTGCGCTGCGCTTGTCCACCCTACGGCTACGACCAGCGACGTGGCCGAGTTTATGAGCAAGCCCATCCGATGCCTTGAAAGGGTTGGTGGGCGGGGGGGCTCGAAACCACACGGATTGCTCCGCTGGAATCCAAATCCAACGCACGCCTTCCTATCCACTTAATATCCATACATTAGCGCATGCTGCCCTGCGCTATCGCGACTCGACGGGACGTGTCGTGCCGGTCGATGCCTGCGTTGCGTCACGTTTTCGCCACGCTGTTTCGGCTGTGCATACCCAACCCGAGCATCATAATCCTATCGTACTCGGGCCCGATTTCGATAGCATTCTCCACCCGCTCGGCCGTCTGCGGATGGGTGCGCAACAGCGAGGGCTCGGGCAGACGTCGACCGGGCAGCAACAGTTGCTCCCGGGACGCGCGCTCGGTCTGCTCCAGCTTCACTTAGCCAGTTGATGGAGCTGATGGGCGCGTCCTTGGCGATGATCCAGGAAGGGAGCGTGCGCGAGAACGCCGAGCTGACGAAGACCGCCGCAGACAGGATCCTGAAGCATCCCGCGCCCAAGCATCAGCCTTGGACGATCATAGCCGACGCCGATCAAGCGGCCTTCAAGCAGAGTCTTTTGTCCTACGACTAAGTGCTCGACAGCGAAGCGACACGGGTCGCGGATGCGGCGGCCGCGGGCGACTGGCTCGGGGCGAGCCAGTCGGCCTACGCACTCACCACTGCCTGCATCACCTGCCATGTCATGTGGAAGAAGAAGGTGGTCCCCGCGCAGTGATCGTGCCGGCCGCTCGTCTTCGAGCGGCCGATCACAAGGACACAAGGAGAAATCCCGTCGCCGAGCGTCGGGGCATCGGTACGCCAACCTGGCGTAAGGGCGATCCGGAGACATGTGCAACCCTCGGGGAGCGCGACCACGCAGGGCCAGCGCGTCGACGGCATCCGCATCGGCACCGCTGCCCGGAATCCGGAGCGCCAGCGCGACCGGATCTCGGTCGATCGCATGCTCACCGACGAGGCGTTCGGGGAGAGCGTTGACGAGGTCGGGGTCGGCGCTCGCATCGTGCCGATCGTCGACGGGAGGCTGTCATCACGCCCGCAAGGCTAGGGCTTGATATCGAGAACCGGCGTGTCGGGGAAGGCGTCGATGTCGTCGATCTCGATGACGTTGTCCCGAACCGAAAGCACCCTGCAGCGGCTCAACGCGATCGGATTCGGACGCACCGGGGCGCGGGTGGCGAACACGCCGCGTAGCGGGTTGTCGGGGTTTGCGCGCGGGTGCACCTGCAGGATCGAACGCTTGTCCGGAGTGTCGTTGCGGTCGAACCAGTACAGCACCCAGATCGCCTCGAGCTCGCCCACGCCCAACAGGGCGGGTTGGTAGCGCCGCTCCAACTCGATGATCGTCCGGCCTTCGGTCTTCTTGATCCAGCCGATGGGGCTGATTTCGTACACGGGCGTCGCCCCCTCGTCGGAGGCCCCGGTACCGGCAGCGGCAGCGGCCAATAGGAAGACGAGACCACTGAACAACCGCATCCTCCGGCTGCGGCGCCGCCCAGCGGACAGATGCGCGCACGACGTCGGTTTCGGGGACACGAAGAGCGTCGGCATCTCGGAAGATTCGCGGATCTCACCCATGGCCATGCCGGTGGTGAAGATGGCGCATCGAGGCGATCGGCGCGGTGCCTGAACAGGTGTCATGAGCGATGGCGCTTCAGTGTTGTCGGGAAAAAGCCGATTGACCGTCGGTTTTTCGTGAAGGATACTCCGTCTCCTACCGCTTGCCCGGGGTTTTCACGCGTGTCGTTTGCGACAAGGCCGTATCTGGGGGTGCTTGAGCTGGCCGTTCTCGAGGGATTGTGGGGGCACGGCGGGCGGGATGCCAAGTCGGTGCACGCCGAGATCGGTGTGCGCCGCGGCATTTCGCTCAACACCGTACAGTCGACGCTCGAGCGCCTGTTCCGCAAGGGCCTGCTGCGGCGCGAGAAGGTGAGTCACGCCTACCTCTACAGCCCGGCACTGCAGCGCAAGGAGCTGATGGAGCGGCTGATCGGCGACGTGGTGGAGACGTTCTCCGACGGCCGCCCGGAGCCCATGCTCGCGGCCTTCGTGGACCTTGCGGCCCGGGTGGACGAGGAGAACCTGGCGCGGCTGGAGCGCTTGCTTGCCGAGCGGCGCGCGCAGGGCGCGGAGGATGCGCCATGAGTGGGGGACTTGGCCTGATCCCAGCCTCGATGCTGGTCTTCGCCGCGGCCGCCCTGTTCCTGTCTCTTCTCGGCTGGGCCCTCTATTCGCCGATGCGGCGCGTCCTTCGCGGCTTGCCGCCGGCCGCCGAAGCGGAGTGGTTGCTCGCCTTCGCGGGCGCACCCGCACTGGCCGGGCTCGCGTTGGTCTTCTTGGCGCTGTCGCCCTCCCTGGCGCATCTCCTCGGAATTGGGATCGACCACTGCCACGAGCACGGGCACCACATCCATTTCTGCGTAATCCATTCAGAGCTCTGGACCGGCAGCGCAACGGACTGGCTAATCCTGCTCTTGTCCGGACTCGCTGTCGTCACAGTTGCCGGCGATCTGCCGCAACGGCTGTGGCGAGCGCACGGATTCGCCCGGACACTGGAGGCGCTGGCGCTTCCCACCTCGGCCCCGATGCCCTGGCGTGCGGTCGAGATGGACGGCCCGCTCGCACTGACGGCCGGCCTGATCCGTCCGCGGATCTTCATCTCCACGCGTCTGCTCGAGGCCCTCTCGCCCGCGGAGCTGGCCGCTGTCCTCGGGCATGAGCAGGCCCATCGGCGTCGCCGCGATGCCCTGCGACTGTTGATCGCGGAGGTGCTTGCCCGGCTGCACCTGCCGCCGGTCCGCCGACGCCTGCTGGCGGATCTGTCGCTGGCCTGCGAGTGCGCCTGCGACGAGGACGCGGCGCTTTCCGGCACCGGGCGGCTCGGTGTCGCCGGGACCATCCTCAAGGTGGCCCGTTTGACTGCCGCGCACCACCGGCCGACAGACGCACTGCTTCCGACCATGACCGGGGCGGATCTGGAGGCACGGATCCAGGCCCTGCTGCGACCTGCCCCGGATCGGCACGTCGCGCCCTGGTCGCTGCTGATCCCCGGTGCCGGCGTCATCCTGGCGTTTGGCTGTCTCTATTCGGACCGGCTCCATCACAACGTCGAGTCGGCCCTGCACCTGCTGATGTCCTGATCCTGCCATGACCCATTCCTTCCTCCGTTCGACCGAAAAACCGACCCTGGGTCGGTCTTTCCCCCGGGCGTCCCGCCAGGCGCCCGGCGTCTTGTTGGCCGCGGCCATCCTGACCTTAACCGGATGCGATCTGCCGCACGGCCCGGGCTTGGGCCATGGTCACGACCACGAGCCCGGAAGCGGGCACGACCACGGCGCCGAACAGGCTCCGGCGCACGACGACCATGGCACCGCCGGGCACGATCAGGCGGCGGATCACGACCCGGACCACGACGACCACGGCGGTCATGACCAAGCGCAAGAGGCTCGCGACGACGAGCAGGGTCACGGGCATGATCCGGGGGCCATCGCGGTCACCCACTTCACCGCGCTCACCGAGTTGTTCGTCGAGTTCCCGCCGCTCACGGTGGGGCAGGCGTCGGGATTCGCGGCCCATCTCACCCGGCTGGAGGACTTTCGCCCGGTCGCCGAGGGAACAGTAAGCGTGCGCCTGTCCGGGGGCGGACTGCCGGATGAGGTCTTCAGCATGGATGCCCCATCGATCCCCGGCATCTTCCGCCCGGTGGCGATCCCCGAGCATGCCGCGGAGCGTCGTGTTGCGTTGACCCTGGAGTCGCCGGGGCTGACCGCCACACACGATCTCGGGACCTACCGAGTCTATCCCGACCGGGAAAGCGCCTTGGCCGACCAGCCCCCCGAGGAGGAGGCGGGCGAGGAGATCGGCTTCCTCAAGGAGCAGCAGTGGAAGGTGGATTTCGCCACGGCGGCGGTGCAGCGGCGAGCGCTCCATGCCTCGGTTCGGGCCACCGGCGTGATCAAGGCCCGCAAGGACGGCGAGGCGGTGGTCGGCGCCCCGACCGCCGGACATCTGCTGGCGAGCGACGCCTTTCCCCGGATCGGGACGCGCGTGTCCGCCGGGCAAGCGCTGGCGACCATCCTGCCCAAGGTCGCGGGCGACCAGGTCGACGTCGCCTCCCTGGAGCTGGCGGTGGAGCGCGCGCGCTCCGAGCATGAGTTCGCCCGGCGCGAGCAGGAGCGCCTGAAGCAGCTCGTCGCCCAGCGCGCGGCGTCCACGCGGGATCTGAACGAGGCCGAGAACGCCGAGCGCGTGGTCAAGGCGGAGCTGGTCGCGGCCACCGAGCGGCTCGCCCGCCACCGGCGCGCCCTGGGCGGCGATGGCTCGACCGAAGACCTGGGCATTCAGGTGCGCGCGCCGATCGCCGGCACGCTGGCCGAGATCCTGGTCACCGCCGGCAGCTACGTGGACGAGGGCGACGAGATGTTCCACATCGTCGACACGGAGCGCCTTTGGTTGGAGGCGAGCGTCGCGGAGGCCGACGTGGGCCGCCTGCGCGACCCGCAACGGGCCTGGTTCTCGATCGAGGGGTTCCAAGGGAGCTTCACCGTCGACCCGGCGACCGGCGGGCAGCTCGTCGCCTTCGGCACCCTGGTCGATCCCGTGCGGCGGACCGTGCCGCTGGTGTTCGAGCTGCCCAATCCAGAGGGTCGACTGCGGGTCGGCATGTTCGCCGACGTGCGCGTCTCCACCGGCGAACATGCCGAGGGCACGGCACTGCCGGTCTCCGCCATCGTCGAGGAGGCGGGCCAGGACGTGGTCTACGTGATGCTCGGCGGCGAGTCCTTCGAGCGGCGCGTGGTGCGCTTGGGGCTTCGCGACGGCGATTTTGTCCAAGTCGTCGAGGGCGTCGCACCCGGGGAGCGGGTGGTGACCCGCGGCGCCTATCTGGTTCGGCTCGCCGGGACATCCCCGGCGGCGGCCGGCCACGGCCACGCGCATTGAGGCGGCCATGATCGCAAACATCATCCGCTGGTCGTTGAAGAACCGCCTGTTCGTGCTGACGGGCTCTCTGCTGCTGCTCCTGTGGGGCGGTTACGAGACGCTGCGGATGCCCGTGGATGTCTTCCCCGACCTGACCGCGCCGACGGTCACCGTCGTGGTCGAGGCCCACGGCATGGCGCCCCAGGAGTTGGAGACCCTGGTCACCTTCCCCATCGAGACGGCGCTGAACGGTGCCTCCGGGGTCCGCCGGGTGCGCTCCTCCACCGGGGTCGGCATCGCCGTGATCAACGTCGAGTTCGAGTGGGGTACGAACGTCTACCAGGCGCGCCAGGTCGTCGCCGAGAAGCTCCAGCTGGTCCGCGGCGCGCTCCCCCCGGAGATCCCGCAGCCGATTCTGGCCCCGGTCACATCCATCATGGGCGAGATCATGTTCATCGCCCTGACCTCGGACCGGCATGACGAGATGGAGCTCAAGACGACCGCCGATTGGACCTTGCGCCGGCGCCTGCTGGCCGTTCCGGGTGTCGCCGAGGTGATCTCCACGGGCGGCGAGACCAAGCAGTTCCAGGTGGTCATCAATCCCGCGCGGCTGGCGGCCTACGGGATCGCCGTCGACGAGGTCATCGAGGCGCTTGCGCGCTCCAACGAGAACATCTCCGCCGGCTTCTATGCCGAGGGCGGGCAGGAATTTCTGATCCACGGGCTGGGACGGGTGCAGTCCCCGGAGGATATCGCCGAGACCCTGGTGGCCATGCGCGGCGGCGAGCCGGTGCTGGTCAAGCACATCGCCAAGGTGCGCATCGGGCCGGACCTCAAACGCGGCGCGGGGGCGACCAACGGCCGGCCCGCCGTGGTGATCGGCATCCAGAAGCAGCCGACGGCGAACACCCTGAGCCTGACCCGGTCCATCGACGCCGTGCTGGCGGACCTCCAGACCGCTCTGCCCGAGGGCATGCACATCGAGACCCATGTCTTCCGCCAAGCGGACTTCATCGGCCTCGCTATCGACAACCTGGTGCACGCCCTGCGCGACGGCGGCCTGCTGGTGATCCTCATCGTCTTCGCCTTCCTGGCGAGCCTGCGCGCGACCCTGATCAGCCTGATCGCGATCCCCCTGTCGCTCGTCACCGCGCTGCTCGCCATGAGCGCCATGGGTGCGACCATCAACACCATGACCCTGGGCGGCATGGCGATCGCCCTGGGCGCCCTGGTCGACGATGCCATCATCGTGGTGGAGAACATCGTGCGCCGGCTGCGCGAGCGCCAAACCCTGCCCGAGGGCGAACGGCCCGCGGCGCTGGCAACCGTCTACCACGCGACCCGCGAGATCCAGGGCTCCATCGTCTTCGCGACCCTGATCATCATGCTGGTGTTTCTGCCGCTGTTCTTCCTCTCCGGGGTGGAGGGCCGGCTGCTCGCCCCGCTCGGCTTTGCCTACGTGGTCTCGCTGGCGGCCTCGCTCCTGGCGGCCGTCACGGTCACGCCGGTCTTGAGCGCCCTGCTGCTGCCGGGATCGAAGGTGATCCGCGACGCCAAGGAAGGCGCGCTTGCCCGGCTGCTCAAGGTGCTCTACCGGCCCGTGCTCGACCTGACCGTTCGGCGCTGGCTGCCGGTGACCCTGATCGCCGGGGCCGGCTTCGTCGTGGCCGTCGTCTACCTGCTGTCCGCCGGGCGCTCGTTCCTGCCCGACTTCAACGAGGGCAGCCTGACGGTCGGCGCGGTCACCCTTCCGGGCACGGCGCTGGCGGAATCCGACGGGCTCGGCCGGATGGTGGAGGAGATCCTGCTGAACCAGCCCGAGGTGGTCGCCACCGCCCGGCGTACCGGCCGCGCGGAGCAGGATCCCCACGCCCAGGACGTCCATGCCTCCGAGATCGAGGTGCAGCTGCGGATGGGCGAGCGCGACAAGGAGGATCTGCTGGCCGCGCTGCGCGCCGACCTCGCGGCGGTGCCGGGCACCAACATCGTCATCGGCCAGCCGATCTCCCACCGCATCGACCACATGCTCTCGGGCACCCGGGCGAACATCGCGATCAAGATCTTCGGCCCCGACCTCTACGCGTTGCGCCGTATCGCCGCCCGCATCGAGACCCTGGTCGAGACCATCCCGGGCGCGGTGGACGTGGCCGCCGAGCAGCAGGCGGACATCCCCTTCCTGACCGTCGAGCTCAAGCGCGCGGCCATCGCGCGCCACGGGCTGAGCGTGCGCGACCTCGGGCAGGCCATCGAGACCGCCTTCCTCGGGCTCGAGGTCTCCAGGGTGCTGGAGGGCGAGACGACCTTCGATCTGGTCGTGCGTTACGATCCGGACAGCACCGCCGACCTGGACGCCATCCGCTCCACCCTGATCACCACGGCCACCGGCGCGCGGCTGCCCCTGCATGCGCTGGCGGACATCCGCAAGGACCGCGGGCCGAACACCATCGGCCGCGAAAACGTACAGCGCAAGATCGTGGTCATGGCCAATGTGGCCGGCCGCGACCTGCAAGGGGTCGTCGACAACATCCGCCGGGCGATCGCCGAGGAGGTGTCGCTGCCGAGCGGCTATCACATCGCCCTCGGCGGTCAGTTCGAGAGTTCCGAGCAGGCCTCGCGCACCCTGTTGATCCTCGGCATTGCCGTGACCGTCGGGATCTTTCTGCTCCTGTTCGTCGCCTTCCGCTCGGCCCGCGATGCCCTGCTGGTCATGCTCAACCTGCCGCTGGCGCTGATCGGCGGGGTGATGGGCGTCGTCGCCTCCGGGGGCGTGCTCTCGGTGGCCTCCATCATCGGCTTCATCACCCTGTTCGGTATCGCCACCCGCAACGGGGTCATGCTGATCGCCCACATCCATCAGCTGGTGGACCACGAGGGTGTGACCGATCCCCTGGAGGCGGTGAAGCGGGCGGCGACGGAGCGGCTGGTGCCGATCCTGATGACCGCGCTGGCCACCGGCCTCGCCCTGATTCCGCTGGCCCTGGCGGTCGGTCAGCCGGGCAGCGAGATCCAGTCCCCGATGGCGATGGTCATCCTCTACGGGCTGCTCACGTCGACGGCGCTGAACATGATCGTCGTGCCTGCACTTTACCTGCGCTTCGGGCAGATCGATCCCGGCGCACGGGCCGCGCGCGATCCCTTCGGCGGCGAGTTGGAGGGGACCGGGGATGTGCCGGGTCACGTGCGGCCGGCACCGCAAACGGGGGCCTCATGAAGGTCGGCGGGGAAGGGGTTTTCATACCGCTGAGGACAGGTTGATGAACGCGCAATCTACCCATCACGCACAACCTATCCCATATCGCTGCACGCAACCCTCCAGACGTCCCTTCGGCGTTCGTTGAATCCGTTCCAGCAACTTGCCTGACGCCCGAACCGTGCCATCAACTAAGCCCTTAAAAAGGTTGGTGCGCGAGGGGGGACTCGAACCCCCACGGATTGCTCCGCTGGAACCTAAATCCAGTGCGTCTACCAGTTCCGCCACCCGCGCGCGCCGCTATTCTACTGCGGATCCGACGAGAGCGTGAACTTTGGCTGGAACGGAAAAAAGCGCCCGCAGGCGCCTTTTCGAGTGATGTCGCCGGTCGCCCCCGAGGGTCGACCAACGATACCGTTCAGGGTTTGACGGTGGTCAGGCCGACGCTGACCCAGTCCTGCATTCCACCGCGATACCACTTAAGCTTATGGAGCGGATAACCGAGATCCACGAGGGTCTTGATGTTCTCGGTGGACTGTCCGCACCAAATCCCGTTGCAGAAGAGGACGAGGGTCTTCGCGTCGGTGAAATCCCAGGTATCGGTCTCGGCGTTGTAACTGCCGTCGAACTCGTCTGCGAGGATCTGCCTGAAGGCGTCGGCTTGATCGGGTGTTTCGAAGGTTCCGGCTGCATCCGAGCTGATATTGTTCCACGGGATGTTCATCGCGCCGGGGATGGTCCCGCGCATGACCCAGTCGGGGGTGCGGGAGTCGACGACGAGGATGCTGTCGTCGCCCTGGGACTTGCGGCGCAGGTAGTCCAGGACTTCGAGCTCTCCGATGGTGCCGACGCCCGGGAGTGCGACGATGGGCTGGACGCAGAAGGGCGGGCAGCCTCGGTCGGTCTTTTGGAACATCGCGGGAAGCGTCGCGTCGCGGTCGTGCCCGCGTTGAATGGTCACGGTCTGGCCGTTGTGGGTGACATCCAGACTCTCGATGTCTGGCGAGATCCGGTTGTCGGCCGCGAGCAGGGTGCCGGGCAGGGTGGTTGCGAGGACGATCAAGAGCGTTGCTGTGGTGGTCTGTTTCGGCATCGTTGGTCTCCTTATTCCGATTTGAGAGGGTCGGCCGTCACGGGTCTGGTTCGACCCGGTCATCCCGTCACTGCGGTTTCTTCACGTAGGTGGGGAAGGTCGCCCCTTGCTCGCGGATGGCTTGCTCGTAGCCCATTTCGCCTTGACGCCGTGCCTTGTCGGCCAGAGCGGTTGCGGCGGCGAAATCACCTGACTTGGCGAGGTCCTGCGCCTCCGTGATGAGCTTCCCGGTGTCGCGCCACTCGCCACCGACCGAGCCCGCCTTCTTGCGCGCGGCCTCGGCTGCGGCGATTGCGGCTTCGGCCTGTTTCGCCGCGTCGGTGTCGACGGTCGCACCTTGAGCCTGCTCGATGGCGAAGTTGTCCTGCTTCATGGCCTTCATGGCCAGCTCGCGCGCCTTCGTGAACTGACGGTCGGGCATGATCGCCTCGGCTTCTTCGATCAGCGAAGCGGTCTCCTCCGAGGCAACGCCTGCTGTTTGGGCGGCAGCGTGCGCGGCTTTCGCGTCCTCGATCGCCTGCTCCGCTTCCGACCTGTGGGTCGCCCAAGCACTTGTGATCGGCAAGGCGACCAACAGGGCTCCGACGAGAAACGTTCTGAATACACTGCGAATCGACATTTTAATTGGACTCCTCTCGTGCGCTCTCCAAGAGGGCGCGCGCGGGGCGCGCCCTCGTGCCTTTAGCGGTCGGTGTTATCGGCGTGCCTTATTTTCGTGCGCCGGGCCCATTGAGCTCCAGCCCGTTGTTCATGTAGGTCATGAAGTATTCAAGGTTTCGATATTCATCGCCCTGCAGGGGGAACGCCTTTGCTCGGACCTGCTCGTTGCATCCTTTATAGCGGCGATGCAGCGTGCCCATCTCGCCCCATTTCGAGCGATAGACCGGCCAGTGTGTGGTGTGACCGAAGGCGGGGCTCAAGATCTCGGTGCGGAGAGTCGTGCCCGAGTTGCCGAAGTGGCAATGGCTGCACGAGAAGTTGAACTGGCCGCGACGTGCGAAGTAAAACTCCTTGCCTGCCTCGTAGGCCGCCAGCGCGCGGGGATCATCCTCCGGAATCTCGATGTTCGTGACTTGGCCGCGGGACTCGTAGGCCATGTAGGCCGTGATGTCCGCCATCGGACCCTTCGCGAGGTTGAGCGGCTTCTCGCCATTGGCCTCCAGACATTCGTTGATGGCGAGCGGCAAGGTGATGACCATTCCGCGGTCTTTGTCCCAGTAGGGATACTCGGCGACGATTGCCGGACCATTCGGGAAGCAGTCCGCATAGGTTTTGCCGTTGGCGAACGGGGTATTCCACATTTCCTCGCCGGAACTCAGAGCGTTCTCGTAGGGCGGGAATTCCTCGATCGCCTCCCAGTTCTCGCGCCCCACCGGGTCCACCGAGTAGACGCCGTTGGCGAAATCCTGCACCGGAACGGTCGGGAAGCGCTGGGTGAAATAGGCTTGGAAGGTCGCCTTATCTTCCTCGGGTGTCGATGCGAAAGCCGGAACGGCGAGCGCACAAGCGAGACCCGCGACGGTGAACGAAAGCGATAGCTTTGACATTATTGGTTGCCTCCGAAGGTCGCTCTTTAGAGTGTCCAGACGTATTCGACGACGTCGACGAATTCCTGATTGGACAGAATCTCATGCTTGCCGAACGGCGGCATGGCGGCCTCCGGCGCCTTGACGGTCGCGTCCCAGATCTGGCGAGCGAGCGCCTCCTTGCTCGGATAGCGGGTTTGCATGGCGATCAAGGCCGGACCGATGGCTCCGGGACTCTCGGCACCGACGATCATGTGGCAGGCAACACAGTTGCCTTTGCCGCGATCCTCGGCAACGGCTTTACCCGCTGCGGCATCTCCGTTGAGCTCGAGTTGAGGCATGTCGACCGCCGTAGCGACGACGGCGAGTGTGGATAATCCAAGACCAAAAGCGATAGCGCTCGCTCGGATCGGGCGTAAGGACAGCATGCGTGTAGCCTCCTGAGGTCTTTGCTGTAACGACATGGCCCGGAATTGCTCCGAAGCCTGATTTCTTGTCTGATCTCCGCGTCGTCGCGCGGTCTTCCCGCGGTCGTTCGGTGACGCCGCGATGTTCTGTCGGGGGGCATCCTAGCACGTCGAATTGAAAATGTCCGACTCTCAAAGTGCGATGCAGGGCGCGGCATCGGAAACGTCGACTCGACGCGCTGCGGGCTCGCTCGGCGATGGCATTCGGGACCGATGACCGTGCATACTACTCAGGCTTCACCACGCCGTCGGCCCCAGTGGCAGGGGGCGCACTTGCAGCCAAACGGAGGATTCGAAAACCAATGTCACTCTCAAGACGTGAATTCATGCGCCTCATGGGAATCGCCGGTGCCGCCGGTATGTTCCCCTCGTCGGTCTTTGCAGCGAAGCGAATGCCGGCTGATCTCTACGAGGTTCCGAAATTCGGCAACGTGACCCTCCTGCACATCACCGACACGCACGCGCAGCTGAACCCGGTCTATTTCCGCGAGCCGAACGTCAACATCGGCATCGGACCGGCTTACGGGCAGGCGCCGCATGTGGTCGGCGAGGCGTTCCTGAAGCACTTCGGGGTCGATCCCGGCGGCATCGAGGCGCATGCCTTCACCTTCCTCGATTTCGACGCCGGCGCCGAGAAATACGGATCGGTCGGCGGATTCGCCCACCTCAAGACGCTCGTGGACCGGATCCGAGCCGAGCGTGGTGACGGCAACAGCCTGCTGCTCGACGGCGGCGACACCTGGCAGGGTTCGGGAACCGCTTACTGGACGCGCGGCATGGACATGGTCGGCGCCTGCAATCTGCTCGGCGTCGACGTCATGACCGGTCACTGGGAATTCACCTATCTGGACGAAGAGGTCATCAAGAACATCGCAGAGTTCAAGGGCGATTTCGTGGCCCAGAACGTCAAGGTGCGCGAAGAGGCTCTCTTCGACTACCGCTTCGCCGACTTCCCCGGCTTCGACGAGGACCTCGGCCGGGCCTTCAAGCCCTACACCATCAAAGAGGTCGGCGGCGTGAAGGTCGCGGTGGTCGGACAAGCGTTCCCCTATACGCCGATCGCCAATCCGCAACGCTTCATGCCCGATTGGACCTTCGGAATCGATGACGGCTCGATGCAGGAGGTCGTCGACCGGGTGCGCGAGGACGAGAAGCCGGATCTGGTCGTCGTCATATCGCACAACGGGATGGATGTGGACCTGAAGATGGCCTCGCGCGTAACCGGAATCGACGTCATCTTCGGCGGCCACACCCACGACGGCATGCCGTCGCCGACCATCGTCGAGAATGCCTCGGGCAAGACCCTGGTGACCAATGCAGGCTCCAACGGCAAGTTCCTCGGCGTCATGGACATGGAGGTGAAGGACGGCAAACTGCAGGATTACCGCTATCGTTTGCTGCCCGTCTTTTCCAATTTGCTTGCTCCGAATGCGGAGATGGTCGACTACATCGCGGGCGTGCGTGCACCCTACAAGGCACAGCTGGAAGAAGAGCTGGCGACCGCCGAAGAAACCCTATTCCGCCGCGGCAACTTCAACGGCACATTCGATCAGGTCATCTGCGACGCGCTGCGCAAGGTCAACGACGCCCAGATCAGTCTGTCGCCGGGCTTCCGATGGGGTACGACCGTGCTGCCCGGTCAAAAGATCACCATGGACAACGTCATGGATCAGACCTGCATCACCTACCCGGAGACCTACCGGCGCGAGATGACCGGCGCCGAGATCAAGCTGATCCTCGAGGACGTCTGCGACAACCTCTTCAACCCGGATCCTTACGTCCAGCAGGGCGGCGACATGGTGCGGCTCGGCGGGCTGGACTATGTCTGCGATCCGACGGCCTCGATGGGCGATCGCATCCTGGACATGGCGCTCGACGACGGCACCAAGATCGAGGCCGACAAGACCTACGTGGTCGCCGGCTGGGCGACGGTCGGCAGTCAATCGCCGGGCGAACCGATCTGGGAGACGGTCGCGACCTATCTGCGCGATATCGAGACGGTCAAGATCGACAAGCTCAACACGCCGAAGCTCAAGAACGTCGCGGGGAATCCGGGTATCGCGGACTATCCGTTCATGTAACGCCGCGGGGTGCGGCTCAAGGCCGTTCGACCCCGCGCCAGGCCCGCGGCGGATCGCCCCGTTCAGGCGTCCGTCGCGGGGCGCTCCCGCAACCCGCACCCTCGGTGACGTCTCCGGCGCGATGCCGCGATGCGTTGCTCGGAAGACCCGCCATCAACGGCAACACCCGGTGATCGACGACATGCAGTCGTCTTCTTCCGCTCGACCGACGGTCGGTCAGCCCGAGCCGAGCTCGACGTTTCCGAAAACAGCGCTGAACGGGCCTCGGCCGGACTCCTAGACAGGCCCCGCGCCGCGCACCCTGATTTAACTATTCTTCGGATAGATAGAAAGAATGCTTGGATCGTTGACTCAGCTTGCCCCGACCCACACAATCGCGCGCTCCCCGAGCCCGGCGATCGCCTGATCGAATCATCCCATCGGGGACACTGCGCCCCTGTCCGCCGAGACCTCCCGGGTGCCGCAGGTCCGGACCTCACGTGCCGTTCTTCGATGCCGATCGATGGTGTCTCGTCCGGCGCGCGTCGGACGATCAAAACAACCGCCTCCAAAGGTACCCCTATGAAGCAACACACGGTCGATGCCATCACGGCACATCCGCGTTATCGGGAGCTGATCGGCGCGCGTAAGCGCTTCGCTTGGACCCTGACCGCCGCCATCCTGATTATCTATTACGGCTTCATCCTCGTCATCGCTTTCGAGCCGGCATGGCTGGCCGTTCCCGTCGCCGAAGGCTGGACCATGACCGTCGGCATGCCGGTCGGCATCCTGATCATCTTGAGCGCCTTCATCCTCACGGGCGTCTACGTGGCTCGTGCGAACGGGCAGTTCGATCGTCTCACCAAAGAGATCCAGGAGGATTTCGAATGACACGTCTCGGAATGTGGGGCGTGCTTGCCGCCCTCCTGGTACCCTTCGGATTGGCCGCGGCGCCCGCCTTGACCGGCACGGTCGTTCAAAGCAGCGTGAACATGACCGCCATCATCATGTTCGTCATCTTCGTCGGCGCCACCCTGGGCATCACCTACTGGGCGTCGAAGCGGACACGCACCGCGAGTGACTTCTACACCGCCGGCGGCGGCATCACCGGCATGCAGAACGGCCTCGCCATCGCCGGCGACTTCATGTCCGCGGCGTCTTTCCTGGGTATCTCCGGCCTGGTGTTCGCGTCCGGCTACGACGGCCTGATCTATTCCATCGGCTTCCTGGTCGGCTGGCCGGTGATCATGTTCCTCATGGCCGAGCAGATCCGCAACCTCGGCAAGTTCACCTTTGCCGACGTCACCTCGTACCGCTTCGGTCAGACCCAGATCCGCACCATGGCGGCCATCTCGTCGTTGGTCGTGGTCGCCTTCTACCTGATCGCTCAGATGGTCGGCGCAGGCAAGCTGATTCAGCTGCTGTTCGGGCTGGACTATTGGATTGCAGTGGTGTCCGTCGGGCTCCTGATGATGACCTACGTCATCTTCGGCGGCATGACCGCCACGACCTGGGTACAGATCATCAAGGCCGTCTTGCTGCTCTCGGGCGCGACCTTCATGGCGGTAGCCGCGCTCGCCGCCTTCGACTTCTCCCCGGAGGAGATGTTCAGACAAGCCGTGGAAGTCAGTCCCAAGGGCGACGCCATCATGGGTCCCGGCTCTCTGGTCAAGGATCCGATCAACGCCATCTCTTTGGGTCTGGCCCTCATGTTCGGTACCGCCGGTCTGCCGCACATCCTGATGCGATTCTTCACCGTGCCGAATGCCAAAGAGGCCCGCAAGTCGGTCTTCTACGCCACGGGCTTCATCGGCTATTTCTACATCCTGACCTTCATCATCGGCTTCGCCGCGATCGTGTTGTTGTCGCAGAACCCGCAATTCTTCAAGCCCGAGGCACTCGCTGCAGACGGCACCGTGATCAAGGACCAGTTGATTACCGGCCTGTTGGGCGGCACCAACATGGTCGCCATCAACCTGGCCGAAGCGGTCGGCGGAAATCTCTTCCTGGGCTTCATCTCGGCTGTTGCCTTCGCGACCATCCTCGCCGTGGTCGCGGGTCTGACCCTCGCCGGCGCATCGGCGATCTCGCATGACCTCTACGCCAACGTCATCGCGCGCGGTCGCAGCAACGAGACGACCGAGATCCGCGTCTCGCGTATCGCAACGCTATGCCTCGGCGTGCTCGCGATCGGTCTGGGCATCGCGTTCGAGACCCAGAACGTCGCCTTCATGGTCGGTTTGGCCTTCGCGATCGCGGCAAGCGCGAACTTCCCCGTGCTGGTGGCCTCGATCTTCTGGGGCAAGATGACCACGCGCGGTGCGATGATCGGCGGTTTCGCCGGGCTCTTCAGCGCGGTCGGTCTCACGATCGTCTCCAAGGCGGTGTGGGGCGACGTACTCGGCTTCACGGCGGTCAATGCAGAGGGTGTTGCGGTTCCGGTCGGGCTCATCCCCCTCGACAACCCGGCGATCATCTCGATCCCGATCGCCTTCTTCTGCATCTGGTTCTTCTCGATCCTCGACAACTCCGAGCGCGCCAAGATCGATCGGGCAGCCTATGCCGCCCAGCGGATCCGTTGCGAAACCGGCATCGGCGCAGAAGGCGCGGCAAGCCACTAACCGGCGATGAAAACGTAGGATGGGTAGAGCGCAGCGAAACCCATCCTCCCCACTCCAACGCCGTAGGATGGGTAGAGCAAAGCGAAACCCATCCTCCCCGCTCCAGCGCCGCAGGATGGGTAAAGCACAGCGAAACCCATCCTCCCCGCTCCAACGCCTCCCCGCGCTGCGGGGCATTCACAAGCCGCCGGGTGTCCGTTGACCTGCCGAGCGCAGATCAACGGACACCCGGTGCCTTGCGTACTGACCACACCTAAGGCTTACTTGGCTGCCCCGAACGGCGACCTGTCGATCTCGACACCCAACACGCCATCAGCCAAACACCATGCAGCCACTCTACTTCGATACCGCCGCGACCACTGCGGTTGACCCCGAGGTCATCGAGGACATGATCGATGTCCTGCGCAACGTCCCCGGCAATCCCTCCTCGACAACCCACCCGCAAGGCCGGGACGCAGCGAAAACGATAGAGGCCGCGCGCGCGACGGTCGCCGCAGAGCTTGGGTGCGACACCGACGAGGTCATCTTCACGGCCGGCGCAACCGAGGCGAACAACCTCGCGCTGCGCGGCATCGCCTTGGGATACCGTGCGCAGGGGCGACATCTGATCACCTCCGCGATCGAACACAAGGCCGTACTCGCCTGTTGTCGGGCGTTGGAGTCCGACGGCGTCGAAACCACGTATGTGAAGCCGAGCCGCGGCGGCTGGGTCACTCCCGAGTCCATCGTCGCAGCCCTGCGTCCGGATACCCTGCTGGTCTCGCTGATGCACACCAACAACGAGACCGGCGTCATGCAGCCGATCGCGGAGGTCGCCGCCGCGGTCGCGGAGGCCGGCGTCCTCTTTCATGTCGATGCGGCGCAAGGCGCAGGAAAGTTCGCGATCGACCTCACGCAGACGCCGATCGACCTCCTGTCGCTCTCCGCGCACAAGTTCTACGGTCCAAAAGGCGTCGGCTGTCTCGTCGTGCGCGACCGCCGGCATGTCCGGATTCGCCCGCTCATGGACGGCGGAAGCCAAGAGTATGGACTACGCCCCGGGACACTCGCGACCCATCAGATCATCGGCCTGAGCAGCGCGCTCACCCGCGTTGCAGCACCTCGCGATCAGGATCTCCGACACGTGGCCGCACTCAAACAGCGGTTTCTGCAGCGCCTCGGGGAGGATCTTCGCGTTCACATCAACGGCGACCCGTCCCGGACATCGCCCTACATCCTCAACATCTCCTTCGAGGGCGTGCCGAGCGACGCACTCATCAATCAGCTCGCCGAGGAGATCGCGATCGGCTCCGGATCCGCCTGCTCCTCCGGCGCCGTCGAGCCCTCTCACGTCTTACGTGCGATGGGGGTCGAGGAGGGGACGCTTTACGGAGCCGTCCGGATCAGCTTCGGCCGCGACCACACAGAGGCCGAGATCGACCAAGCCGCGGCAGCCTTTCGCCAGGCCATCGCCCGTATTCGCGCCATGGAAGATTAGCCGGCGTCCTCGGGACCGATCTGCGTCCGGACTCTCTCGCGCATCGCCCTGCCAGTATGAGCGAATGAATTCACCCCTACAGGCCTTCCCGGTATCCGCAGTCGGGACGCCTATTCACGGAAATCGCCTCAATCCTCGCCATGGGGGGAAGGCGCCGCAAAGATCGTCAGTTTGAGCTCGGCATCATCGATCAGCCTGAATTCCGGTTTTCCAGAAATTCCCGATCGTCCTTAGGCGAGATCACGGTCTTGAATCGGTTCCAGAGTTTAGGGTTCAAGTCATTCAACGCTGTGCCTGGCACCGTCTGTTCGTCGAAGCGAATAAGCCGCGCCTGACTGCGTTGTTGGAACAAACGCGCCAAGACATCCGGCTTCATTTTCTCGTACATGACTGATCTCCATTCCCGGGAACAGGCACGACATTAGACCGAAGCCCGGCAACTGCCAAGCGTACGCGATGACCACCCGACACGGCGCCGCATGACCGGGAGCGTCGTCCGACGATCTCAAAGGGTCGAGATCGTCACCCCCGTGTACCTTGGCGCCGCCTCCGGGTTCGTGTAATCTCCGCTCAAGACGTTGCAGAGTCCGTTCGAACGGGCCCTGCTTAGGAACCGCCTCTCAACACTGATGTTGACCCGCCTCGTGAAACCCTCCGCCCCATGAAGCTCAATCGCGCCAAGGCCACCTTCGGGCGCCACGAGACCTTTCCGCTGCGCTACGGCTGGCTGCCGAAAGGCTTCGAAGCGCTGACGGACGACCCCGAGATCTTTGCCCGGCCCGAAGATGCCATGATTCGGCTCGGTGTCGGGCGCAACATGGTCAACGCCATCCAATACTGGTTGCAGGTCACCGGATTGGTCACCTTCGACGGCGGACGCGGCAAGCCGACCCGACTGGGTACGACCTTGCTCGGCACACGCGGCGACCCCTATCTTGAAGACGACGCCACACTCTGGATCCTTCACTGGTTGATCGCCTCCAACGCCGAGTCCGCGACCGGCTTCTTCTGGTTCTTCAACCGCTTCCCCATGCCGCGTTTTCGGGATTCCGATGCCCTGCGCGCCATCGGCGAGTTCTCCGAGCAGGAGCTGAAGGCACCGCGATCGGCGAGCACACTGAAATCCGACATCTCCACGCTGCTGCGCATGTACGCCGCCGAGGCGGGGCGCACCGACGAGCATCTCGACTCGCCCTTCGCGCAGCTCGGGCTCGTCGAGAGCGATCCCGATGCCGGTTTTCGCAGCCTGCGAGGCGCACGCCCGGCACTGCCGCCGGTTGCCCTGCAGTTCGCGCTCGCCCAACGCTTCGGCGCGCAGCCGCAGCAGCCGGCCCTGCCGATACGCGTCGTCCTCTACAGCGACGAGGGCTGGGCCGCACCCGGCGCGGCCTTCCGTCTGACCGAAGACGGCCTGATGACCGGACTCGCCCGCGTCATCGAGCAGGATCCGCGCAGCTACGAGCTACGCGACACCGCCGGCGTGCACCAGCTCTACCGACGCGGCGAGGTGATCGACCCGATCGACATCCTCTCGCAGCACTACCGCGGAAGGGCCGCCGCATGAGTGCGCTCGGCGGCGTCGACCCGGAGATATCCCGATGACCCGCAAGCACGCTGCGCCGCGGCATTACGATCACAGCTATCGGCAACTGTTCTCGCATGTCGAGATGGTTCGCGATCTGTTGACCGGCTTCGTGCGGGACGATTGGGTGCAGTCAATCGATCTCGGTACATTGGAGTCCGTCAAGGGTAGCTTTGTTACGGACGATTACCGCGACCGCGAGGACGACGTGATCTGGCGTGTCCGCTGGTCGGACGGCTGGCTGTACATCTATTTGCTGATCGAGTTTCAAAGCACCGAAGACCGCTTTATGGCAGTGCGGATCGCCAACTATGCGACCCTGCTCTACCAGGATCTGATCGCTCAAGCCGCATTGAGCCCGAGCGGGCGCTTGCCGCCGGTGCTGCCGATCGTGCTCTACAACGGCGAGCCCCGCTGGACGGCGCAGACCGAGCTGTTCTCTCTGGTCGAGCCCGTTCCGGGTGGACTGGAACGCTATCGGCCACAATGGTCCTACCTGTTGTTGGACGAGGGGGCGATCGCGCGCGACGACGCCTATCCGCCGGAGTTGCGCAATCTGGTGGCGGCGTTGTTCCGCCTGGAGAAGGCACGCGACGAGGCAACTTGGCTCGCCGTCTATGCGCGCCTCGTCGAGCTGTTGGACAGCTCCGCGCTGGACAGCCTCAAGCGCGCCTTCGGGCGCTGGATCTACCGAAGCTTCATCCGCAAGAAGCGCCTCGGAATCCAACTTCCGAGCATTGATGACTACAACGAGGTGCATGTCATGTTGCAGCAACGCGTCGAGCAATGGAACGCGGAGATTCTTGAACGGGGGCGACAAGAAGGGCGACAAGAAGGGCGACACGAAGGCCGCCGCGAAACCGCCCTAGAGCTGATCCGGAAAACCGATTTCGACGACGCCACCATCGCCGACATCAGCAAACTGTCCTTGGAAGAGATCCAGGCAATACGCAATCTGCCGAGCGCACATTGAAAACACAGGGCGCTTGACAGGCTCCGAAGGTGATCAGGGCCGAGAGTGACACCGTCCGAAGTGTCATGGAACCTGACACCCTGATCCAACCAGCGAGACAACAAGCCCAGAAGGACCGCGACGTGACCACATTGGATCGTGTTATCCACATCGGCACCGCCTACACGCGCTCGATCAACCTGACGCGCGATGCCGATGCGCCGGAGCTGATCCGTGCCTATGTTCCGACGTCGCGCGCCATACAGGCACTTGGACGCATGGCGGACGGCCTTTCCGCAGGTGCGCATCAGCGTGCCGTGGCGCTGATCGGCCCATACGGCACCGGCAAATCGGTGTTCGGCCTCTTCGCCGCTGCCGTCTTGTCGGAACCCGAAGCCGAGCAGCATTCCGCGGCGATGGCGGTGCTCGAAACAGCCGACCCCGATCTCGCCGCCCGTTTTCGCACCGCCCGACCGAACGGACGCGGTTTCCTGCGGGTCGCCATCAACGGCATCCCGGACTCGCTCGTTCGACAGTTGATGCTCGGCCTCGCGCTTGCCGTCGAGCACTCCGGCCTGCCTGCCGCGTTGATCGACGACGTCCTCTCCGCGGCCCAGCCCGGGACGCCGATGGACCATGTCCTGCACCTTGTCGGACGCGTGCAGCGCGCGTGGGCGCATGCCGGCGGATCGGGCGTGCTGATCGAGATCGACGAGCTCGGCAAGTTTCTCGAATACGAGTCTTATCACCCGCAGCATCGCGAGATCCATCTGCTGCAATTACTCGCCGAGCACGCACACGCCGAGAGTGCTGCCCCGCTGTACCTGCTCGTCATGCTGCATCAGGCATTCGAATACTACAGCCAGCGGCTCGGCAAACAGTTGCGCGACGAATGGCAAAAGGTCCAGGGCCGGTTCGAATCCATCGCCTTCATCGAGCCGGCCGAGCAATCGCTGCGTATCGTCGGTGCCGCCTTCGAGCGCACCGCGCCCTTAGCGCCGAACCTCCGTGCACAGCTCGACCGAATCACGGATGCGCTCGAGCAGCACGGCGCGCTCCCCGTCGGTCTGGACACCACGCAGGCCCGCGCTCTCTTCGAGCGCTGCTACCCGTTGCACCCCATCACGCTCCTCATCCTCCCGACCCTCTGCCAGAAGGTCGCGCAGAACGAGCGGACGCTCTTCTCCTACCTCGGCAGCGCCGAGCCGTTCGGCCTGCGCGAGCGTCTCGGCCGCCTACGGATGGGCGATTGGATCGGCCCCTGGGAACTCTACGACTACTTCATCCTCAACCAATCCGGCAGCGTCTCTGACCCCTTGACCTATCACCGTTGGGTCGAGGTCATCACCGCGCTGGAGCGCTTCGACAGCGCCCCGGACGACCCCGCCGTGGATCTACTCAAGACCATCGGCCTGCTCAATCTCATCGGCGCGCAGCGTGGGCTCAAGCCCAGTGAGCCGCTCTTGCGCCTGCTGTTCGACCAGACCGCGCCGGAGCTGCTGCAGCGGCTCGAAGCCGTCTCCACCATCCATTTCCGCAGCTACAGTCAAGAGTGGCGGGTCTGGCAAGGCAGCGATTTCGATCTCGCCGCCGCCCTGCGCGAGGCCACCGCCGAGCAGGTCCAGCTCTCTCTGGTCGACACCCTAAACACGCTCGCCCCGCTGAGGCCGCTGGTGGCGCGGCGAGCGACCATCGAAAGCGGCACGGTCCGCGCCTTTACGCCGCGCTTTACCGCCGCGGACCGTTGGCCGCCGAAGTCCATCGAGACCGATCCCCCGGCCCGGGACACGCTTGATCTCTGGCTCTATCTCGCCGAAGCACACGAGGCGCCGAGCCTGGAGGGCGCACCCTTCAGGAGCGTCGTCGCAGTGTGCCATTTCACCGAGCGTCTGCATGAATCGGTTGCGCGATGGATCGCCTTGCAGGAGCTGCCGACCCGCCACGCCGCGCTCCACCACGACCCGGTCGCGCAACGCGAGCACCGCGCCTGGCTCAACAACGCCGAGATCGAGACCCTGCAACTCATCCGCGCCCTGCTCGACGAGCCCGAGGCGCTGCGCTGGTATTGGAAGGGCAGGGAGCGTCCGGCCCAAGAGCGTCCGGTGACCGATCGTCGCGATCTCCAGGTGAAGCTCTCGGCCTGGGTGCAGAACATCTGCTATCCGAAGTCGCCGCGTCTGCGCAACGAGCTGATCAACCGCGATCGTCCCTCGCCGAGCGCCAATCTCGGCCGCAAGCGTCTGATCGCCGCCATGCTCGAATCGCCCGACCGGCCCGATCTCGGCATCGAGAAGACACCGGCGGAGAAGAGCCTGTATCTCTCTCTGCTCAAGCAAAGTCATCTGCATCGCCGCAGCGACGGCGAGACGGGTTACGCACTCCATGTCCCATCGGACCCGGATCCCTGTCGTCTAAAACCCCTCTGGGAAGAGATCGAAAAGATTCTCGGAACGGCCGGCGACCGTCAGGTCGGCTTGCCCGAGATCTACTCCCGACTCCAGCGCCCGCCCTTCGGCGCCAAGCTCGGCCCCCTGCCGGTCTTGATCATCGCCTATCTTCAGGCGAATCGCCGCGAGGTGGCCTTCTATCAGGAAGGCGCCTTCTGCGAAGAGCTGACGGTCGAGCAAGCCGAGCTGCTGTGTCGGCGCCCCGAGCTTTTTGCCCTGGAACGCTTCGATCTCGGCGGACTGCGCGGCGAGATCTTCGATCGCTACATCAAAGACATCGTCGGACGTGTTCGCGCGGACGCAACCCTGCTCGATATCGTGCGTCCGCTGGTGCGCTTTATCTCCGGCTTGCCCGAGTACACCCAGCGCTGCAAGACCCTCAGCCCCGAGGCGGTGCAGGTACGCGACGCCTTTCAGGGCGCGCGCAGCCCCGGAGCCCTGCTGTTCGAAGCACTTCCGCGCGCCTGCGGCATCGCCATCGACGACTTCACGACGGTCGATCCGGTGCGGGTCGAGCCCTTCATCGTGCGGCTCCGTGAAGTCTTCAAGGAGCTCAACGACGCCTATCCGACCCTGCTCGAACACTGGCAGGCCGAGCTCGCTCGCGTGCTGATCGCCGCACCGGTGACGGATCTCGCGGCCCTGCGCGCCGCCGTGACCGAGCGTTATCAGGGGCTGGATCGGCTCACACCCGACCGCATGGGCCTTGGCGCACTGATCCGCCGTCTCTGCGAGACCGTGCACGACTCCGACCAGGCGTGGCTGGAATCCGTTGCGACCCTGCTCGGCAAGATGCCCCCGACCAAGTGGCACGAGGAGACCCGTCGACTCGCCGAGCTGCGTCTGCGCGATCTCGGCAATCAGTTACAGGATCTCGAACGACTCCGACTCGGCAAGGTCAATAACCGCGATCCCGACGAAGGCGCACACAACGGCGATCCGCTGCTCATGAAGACCGTCGACAGCCGGCATGGCGAGATCACGCGCGTCATCCATCTCTCGGATGCGCAGCGCAGATCCGCCACCGCCCGCGCCGAATGCATCGCCGCGACACTCGCCGATGTCGCCGAGAGCGATCGACTCGCCGTCCTCGCCATGCTCTGGGAGCGATTTACCCGAACCGAACCATCAGGAGAAACCGCCCATGAATGACGAGAAACCCGCCAAGCCCGTCCGTCATCTCCTCGGTCTATCCGGCGGTAAGGACAGCTCCGCCCTCGCCATCTATCTGCGCGACCGCATCCCCGAAATGGAATACTTCTTTGCGGATACCGGGGCTGAGCTTCCCGAGACATTGGAGTATATCGATCTGTTGGAGGATTATTTGGGGAAGCCGATTGCCAAGCTGAATGCGCGACGCGATTTTGACTACTATCTCAAGCTCCACAACAACTATTTGCCTTCGCCGCGACAGCGCTGGTGCACGATCAATCTGAAGCTGCTCCCTTTTGAAAACTATGTCGGTAACGACGAGGTCATTTCCTATATCGCGATTCGCGCCGACGAGCCCTCCCGCGCGGGGTACCTGTCGACTAAGCCAAACATCAAGACATGTTTCCCCTTCAAGGACGATGGGCTCAACAAGGAAGACATCACTCAAATCTTGGAGGAGTCTGGATTGGGCCTTCCGAAATATTACAGTTGGCGAAGCCGATCCGGGTGTTACTTTTGCTTCTTCCAGCGCCGCGAGGAATGGGTCGGCCTCAAGAAGCATCACCCGGACCTCTACGAACGCGCCAAGGAATACGAGAAAGGAGAAGGCGAGTCCGGAAAAGTCTACACCTGGAGCCAGGCTGGGACGTTAGACGACATTGTGAATCGTGCCGAGTCCGCACCGGAGCAAAAAAAGACAACGCCTCGGTCGAAAAAATTGATTGATCGATTCTCCGACTCGGATGACGATAAAGATTCGGATGAAAGTTGTCTGATCTGCACCTTGTAATAACTCAGATAAATTCTTGCATCGCATGGCTGGTCCTAAGACTAGAGTCGTGCTGACAAGCGTCACTGAATTAGCGAGAAAGTATCTGTCATGCCAATTAAAAACATCACATGTGAAGAGCCTCCGCTTCCTGAATTTTCCGACTGAGCGGAATGCGGATTTTCTTAAAGCGTATAAGATTTTAAAGTTCGAGAGTACAAGAGGAACCGGCTCATGGCGTTGATAGACACTCAGACCTTCAACCTTTCAAAACAGCGACTCACTACGGCTTTGAGCATCATACCTAATAAGCCGGACGTTTTTAGCACAAGTAGAATGCGAGAAGCGCGGGTCGCGTTCATATCCGGCAAAAATGTTTTATCTTCGATTCGTGGATGGCTGCTTGCGGGAGGAGTCATCAAAAATGATGGGCGGCAGTATTTCTTGACGGATTACGGACAGCGTCTGCTCACAAATGATCCTAAGATGGAGAGGGCAGGCTCATGGTGGAGTCTGCATTTAAATATATGCTTCTCAGAGCGCTGTGAACCTTATCACGCATTCTTTCTATTGCTAGGTGCGGCCGCTGACTATGTCGCTCAAGATGATGTCTTGATCTCGAAATTGGCTGGAATGATTAAAGACGACAACGGGGATCCCATTGCAAATGCCAGCGTGAAAACCAATCTCGAGGGTGTCATTAGAATGTTCACAGGGGAAAGTCCACTGACTGATCTAGGTCTTATCGATTTTCTAGAAAATAAGAATAAGTTGAAATTGGGTGACCCTAAAGTTACGGATCAAACGATCATATACGCTCTCGCCTTAGCTCGAAAGAGTAGATTTCCGACCCGAATTACAGTTAACTTTCGTGAGCTTATTGATTCCGGGTTCCATCACTTCATTTGCTTGTCGGTTACCGACTTTCGCAGGCGTCTTCGCGAACTCACTAGATCGCCTGCCTGGCAGTCGCATTTTACATTCACCGAAGGCAAAGACCTCGATTCGATTCATTTCGGGGATAAGCTGAATCCCCCCCAGACTTTGCTCCATCTTTTGCTTGAATGCGAGGATACGTGGATCTGAGCGAGGATCGAATCATGGACAGAGAAAATGTGAACGTCGTGCTGACGGGGCTCCTAAACGCGCATCGCCTCGAACGTTACCAAGGACTTGTGTTAGCACTTGAGTCCGAGTCCGATTTGGACCAACTAGTCATCCAGGTCGAGGCCGTCTGTCTGGATCACAACGTTTGGCGTCGTCCGGATGTTAATGGGGCGCCGACCATCCCATGCACGCGACGTGATTGGATGAGAAGTGTATTTACACTGCGACCAAATGGCTTGGTGATCGTCAAGCCGACGGAATGGATGATCGATTGGTCAGAGCTTGACGAAACGACATTTTGGAATGCGCTCGCCGATGCTTTTGGTCGCCACGAGATCATCTCTATCGCCGTTTCGACACCTGCGCTCATCAAGCATCTGCGAATCAGTTTCGTTCCCTATAAATTATCCGGTCTGACAGTGTCGATATGGGTCTCACGGCATCAGCCAGTCGACCACCTCAAGGAGTTTTTTGAATGACCAGGCTATCTGATCTCATACGGGTCGATCATTCACGCCGCGACGCCGCGATTCGTTTAGATGATGGCTTGCTCGCCCATGCAGAGAATTTGGTCGATGCCTTCACGCCGACACATTCCTCCCTGGCGATTCTTTGGAATGTGCAAAAGGCCGTGCTCGCTAACGCTCCGCAGCAGCGTCGCGCGATGATTTGGCATGGCGTCTATGGGTCTGGGAAAAGCCACCTCGGGGTTCTAGTCGGCGAGCTTCTGCGTCGCGGCATGAGCAGCAAGGCGATGCATGGCTTTCTGGATCGACTCAGGAACCTTGGCGAGTCGAAGCTCGCCGAAGCGCTCGAGACAACCTTCCATGCCAGCAATGATGCGGATTCTCGCCCCTATTTAGTCGTAACGCTTTACGGCTCTCCTGCGCCGACATTGCAGAATTCATTGCTTGAAGGGTTGTATCAAACCCTTATCAGTACGCCTGGGCTGGATCCAAACGAGATTATGCCCAAAACAGAGTTCAACGCCGCTCTCGATCGTCTCAAGCTCATTCTTGAGCTTCATCCGGATTACCGTTCGCGTCCGCTTGCGCACTGGAGCATCCAAAGTGCCGCCTTTAATCCGGAGGAATTGGAAAGCCAATTACTCGCATTCGATCCGGATGCTTTGGATGCTTTCAAATCCTGGCATCCGAAGGTGTCTGCAGGTGCGTTATTCGATCCGCAAGCTTTTGGTGGAATGGGCGTTACGGACGCATTCCTTGAGGCGGCCATGGTGCTTAAGCGTGAGCATGGCTTCAACGGGATCGCGGTCATCTGGGACGAGTTCGGCTATGCCATAGAGAACTTAGTAACGATTCACTAACAAGTAAGGCATTTTACCTCAGCCATCTTGTATGAAAAGTGCGTT
>NZ_AFWV01000020.1 GCF_000223985.1 Thiocapsa marina 5811
CGGGCGAACACCTCGACGCCGACCGCCAGCCCGCCGCGCGCGGCATATTCCCACTCCAGACTGCTCGGCAACCGCACCGTCGCCGGCACACCGTCGGCAGACGGCAGACAGGGCGCGGGCGCTGCCCCGGAACCGCCGGGATCACACACCGGCCACGCCGAGGCCTGCCCGATCAGCCAGCGCGAATAGCCGTCCGCCAAGCCGATCGCCTCGACCCAGTCGAGCACCGCCGGATGATCGGCCTCGGGTCCGCCGCCCTCCGACGGCGGACAGGTCGACCCCGCGGCCCCGGCCCGGATCGCCTGCGCCTGACGGCGCGTGAGCTCGTACTTGCCCACGAGCAACACCGCGGTGCCCGCGCCGTCCGTGAAGGTTCCGCTCACCGCATAGCCGGCCTCGGCACCCGGTGTCGCCACCGTGCGCAGCGCCAGCGCACCACCACAGGGTAAGGGCAGCAGCCAATCGTCGGGGGCGGGTCGGGGGTTGTAGAGCGCTGCATCCCAGCTGACCGACGGCCCCGCCGCCGCCTGCGGCGGCGCGAGCGCGGCGATGACCCACGCCAGCAGAACAGCGGCGACGATCCGACCGACCGGCCACGGGCGACGGCCCGGGGCAGGATCTCGGTCTTGATCAACGCTTCGCTGTTCCGCTTGCATCCGACATCTCCAACCTTGCTGTTGCCACCATGTGAGGAGGATAGCGCCGGCAGGCGGAAGATGGGCATCGCCGTGCTCTGCCCATGCTACAAAACCGGAGGATTTCTCCGGGGTCGCAATCGGTACCCGACCGGGAAAAAGCGGCCGCGAATCACCTATGCTTGCAGAGCGACCGATCGCCAGGGAGTTTTCGCATGTCATCGTCTCAACGAGTTTTGTTCCGGGTCTTCGTCTTGTCGCTGTGCGTAAGCATGGGCGAGGCGCTTGCGGCGACTCACACAGGCTCGCAGGCCGGCGCGGATCTGCGCTGGGGAGTGACCTACGACGAGGCGGATCGGATCACCTCTATCCGTGATCCGGCCGGTCGCGAGACCCGTCTGGCCTACGGCTTCGACGACGACGGCGAATTGCTGCGCCTGACCCGCACCGCCGCGGACGGCACTCGGGTCGTGCGCGAACTCGACACGCTCGGTCGGCTAGCGCGCATGTCCGACGCGCAGGGCGAGGTGATCTACGGCTACGACGATCTCGACCGCCTCACGCGCATCGAGCGCACCGGCTCCCTCCCCATCCGATACAAGTACGACACGCAGGACCGGATCACGCGCCTGGAGGTCGGGGATCGCTATTGGCTGGACTACAGGTACGACTTCCTCGACCGCCTGGCGGAGATGGACACGCCAGCCGGGCGCATCCGCTACGACTACCCCAGTCCGAATCGCGTTGTTCGCACGCTCCCCAATGATCTGAAGACAACCCGTGACTATGACGGGCAGGGCCGCTTGGAGCGGATCACTCATGCGCTGGCAGGGAGAGCTGGCCGCGATCGCTTGAGCGTCTTGGCGGACTATCGCTACAGCTATCGCCCGGATGGCCTCATCGACACCATCACCGAACGGTCCCCCGCCGGTGAATGGAGGCGGCAGCACCAATACGACCTCCGGGGTCGACTCACCCGCGTCAAGGGCGCCCCGCGCCCGCAGTATGTTTACGGGTACGACGCGCTCGGCAACCGGACTCGGACCCTATCAAGCCTTACGCCGCAGCGCGTGCTGAGCTACGACTGGGCGGGACGCCTGCTCGCGATCGCGGGCGCGCCGACGTCGCACGACCCGGCGGGCAACCTGACCGCGGTCAGCCACGACGGCGTGCGCCGGACCTATGGCTTCGATGCCGAGAATCGGCTCAGTGCGGTCGACGCCGGACAGGCACGCTACACCTATGACGGCAACGGCGCACTCATTCGGCGCGAAATCCCCGGACGCACTACGGCCTTCATCCCGGACCCGCTGGCGATGGAGTGGCGCCCCTTGATCATCGATGACGTGGGCGGCGCCTCGTCGGCACTGGTCTGGGATGGGGATGCGCCGCTGATCTGGATGCGCGATGGTCGCCCCGAATATCTGCTCCATGATCATCAAGGATCGGTTCGGCTCGTCATCGACGCGCGAGGACAGGTTGTTCGCCGGATCCACTACGACCCCTTCGGCGTCATCGAGGGCGACGCCGACGCCAATGACTTCGCCCCGCGTTTCGCCGGCCTCTTCTGGGATCCGGCCGGGGGGGTTTATCACACCCGTGTGCGCGTCTATTCGCCGAGCCTCGGTCGCTTTCTTCAGGTCGATCCGCAGCATCGCATCGCGACGGGCTCCGCGGAGGATCTTGCACTCTATGCCTATTGCGGGCAGGACCCGCTGAATTTCGTGGATCTCGTCGGAACAGCGCGCACGCCCTCGGAAATTCGGGCACGCGAGGAAGCACGCAGACAGAAGGTTGCCTTGATTCGGCCATCCAACGCGCCGGATCTTTCCGAGGTACGCGATCGGCAGATGCAAATCATGTCGCGACAGCAGGAGATGATGCGGCGCATGGCCGAGACACAGGCCCGGCAGCGCGATGCCATGTCGCAACAACGCGAGCGTCTCCAGCAGATGCGCGCGCGGGTCGAAGGCGTCGGTCAGCGGCAACTCGAAGGCGCATTGAGGTTTCGCGACGACTATTTCTTCGTCCATCCAAGGGTGGTCGGGATCACCGCGGGAAACCTGGCGACGCTGGCGCTAGAGCCGGTCGGCTGGGCACTCCCCGGCCCGGTGGTGCCACTCGTTCAGGGCTTGATCGTAGGCAATGTCGACCGTTGGACCGACGAGATTCGTACTCGCGCCGGGAATATCACGGATGCACAGACAAGCGCATTCCGAAAGACGACGGGCGTGCTGTCGACTGCGAAACTGGTCACCGACGTTTCATCGGTCCTGTCCAAGGTTCGCATCGACAAGATTTGGCGTGGTAACGAGATCGTTGTACTGCGTTCGAATTTCGACGTGCTTCCCGATGGTCAATTGACATTTATCCGTCACGTCGATCGTTATCAGACTCGAATCAGGTGGCCGTGGGACGAAACGGTAACACTGGGTGCAAATAAAACAATCGAGTGGGGCGCGAAGAACGTCGGCGAGACGCTTGGATACCTCATGCGCGTCGATCCGACCCCCGTCGGCGGCGTCTACCTCGGCGGCGCAGGTCGCGCCTTCGATGGCCTCGGGCTGATCAGCGGGATCAGCGTCGACGACAATCAGAACCTGTTGCTGATCGAGCAGAGCGGCGATGCGATCGCCCTGCCGCCGTTGCGTCTGGATGATCTGGTCACGGTCTTCCGCTCGGTCTACCTGCACGGCGAAGGCCCCACGGTCACCATCGATCCCGACCCCGATGCTCCGGAGGACGCGGCGATGATCGTGCGTCACGGCGAGGCGACCGCGGGCACCTATGTCGGGTGGGTCTTGTTCCAGGCCGATCGCCTCATGAAGGGCTACACCCTCGGCGTGGACAATGATTCCGGGCGCGAGGTCGAGACGCGCGTCCCCGGCTATGCCCGGATTCAGGATCTCCTCTATTTCGGCGGAACCAGCCACAACCGACTCGGCGAGGGGCATTGGGAGCGGTTCTGGATCGTACCGGCAGAGTCCAACCGCATCGGCGGCGCGCGACGCGCCCTGACCCTTTTCGATGTGCCGCTGAAGGTGCGGACCCAATCGATGACATGGGAGGGCGGCGAGCTGGTCGATGATCCGCAGGGCGTCTCCTCTCCCGGGGCCAGTGCCTTCGTCGACTGGTTCACCGAGCACTACGACGGAATTGCCGCGGAGCGCTGGCTCACGCCGCCCCCCGAGTCGGGCATCACGGAGCCGGTCCCGGTGTTCACCGAGCTGCGCCGCATCGCACTCATGACCGCGATCGCCGAGACCCTGCGCGACCGGGGCGTCCCGTTGCCGTTCTGGATGCGCGACTACGCGGTGACCGAGGTTCCGTTCGAAGAGCGGACACCGGCGCTCGAAGTCACGCGCTCGAATGAACGGATTCACGCGCGGGTGTTCGGCGGCGTGCAGCTCTCGCCGCCGGCCGATGCCGTGCACGAGATCGGCCTCGAAAGCGACCTCGGCGCTCTGCCGCCCGACGAGGCGATGGTGGCTGCCCAACGGCTCGCCCTTGCGACCGAATTGGCTCCCCTCGCCCGAGAGACCAGCGCCACCGCGAAGCCCCTGGAAGTCCGTCGCTTCGCCCACCAAGGCCAGTCCTACCAGACCGCCGCAGTCCCCGGCGCGGAGACCCGCGCGCTCGCACCCGGTCGCCTCGACGAGGTGGATCTCGCGGTCCCCATCACCGGGGATGCCGCGATCAGTCTGACCCGGCATTCCAACTCCTTCTTCGATACGACAGGTCCCTGGGGCAAGGGCTGGACGCTTGACCTTCCACAGCTCGTGGAGATGCGCGTGCCGGTCGAGCGCACCGGCGATCGGGTCGCGTTTCACACCGCCTACGAGCTGATCACCCCGCTGAATCGGCTCTATCAGCGCTTCTCGCGAATCGCGCCGGTGCCGACGCTCGGCGATGGCCGACTGATGGTCCCGGATGACGCCGACTCGGACTTCTTCGGACTCGCGGATGCGCCGCCCGATCTCCTCTCGCAGCCGACACGCAAGTTGATCCGCAAGGATGGCGAGTCCTGGCATTTCAGTCAGAACGGAGATCTCGTCGGGATCGAGGGCCGGGGTCGCGTCACCCTCTACGAACGCGATACCCAAGGGCGGATCAGCCGCATCCTCGGACTGCTCGGGCGCAAACCCGTCGCCGCGATCGAGCTCGCCTACGATGGCGAAGGCCGGCTCGAACGTGCAACCGGCACGCGCATGGATACCCCCGGCGAGCGCCTGACGCTGCGTTATGCCTACGGGGCCGATGGTCGTCTGGCCACCGTCGCGTCCGAGGTCGGGACACTCGGCTATCGGTACCGAGGCAGCTGGGTCAGCGAGGTCGATTTCCGTCCGGCCGAGCAAGACCCGGCCGATGATCGGCGCACCCTGCTGCACGCCTTCGAGTACGACGACCGCGGGCACCTGCTCCGCGAGCGTGACGGATTGGCCGGGGAAATCGATTATCGGGTCCAAGCCGGCGCCGCCGGGAGCACCCTCACCCTGGACACGGGGGGCGAGGAGGCCGCCTTCGAATATGATCAACGTCAGCGTCCGACCGAGGCGCGCTATCCGGACGGCACACACGCGCGTTGGGACTACGGCGAAGACGGCGCGACCGCCGTCGAGATCGACGCCCCGGATCTGCGCGCACCGATCCGTCTCGCCGAGAGTCCGGACGGACGCACACGACAGGTGGCCCTCGGTGATCGCTACCGGATGGAGGAGCAGTACGACGAGAACGGTCGCCTGACCAGCCTCGCCGAGAACGGTCGGACCCTTGTCGAGAACGAGTGGACCCCGGACGGTCGCCTGCAAACCACGCGGACGCAAGCACAGGCCGAGCACCTTCAGTATTCCGACGAGGGTCTCGTCGAAAAGGTCATCCGGACGCCTCCGAACGCCCAGGGACCATTCGACACCTGGCAAAGCACGCGGCTCGATCCCGAGGGGCGCCCCCTGGAGATCAAGGATCACCGCGGACAAGACGTGGTCATCCGGTACGATGATCGAGGCCGGCTGAGCACGCTCGTCGACCGCAGCAGCGGCCACAACTACGGCTATCGGATCGAGCGCGACGACGACGGTCGCGTGCAGCACATCGATTCGTCATGGGGGCAGGAAAAGTATGACTACGACACGGAGGGTGCCCTCAAGACCATCAAGGCGACCAAGGGCGATGCCGCCGCCGAGGCCCATTTCGAGGCCGGGAAACCGACACGGGTCCGCCAATTCGACGGCGGCGAAACGCGACTGAGCTACGTCAAGGACGGCCCGCAAGCCGACCTGCTCGAGACCCTCGAGACCCCCGATGATCTCACGATCGCCTATGGGTACGACGATCAAGACCGCCTCGACGCGGTGACCATCGGCGAGCGCGCCCGCCTCAGCATCGACTACGACGACGCCGGCCGACCAACCGCCTGGCGCTATGCACAACCCTGAAGAGGACACACCCAGCAATCTTACACACCCTTAGGATGGGCAGAGCGACAGCGATGCCCATCCTACTCAATGCCGATCCTTGCCTGCCCTTGGCTCTTACACGCCCAGGTGCCTCGTGGCGCGCAGACCTGCCGGGATCTCACTCTGTCCCCAGCGTCTTGCCCAGCCGCTCGAGGATGCGCCTGTCGGCTTCCGGCAGCGCGGGCATCACACCGCCCAGGTCGGCAAGCACGCGCTGCGCCTTCGCCCAATACATCGATGCGGCGGGTTCACGTGTGCGTTCGAGCACGTCCGCGATCCTCCAATAGCCCTCCCACAGGTCGATCCGCCATTGATAGTTGCTCGGATCGACCCCCGCGAGTGCCTGGACCTGCGCAAGAGCGGCATGGAACGACGCGAGTGCCCCCGGGAGGTCTCCGATGGCCTGCCGCACGTCGCCGAGCCGATTGTGACTGACCGCATGATCGCGCTGCCACTCGGTATTGCGCGGATCCGCGGCCGCCAATCGTTCACGGATCGCCAGACTCGCCCGGTGCGCCCGCTCCGCCCCGTTCGGGTCCCCGCGCGCCTGCCGCACGTCACCGACCCGGTCGTGACTGACCGCCAGGTCGCGTTGCCACTCGGCGTTGCCGGGATCGGCCGCGACCAGGCGATCGGCGATCGCGAGACTCGCCCGGTACGCCTGCTCCGCCCCGTCGAGGTCCCCGCGCGCCCGCAGGATGTCGCCCACCTTGTTGTGACTGACGGCGAGGTCGCGCTGCCGATGGGCCTGGCCCGGATCGATCGCGACCAGACGCTCGAGGATCGCGAGGCTCGCCCGGTAGGCGCGCTCCGCCCCGTCCAGATCGCCGCGGGCTTGCTGCAGGTCGCCCAACCGGTCGTGACCAACCGCCCGGTCGCGCTGCCACTGGGCGTTGCGCGGATCGGCCGCGGCCAGATGCTCGCCGATCGCCAATTCCGCCCAGTAGGCCCGCTCCGCGCCGTCCAGATCGCCGCGCGCCTGCCGCACGTCACCGACCCGCTCATGACCGACCGCTCGATCGCGCTGCCACTGTGCATCGCTCGGATCGACCGCGACCAGACGCTCACGAATCGCCAAACTCGCCCGGTAGGCCCGCTCCGCACCGTCCAGATCGCCGCGCGCGCGCCGCACGTCGCCCAGCCGTTCGTGATTGAGCGCCAGGTCACGCCGAAACTCGGCATTGCCCGGATCGGCCGCGACCAGGAGCTCGCTGATCTGCAATTCGGCCCGGTAGGCCCGCTCCGCCTCGTGCAGATCGCCGCGCGCCCGCCGTAAGTCGCCGACCAGGTTGTGACTGACCGCGAGGTCGCGCCGCCACGCGACCTGCTCTGGAGCAGCCGCGGCGAGTCGCCTCAGGACGTCGCGGACGCCTTCGAACAAGCCCAGGCGCAGCTCCACCCGGGCCTCCTGTTGCAAGGCATCGCGTAGGTCGAACAGATACCGGTTGCAGAGCGCACCGCTCCGGGCCGGCGCCTGCCCCGGCAGATCGAGCAACCCCAGCGCCCAGTGGAGATGTCCATTCGCGGTCGCTCCTTCGCCGGCCAGCAGATGCTCGCCCAGGGTGCGCATGGCGCCGGTGAGCTCCGGGCTCGGACGCGTCAAGCCGGCGGAATAGGCCGCTACCCGCGCCCGGTCGTCGGCGTGAATCAAGTGATACATGCGCTCGGTATGGCGCAGCGGATCTTCGGCGGAGACGCCCTCCAGATGATCGGCCAGCCGGGTATGCAGGGCCCGCCGCCGCGCCGGATCATCCAGATTGCGCGCCAGCACGGCCGCTCGCAGCTGGCCATGGGCAAAGTCCCATTGCGCCTGCTCGCCGCGCTGCACCAGATGCGCGCGCAGGGTGCGGCGCAGCGCCGCGAAGGCGAGGTCGTCCCAGGCTTGGCCGCTGACCTGCGGCAGCAGCACCTTGAGATCGGACTCGCGCCAGCCGGCGCGACCGAGTGCGGTCAGCTCGACAAAGGCCCGCGTCCAGGCGCGTCCGTGGACCTGCTCGGCGCGCTTGAGAAGTCGCCCGTAGAGCGCATCGATCTCGGGCGGGAAGGATGCAGCCTCGGCACACAGCAGCGCGCGCATCCGCTCCCCGGCAGTGGCTCCGGGCAGGGTGCGCGCCCGCGCGAAGTCGTCGGCATCGAGCAGCAACAACTCCTCCACCGCCAGCGCGAGCCATAGCGGCAGACCGGCTGCGGAACTGCCGTCGACGCGTGTCTTGGCGAGCAGCGCGGCCCGCACCGGCTCGGGCAGAGTCTTGTGATAGCGCCGACAGAGCCTGTCGGCGAGCGCACCGGCCTCCCCGTCATCGAGCCGCGGCAGGGCCTGCTCGCCGACACCGGGGTGGGCCAGCAGGGCGGCGCTCGCCACGCACGGGATGGCGGTGGCGATCAGCCGGGCATTGCTCGGCCACAAGCGCGGCAGCCAGGTGAGCTGCTGTGCCGCCGGGGTCGCCTCGAGCTGATCCAGTGCATCGAGCAGACAGACGACCCGACGGCCGGCGGCGGTTTGCCCGAGCAGCCGTGCAAAGGTGTCTTGCAGCGCCTCGCGCTCGGTCAGATCGGGCGCGGGGTCGGGAAGCCCCAACGCCGCAGCCAGCTCGCCGATCCAGCGCCGCATCAGGTCCTCGAGACGGCCGGCCCGTTGGCTCGCCCCCGCGGCATGGGCGAGCAAAACGACCTCTTGCGCACTCAGCAACCGATGCAGGCGGGAGAACAGGGCGGTCTTGCCGGCACCGGCCGGGCCGGTGACGCAGATCCCCCAGGCGCCTTCCGGGGTGGGCTCGAGGCCGTCCCCGCAGCCCACCGCGGGGTCGGTCGCGTGGCGCACGAGGGTTCCCAACAGCCCCTCCCGGCCGACGAAATCGCGGCACTTGAGCGCGATGAGCTGCTCGAGCAGCCGCGCTTCCTGCGCCTGCCAGGTGATCGGCGCCGCCACCGCCCAGGCCGCGGTCTCGGCCGCGAGATCGCTCCAAAGATCTTCGAGCACCTGCCGGCCCCAGGCATCCAGACCGGTGACACACCGCCGCGCCCCGTCCCACTCCGCCCGATAGGTGCGCCAGCGCCCGCGCTGCTCGGTGCGGATACGCGCCTTCAGCGCCGCCAGTCGCATCGCCGCGGTCGCCGCCCCCGGCTCGGTGCTGTACCCCTCGCTGTAGAGCGCCGCGCTCGCCGCAGCCATCTCGGCATAGGGCAAAGGCTCGCGCAGATAAAACCGACTGCGCGCACACTGCGCGGGGTTGTCGAGCACCCCGTACTCGATCTCCAGGGCGGTCACGCTGGTGCCTTCCAGCGCCCCGCGATGACCGGCCTCCTCCGCCGCCGCCCGGATGCGCTCGAGCGGCGGCACCCAGCCGTAGCGGTCCCCGATCAGGGCGATCAGGAAGGGCCTCGAGCGTTCGATCTCGGCCAGACAGACCTTCAGCACCAGCCGCTGGCGGGTCTCCTCCTCACCCGCCGCGGCGGTGTCCACGCCCCAGCGCAGATCGATCGGCTCCAGATAGTGATAGCGGGCCTTGAGGCGCTCCTCCAGCTCGGTAAAGACGAAGCGGTGCAAGTGATCGCGCTCGGCCTGGAAGTCGCGAAAGGTGCTGGTGACGAAGACCGGACGGGATTGCCAACTGATCGCCGTGTTCATCCTCTCCCCCTAAGCCCACCGACACGCCCGCCCCACCCACGATTGCAATCCGGATCACCCGTCCCCACCGCCAAGCCTACGCAAGACAAGACGGGCTGTACGCGAGACGCCGACCAGGGGGCTCCGCCCACTGGACCCCCGATCCATTCGAATTCACGCACTCGGCGCAGGCCTGAAACGCTCCCGCGATCAGGGGGTAAAGGGGTAAAGACTCAAGGAGATAAGGTCCTGGCGAGACGAAAACCCTGGATTTAGTAGCGGAACTCGGGTTGGAACCTGAAGCGGTACGCCGCGCGCAGGTTCCCCGGTATGTTGCCCCAGGAGCCGCCGCGCACCGCCCGCGCGGCAGTACTGTTGCCTTCGGCACAGCGCTGCTCCGCCCCGGCATACGGGGACGCGAACTCCGAAGAGGTCCACTCCAACACGTTCCCCAACACCTCGTGCAACCCCTACGCATTCGCCGGCAAACTCCCTACCGGTACCGTCTGCTTCCGGTACACCCCGGTCTTGGAACCGCAACCGTTGTAATCGTAGTTCCCGTTATAGTTCGCCTGATCCGTGTGAATGCACCGACCGGTCCAAAACGGCGTCTGCGTCCCCGCACGCGCGGCATACTCCCATTCCGCTTCGGTGGGTAACCGATAGCTGCGTCCGGTCTCTTTGGACAGCCACTGCGCATAGGCTATCGCATCGTGCCAACTGACATTGATCGCCGGGCGCTCGCCGCGTCCCCAGCCTTCATCTCCCGGTTTCACCCGACCGGTCGCCTCGCAAAAGACGTCGTGCTGACCAAAGGTTACCGCCGTCTTGCCGATCGCAAAGGGCGCGATCCGCACCCGATGCCGCGGACCTTCGTCGAACGAGCGCTCCAGTTCGTCCTCCGGCGGGCCCATCCAGAACTCCCCACCCGGCAGCACGATCATCGCGGGCTCGAAGGCATGCTTGGGCAGAACAGCGTCGGGGCGGTGATCTCTGAGACACGCGGCTCGGCCTGCGTGGGTGCGGATGCGTGCAGTGTCGGTGGGCGCGGCGTGTCGATGAGATCCTCGCGCGGCGCCGGATCGGCCGTGACGTCCGGCGCGCCGGCAGGCTCGTCGATGCGATCGGTCTTACCGCCCTCGACCGGCGTGACCGGAACGAGATCCTCACGAAAACCGCCCAAGGTCCTAGCGAGACGAAAACCGCTGTAGGCGTTACGGATCACGGGTGGGTACCAGATGCGGGCCGCTGCGCGCAGGAGCCCTGGCTCGTGGTACCAGGATCCGCCGCGCAACACCCGCCCGGCAGCACCCTTGCTTTCGGCGCAGCGCTGCTCCGCTCCCGCATACCGCTCCGCGTACTCCGAAGAGGTCCACTCCCACACGTTCCCCAACACCTCGTGCAACCCCCACGGATTGGCCGGCAAACTCCCCACCACCACCGTCTTACCGCGGTACACCCCGATACGCCGCCCCCAGTCATTGTAATCGTAGGCGGCGTCGTAATTCGCCTGATCCGTGTGAATGTCCCGACCTGTCCAGAACGGCGTCTGCGTCCCCGCACGCGCCGCATATTCCCATTCCGCCTCGGTGGGTAACCGATAGCTGCGTTCGGTCTCTTTGGACAGCCACTGCGCATAGGCCATCGCATCGTGCCAACTGACATTAATCACCGGGCGCTCCCCGCGATCCCAGCCGCGATCTTCCGGTTTGACCCGACCGGTTGCCTCGCAAAAAGCGTCATACTGCCCAAAGGTCACCTGTGTCTTTCCGATCCCAAAGGGTTCGATCCGTACCCGATGCCGCGGCCCCTCGTCGCTACGGCGACCCGACTCGTCCTCGGGAGAGCCCATCCAGAACTCTCCGCCCGGCAGCGCGATCATCTCCGGCTCGAATGCGTGCGTGGGCGGGATCAGCGTCGGTTGCTCGAGCGCCGCCGCTTTCAGGACAGTCGGCGCGCGCCGCTCTGCCACCTCCGGCTCGGTCGCGCGCACCACGGGCGGCGCCGTGCCCTCCCCGCCGCCCGCGCCGACACGCGCCACGACCCGACGCCACAGCAGGGTCACGCCCGTCAACACCAACAACCCCACCCCCGACGGCAGCCAGGACGGCAGCCCGGCCCGCTCGGACGCCAGAGACAGATCGGCCCACCAGCCCCACAAACCGCGCGCCGCCGGCAACGCCACCGCCACCTGCGTCCAGCGCGCCGCCCCCACCGTCGGAGACTCGCGCACCCGACCATACCCTTGCGCCGACACCTCGAGCGCATGCTCCCCGGGTGCCAGGCCGCGCAGCGCCAGCGGCGCACCGGGCACGGCACGCCCGACCGCGCGACCGTCCAGACGGACCTCGGCGGCGACATCGACGTTGACCTGCAGATGTCCGGGCTGCGTGCGCGCCGCGCCAGGGGCCGCCAGTCCGCTCGCCAGTGCGATGGGACCAACTGCCCCGGGCGCGCGATCGAGCAGCAGCCGGTAACCGTTGTCGGGGGCCCGAATCACCCCGCCGGGACCGTACAGCGGCACCTCGCTGCGCCGACCCGCACGCAGGTCCTCGGCCCCGCTGTGCACGCTCCCGCCCCGAATCACCGCCGCACCCACCTGACCGGGATAACGCCGGTCGCGATTCAGCCCCAGCTGCAGCTCTTCGACGTTGCCGTAAACATCATGCAGACCCAGCGGATTGGCCGCGCGATAGCCGATCGGGCGCACCCGCCCGTCGGCATTGTCGGCGAACCAGGCGTGACCGCGCAGCCCCTCGGGCATCGGATACAGCGGCGCGGCAAACTGCTCCGGGGTGACCTTCACCCCGCCGCGCGCGGCATACTCCCACTCCGCCTCCGTCGGCAGGCGCGCCATCACCCGATCCCCGTCCGCCACCCGCGGCACGCACAGCACGAGCGCGCTCGCGCAGTCGGGCACCCCCGCGGCCCGCTCGGCCAGCCAGACACTCCACCCCGCCGCCGCCTGCACCGCGTCCTGCCACGCCACCCGACCCTGCACCCGACGACCGGCCGCATCGACCGCCGGACAGGACCCGCCCGAGGCTGCCTGCAGCGCCGCATGCTGCAATGCGGTCACCTCGTATTTGCCCACCAGCAACGCCGGCTGCCCCGTCCCCTCGCCCGGGGCGCGATACGCGAACGGACCGCGCAGCCCATACAGCGCGCGTGTCGCCGCGCTCGACCCCGCCGGCACCGTCCCGTCCGCCGCCACCCAGCGAAACACCATCGCCCCGCCGCAGGGCACCGGCACCAGTACGTCGTCCACCTCGGCCTGCGGGTTGTAGAGATCGCGATCCCAGGCGATGCGCAACGCCTCGGCCGCACTCGCCGCGGCCGCGGGGATCGGCGCGGCGACGAGCGCCACCGCGAGCAGCCGCCGGAGGACCGGCCGCATGCCCGAGGCAGGGAGCCGCCCGCGCAGCGCGCGCAGCAACCCCGGAACCGGCGCGCACGGCGCGCAGAGCGGGGCAAACCCAGGGGCGCGGAGTCTGAGCATGGCGTCGGTCTCGGAGCGTCCGCGACAGGTGCCGGTCAGCTCGACCGTTCGGCATTGCGCGGTGCGGTGATCGGAGTGTGCATCTTAAACCGTGGCGCCCCGATGACGAGCGCCTGTCCTCCGCTGGAACCGATCGGCACGCGCGTCGGGTGGGCAAGGCCCGCGTGAGCGTGAGCGGCTTGAAGGCGAGCCGCGACGGTGGACGGGCGTGCCCGCCCTGCCCGCGCCTAAGCTTGAACGATGGGCGCGCGCACCGAACCCGGAGGGTCCCGGCGGGCACTTTGCCCATCCGGATTTGCAATGATAAGCACGCCGCCAACCCTTGATGATGATCTCCCGCACGGGCTTTTAGAATCCGACCGATAATACGCTCGGCAACCCAATCCTCCCGTACGACGCCGCGCGGCCGATCGGCCACCAAATCACGATGGGGCAACAACAGCTTATCGGATGGATCGTAGGCGGCCATCGGCGGGTCCGGCAGCGCGGTCGGCGGGACCTGTTCTCGAAGCATCGCCCGCGCGGGGCACGGCGGGAAATGAACCCCGGCGGGCTCCAGTCGGAACCGTAGACCCGTAGGACGGGCAGAGCGAGGGCGATGCCCATCATTCCCTGCCACCCACGTCCGAACCCGAGCGGCTCGCCAATCACCCATGCGGTTCCCGCCGAGGTGACGCTACGGCGCCCGCTGGCCCTCGGCACCTGCCGCAAACCTCTCGCCGAACGCGCCCGAACGGTCGAGGCACGCTCATCGCGGCGCCTGGGATCTCGTCCTTGGCGAGGGACAGGGTCAGATGGGCATCGCTACCGCTCTGCCCATCCTACGACGTACGGTACGCGCTGCCCGTCAGGAACCGTTGTCAGTGCGGAAAACGCTCCAGCGTCGGGATCAGCCAGAGGATGAACCGGTACATCCCCTCGAGGGCCGGGCCGGGCCGGTCGAACGGGCGGGGTTGGGCATGCGGCGGTCCGACTCAGCCGGGGGCATGCGGCAGCGTAAAAAACACGCCCGACCAGGGCTCCGCCCCCTGGACCCCCGAAACACCCTGTCTCAACCTGTCGATTCATGCCCGGGACGACTCCGCGATCAAGGGGTAAAGGGGTAAGGAACTAAGGAGATAAGGTCCTGGCGAGACGAAAACCGAGGATGACGTCGCGGAACCCGGGTAAGTTCCAGCTGCGGAGCGCAGCGCGCAGGTACCTCGGTCCGAAGTACCAGGAGCCGCCGCGCAACGCCCGCGCGCCACGATTGGCTCCGTCTGCGCAGCGCTGCTCCGCACCGGCATAGGACTCCGTGTATTCCGAACAGGTCCACTCCCAAACGTTCCCCAACACCTCATGCAACCCCCAGGGATTCGCCGGCAAACTCCCCACCGGCACCGTCTGCTTCCGGTATAGCCCGGTCTTGGCGCCGCAGTTGGCGTAATCGTGGGTCCCGTTGTAATTCGCCTGATCCGTGTGAATGCATCGCCCGGTCCAAAACGGTGTCTCGGTCCCCGCACGCGCCGCATATTCCCACTCCGCCTCCTTCGGCAACCGATACGTCAGACCCGTCTCTTGCGAGAGCCACGCCGCATACGCCACCGCGTCGTCCCAACTCACGTTGATCACCGGGCGCGCCCCACGTCCCCAGCCTGCCTCGCCGGGCTTGGCACGCCCGGTCGCCGCACAGAAGGCGTCGTACTGCGCAAAGGTCACCTCGGTCTTGCCGATCGCAAAGGCGTCAAGACAGACCTCATGCGGCGCCTCGTCGCTGTCCCGCATCGCCTCGTTCGCCGGACTGCCCATCCGAAAACACCCCGCCGGCATCACCACCATCGCCGGCGCACCGCCCGGCACCCGCGCTTCCCGCTCCGCCGCCTCACGCGCACGCCGCGCCGCCTCGGCCGAAGCCGCTTCAGCCAACCGCCCACGGGTCTCAACATCCAAGTAGCCGGTCGCCGCCAACCCCTGCGCGCCCTGAAACGCACTCAGCGCCTTGCGGGCCGCCGCATCGAAGTCCGCCCCACCCGCTCCCGCCGGGTGACCCACCAGGCCCAACTCGGCGCGGATTCCCGCTCGCTCCGCGGATCCCGGGACCAGCGCCTCCTCACGCGCCGTCCGCTCCGCCTCTTCCCGGACACGCCGCGACTCCTCCCCCGCCTCGGCCAACCGCGCCCGTGTCGGCTCGTCCACATACCCCGTCGCCTCGAGCCTCGCCGCCGACTGAAACGCCCGCAACGCCGCACGCGCGGACTCCGCAAAGGCATCCCCGCCCCCGCCCGCCGGATGACCGACCAACGCCAGCTCCGCCCGGATCGCCGAACGCGCCGCGCCGTCCAGATCCAATTCCGCCTCCCGCTCCGCCGGGGTCTGCGGGCGGAGCTTGAAGCGGGCCTCCCCGGGACGGTGCACGCTCACCGCTATGACTTGCTCCTCGGCGGTGTAGCCGGCACCGCGCACCCCGATCCGACGCTCCCCCGCCGCGATCCCCTCGCCCTCGAACGGCACCGCCGGGGTCGCCTCCCCCACCCGTACCCCGTCCACCCACACCGCGGCCGCGCGGTCCACCGCCACCCGCAATCGACCCGTGAACGCGATCGGCGCAGGCTCGCCATCTCCCGCGACACCCCCCTCGGCATCTGCGGACCCGCCCGCGCGCACCTTCTCCACCGAGGTGAAGACCGGGACCCCCAGCATCCATCGCACCCCGGTGCGCGCGTCCGCGGGCCACGCGCCCAACGGCCACACCCGGGCGGACTGAAGCTCAAGATCTCCGGGCGCACTGCCGGCATCCCCGCCGCGCGTCACCGCCACGGGCACCCCCGCCGCAGGGTCCGCCGCCTCGGCATCCAGCACCCATTCGGAGACATTGCCGAACACGTCATGCAGACCCAGGACATCCGCCGCACGCGTGCCGATCGGCTGCACCCGCCCCCCGGCATTGGCATCGATCCAGGCGATTCGCTCGGGATCCGCCGGCTGCGCGCGGGCGAACACCTCGACGCCGACCGCCAGCCCGCCGCGCGCGGCATATTCCCACTCCAGACTGCTCGGCAACCGCACCGTCGCCGGCACACCGTCGGCAGACGGCAGACAGGGCGCGGGCGCTGCCCCGGAACCGCCGGGATCACACACCGGCCACGCCGAGGCCTGCCCGATCAACCAGCGCGAATAGCCGTCCGCCAAGCCGATCGCCTCGACCCAGTCGAGCACCGCCGGATGCTCGGCCTCGGGTCCGCCGCCCTCCGACGGCGGACAGGTCGACCCCGCGACCCCGGCCCGGATCGCCTGCGCCTGACGGCGCGTGAGCTCGTATTTGCTCACGAGCAACACCGGGGTGCCTGCGCCGTTCGTGAAGGATCCGCTCACCGCATAGCCGGCCTCGGCACCCGGTGTCGCCACCGCGCGCAACGCCAGCGCACCACCACAGGGTAAGGGCAGCAGCCAATCGGCGGGAGCGGGTCGGGGGTTGTAGACCGCGGCATCCCAGGTCACCGATGGCGCCGCGGCGGCGGCCGGCGCCGGCCCGAGCACACAGATGACCAACACCAGCGGAACAGCGGCGGCGACGATCCGACCGACCGGCCACGGGCCACAGCCCCGGGCAGGATCTCGGTCTCGGTCATTCCTTCGCTGCTCCGCTTGCATCCGACATCTCCAATCATGCTGTTGCCGCCAGGCGAGAAGGATAACGCCGCAGCGTGCACGATGGGACTCGCCGTGCTCTGCCCATCCTACGAAACCGCAGGATGGGCAGGGTCCGGTGAGCACCTTAGGATGTTGATTGCCTTAGATAACCCTGCGCCCAGGATCGTCACCGCCGCAGTCCGGGGTCTCCTCGCCCCCGACTCGCCGCTCAGGTCAGATTGATCCACAGGGTCTCGCCGTCGCGTGCGCGGCTGGCCAGACCCGCCAAGTCTCCGCCGGGTGTCGCGCTGGTCAGCGCCAGCACCCGGAGCCGGATCGCGTTGACCCCGTCCAGCTCGCGTTGGGCCGCGGCCACCGACAATTGCTCGACGATTCGGTTGCGCAGGATCGTCGTCAGGTGGCGCACACCGAAGCGCGGCTGCCAGCGCTCCGCCAGGTAGTCGACCACCGCCTGATCCCAGGCCAGCCGATAGCCCTGGACATCGGCCCCGGTGCGCAACCGCTCCAATTGTTGCGCGACGATGCGGCGAATCGCCTCCGACGCGAGCCCCCGGAAGACGAAGAAGGCGTCGATCCGACCCAGGAACTCCTCGCCATAGCCGATCGCGCGCAAGGCCTGCTTCACCGCGTCCACCTCGACGACCGGGGTGTCGGGCGCCTCCTCCATCACGCTGCCGAAACCGATCGAGCGATGCGCGTAGACGGCTCCGGCATTGGTGGTGAAAACGATGAAGGCGCGTCGGAAGTCCAGCAGGTTGCCGTCGTTGTCCTCTACCCGCCCCTCGTCCATGACCTGCAAGAGCAGCTTGGCGACACCGGGGTCGGCCTTCTCGATCTCGTCGAACAGCAGGATGCTTTCCGGCAGATCGCGGATCTTCGAGAGCAGACCACCGGCCCCGCGCACATAGCCGACGAAGCCGGGCGGCGGCCCGAGCAGCAGGTTGGTCGCGGGTCCGCTATCGTGCCCGGACCCTTGTAGTGTGTTGCAATTGATGCGGATCAGCGCCTCGCTGCCGCCGCCGAGGAGCCGCCCCAGCAGCTCCGCTGTGGCGGTCTTGCCGACCCCGGTCGGGCCGCAGAAGAAGAAGACGCCGCGCGGCGCGCTGCGCTTCATCCAGCCACCCAGACCGGCGACGACCGAGCGCGCGAGCGCGGCCAGGGTGTCGTCTTGACCGATGATCTTGGCCTGCAGCCGGGTGCGCAGGTCGTCTTCAGTCAGATCGCCGGCACGCACCAGACCATGCCCGATCGTGCTCTCCAGGGCCGCCCAGAGTGCCTCATCGGTCACTGCGGCAGGGCGCGGGTCGCTGGTCACGCACCAGGCGCAGGCCTCGTCGAGTAACTGCAGGGACTTGGCCGGCTGGAAGCGCGCGGGCAGGTATTCCTCGGTGAGGGCGACGCAGTGCTCGAGAATGGCGTCCGGGATGGCCAGCGGTGGCGGGGCAAAATAGCGCTCCAATCGCGGTCGGCGGGTCTTGAGGATGTCGACCGTGACCGCCGGGGTCGGCGCCGCGACGCGAATGGTCGCGAACCGCTGGGCCAGCGCGACATCGGGCTCGATAGCGTTGCGATACTCCGCGGGGGTGGTGCACCCGAGGCAGGTGATGATCCCCTTCGACAAGGCCACCTTGAACGCCTCGTTGGCATCGCTGAAGGGCCCGCGGTCATGCATCCCGCTGCGCAGCAAGGAGTGGATCTCGTCGACGAAGAGCAGGATCTTCGGGTGCGCTTCCAGCACCTGCAGCAGTGCCTTGATGCGCTCTTCGTACTGACCGACCATCGAGGCGCCGGAGCGCAGGAAGACCGGCGACAGCTCGAACAGGTCGAGGTCCCGCAGATGCGGCGGGAGCAACGGGTCGCGATGATAGAGCCGTCGCGCCAGCTCGTAGATGGCCGCCGACTTGCCGACCCCGGACGGGCCGATGATGATGGCGTTGCGACGCTTCATCCGGCTCAGGGTCCGCACCAGCGCCCGCAACGTCTCATCCATACCGAACAGCCCCTTGTCGGGCGGCTCGGTGGCGGTGAGCATGCGGCCGAAGGCGTCGAGCGCCTCTAACGCGGCCCGTCGCTCGGGACTGGTACGCCAATCGGTCTCGCCGGCTGGCGGCGCGGTGGTCTGGGCGGACTCGGCAGCCGCCGCGTGCAGGATCCCGGAAACAGCCGCCAACTCCGCATCGCTCAGACCGGCGGCGCGCAGATACTCCCGCGCGGCGTCACTGTCGAGCAACAGCCCTAAGAGCGCTGCCGGCGTCACCGCCACGCCGTGCTCGATTACACGTGCCAGTAACGGCTGCAAGGGCTTCGCCAGCGGCACCTTCTCGGGCACCGTCGGCCGCTCACCCGACGGCCGCTCAAGACAGGCGCTCAAGCGTTCCGGCAGCCGGTCCTTCAAGTCGGTGGCGTGATAGAGGGCGGCCAGCAGCAGGCCGACGTCCAACTCGCCGCCCTCGGGCACCGAGCGCTTGGCCAGGTCGAGCGCCGCGCGGGCCTCCGGGTCGAGCGGCAGGCTCATGACCGCGCGACCGGCTGCGCGAAGCCCGCGAGCGCCTCCACCCAGGCCACGGCATCCAAAGGCTGGGCGGGCGCCTGCACCTTGGCCGCCGATTTCCAATCCGGACTGCGCCGGATAGGCGTCCCCTCCACCCGCCGTACCGGATAATAAAACGCGTCGGGTTTAGCGGTTGCATTCAAGACCGGCGCGGCCGGGTCGAGCCAAATCGGATTTATGTCGTTGAGCGTGGATGGCTTCATGAGGGGACCACTCCTAGGCTGCGGATGATCCCGTTACTCTAAGGAAAAACTCCGCCACGCGCATCGCAGCTTAGGGCCTTTTGGCGTGAAGTCCGCCTCCCGGCCCTGGCCGCAGTGGGCATCGTACGAGGCTGTGAGCAGGGCGGCGGGGACCTGCCGCACGACCCGATCCCGACCAAAGATTGCGGGTGACGTCCCCCTATTTTTTACTGCATCGCGTCATAGTTCGATTGCCACGAGCGGGGTGCTACCCTTGAAGTAGACTTCATCCTCCGCTCCGCAAAGTTGAGCAGGATGACAAAATGCCGCCCAACCACCGGCACGATTGTATTCTCCGGCTGCAAGATGAAAGCGACCATCCCCCATCGTTAGCGAGATCTGTAGCCAATGCGTGACGCCGTTTCCTGGTTTCATGAGCATCAACGCCGAGTTCAGAAAGGCACCGTAACCAAAGGCTGCCTTTCCGGCCGACCGCTCCAGTAGGTTCGTGACGTCCCGTGTCGCCCAAGGCAGCCCAGTCACCAGAAAGACGAAGCTGCTACCAAGAGCGTGAAACAATGCGACTTCCATCTCGCCGGTTTCGGCGGTCCGGCGCATGCTCTCGACAATCCCGTCGCGACCCGAAACAAATGCCCGGTAGCCCAACGGGAAGATCTCAGCGCGGCGCGCCAGCGGGACTTCATCGAGCTGTGGCCCAATGGTATTCACCATATGATTTTCCCAATAAGCAATCTCGAAGATGTTGTCAAAATAGTCTCCGGATGCGGCTATGGCGCTCGCTTGGGCGGTGTCAGCACTGGGTCGCTCGGATTGCTGATTGTCGAGCAGTTTTTCTAAGAGATTCATTGTTGCTCTCTGTATTCGGTGCGCGCAAAGAGGTTTCCTGCTGGCGGTCGCCGCGACGGTGGCGCATACCGACATTCACCGGCGCCCTAAACCCCGGGTAGTGGGCTGAAACCGATACGGGTTCGTCAACCGGGTCGCGAAATCGAAGAAACACGATCAAGTGATGCGGATCAGCGCCATGGTGGTGGAGCTTGTGGCGATGCCGCGGCTTCGGTGGTCCGCAAATGGCTTCCGATCAAGGGGTATACTAGACGGCCCCGGCGACGTCTGAACGCGCGACGCGATAACGCATCCGCACCAGGAGAGGGCTGTGCGCAGTGCCTGAGACCGACCCCATCACATCGACCGAGTCGGCAGAGGACCGGACATCCGATCCCGCGCCGACCTCGGAGACCGAGCGTCCGTCGGACAGGGCGTCGCCGCGGCGCTCCAAGCCCCTGGTGGTCGTCTCCTACGCCCGCGAAGACGAGAACCTCAAGACGCAGATCGATCTCTATCTTCAGTCGGAGGTCAACATGGGTCGGTTCGACTATTGGTCGGACCGATCGATCGACGCCGGAAGGAACTACCAGCACGAGATCGAGCGACATCTTCGGGAAGCCGATATCGCGATCCTCCTGGTGTCGCCCTATTTCTTCGCCTCGTCCTTCGTCACTCGGCATGAGCTTCCGATGCTCTGTCGTCGCGCCGAGGATGGTTCGTGTGTCCTGATTCCGGTTCAGGCGAGGCCGATGGACCGGGAATCGACGGGCTGCCTGTATGACGGGCGCATCCAGTACTTCAGCCCGAACGGCGTGATCCAATGGGGCGCGAGGCCGACTTGGGCCTACGCGGATCTCAACGAGCAGCAGCGGCCTTACTTTCTCAAGGACCTGGTGAAGACCGTCCGCGAGACGCTGGAGAGGCGCCGGATCGCCGACCGGCACATTTCTTCGGACGATGAGCGTCGTCAAGAACACTCGAACTCCCCCGAGCGCCCGTCGCGGGAAGGCGCCGGGAGGAGCGAGCCTTCCGGTGACGATGGCCGCCCAGGGCCGTCGGGCATGCCGCCCGGCGGTTCCGGACCTGACGGAGTGCTCTCGGCCCCGTCCCCGCAATCGAACACGCGTCCGCGGCACCGGCCCTCGCCTTACTGGCTGCTCCTGGTCCTGGTGCCGATCGCGGCACTGTCCTGCCTTTGGCTGCCGTGGTGCTGCTGGATCTTGAACCGGAGCACCCTGGAGGTCTTGGTGTCCGACCAGCCGGTCGAGTCGGCGAGCGTCAGACTCTATCGAGACGGCCGGGTGTCTCGAGCCTTCACGATCGAATCCGGCTCCGAATCTCGGGTCACGATCCCGACACGCGAGCTTGACGGGGTCACTGCCGTCGCCATCGATATCGCCGCGCCGATCGATTACCTACCCTTGGCTGTTCCAGGGTTCGCCGATTCCGGGTGCCGCCATCGCGTGGACCTCGACGCCAAGACCCTCGTGCCGATGCCCCCGATGGTCGGCATCCCTGCCGGGGTCTTGAACAAGGGTATCCAGGACGACTCCTTTCCCATGCAACTGATCCGCGAGTACCAGGATCTCAACACACGATTCGGTCCCGATATTCAGTTCGACGAGGGGTCGATCGCGGCTCTGCTCATGCGTCCCCCGCGCACGGTGACCCTCCCCGACTTCTATATCGACGCGTATGAGGTCACCAACGCCGACTATTCGGCCTTTCTGAAATCGGGATCGACCGTCAAGCACCCGCAGGACCCGGCGCCATCGGACCGCGATCCGGCTTGGAGCGAAGGCGACGCGATGCTCAAGCAATCATTGGGGCAGCCGGATCAACCGGTATCGAGCGTGGATTTCTTCGATGCCTACGCCTACTGCGACTGGGCGGATCGGCGCCTGCCGACCGAGGATGAATGGGAGGCCGCCGCGCGAGGCTCGGACAGTCTCCTCTATCCTTGGGGCGATTCATTCGACGAGGCCTTCTTCAATCGAAACAACGGAGCTCGGAACGGTCCCCAGGCGGTCTCGACACTGGAACGACCCCGCGAGGGTGCACCCTTCGGCATGGAAGGAAATCTAGCGGAATGGACGAGCACCGACGTCCCCGGCGGCAGGAAGGCCATGAAGGGTGCCGGGTGGGTCGCAAGCGCGATCGAGGGCAGAACCTCGGCGCTGACCTACGTCCGCCATGCGATGCCGCCCTCGAGCCCGATGCTGGACGTCGGCTTTCGGTGTGCGTCGGATAAACCGCCAGCAAAACAAGGCAGACCAATGATCAAGGTCCCGGCAGGCGCCTATCGGCTCGGTGGACCCGAATCGATCGTGCTCGCTTTCCTCGGTCGCTTGCGCGATGACTTCGGAATCGATGTGTCCGCCGGGATCATGCAAGCCGCGACACCGGGATCCGTCGGTCTTTCGGCCTATCGAATCGATCAGCACGAGGTCACGAATCGACAGTACGGTGCCTTCCTGGATTATTTGAAAGCGACGGAGACAATGGAATTTGCGCATCCGGAGCAACCCGTCGAGCATGATCACGAGCCGAAGCTCTGGGGCGACCATAGACACAATGCATCCGATCAACCGGTTGTCGGGGTCGACTGGTATAACGCCTACGCCTTTCTCGGTTGGATCGGCAAACGTCTGCCGACGGCCAACGAGTGGGAGCGCGCCGCGCGCTCGTCGGACCATCGTTGGTACCCCTGGGGCGATCGATTCGATCCATCCTGGACGGTTGTTCGGGAGTCTCGAGCCACGCAAGCCGCTTCAGTCGGTTCGGCCGAGCGTGACAGGTCGCCATTCGACGTTCTCGATCTCGCCGGCAATGTCCAGGAATGGACCTCCACCGAAGGCGAGAACAGCTCCAAGGAGTCGCGAACACTGGTCCTGAAAGGTGGAAGCTGGGCGGAGCCGGGGATCCTGAATGCCCTGATCCCTTACCGCGGCCCGATCGCGAGCCCGACCTATCGCGGGTCGGAAGTGGGTTTCAGAGGTGCCGCGGATGCGTCGGCGCCTGATCTCTGAGCGCATTGCCCGCACTCGGCCTGTCTCGCCGCGACCTCTCCGCACCTTTGCGACGCCCCCCGCGTCCCGTGAACCGAGCGCGCGCTCGTTGCTGCTCGGCTCCGAACGAATCACCGGCGATATCGCGTTGTCCGATTGCGCCGGCCCATCCCGCCGTCAAGGCATGCTCTCCATCACCCTTTTCCAGGCTTGCTTGATCTCCCCGCCCGCGGCGCGCACCTGATCCGTCACTGCCTTGATCGGATTCGCGGGCTCGCTCTGCCGTGGCGGCGATGTCTCCGGGGCTCTCGACGACGTCGGCGACGTCGGGGGCTCCAAGGCGGCCATGGCCTCGCCCTGCCGTTTTGACTCCACAGGAGTACTGCTCGCCGTCCTCGGCTGTTCAGCTCGGGCCGGCGCGGGTTTGGGTCTCGGGCGACTCAGCTCCGACACTTGTTTCTTGAGACGCCCGAGGCTCGCGAGCTGGTTGTCGGAGCCGTAGTCGGCGAGCCGGTCGGCCTTCTGAAGGTTGTGGCGGGCGGCGTCGAGACTCCCCCGCCCGATGGACGTCTCTGCCCAGCCGAGATACCGCTGCAGCATCTCGCCGCGCAGCGCGAGCGCCTCCGCGTTCGCCGGATCGAGATCCAGCACGCGGCTGGTCCAGTGAAAGGCGCTCTGATCCGCAGGGGTCAGGAGGTATTGTTTCTCCAATGCCGAACGCGCCTCTTGAAGCCAAGCAGCGATCGGGGTCTCGAACGGATCGGGCTCGGTCGGCACAGCGGCCGGCACGGCATTGAGGGTCAGGGGTTCCGACGACGCGCCAGCGGCAGGATGGTCCTGCGGCTGCGCGAGCTCGGGAGCGACCTGAGTCGTGCCGCCGGGGGCAGCTCCCCGGCTGCCCGGGGGCGGCGACTCGCTCCCGGGCGCGATCGGTGATGGAGCGGGCGCGCGGATCAGAGTCGATTCTGAAAGCGCTTGCACCTGTTGCGGGTCTGTCGAGGCAGGGTCGTTGGACTCCGTCCTCTCGATCGGGGGCACCACCGACGCGGCCTGCGTCACTCCCGAGCCCGTTGATCCCGGATCAGCCGGACGGGGCGACCCCGCAACGAGGCCGGCCAAGACAGCCGATCCAACAGTCTCGTTCGGCCGCGCCTCGGCTTCGGAGATGCTGGTCGTCGCGGGCTCGCTCGCTCCCTGCTCGGCGGCCTCGTTCGTCGACGTCGCAGCGCCCATGCCGATTTCCGGACTGGACCACACCGTTGCGGGCACCGAGGGCATCGTCGGGGGCGGTATCGTTCCCGAACCACCGATCTGATCGAGCGAACCCGCCAATTCAGTGATCCTGGACGACAAGGCTTGGTCACCATCATGGACGACGCGCGTCATGTCCTCGATCCGCTGCAGCCCGATGACCATGCTTCCCGCGCCCGTCGCCAGGAGCAGCAGGCCCACGCCCGCTCCGATCCCTGCCCAGCGTGGCCAGGCGACAGGCCCGGTCCCGAGGCGATTCGCATCGCGCCGAACAGTGTCGAGACTCGTCCTGAGCTCGTGCCCGATCCGATCCAGAAGATCGACGATCCGTGCATCGACGTGCGCTCGGGTGTCGTCGGCGAGACCGCGGTCCGCCTGCATCCGGGTGTTCAGGTCCTCGCGAAGACCCGCGAGAATGTCGCGGAGCTGCTCCAATTGACGTGTCATGCCCGCAACACCCTGCTCCACACGACCGCCGATGGTCTCTCCTTGTAGCCTGATGCGCTCGATCTCGGCGGCCTTCGCTTCCACCGAGCCGCGCAGCATCTCCATGCTCGCGGTGACTCGGCCGGACAACGGGGAGATCGCACGCCCCAGCCCATCGATCTGGGATACCAGCCCCCCTCCGAAGTCCGTAAGGGTCCGGTCGAGCCCGGCGACGGTCTCCTGCAGTCGACCCTTGAGCTCTGCGATGTCCATGTCGACCGCCCCCGCGGCCGGCCCGCCTCCCCAGGTCGTGATGACGCCCAAGCCAAGCTCCTCGAGGCCGGAGAAAAAGCTCTCCTCACTGCGTTGCACAAACGACATCACCAGCATGGCCACGAGACTCGCCGTCAAGCCGAGCAGCGTGGTGTCGAACGCGAACGACAGGCCCCCGGCGACCTCGGCCAAGGCACCCTTGACCTTCTGAATGTCCTCGACGCCCATATCCGCCGTGAGGAAACTTGAGAACTCGGCCACCGCGAGCCCGATGCCGATCACGGTCCCGATGAAACCCACGATCGGCATGGCCCAAATGTAGACCTTCGCCAGCGTATAGCTTCCGGCCGCTTGGTCGGCATCGATCTCGAGTTGATGGCGATAATGCTCATGCGCGCGCTCTCGACTTCCCGGGAGATTCAGTTGCCGGGCGAGATCGGCGATCCGCACGAATGCAAAACGCGCGCGAGAGGCATCCTTGTCGACCGCATTCAGGACGCAATGGATCTCTTGATCCCGGCAGCCCTCCGTGATCTTGCGTAGCTCGCCCAACTGCCGCTGCCTCATCCAATCCAGCAATGCCTTGACACCCACATCCAGCATGGTCCACATCCACAAGAGGATGATCGTGAAAGGCACCGCATTCTCGATCATCGAGTCCGACGGACTGATGAGGCGTCGCAAAAAGCTGCCGGAGTCGAATGTCATGGAAACATAGTAAGCGACGACGAAAGCGCCGATGACACTCAGAATCCCGAGCAGTACTTGCGGAGCTCCGCGCTCGCCTAGGTGCTTTGCATTCTTCATCGAAAGTCCTCCGGCATGAAAAAACTCCGTGATATCACGATACCCTTCAGCACGACGACCGACTCACTGAATCCCCGCCTTCAGCGGCCCGCTCTCCCCGCCGCCCAGACCAACACGTGCTGGAAAAGTGAAATCCAGTGCGTCCCAGCCCGTGAGAAATCCCGCGTCCAATGCAACCTGCCGGGCCGCTCGGAAGAGCTCGATGCTCTCCGGCGCAACCAAGAATCGGACCCAGGTCTCTTTGGAATCCATATGACGCAGTCTCTCGAGAAACCGTAAGGTTTCGATCTCAGTAGGATTTTGATCGACACCCCTATTGCTTGACTTCTCGTTCACGATTAACACCCAGGATCGCGTACTTGCGGGAAAGTTGAATGTTGTCGAGACCTCCATCGAATAGTTGAACCATTCGTCGCTGATCCTCTTCTTATTGAAGGCGTCCGCCAACTCCGGCATCGTCTCATACGTTACGTCCGATTCGCTCAGCAGCTTGACGAATTCGGCGACCGGCGCATCGATATCCATGGTGCGGAGACCCTCCTCCGAAACCAGGACCTGTCGGAAGCGCATCCCTTCATCGGGCTCTTTCCAGATCGGGCGAAACAATTGAAACTGGATGTCCGAGCTTTCGATCGCACTGAACATCGCTACAACGACCATGATTCCGACGGTGCATGTCAGAATGTCCATCAGAGAATCGAGTTGAAGCAGTTGACTTCGCTTCGACCGGCGTATTGATCTAGTCATTGTGCTCTCTCACCTGAATCGTCTTCCACTCTTTCAGAAGCGGCTCGTAACCGAGATCAAGGTTCAAGTGGGAGCTGAAATACGCTTGCAGATTGGAAAAGCTCTCGAAACCTTCGGGGCGAACCAAGATGACGAAGTAGCGGGATTCCGAGTCTTTGACGATCTCCTTGATCTCGCGCTCCAACTCGGAGTCCTGGATCGATCTGTCCAAATAGCGATAGGTTTCCTCCCAATTCCGAATACTCGAAAGGCTGCGATGGATACGGACTTCGGACTTGGAAGGGTGCAGTACCAAGCGCGCCCCATCCCACTCGAGATATGTGGGAATCTTCTTGTTCACGTTGCACGAGATGTCACCTGTCCCGCAAACCATTGCATCGATAACGACGTTTCCACTCGATAGCGACAGTGTTGCCAATGCACTCATGATGAACACCAAGACGCCTAACGTAGCGATCAAGATGTTGAACATCGGAAACAACGAGATTCCAAGGTCGTCCCTATCTCCCAGACGGGCCATCGTCACCCCCATGAGTCAATTGATCCAATCGCTTCGGCACGGTCTGGTCGGCGGGCTTTCTGCAACGATGCCGAACGGCCGGGCCGCTCTACTGCCGCAACCACTCGAACCCTGCGGTCCCGTCGACAGCAAACACGGCAAAACCCAGCTCCTTTAGCACCGACGGGACCCGCCTGGCGTAGTCGCGGTCCTTGTCGCGCGACTCTTCGTCGAGGTCTTCCCAGCGGATGAGATCGGGGTGGCGCTTGTTGGGCTCGTCCTTCACCTCGGCGAGGCGCCAGCCGTCGAGGAGCTTCTGCACGCACCAGCGCCCGTGCTCCATCTCGGCCATGATCTCGATTTGCTCGGAGGTCAGGGTCTCGACCGTGGCCACGCCGTCGGGGACCTGGTCGGAGGGGACGAGACGCAGCCCCACGGCGCGCAGTTGCTCGATGCTGAAGTCGACGCGATCGAGGATCAGGGCCTTCAGGTCCTCGCGGAGCCGGTCCCAGGGTTGATTCCGATCCTCGTCGGCACCGGCCTTGATTCGCCTGGACTCGGCGTTGCGCGCGTGCTCGATGCGGGCGGCCGCCTCGCGCTGGTCCGGGGTGAGGACGGCCGCCGAGGAGGGTCGATTGACGAAGAGCCGGACGGTCTGCGGATCGTAGGGGAGCGCGATCAGATTCGGGTGCCCGCTCCAGTCCGGGTCCTCGAGGATCTCCTCGGCGGCGCGTCCACTGCCTCGGAGGACGCCCACCTTCGCGCCCATCATCAGGGCGAGCCGATACTCGAGTCCGGCGACGGTCCCGCCGCCGATGCCGATCACGCGCACCTCGGCCGGGCGGACGCCTTGGCTCAGGAGATCCGCCCAGACCTGCACGGGACCCGGGGGCGAGAAGCCGTTGCCCGGGTGATAGTAGAGACGATAGGCAGGATGACGGTCGTGTTCGGCCGGCATGCTCTCGGGCAGGATCGCCAGCTTCAGGATGGCGCCCGGACGAGTCTCGGGAAGGTTCCCGACCATTTCGGCAATGCCGTTGCGTGTGCCGCCGCCGAAGAGTGTTCCGGAGAAGCCTCGAAAGGCATCTTCGAGCAAGGGCCGATACTCTTGCATCCGCGTCTCGTCCTCCCGCGAGCAGCCGCCGACGACAATGACGACCTGATCGCGGGCCGGCTCGCTCGAATCGGACTCGCCATGGACCCCGGTCTGGGGCTTGGGCTGCCCCCTCGCCGGCCCGCGGAGGACCGGGCAGTCCGGATGACCCACCTCGGATTCGAGCGCGTGCTGCGCCGCCGCGGCGGCCTCGCGTCGGACCTGGACCTCGGCGGTCGCCCGCTCGAGCGCGGCTCGCGCGGCATCGAACTTGGACTGCTCGGCTTCGAGGCCGACCTCGCGAGTCTCGGCCTTCTTCAGGGCGTTCTGCAGTGCCTCTTCGGCGGCATCGAGGTCCTTTCGCCGGTCGATGACCGCCTGCTCGGCCGCCCGCCATTGCGCCTCGAGCTTGACGACACGGGCGACGACGAGAAACCGCTCGAGTGCAGTCCAGGCGCCGTCCGGACCCTCGTCGAGTGCCTCGCGCAGTCGCCGGGCCTGGTCCAGGGCGGTCTCGATCGGGGTCTCCGTGTGACTGAGCTCGACCGCGCGTGCATAGGCGGCGAGCGCCTCGAAAGGCCGACTCAGGAACAGCAGAAAACAGCCGATATCGTAATGAGCCCAGGGGAGATAGATCCCCAAGGCGGCACGCTCCCGGCAGCGTTGGACGGCCTTGGCCAGGGTCGGGCGCATCGGGGCGACGAAGCCGAGATCGTGGTCGTGCTCGGCGGTGAGCTGGAGAAAGCCACGGACCGCCCGCGGCTCGTCCGGGTTGATCTCGAACGCCTTGCCGTAGCCGAGGCGCGCCGGCGTCCTCCGCCCTTCTTCATCCCGGGTCTCGGCCAGCGCAATGACGGCGTCGGCACTGGTCAGGTCCAGGCCGGTGGCCCGCAGCAGATCGCGGCGTGCGACGGCGCGCTCCCCCAGACGCCAGTTGGCGATCCCGTAGTCGAGCAGCAGGTTCATGGCGCGCGGATCGCGCAGATCATCCAGGACGGCGCGGGCGCGGCGCTGATCGCCCGGGGTCTTGGCTGATTCGTACGCGGCGATCGCGGCGTCCAACGCGGCCGAGCGGGTGGGCCAATGCCCGTCCGGCTTCGGCCAGGGGAGGGCCTCCCAGGCGGCGACGAAGGGCTCCAGGATCTCGACCACATCCGCCCAACGCTCCAGCGAGACGGCGAGACGCGCCGCTTTCAGCGCCAGACCGAGATTGCCGGGATCGAACGCGAGCACCTGACGGTCCTTCGCGAGCTCGTCACCCATGCGATCCGGCGGGAGATAGGTGCCGAAATACTCCCGATAGCCATCCACGGCGGCGATGGCGCGGGCGAAGCTCTCGTCGGCATCCTCCAGCACGGCCGCGATGCGAAGCAAGTCGCGCTTGAGGTTGGCCGGGAGATTGAAGGCACTCTTGTAGACCCGGTCGTGATAGAGGCTCGCCCAGGCATGCTGGAGCAGCGAGCGCACCTGGATCTCCATCCGGTACTTCGGTCCAGGCGCATAGGATTTGCCGTCGCATTCCTCGTGGGAACGACGCTCGTGCAGACGTGCGACGATGCGCGCGACCTCCGGGTCCTGCGCCTGCTCCGCCATAACGGCGGCGATGTCCTCGGTCAGCTCACCCGGCTTCAACGCGACGATGAAGTGCACGGACCGATAGCCGAACTCCCCGACACCGAGCCGCGCGGCCGTATCCTCGCTGTTGGCCTCGTCGATCAGGAAGTGCTTGCGGATGAAGGCACAGATCGGGGCGATAGCGTCGGTGGACTCGGTGATCACCCGCGCCCCGCAGAGATCCGTCATGCTGTTGACCGGATCGCGGTAGCTGGCCTGCTTGCGGATGGTCTTCTCGGCAAAGCTGGCCAACTCCTTCACCCGGGCTTGCACGATAGCGCTGATCCCGAGCTCGCCCGCGGCACGCTTGAGGACACGCTCGACGATCGCGGCAAAGAGCCGGTAGTCCGGCCGCACGGCCTTGAAGGCCGCGACATCCGCCTGGTACTTCGCGATGAGGGACGCCGATTCAGGCATGGTGTGACTCCGAGGGAATAGGCCGCTTGAGGTCGCTTTCGGAAGGGTCATGTCCAACCCGATGGCCTGTCGCCGGCGTCCGGATGAGCGCACGGCGCAGGTCCCCGCTCGGCATCGACCGATGCCCAGTAACGTCCGAGCGCCGCATCGTTGCCGAACACCAGGGCCGGGGCGTCCGGCTGATCTCGCGCGATCCAGGCCGACGCGCTCGATTCATGGTTGATCTTCATCTCGCCCGCGGTGCGGCACACGAAGTATAGATTGATACAGTGCATCTCCCCCGATTCCGAGGGCGGACTGTCCTGGTAGAACAAGAACTCGGCCGCCAGACAGTCGAGTCCGGTCTCTTCCCTCAGCTCGTCGCGCACGGCCTGCTCGACCGTGACCCCATAGTCCACCTTCCCGCCCGGCAGGCACCACTCACCATGCGCATGACCGGTGCCGTCGCGCCGAAGGATCAAGACGCGCTCCCGGTCGTCGGTCACGATCATGCGCACGATCGGGACCGGGAAAGCGGTCTTGGCGGCATATTTTGAGACGGGTTCCATGATGGCCACCTGATGCTTGGAATTCGCACGGGATAGGGCTTCCGCGAGGCGGTGGAGGACCAGAGGATGGCGCGCGGCTTCGCCACGGCGAGCCCTGCTCCGGTCCGCACTTACTCAAGGACTCTCGAACAGCATCCAGTTGCTCTGACCGGTGTGCCCCGTGCCGGAGTCACACGCATCGAGACGCATGACATACCAGCCGGACTCAAGGTCCCATTGCTCGGCAATATCGCGAATCGGCCTGGGATAATTGGCGGCGGAGTCGACGACCAAAAACCCAATCTTAGCGATCTGGATCCGACCATCCTGCGCCTCAGGCCCTTTAGCCCGCGCCACTGACGCGGGGATCAATCGATCCTGAGATGGCTCGATATCCAACTGAAGACTATCCGGCGATAGGTGCAATCGACACACCCCCGGGGTGCTCGGATCGATGCCTACCCACTCGGTTTCGGGTTCCTCGGAGGTGGCCCGAGAATCCGATTCCCTCTCCGAACCAGCGATAGCCCCCGCAAAATTCCACTGTACAAGCAGCAACGCAATCGCGCCCGCCAACCACGTCGATACTCTCATCTCGATCCCTCCGCGCTTAAGCCATGCTCTCAGTTCCGCCTCCCTGGCCTCCATGCAACGGTCCTCCGATGGAGCCGCCGATGCTGAATCATTGCTTCCGACTCGGCAGTGTTTGCAGCATTTGCAGCGTCGCCTGATGCACCGCGCTTTCTTCCATCACGCCCTTGACCAGCATCCCCGCGATGCCGCCGTAGCCGATTTGAGCGACCTCGCGATTCCTCCAAGCGACGCTGCCTGAAGCCTTGTCGAAGAGATTACCCGACATCTCGGCGGTTCCGGTACTGCCGAAGGTGAGCTTCGAAGCGCTGTCCTCCACGACGAACAGCAAGACCCAGCGTGCCGAGGGCGGCGGCAATGCGCTGATGAACTCCGGGGTCGGATTCTCGAGCGACTCGCGAGAGACCTTCGATAACAACGACCTGTTTCGCTCCGTCGCGTAAGAATAGCCCTTCTTTTTCAAGTCGTGCTCGATCAGTCGGGTAATGTTCTTATCCAGCTTTAGGTCTTTTGATTGATTCAGCCGATGATCCAGGATCGGCAGCAACGCGACGGAATCCACCGCGGCGGGATTGAACCCCGCGCTCGAGTAATCTGCTGGTCTTGTCGTCGCACACCCGGAAACCAATGACACCATTGCGATTGTCGCGATCAGATTGATGAGTCCGGCCCGACCTGAGATCCATTCGCCTCTTGTCTGATTCATTTCTTGACTCCTATTGTGGGATGATGTTTTAGAAGGCGGCGAAAAGCCGAGGAACCAACTCCGCAAGTGCAGACTTGGCTCCGTTTTTCGCTGTACGAGATTGGACGGCATGACTCCAGGTAACCTTGTCGGCTTCGAGATCGTAAAGGTGGCATTCCAGAAGCGTCCGCGAGCTATTGGACTTGATCACGCCGCTGGTCGGATCCCATAAACCGCCCGGTCCGACATAGACCCGATACCGACAAAACAGCAGATGAGAGGCGCCTCGGCTCGCATTCCATTCCCGAAGCTTCAGCAGCTGCTCATCGCGTGCTTCACCCGACTGCACTCGGATGTCGCGATACATGCGCGCGACATCGAAGGATGGGTGAGCGTTGGCTGTGAACTCGCTTGTCCCGGAGCGCGCGCGGGGCCGGGTCGCGAGCTCCGATCCGAGCGAGCTCAGGAGAAGGGTTCGAAGCTCGGCGTCCTTCGGGTCGTTTGCCGGCAAGGCATTGCCGGTATTCGAATCGATGATGTCCAGCCATGGATCCATCAGAACGAGTTTCTCGATCCCACCTGAATACCTCTGGACCTCCGCTCGCTCGACCGCTGAGGACGCGCATCCCGCCGCAAGAAGACCCGACAGCAGCAAACAGGCGGTGAGCCGAACGTTGTTGGGTTGACTCATGTCGCGACGACTCCTGTGGGTTGAGAAAAGGGCTTGTCGCTCCTCGGTAGTGCGCTGGAAAGGCGCGGCTCTCACGGGAGGACGTTTCCATCGGTCGCGATACCGTTGCGGAGGCCGATCAACCCGCGGCAAGCTGTGGTTTAATGGCCGTGTGCGAGAGGGCCCCGCTGTGATATCGAAGGCGTCGTGCGCGCGAGCACCGGTGTCTCGGACTCGCGACCCCTCCGCCCGTCGGTAGTGGGCTGAATCTTGACGTTCAGGGTGAAACCTCGATGGAGACGACCGCGATGCATCGGACTCCGGCGATGCGCGACGACGACCTGGAGCGAGTCTGGAAGCCGCTGCTTGTCGCGGCTCGCAAGCTCCCCCCTACAGGGTCGGGCTTCGACAGCCTGATGGCGCGTGCCTTGGATGCGTTCGCGGGGACATCGATCGAGCGCTTCCCGACGGCCAGCGAGCTCGCCCTGCCCGTCGCGCTCTCTCTGCTCGGCCTGGACACCAGTGCACCGCCCGCCGAGGTCGTCGCGACCCTCCAACACCACATGGCCGCCGCACCCGCCGCGCATCCGCTCGACGTGGTCACCGCATACGGTTGTGGATGGGCGCGCAGGGTCGCGCCGACGGCGACCGGTTGGGACGGGCGCTGGGATCGCGCACAGGCCGCGCTGCACGCGCTGGTGGCGCGCTTCGTCGGCGATGCTGCCAAACAGCTCGAGCGTGCCGGGATCCGCTTTCCCTACGAGCCCGACACGGCCTTCGCCGCCGATCTGCTGATCATTCGGCTCTATCGTCCTCTCAGCACACTACCGCTCGATGAGGCGCAGGCGCTTTACATCACCTGCACCGAAGACGGCGCGCAGGTTACGTGCGGCGAGGATCATGAAGAGCTGATCCCCGCCGGTGCCAAGGCAGTCTACGACGTGCGGCACGACAAGGCGGGGCCTCCGCGTCTCCGCCGTGGCGAGAACACCTTGACGCTCGCCCCGGATCACGCATCCGTCCTGCGAGTGACCGCCATGGATCTCGAGACACGCATCACCCTCACCGCGGGCAACCGCGAGAAGACGCTCAAGCTGGCCCCATCGGAGATCCTGGAGCTGGCGGGACCCGTCACGCTGGATGTCCTGGAATGCACCTGTGGTCACTGGCGATGCGCCGAGCGCCATCGCCTCTCGGGTTGGCAGCCCGACGCGGCGGAGATCTCGCTCGCCAGCTTCGTGGCCTCGGCCGTGAAGGGCCCGGGTCGGACCCTGCGGACCGGCACCTTTCCGCAAGGCATGCTCTTCGCGCTCTGGTCCCGAGAGGGTTTCTGATGGCCCGCATGCGCATCGCCACGGTCGAGTACCGCCGCTGCGAGCCCTGCGCGCTCGACTACACCGGCCCACACTGCCCGCGGTGCCGACACCCGACGAGCGTCCTCACGCCCCGGCTCACACGCTCGCTCTTGATCGTCGTTGACCCGGCCTGTCCGGACTTCGTGCGCGAGGAGCGTTGGCGGTGCCGCAGTTGCGAAGCGCTCTATGTTCCGCCCGCCATCGCCCCGATCGTGGCGCGTGCCGCGCGGTGTACCTGCGGGGCGACCCTGTTCGATCGCGCGGCCTTGGCGGACATCTTCGCCGGCGCGACGACCCCGCTCGCCCAAGCCCAACGGGTCGTCGCCGCCATCAAGCGGCGCAAGCGATGCCGTACCTGCGGCGCCGCACTCGCGCCCCCCTGCTGGTGCCCGATCTGTGCCGCGACCCAACTGGCAACCTCGAGCATCCTGCCGCTGCGCTCGACCTGGGTGTATGTCCCGACCGGTAACGCGGCGACCGAGTTGACGGATCGCATCGCCGACCAGACACCGGACCCGCGGGACCCGACACCGGACGACGACGCCATTGCGACCGACCCGACCGCCGATATGGCCTCGGACTCACCTGCCCCCGCAAGGGAAGACTGAACCGTGCTTGCACACCCCGACACCCAACCGGCCGGCCGTAGACGCCTGCTCGACGAGACCGTCCGCCTGCTGGCCGATCTGCACATCGCACCCGACGTCGGCACCGCCCGCGAGGGCGACAGGGTCAGCGTCCGCGCCACCGCGCAGTCGGCCGACGACGCCGTGCGAATACGCGTGACCTGCTATGCGCACGGTCATCGCCTGACCGACTGGAACCGCATCCGTCTGGCCGTTGCCCCCGCCGCCCAGCCCGATCAGCTCTGGTTCCTGCCGACGCTCGATGCCCGGGGGCAGACGCTCGGCGCACTGCCGATGCACGAGGGCTATGTCATCGCCGCCTTTCATCGACTGCCCTACCGACTGCGATTGGCCGACACCCAAACCGCGCGCGTGCTCCAACAGGGGCAGGTCCTCTATCTCGAACAGCACGCCGGCGGCCCGGTCACGACCCGATCGGTCTTGCTCACCGAGCCACGACGATCAGGCCCGACCGACCCGGCCGTACTGTCCCTCGATCAGCCGCGGCGCTTCGATCTCGGCGATGGCCTCGCGATCATGCTGAGCCCCCGCGAGCCGGGACTGGACGTCGCGGTCGAGGTCCCGGCGTCGGCGCCCGCCGGGGCGCGGCTGGAGCTCCTCGCGGCCGCGATTGACGCCGTCACCGATGAGGCCGCCTTACTCGATCGCACGGCCCTCCTGCTGGCGCCGGACGCGACGCGCCTCGCCTGGCCCGCCATCGGCGAGCACAATGGCTCCGAGGACACCTTCAGCCTCTTCTGGCGCATCAGGCCGCCGGTGCCAACCACCGTCTGACGCCAAGGAACGATTCAAAACCACATGAACAGGTAGGTTCGGCAAAGAGCAGCGTGCCCAAACCGCCCCGGCATCGCTGGGAGCAGTTGGGCACGCTACGTTTTGCCCAGCCGACATCCGACGCCGGTCACGCATCGGTACACCTGGTTCTTGAGCCGTTACTAACCGATGAGAGACTCATCGCCGAAGGCCCCGGGAACGACCCAACGGGGCCGACCGCGCGGCGAGCACCGCGGGTGTGTCGGACTCGACGGCGATTCGGACGGGGAAGGAAGAAGAGAGAAAGAGAAAAAGAAAAAAGAAAAAAAGGGTTAAAGCCTCAAAGGAAAAAGGTCAAAGGTCCTGGGCAAGACGCACGCCGAGGTCGTCGATGCGGAAGTCGGGGTTGTACCTGAGACGGAGCGACACACGCAGGAACCACGGAGAGTAGCTCCAGGAACCGCCGCGCAACACCCGGCGAGGGTCAGGGCAATTTTCCTGCCACACTGAACCGACCGCCGGGGCGCCGACATAATCATCGTGCCAGCAGTCCTGCACCCACTCCCAGACGTTCCCCGCCGTATCGTGGAGCCCAAAGGCGTTGGCCTGGAAGGAACCGACCGGAGCGGTTACCCGAGCGTCCCAGCGGCTCCCGCAGCCGTCACAGTTGGCCCGGCCCGTCCCGATCGACGCGCCCCACCAGTAGGGGGGGCGGGTGCCCGCCCGCGCGGCATACTCCCATTCGGCCTCGCTCGGCAGACGATAGGGCGTGCCGGCATGGCCCGCGTTCAACCGCCCGAGAAAGGCCTGGACGTCGTTCCAGGAGACCCTCTCCACCGGGCGGTCGTCGCCTGTGAACCGGGAGGGGTTCTTACCCATCACCGCGCGCCACTGCGCCTGGGTGACCTCGTACTTGCCGATGCGGAAGGAGGCGATCCGCACCTCATAGGCCGGCTTCTCAGCTTCGGAGCAACTCTTATCGCCCGGGCTGCATCCCATCCGGAAGGTGCCGCCCGGAATCTCGATCATCGTGTCCGCGAGGCCACGCAAGATCTCCGCTTTGGCCTTGGCTTCAGCCTCCGCTTTAGCCTTCGCTTCAGCCTCCGCTTTGGCCTTGGCTTCAGCCTCCGCTTTGACCTTGACCGCAGCCTCGGCCGCCGCCGCCAGCCGTGTCCGCGTTGTCGCATCCACGTAGCCCGTCGCCTCCAGCCCCACCTGCGCCTGAAACGCCCGCACCGCCGCGCGCTCGGACGCCGCAAGCCCATCCCCGCCCGCACCCGCCGCGTGACCGACCAACTCAAGCTCCGCCCGGAGCACCGCACGCGCCGCCCCGTCCAACATCAAGGCGGCCTCGCGCTCCGCCGGCGTCAGCGGGCGGAGCGTGAAACCGGCGGCCCCGGGACGGTGCACGCTTACCACCACGATCTGTTCCTTCGCTGTGTAGCCCTTGCCACGCACCCCGACGCGCCGCTCACCCGCCGTAATCGCCTCGCCCTCGAACGGGACCTCCGGCGTCGCCGCGCCCACCCGCACCCCGTCCACCCACACCTCAGCCGGGCGGTCCACCGCCACACGCAACCGGCCCGTCAAGAGCACCGGCGGCGGCTCGGGGGGCGCTGTATCGGAGACGGGACCGCCTTGCTGCGCCGCGCGCACCTTCTCGACACTGGTGAAGATCGGCACGCTCGCCACCAGGCGCACGCCGGTCAGGGCCTCGGGCGGGCGCGCGAGGAGCGGCCACAGCCGCGCCTCGGCCAGCAGCGGCGCATCCGCCGGACTGCGCGCATCGCCGCCGCGCGCCACACCGAGCAGCGGCCGGCCGGGCCGCTCGGGATCCTCGGCCTCCAGCACCCATTCGGCGGCGTTGCCGAGCAGGTCGTGAAGACCCAGCGGATTGGCCTGACGGGTGCCGATCGGCTGCACCGCCCCGCGCGCGTTGGCCGCGCTCCAGACCTCGGCCGCCCCCGCGCGCGCGTCCGCCGCTCCGAAGACCTCCGCCGCCACGGCCAGACCGCCGCGCGCGGCATACTCCCATTCCGCGGCGCTCGGCAGCCGCAGCGCGGCCGGGACACCATCGACCCGCGGCAGGCAGGGCCCGGGCTTGGGCTCGGCATCGCGACAGGCGGGCAGGACCGCGGCCTGGGTCGCCAGCCAGGCGGACACCTGCTCGGACAGGATCAGGGCCTCGGCGAAGCTCAGCAGCACCGGACGCTCGCCCGCGGCCTCGGGGGACACCTCGGGCTCGGGACAGGCACCGCCCGCGCCCGCCCGCGCCTGGCGCTCCGTCACCTCGTATTTGCCGACCAACAAGGCCGTCGCGCCGGCGCCGTCACTGAAGGCGCCGCTCACCGCGTAGCCCTGCTCGGGGCCGGGCGTGCTCACCCGGCGCAACGCCAAGGCACCGCCGCAGGGCAGCGGCACCAGCAGGTCGTCGGGTTGGGCCTGCGGGTTGTAGGCCGCCGCCGGCCAGGTGACGGCACCGGGCGGCGGATCGGCAGCGGCCGGGCCGGCAATGGTCGGATCGGCGGCGAGGACACCGACCGGTGCAACGGCGGCGAGCAACAGCAGGACCGCCGGCAGCCGCCCGGAGATCCAGGATCGCGGCACCGCGACGCCGGGTGAAACGGGGCGGCCCTTTCGCTCCGGGCTACTCGCGCCGCCCCCCACCGTCCTGGCACAACTATTTGTCCGCTCCGCCCTGACCAGGCTGGAGACAGGCTCATGGACACCCGCGCACCAGACCCCCGCCGACCTTGACCGCCGGGGCTCCGGGCCGAGACGCCCGCCGATGGGCGCCGCGCGGGCGGACTGGGCAAGACGCACGCCGCTGTTGTCGTTGCGGTTGTCGGGGTTGTTCCTGTTGCGGTTCGACACACGCAGGTTCCTCGGTTTGTTGTTCCAGGAACCGCCGCGCAACACCCGGCGAGCGCTTCGGCCTATCCCCGTCATCGGATGTACCAGCCATCACGGTCAAAGGCAACCGGTCCGAAGATCGACTCGCGCAAACCGGCTGTCTCGGCGTGACGGGCATGTCCGATCCAGCTTTGGATCCCCGGCATCAGATCTGCCCAGCCAAGCCGACCGGCGCGATACAGACCGAGCAGACGTCGGAACCGCCGTCGGAACCGATAGCCGTTGTCGTTGCGCAGCCAGCGCCGCGTGCGCGAGACGCGGTAGCCGAGCACATCCACCGCCTCGCTGGTGCGGTGCACACGCACCTTGCGCGGGTGCAGGCGTAACCGCTCGCCGGCCAGGTCGGCGGCACAGGCGTCGCGAAGCTCCCAAAGCGCCGCCAGGTCATCGCCCAAGAGATACAGATCATCGACATAGCGCATATAGGCCGGGACTTTCCGGGTGTCCAACAACCCGTGGTCAAAGCGGTCCAGATAGAGGTTCGCGAAGAACTGACTGGTGAGATTCCCGATCGGAATACCGCGTGGGCGTTCCAGCGGCGTCAAGAGATCGTCGTCGGCAAAATAGGCCGGCGGCTCGGCGGCAGGCGGGCTGCCGTCGATCATGGCGTCGAGCAGCGACAGCGTGCGCGCATCCTTGAGGTGACGGCGCAGGGCCTCTTTCAACAGACGATGATCGATGCTCGGAAAGTAGCGACTGATATCGAGCTTGAGGACGTACGCATAGCGCCGCGCCCACCCCTGATAGCGGTCGACGGCCGCGTGCAGATTCTCAAACGACACCAGGCGCGGCCAGACCCCACCCAGCCGCTTCATGACGCGCTCGCCTGCCGGCTGCGCAGCCAGCCGCCGATCTGGCGGCCCACGTCGTCCATCAGCCGCGCGCCATGCTCGTACTGGCGCATCCCGATCACACGCAACTCATGGGCGGCACGCCAGAGGCGGAGGACCTCCAGATCCCGATTGGCGCGGCGCAGCAACGGGTCCTTGTCACGCGTATAGGCGGCCTGCACCAGCACGCGGAGCAGCTCCAGCACGCCTTGCTCCAGTTGCGCCCCCAAGGAGAAGCGTCTGGCGCGCGGAAAGTCATCCAGACGCGGGATGATCCAGGTCAAGAGGGCGTGGCAGGACTCGACAACACCGGCCGTCGTCGGCGCCCCGGGTCGCGGACACTCAGACATCCTCGTGCTCACTCCTAATGTGATGTGGCGCTCGGTCCGGATCCCCGATGCGGTGCGGGCGTCGGCGGGCCCAGCCCGATGCCCCGGCGATTCGGACGGGAAAAAACACAAAAGAAAAAAGAGATAAAGGGTGAAAGCCTCAACGGAAAAAGGTCAAAGGTCCTGGGCAAGACGCACGCCGGAGCTGTCGCCACGGAGGCCGGGGTTGGCCCAGTGACGGTTCGACACACGCAGGTACCTCGGATCGTTGCTCCAGGAACCACCGCGCAACACCCGGCCAGCGTGAACGCAGTTTTCCTGCCATGCGGAACCGTCCGCCGGGGCGCCAACATAATTCCCATGCCAGCAGTCCTGCACCCACTCATCGACGTTGCCGTGCACCTCATGGAGACCCCACGGATTGGCGGGTAAGCTGCCCACCGGGACGGTCTTCCACCTGAAAACACCCGTCTTCGCACCGCAGCCGTTGTAATCGGACTTACCACAGTAGTTGGCCTGATCCGTGTGGACGCAACGCCCGGTCCAGAACGGGGTCTGCGTGCCCGCGCGCGCCGCATACTCCCATTCCGCTTCGCTCGGCAACCGATAGGCCTTGCCCGTCCGGGTCGACAGCCAGTGCGCATAGGCCGTCACTTCATGCCAACTCACGCCGGTCACCGGACGCTCGCCACGACCCCAGCCTCCGATCGGTGTCCCGCGTCCGGTCGCCTCGCAAAAGGCGTCATATTGCTTGAAGGTCACCGCCGTCTTGCCGATGGCAAAGGGGCGGATCGACACCCGATGGCGCGGACCTTCATTGGACTTGCGCCCCGGCTCGTCCTCCGGCGAGCCCATCCAGAACTCACCGCCCGGCAGGGCGATCATCACGGGCTCGAAGGGATAGGTCGGCTTGAGTAGCCTCAGTTGCGCGACCGCCCGCACCGCGCCGGAGTCGCGGGGAGCGACCGCGCTCGGGACCGCACTCGGAACGGGCGCCGCGGCGCCCGCGGTCGGTGTCGACCGGGGGGTGGACGCCGCGCGCGCGTGCCACCGCCGTCGCAGCACCGTCAGCCCGCCGAGCAGCAGCACCACCGCCACCGCGGGCAACCACCCGCCGGTTGGACCGGACTCGGCGAGCCGCGCCAACAGGGCCTCGGCCCAGGCCAAGGGTGTGGCGCGCACCGGCAGCGCGACCACCACCTGGGTCCATTGATCGGCGGCGACGACGGGCTGCTCGCGCACCTCTTGATAGCCCTCGGCGACGAGCTCGACGCGGTGCGCCCCGGCGGTGAGTCCGCGCAGCGCCAGCGGGGCGCCGGGGGCGGCCTCGCCGACCGGCGTCCCGTCCAGGCGGATCCGCGCGGGGACGTCGACGTTGATCTGCAGATGACCGCGCGGGGTGCGCTCCGCGCGTGGCGGCGCCAGCGCGGCCAGCGCCGGCAGCACCCCACCCGGGGCGGCCGGGGCGAGATCGAGCACCAGCCGAAACCCGTTGTCGGGGCCGCGGACGACCCCGCTCGGACCATACAAGGGGGCCTCGTTGCGCCGCCCGGCACTCAGATCCGCCGCCGCACTGTGCACGCTCCCGCCGCGAATCACCGCATCCCCGAGCTGACCGGGATAGCGGGTGTTGCGGTATAACCCGAGCTGCAGCTCTTCGACGTTGCCGTAGAGGTCATGCAACCCGAGCGGGTTGGCCGCCCGAAAGCCGATCGGGCGCGGCCGACCCTCGGCGTTGATCGAATACCAGGCGTGCGCGGACAGGCCCCCGGGCATCGAAGACAGGGGCGCGTCGAACTGCGCGAGGCTCACCGCCCGCCCGCCGCGCGCGGCGTACTCCCACTCCGCCTCCGTCGGCAGACGCGCCACCACCCGCCGACCGGGGACCCGCGGCAGACACAGCAGCGGGGCCCCGGCGCAATCGGTCAGCCCGTCGGCCTGCGCGCCGAGCCAGCCGCTCCAATGCGCGGCCGCCGCCATCGTGTCCGTCCAGCCCACCCCGCCCTGCACCTGCCGCCCGCCGGCGTCGAGCGAAGGACAGGCGTCGCCCGCACGATGCCGCAGCGCGGCGTATTGGATCTGGCTGACCTCGTATTTGCCGATCAGCAGCGCGCGGTCTTCCCTCCCGGTGACGGGATCGCGACGGGTGAAGGGACCCTCCAGAGCGTAGAGCGCGCGGCTCGCCCCGCGCACCTCCGCCGGCACCACACCGGACGCCGCCACCCACCGCATCGCCATCGCCCCGCCGCAGGGCAAGGGCACCAGCACGTCGTCATAGGCAGGCTTGGGATTGAACAGATCCCGATCCCAGCTGATCGCCAGCGCCGCGGGCTCCGCCGGCGTGCCGAGCACGGGGACACCGAGGAGGATCGGCAACACCGCCGCCAAGGCGACCGAGAGGAAGGGATGCGCCATCAGGTGGCGTGTCGGGTGCATCGCTCGGGTTCCCTGTCGCACGCTCGTTGCATGGCCTTCACCTTCAATGGTCATCCACTGTTCACCGTCGCGGCTGTGCACGCCATCTTAATCCGCACCCGATACGCCGGTCGATCGGCAAGGCACGGCTCCGAAAGGGTTCGGACCCGGGGTGCCGGGGCGAAGCGTGAAGTAAGCGAGCGCCAACAAGAGAAGGACGGCTCCCATCTCGGGGATCAAGGCAACGAGCAACCACCAACCGCGATGACTGCTGTCGTGCATGCGCCGCACGGTCACGGAAAGAGAAGGGAGCAAGATCGCGAGCAGAAAAAGCGCTGATCCAAGTCCCCCTCGGGACCCGAAAGAAAGACCAGCAGCGACAGATTGATCAAGATGAAAGACCACTACTCCGTGCGATCGGCGCGCCCCTTGAAGCTCACGTACTGTCGTCACGCATCGATATACCGGCTTAGGACGAGCGTCAGGTCAACCTTCGGCACACAAGGCTTGGTCGAGGATCGCAGCCTTGGTGCCTCCTGTCGGGCGTACTGCCGGTTCGTCGACCACATCGAATCTTCGGATCCCGGCGAATCGGATGCCCGGGCCCTGGTCGGATTCGAAAACGACTGCGCCCGCTGTCCGACGTACATCAAGCGGAAGCCCCAGATCATCAGGGCCAACCAGATCATCAGAGCCACTCCGACAACAGATCCTAAAAGCTCCATCAAGGACACCGCTCCCCCGGTTCGAGCGTCGGCTCCCGACGCCGGGGCCGAGCCCGGGAACTGCTCGGTTGGGGGTTGATGTTCAGGTTCAGGTTGAGGTTCAGGCCCCGTCATGCGCGGCTGCATCGCCACCGTCACCTGCGTCCAGCGATCGGCGTCCACCCGGTGGCTCTCTTGGACCCGCGTATAGCCTTCGGACAGGAGTTCGAGGCGGTACTCGCCCACGGCCAGATTGGTCAGCACCAACGGCGCCCCCGGCGCGGCAGTGCCGACCCCTCGGCCGTCCAGGCTGAGCGCCGAGGCGACATCGACGTTGATCTGCAGGTGACCGGCGAGGGTCCGCGCTGCACCGGGGGCCGTCAGGCCGCTCGCCAGCGCCACCGGAGCGACCGCGCCGGGGGCGCGATCGAGCACCAACCGGTACCCGTTGTCGGGCGCGCGGATCACCCCTTCGGGACCATAGGGCGGCACCTCGTTGCGCCGGCCGGCACTGAGATGCTCGGCCTCGGCGTGACGCTCCAGCCAGTTACTCCAGTGTGCCGCCGCCCGAGCCGCATCCTGCCACGCCACCCGGCCCTGCACCTGTCGTCCGGCCGCATCGACCGACGGACAAGGCCCGGCCGCCGCGGCCTGCATGGCGGACTGCTGCAACACGCTGACCTCGTACTTTCCGATCAACACTCTCGATCGCCTACCGCTACGACGACCAAGACCGTCCCGGCGCCGTGACGATCGGCGAGCGCGTCCGCCTCACCATCGACTACGACGACGCCGGCCGACGCCGATGCACATCGGGAGCCGTGCAGCATCGGTGCGGCGAGGTCGATATCGAGCGTCGACAAGGCCCTCCCGCCACTTGCGTGGCGGCATGCTGCAACGCGGTCACCTCATATTTGCCGATCAGCAGCGCCGGTTGTCCCTGGTCAACAACAAACGGCCGGCGCAGCCCTTAAAGCGCGCGCGTCGGACCGCTCGCCCCCGCCGGCACCGCGCCGTCAGCCACCACCCAGTGAAACGCCATCGCTCCTTCGCAGGACAACAACGGTACCAGCACGTCGTTCAACGCTTCGAACATCTCGACGTCGCAGCGCGAGGCGATTATCAGCGTGGTCAGGTCCGAGACCAACCGGCGAAGTCGATGTCGAGGACGTTCTTGTCGCGCACGCGGACGATGCGCCCCTCGCCGATCACCCGATGGCAGATCCGATCGTTGACAGCCCAACGCAGCGAGCCCTCCCCAGCCATTCCCCTTTCGACACCGTGGGTTGCGCTTTCGGCGCGGCATAGGCATAGCGTTCGGGGATGCCGACCGCCCCCAGATACCGATTCAGTAAGCCGCTCGCGTCGGCGGGTGCATCGGGGAGCTTGGCATCCGGATCGGTTCCGGAGAGCCGTTTCGACAAGGAGCCCCCCGAGCGGGACCGCGGTCCGGGGTCGCGCTTCGACGACGAAACGGCTGGCCGGCGTGCGCGGGATTCCGGGGCCTCGCCACTCGTGCCCCTTCCATGCCGCATCGAAGCGCTCGTCGGGCGGGATGTCTTTGGCGCAGGGGAAGGCCACGTATGCCAGGCGCCCTTCCATTTGCACCGGTGCCGGATCCCCAAACCAGGGGCGTCACGTCCCCGGAGGTAGAGGCGTCATGCCCCCGGAGGTAGGGGCGTCATACCTCACGACGAGGGGCATCATGCCCCCGGACCAGGGGCGTCACGCCCCCGGAAGTAGGGGCGTCATGCCCCCCGAACCGTCATATGAACCGTCATTGAACCGTCAGTGAATCGACGTCGTCGCGCGCGAAACCCCGCTTGTCGAATGACACCTCGAAACGCAGACCCGAACCGGCGCACCCGATTCCGGCCGACCGGGAACCCGGCGAGGGGTCTCGACTCGGGCCGCCGAGAAGACATCGCACCCGGCCGGGTCCAGGAGCGCGTCGCCTCCCGGTCCGACACCGGAGCGCACCGCAGGTGTCGGGACGTCACCGTCATCCAGCGCCTGCAGACGCTTCGGCACGCGGACAAGGGCTCGACTCGGCCGGTCGGCACCCGCCACTCGCACAACGCACACGCCACCCTCCCCGGATCCACCGCGCTCGATCGCGCAGGGTCTCGCCGGGACCGTCCGGACCCGGGCATTCTTCGACCGGCCGGCATTCCGCCCAGCCCTGTCCGGCGCTTAACCCGCTCGAGCACAGGTTATCCACACGACCGATCACAGGGATTGTGAACAAAAAGGCCGTCGGCACCTTGACGACCTCCCCGATGCGCCGTCCGCGCAGCTTCCGACAGACCTGCAAGTAAAGCCGCGTTTTCGAGCGATTAGCGCCATCGCCGTCACGTCCGTCGGCCGGCACTCTGTCCGCACCTTCACGGACAGGCCAGCGGCATGCGACAGAACCTCGATTCATCCTTCGACGAGACGCCGGGGCGTCTGGCCCGACACCTCGCCGCCTCGCTGGCCGCCCTCGGATTGGCGGCGGCGTCGCTGGCGACCCCCGGTATGGCCGAGCCGTTGCCGAGCGCGTCGATCGCGCGCATGGCGCAGCTGCCGTCCGGCGCTCTGCAGGCGGTGGAGACCACCGACGGGGAGCTGCTGTTCTTCTCGGAGAACGGGCGCTACGTGCTGCGCGGCAGTGCCGTGGATCTCTGGCACGGGGCCAAGCTCACCGCATTCGATCAGACCCAACGCCTCGCCGGGCGGATCGATCTGGCGCGACTGAAGCTCGACGTGGCCGATCTGGGGGCAATCGACGTCGGCGAAGGCCCCGAAGTGGTCGTCTTCGTCGATCCCTTCTGCCCCCATTGCACCGCACTGTATGACGATCTGGCGCCGCTGCGCGCGACCTATCGCTTCCGGCTAGTCCCGATTCCGGTGCTGGGTGAGCCCTCGCAGCGCGCCGTGCTCGCGCTGGCGTGTCTGTCCGGGAGTGATCCCGAGCAGGCGCGCGAGGCGCTGCTCGGCGGGCTGACGGCGGATCTCCCGGAACCCGCGGCGGGATGCGGCGAGGCGGTTGCGCAACGCACGCTGATCGCGGCTCAAATCCTCGGGATTCGCGGCACGCCCTTCCTGATCGCGCCGGACGGACGCCTGCGTCAAGGTCGCCCCGACGACCTCGCGGCCTGGCTCGGCGGCGTCGAGGAGCGCGCCGAATGATCCACGCCACACCCCTGCTGCTGTGCGCGGCCCTGCTCGGGGGTTGCGCTTCGGGCAACCCCGGGTACGCCTGTCCCGGCTATCCGGGCAAACCGCTCTGTCTGCCGCCGAGTGCCGTCTACAGCCTCAGCGACGGGGCCGGGCCACCGCCCGCGTCCGTCGCACGCGCCCTGCCGGCCGAAACCGAAAGCGGGTTTGCCGGCGGGTCCGGTTGGGCCTGGACCACACGCCTGCGGGATTAGGAGACCGCCATGACCTCACGCCTCACGTTGCCGCTCGTGCTCTCGGCGCTCGCCGTCCTGAGCGGCTGCGCCACCCGAGCGCCTGCTCCGGATGCCTTGGCGGCCCAAGACCAACGCCCCGCCGAGTATCGACCCACACGCGCCGCCGCCGCGTCGATGCAGGCCTGGATCGCCCCTTGGGAGGATGCGACCGGCGATCTGTACCCGCCCTCCACGGTGTACATCGAGGTCCTGCGCGAGCACTGGCAGTACGACGGCGCTGCACACGGGCGTTTGACCGTGCTGCGGCCGCTGCAGGTGCAGCCGCGCTCGCCCGCACCACGCGACGCAGCACCGCCGGCCATGCCCCCGGATGCGGTTCCGCCGGATCCGGCGCACGCACCGATGCACCTGCCGCGGGCGGACAAGCGCGGCGCCTGAACACCGTGGTCCGGTGCAGACCGGACGATCGGCCCACTCGAACCCGCGCGCGCGGCGTGCGGTCCTCAACCTTCAGGAGAAGCTTGTCATGTTGTCCCCGCCCCCGTTGTCCGGTCGCGACCGCCGGACCCTGCTGTTCGCGGGCCTCGCCGCGACCCTGCTCGCCCTGGCGCTCTCCGCGAGCGCCACGGCCGGCACCACCGGGACCGAGTTCTCGGCCCTCTACACCCTGCTCACCGGCTGGATGACCGGCTTTCTGGGCCGCGTGGTGGCCGTGATCTTCATCATCATCGGCGTCATCGCCGGTGCCGCACGCCAGTCGATCATGGGTTTCGTCCTGGGCATCGCCGCCGGCGTGGGCATGTTCCTCGCCCCGGCGATCGTCGACGGCGTCGTCACCGCCACCCTGCCCGTCCTCTGATCGGAGCGTTCCGATCGCCCGGACCCCGACCATCGGGTCCATTGCCGGGTCCCGACCACGGGACCCCCTTTCACGCGAGGTCTTCATGGTCGAATTCGACAGGCGCGCCGTCGCCGGCGTGGCCCTCGTCTTGGCGGTCGCGGTCGCGCACGCCGACGACCTCCCGCGGCTTCCCGAATCCCTGATGGCCGCGTTGCCCGGCGTCGGCGATCTCGTCGTCTATCCGCGTTCGGGCGAGGTCCACGTCTGCCGGCGCATCCCCGCGCGCGCTTCGGCGGGCTGCGCGAGCGCGCGACAGGTCATCGACGGCGCGCTCGCCCATCGCGACGCTTGGCTCGCGGGCACCGCCGATCTGCTCTATCCGACGGATCCGGACATCGCGGTGCTCGATCGCGCGATCGCCCTCGCCGCGGACGGCGCGGACGGTCTCTTCGTGGTCGCCTACCGGATGGCACGCCACCACGCCGACGGCGCTCCGTCCCGGTCCCGAACGCTCGTCGTCACCCGCTGTGCCCCGAGCCGGGAGGCCGACCTCGGATCCTCCGCGGGATCCGGGCCGACGGCGCTCTGCAGCGAAGCGGAATACTGCATTGAACCGACCGGCGAAGCGCGGGCCGCGCACGCACGCGACGGTGCCGGACGCCTCGCCGTCGCCACGACCGCACATGGCCTGGCCATCCTGCTCCCCGACGGACGCGCGCTGTTCACCGCCCAAGCGGTCGACCCGCTCGCCTGGAGCGCGGCGCACATCCGACACCACCCGCAACCGGTCTTCGCGCCGGCCTCGGCCGACGAGGATGGGCTCGACGCACACGCCGCCGTCTTCCGGCTTCATCCGTCGGCCATCGACGATGTGCTGATCGTCACGCGCGAAATCGCCGCCGTCGACGGCCCGACCCTGGTGTCGCTCGGCGCCCTGCCTGCCGACCCGAGCGATCCCACCCCGATGCTCCGCCTCGCGGAGACCCGCCTGTTCGACCGTGCGCAGGGGCTACGACCATGAGCCGCTCCCGCACCGCCCCGGTCCAGGTGCGCTCGCCCTCCGGCAAACCCCTGAGCGACTGCGCCCGCCGCCGCGCCCGGGAGTTGGTCCGCCGCGGTCGCGCGACCTGGATCTCGACATCACCCCCGATCATCCGCCTGACCGAGAAGCCCTCATGACGACACCGCGCCGGTTCACCGGCTCGCGCGCCAACGCGCTCTTCCCGACCCTGGCCTACGACCCGGACAGCCATCTGTTTCTGCTCGACGACCAGTCGCTCGCCTTCGGCTATCTGTGCGAGCCTCTGTCCGCCGCCGATCAGTCCAACGCCGACCGGCTGCTGGTGCTCGGCAATCTCGACTGGCCACCCGAGACCCTGCTGCAGGTCGCGCTCTGGACCTCGCCCGATATCGAGGAGACCGTCGCGCGCATGGAAGGGCTGCGCATCGAGACCGCCACCGCGCTGTTGCGCGAATCCACGCGCCGCACCGCCGCCTATCTGCGCGCCGGCAGCACCGCCCCGCTCTCCCCGGCCGGGGATCTGCGGCTGCGCGAGCTGCAGGTGTTGGTCACGGCCAAGCTGCCGCTCGCCGCCCCGCAGCCGAGCGCGCACGAGTTGCGCGATGCCCGCGAGTTGCAGGCGACCGCCCTGCAGGTGCTGGTCACCGCCGGGATGCGCCCGGCGAGCCTCACCGCCGACCGTCACGTGCGGATCATGACGACCCTGCTCAATTGGGGACCGCAGGCGGGGTGGCGCGACCGCATCACGCCCGAGTGCGATGCCCGGCGCCCGGTCCGCGATCAGTATCTGGACTACGACGTCGGCATCGATGTCGACGCCAAGGGGATCACGCTCGGGGAGCAACGCATCCAGACCTTCTCGGTCAAACGCTTTCCCGACCGGGCCGGCTTCGGGCTCGCCGCGCGCTTCCTCGGGGATCCCTTCTCGGGCTCGCGCGGGGTGCGCCACAATGCGCTGATCACCCTGAACCTGCATTTCCCGGACCCCGAGGCGACGCGGGTGAATCTCACCTCGCGTGCGCAGTGGGCGGCCCATCAGGTGAGCGGCAATCTTTCCCACTACATGCCGCGTCTGGCCCACAACAAGCGCGATTTCGATGCCTTGTTCGCCCGGCTGGATCACGGCGACCGCCCGCTGCAGGCCTACCTGGGGATCGTGCTCTTCACCGCCCCGGAAGAGGCCGCGGGCGCGGCCTCGAATCTGCGCACCTACTGGCGCGAGCTCGGCTTTCAGGTCTTGACCGACCGCTTCTTCGTGCTGCCGCTCTTTCTCAACTGCCTGCCGTTCGGCGTCGATCGCGGGGCGATCCGCACCAGCTTTCGCTACCGCACCCTCTCCGCCGCCCATGCCGTCGCGCTGATGCCGGTCTTCGGCGACTGGAAGGGCACCGGCACCCCGGTGCTGAACCTGATCGGGCGCACCGGTCAGCTCGTGGATCTGAGCCTCTTCGATTCGGCGACCAACTACAACGCCGTCATCGCCGCCTCCTCGGGCTCGGGCAAGTCGTTCCTCGCCAACGAGCTGCTCTCGACCAACCTGAGTGTCGGGGGGCGCTGCTGGGTGATCGACGTCGGGCGCAGCTACGCCAACCTCTGCGAGTCCCTCGGCGGGCAGTTCGTCGCCTTCACCGCCGACTCGGACATCGTGCTGAATCCCTTCGAGCTGCTGCAGACGTGGGAAGAAGACGCCGACGTGATCGCCGCCATGGTCACGGCGATGGCCGCCCCGACCGAGCCGCTCGGCGACTACCGTACCGCCGGTCTCAAGCGCGCCCTGCGCGAGCTGTGGGACACCCACGGCACGGCAATGAATGTCGATCTGATCGCCGCGGCCATGCTCGCCTGCGCGGACGAGCGCCTGCAGGACGTCGGCGTGCAGCTCTACCCCTTCACCTCGCGCGGGGAATACGGACGCTGGTTCCACGGGCGCAACACCATGGACTTCAGCGCGGACCTGGTGGTTCTGGAGCTCGAAGAGCTCAAAGGCCGCAAACACCTCCAGCAGGTCATCCTGCTGCAGCTGATCTTCCAGATCCAGCAGGCGATGTATCTGGGCGAGCGTTCTCGCCAAAAGCTGGTGCTGATCGACGAGGCCTGGGATCTGCTCACCCAGGGCGATGTCGCGACCTTCATCGAGCACGGCTACCGGCGCTTTCGCAAGTACAACGGGGCCGCGATCACCGTCACCCAGTCCCTCGCCGACCTCTACGCCAACCCCACCGGGCGGGCGATTGCCGACAACAGCGCCCACACCCTGCTGCTCGCCCAGCCCGGTCACGCGATCGATCGGCTCAAGGCCGATCACCGTCTGCCGATGACCGCCGCGGGCGCGGAGATGCTCAAGACCGTGCACACCGTTCCCGGTGCCTACTCCGAGATCATGACCCTCGCCGACAGCGGCGCGGGGATCGGCCGGCTGATGGTCGACCCCTTTCGTCAGCTGCTCTACTCCACCAAGCCCGCGGACGTCGCGGCAATCCGGCGCCTGCGCGAGCGCGGGATGAGCGTCGAGCAGGCGATCAACCGGCTGCTGGCGGGGGCAGAGGCGGAGGCGTCCGATGCCGCCTGAGACCAATCTCGACGCGACCCGCCCGAGCGCGATCGTTCTCCGAGACAGGCCGGTGATGGGGTTCGGTGCGGGCGGATTCCTGCTGCTCGCGGCGATCCCCCTCTCGGCCCTTGCCGGCGGTTACCTCGGCACCGAGTTCGCGGCCCGACCGCTGCGCGACGCCATCGCCACCCGCCCGCCGGTGCTGATCGTCGATGTCGCCGGCGCCCTGGAGGGCGTCGCGCCGGAGGACGTCGGCGAGGCGATTGCGAACCTCCGTTCAACCGCGGCGCGTCTCGCCGACGGGGGCGTTCTGGTGTTGGACGCCCAGGCCGTGCTCGCGGCACCGCAGGACGCCTATGTGTTGTCGGGGAAGCAGCCATGAGTGCACGCGCGGACATCGCCGCTTCCCCCGAGGCCCGCCTGGCGCGCACCGTCCGGCGCGGCCTGCCGGCGCTGCTCCTCGTCCTGGGGTTGATGCTGTATCTCGGGACGCGCTATCGCATCGCGATCGACGATCAGGTCGACAAGTGCCTGCCGCCCTATACCGTCTTTCTGGTGGATCGGCACGACCGGACAGTCGAGCGCGACGGCCTCTTCGCCTTCCTCGCCGGCGAGCGCATGGCGCCTTTCTTTCCGATGCAAATGCAGGTCATCAAGCGGGTCGTCGGCCTGCCCGGAGAGACGGTCTCGGTCACTGAACAGACCACTCGGGTGGAAGGGCGAACGGTCGGCGAAGGACTGGATCTGGCCGGCACCCTCGGCACGCCCGCGGCGCAGTTCGTCCGCGAGGTCGTGGTCCCCGCCGATGCGGTGTGGATCATGGGCGCCACCCGCGACAGCTTCGACTCGCGTTATTGGGGTCCGCTGCCCCGTCATCAGATCATCGGGCGGGCCTATGCATTGCTCTGAGCGTCGGTTCCGTGCCCTGCTCGTCCTCGCGCTCCTATCCGCCCCGACGGCATCCGCCCAGTCAAGCGAGCGCGCCGACCTGCGTGCGCTGCGCGATCAGGTCGGAGCAATCCAAGAGGCGGTCTCCGGCACGGCGCTCCCGGACTGGCTCCGGAATCCGCCCGACGCCTCCGCAGGTGCGGGCGAGGCGCTCGGCGCGGCCGAGCGCGAACGGATGCACCGGCTGGCCACCGCGCAGATGCCCGCCCTCCCCGACGCGCAAGCGACCGCGACCGCAACGCCGACGCAGACCATCACGCTCCTGGTCTCGCGCGCGCTGGGCGCGGCCGCGCTGCGCGACATCTTCGCCAGCGCGGCCCGACCCGAGGTACGGGTGGTCTTTCGCGGCGTGGCCGAAGGCGAACCGCTGATGGACTTCATGCGCGGGATCCACGCGGAGCTTGAGGGGCTCGATCCGATGCCCGCGGTCGCGCTCGACCCGACACCCTTTCGCGAGGCCGGCGCCGCGGCCGTCCCGCTGATGATCCTCTCCGGACCCGACGGGGAGATCGCGCGGGTCGCCGGCCTGTCGGATCCCGCTTGGCTGCAGGCGCAGGTGGCGGCCGGCCGGACCGGGGATCTGGGGGTACGCGGACCGGTCGAGACGATCTCCGAGCCGGACATGCTCGAGGAGATCGCGCGCCGGGTCGCCGCATTGGATCTCGCGGCACTGCGCGAGCAGGCCCTCGCGCGCTACTGGAGAAGCGCGGTCTTCGAACATCTGCCGGCCGCGCGGGAGCCCCGCACGCGGGTGATCGATCCCATCATCGAGGCGAAGGCCGACATCGCCCTGCCGGACGGAACCCTGCTGGTGCGCTCCGGCGAGCGGCTCAATCCGCTCGATCGCCTGGCGTTCGGGCTGCGTCTGGTGGTGTTCGATCCGACCGAGCCGGGCCAGATCCGCACGGCCCGTCGTCTTGGCGAGAGCGCCGGGGCGCTGCGCCCGGTCTATCTGGCGACCCGTTTGGATCGCGAGGCCGGCTGGGAGGGCTTTCACGCGCTCGAGGATGCGCTCGACGAGCCAGTCTATCTGCTCACCGCGGACGTGCGCGAACGCTTCGCCCTGGAGCGCGTGCCGGCAAGCGTCGAGTCCGCGGATCGTGTCTTCCTGGTGCGCGAGCATCCGCCGGAGGAACCCCGATGAAGACACCCACCCTGCGACGCCTCGCCGGCCCTGCCCTGCTCCTCGCGGCCCTTCTGGCGGCCCCCTTCGGCGCAGCCGATGCCGCCGACCCCGCCTGCCCGGACGCCGAGCTGTTCTCGGGCAAACTGATCACCGATGTCTGCTGGGCCTGTCTGTTTCCGATCCGCATCGCCGGCATGCCCCTGTTCGGCGGAACCGCACCGGCGGGTGCGGCCTCCGCCCCCTTCTGCGCCTGCAACGATGGCCTCGGCGTGCCGCATCCGGGCTTCACCGTCGGGATGTGGGAGCCCGCGCGCCTGATCGAGCTGGTCCATGCGCCGCGCTGCGCGCCGGCCTTGGGCGGGATCCGCCTGCCGCTCGGCAGTCGCCGTCTGCTCGGAACCGCGGGGCAAGCCGAATACGACGCGAGCGATACGTCCTTCTACAACTTTCACTGGTACGCCTTCCCGCTGCTGATCCTGCTGGATCTGTTCTGGGACGACCGCTGCAACCCGGACGGCTATGTCGATCTGGACCTGCTCTATCTCTCCGAGCTGGATCCGACCTGGAACCACGACGAGCTGGCCTTCTTCACCAACCCGGAGGCCGCCTGGCTCGCCAATCCGGTCGCCCTGGCCGCCTGCCTGGCCGATGCCGCCGCGGCGACCGCGGGCACCCCGATCGATGCGCTCTTCTGGTGTGCCGGGACCTGGGGCAACCTTTATCCCTTCACCGGGCGCGGTCCCACCGTCGGCTCGCGCGCGCGCGAAACCAGTCTGGCCTCGGCCCGGTCGCTCGCGGCCCTGCATCGGCGCGGACTCAGCCGCCGCACGATGGGCAACGACGCGCTGTGCGGCTCCCCGATGGCGCCCTTCCTCCCGAAGAGCCAGTACAAGCTCTCGATGTTCTACCCTCTGCCCGAGACGCAGCGCGCCCACGTGATCGGCGAAAGCCCGTTCACCTGGGGGGAGTGGCGCAACATCCCCGCGGTCGGGGAGGACCATCTCTATCTGCTGTGGCGCTGGAACGACTGCTGTGCAACCTTCTGAGCGGTATCCCCTCCCCGTCCGGGTCCTGACCGGCCTCCTCTGCATCGCCCTGGTCTGGACCCCGTGGGCGTTGGTGTGGGGCGACGACTTCGCCGACGCCATCGACGCCGGCAAGGAAACAGGTCGCGAGGCGGCCGGCGCGCTGACGGTCCCGGCACTCTCCGGCGAGACACTGACGCTGCCCGGTGGGGACCTGCGTCTCGACGCGCTCTTCCCCGGCGCCGCCGGCGGCGACCCGGCGCGCTTCTCCGGACTCTACGGCAATCACCACGGCACCCTGATCCAAGGCCAACAGGCCCAAGGTGCGCTGATCACCGAGGGCTCGGCGACCGGCGAGGCCTACCGCACCCTGCGCGGCTCGGTCGAGCGCTCCCGTGCCGATATGCGCATCGACCCGCTCTGGGCGCAGACCGACGACGTGCTCGACAACTTCGAGGCGATCGCCGAGACCTTCGGGCACTGTGAGACCGAGACGACCTTCGACAACGGGACCCGCGAGGTCCACGTCCCGGACCTGCGCACCTGCGATCGGTTGACCCCGCAAGGCGGCTCCTGCTCCTGGTATCACGATTACGAACTGCCTGCGCCGGACAGCCTCGTCACCGTGACGGGCAGTGCTGCACTCGAAGACTGCGGACCCGGCTGCAAGCGGGTCGTGCTCGAGCGCGCCGGGGCCTGGCATGGATCCGCGGTGCTGGCCCTGCAGACGCCGTTGAACGGCGGCTTCGGCGTCAGCGATCCGTCGCGGGTGACGGACATTCGGGTGACCCTTGCCTTCGAGGAGCGCCCGGCGCCGGCCGAGCCCGACGAAGGGTTCTTCTTCGAGCACTATCAGGGATGGTACGCGGCGACCTTTCCGGGCGTGAACCGTGTGCAGAGCACCGCGTTCGGTTATTCGGCGCAGCCGATGACGCAGGCGCTGCGCAATGGGGGCGATTTCGCCCTGCGCCACGCCCATGTCTGGACCTTCGGCGACGGCACCCTGCCCGAGCCGGGCTGCGCCTGGTGCATACCGCAGGTCTACGACGCTGCCTGGACCGGCGGGATCCGGCTCGAGGTGGAGATCCGTTACAGCTCCCGGCCGCTGCGCAGTGTCTGGGGTCCGAACGACGGCTGCTACGACCTGCTCGAGACCCTCGGCAGCGACTTCTGCAGCGGCACGGTCGAGTGTCTGGGTTCGCCTTCGCTCGCCGCGGACGGCTGCTACGAGAACGCCGACGTGCGGATCTGCCCGGACGCCATGGCCGCCCCGCCCGTGGCCGGTCAAAACCCCTTCTGTACCGAGATCAAGGTGACCGCGAGCTGCTCGGGGTTCAACCAAGGGCCGATGCCGTGCTGGACCGATCCGCAGGGACAGGTGCAGTGTCCCTACAACGACGGCGATCAACCCTCCGACTGCATCGCCTTGGAGGAAGATCCCGCCTGCGGCTTCATCAAGTCCGAGTGTGTGGAGGGGGCCGTCGACAACCGCGGCATCTGTTTTCTGTTCGAGGAGACCTGGGACTGCGGCACCTCCCGCACCATCCCGTTTTTGAACCGCAACCGCACGCTGGACTGTGCCGGTCCGGTGCGCTGCCTCGGCACGGATTGCGCGGAGTTTCCCGAGGAGCAATCCGCGGACTTCGCCAAGGCGGTCGGGGCGTTGCAGACCGTGCAGATGGCGGTCTCGGACATGCAGTGCACGCCGGGCGGCAGCTGTCGGGTGTTCTCGGGCAGCGCCCATCAGTGCAAACGCGCGGTCGGGGGGATCGTCAACTGCTGCACGCGACCCCAAGGCGTGTCGCTGGCGGACTACGTCAGCCTGATCTTCGCACTCGGGAAGATCGATGCCGCGATCATGGGACTCGACAAAGGGGCGATGATCCGCGGCTCCTGGGAGACGCTGCGCCAGCCGGTCACCGCGACCTGGAGCGCGGTGAAGGAGTCCTTCGTCAGCGTCGCCAACAGCTTCACCGGCAAGACCGCGGCGGCCGCCAGCGACGCCGCGGCCGAGGTCGGCCTGAATGCAGTCAAACAAGCGCTTCTGAAGCAGACCGCGGAATGGGCCGCGCAGCTCTTCGGCGATGCCGCGGTCAATGCGCTCTTCTCGACCACGAGCGGCGGGGTCGCGGTCACCGGGGGCGTGGTGGCGGAAGGCTCGGTGCTGCAGCTCGGCGGCGGCACGGCCTGGCTCGGCACGGCGATGGCCTGGGCGATGTATGCCTACATGATCTACACGGTCGTGATGATCCTGATCCGCATCATCTGGACCTGCGAGCAGAGCGAGTTCGAGCTGGGTGCGAAGCGGGAGCTGCGCGCCTGCCATCGCGTCGGCTCCTACTGCAGGAAGGAGGTGCTGACCTGGTGCGTGGAGAAGCGCGAGAGCTATTGCTGCTTCAACACCCCGCTCGCGCGGATCCTCAACCAGCAGATCCGCCCGCAGCTCGGGCGCGACTGGGGCGAGGCGCAATCACCGGAGTGCTCGGGGATCGACATCCGGGATTTCGCGCGGGTCGACTGGACCCGGGTGAATCTCGACGAGTGGCTGGCGATCCTCTACGAGACCGGGCACTTCCCGACCCCGGGGACCCTCACCGTCGAGGACCTGACCGGCGCGGGCAGCGCGCTGACCGTCCGCAGCGAGGGCCGGGCGGACGCTGCGACGCGCACCACGCAACGCAGCGAAGGACTCGACAGCGAGGAGGTCCGCAAGGAGGCCGAGTCCGAGCTGTGGCGCGAGACGCTTCCGGCTCTGCCGGCCGAGTAGGCGGGACTCTTGACATGTATTGCAGAGCGCTATACGTTTTCCGGCACCATGATCGATCCGAGGATGCCGATGAACAGCCCGTCGACCAGTCTCATGGTCCGTCTCGACGCCGTCAGCAAGGACAGCGTTGCGCGGGCGGCGAAGCTGCGCCACGTCAGTATCAGCGATTACGTGCGTATGGTCGTCGTCGCTCAGGCGCAACGCGAGCTGAGCGCCGCCCGGCAGCGCGTCATCGCCCTGACCGCCGACGAGCAGCTCGCCTTCTGGCAAGCGCTCGACGAGCCGGCTCGGCTCACCGAGGCGCAGCACGCACTCGGTGCCTTGATGCGGGGCGAATGAACGCCGTCCGTTTCCCGGACGGCTACCGTCTCGAGCCCCTTCGCAAGAGCCACCCGCGCTCGGCGTTCCGCTGCGGCCAAGCACAGGTCGACGACTGGCTCGCCACCAAGGCGCTGCAGAATCAGGACAAGCGTCTGTCTGCAACGAAGGCGCTGATCGCAGCACCGGGCGACATCGCCGGGTTCTATACGCTCGCAACCGCTCAGGTCGACTTCTCCGACCTGCCGCCGGAGCTCATCCGACACCTGCCCCGCCGGGATCTACCGGTGGCGGTGTTGGCCTGGCTCGGCGTGGACGTGGGTCACCGAGGTTTGGGTCTCGGGCACCGCCTGCTCGCGAAGGCGCTCTTGGATTGTCACCTGGCGAGCCGAATCTTTCCGGTCGTGGCGGTCATCCTCGACTGCATCGACGCGCCGGCCAAGGCGTTCTATCGGCGCTGGGACTTCCGCGAGCTGCCGGGATACCGGCAACGCCTCTATCTGAGTTGGAAGCAGCTCGACGCCATGATGCAGGACCAGTGAAAGGATTCCGGCAGCCGGGTCGATGAAGACGCCGATCCGACGAGAGCGAGCCGGTCGCATGCGCAGGTCGTTCAACGCCCGTCCAGCGTGGCCGCGCATTCTCCTCCTGGCCCTTCTGCTGCCGGCTTCGAACGCGCTCGCCGCGGACTGGACGCCTGCCGGGGAGTCGCAGCGGCAGGACATCGGCGCGGACCTCGCCTACGCCAAGCGCACCGCGGCGCGCCCGTCCGACGGCAAACAAGTCAGCGCACACCTCGCCTTCTTCACCTCGCGAGCGTTCCGCTTGGAGGTCATCGATCTAGGGGCCGGCCCCGAGCCGGCATACCCGACACTGGAGTCCGCCTTCCGCAGCGCGGGCTGCGTGGCCGGGGTCAACGGCGGCTTCTTCCATCCGGATCGGCAGCCGTCCGGGCTCGTGATTTCCAAAGGACGACGGATCAATCGCTTCGAGACCGCAAAACTCCTGAGCGGCGTGATCTACAGCGACGAGCGCGGCATCCGCCTCGTCCGGCGTGGCCGGTTCCAAGATCACCCGCACATCACCGCCTTGTTGCAGACCGGGCCCTATCTCGTGGAAAACGCACGTCCGGTGCGGGGCCTGTCCACCGCCGATCCACGGCGCCGCACCTTCGTCGCCACGGATTGGCGCGGACATTGGGTCATCGGAGCGACCACGAGCAGTCTCTCCCTCGCCGAGCTCGGGGAAATGCTCGCTTTACCGGACGTCCTGACGCCTTGGAGGGTGGATCGCGCCATCAACCTCGACGGCGGATCCTCGAGCGGATTCTTCTTCGAGCGCGGCGCCGACCGGGCTCCCGTGACCCTGCAACCCTGGAAACGCGTGAGGAACCTGCTCGGAATCTGCCCGCGTTGAACCGTGCCGAGGGAGCCGAAACCGCTCGGTCAGCACCCACTGTGAAGGCGGATTCCGGAAAGCGACATCGGTATCGGCACGCTGAGCCGCCAGAGGGCAGGAACCGGCGATGCCATCACCGGTGCCCGGCGGTAAGCCGACGGTTGCCACGAGTCTACTCGACTCGGTGGACGCGGTCTGCTGCCGGTCGAGTCGCCGGTATTCGTGTCCCCTCCGCCCCATTAGCGGTCAATCGCGGCGGCTCAGTCTTGCGGCCCCGAAAGGTCGTTGTCGGCCAGTAAGAGACATCGCACCTTCTACTGCCATAGAGAGCAATGTTCAATAGAGCGGACATTGGGTGGCCGAGTACAGTGGCGCACCGATCGCCCCAAACTCCGCGTCGTGGAAGGAGAATCGCAGTCGTGCGCTTCCTCTCGGAGTGCACACTCGCCAAGAGCACGTCTTTCGTCGCCGAAAGCCAGACAAAAGCGCTTCGTTGATTTGCCATTAACATTGTGCAAGTCTTCCTGCCAGATAAGCGAAAGGCCAAACCTACCGAGAGGTAGGGGCGGAAAGTCGCGGATCCTAAGATCCCGGATTCTGGGATCAAGGACAGCCGGACTGCCGAGGGTGACCAGCGAAACGGTCACGCGCGGCGTCCGGCTTTTGATTTTCTGGGGGCAAGGAAGACGAGATGAAATCTTCGGCCGCGGGAGTAACCGCCGCAGGACTTAGCCTACGGCCCGCGCGCGCACGCTCAGCCCCTTCGCGTGGGCGGGTCTCGTCCGAACGCATCAAGCTCGCGAAACTGCGCTCTTCGGGATGCGCGCTCTGGTCGGGCGTGGGCTGCGCCACAAGGGAACGCCGGATCGCTACTGAGCACAACGCCCAACCCCAACTCGGTTCTCGCCTCGCATCCGACGGCCGCGCCTTGGCCGCACGGGAAAGCTCCTGTTTGCTCGCCGAAACAACCTCTGACGCGAGCCGCATCGCCTGTGATTAGTGACGCATAGGGATCAGAAAACCATGAATATACCGGTCTCATCTGAGTTTTTCTCTCAGGAGTCTAGCGCAAGATCCTGAAGCTTCGCTATCATTGCCGACATGGTCGACTACACCCTTACATCGGACGAACTCACGCAGTTGCGGGCCGCACACCGGCGCACGCGCGACCAGCGCGAGGCCGATCGCATCAAAGCCGTCATCCTCCTCGCCTCCGGCTGGCGAGCCGAGGACATTGCCGAGGCCCTGCTGGTCGATCCCAATACGGTGCGCACTCACTTCAAGCGCTATAGAGCCGGTGGTCTGGCCGAGTTGCTCAAGGTCGAGTATCGCGGCAGCGATGTCCTGTTGAGCGACGCGCAACTCGATCGGCTCGATCTGCATCTCCAAGAACACCTCTACCTCTCGGCTAAGGACATCGCGGCGTGGGTCGAAGCCGAGTTCAAGGTCAGCTACACCCCCAGCGGCATGACGGCCTTGCTGCATCGCCTCGGGTTCGTCTACAAGAAGCCCAAGCTCGTCCCCGGCAAGGCCGACCCGGAGGCCCAGCGCGCCTTTCTCGCCAAGTACGAAGAACTGAAGAAAAACAAAAGCCCGAACGACGTCATCGTGTTCATGGATGCCGTGCATCCGCAGCACAATCCGGTGCTGGGCTACGGCTGGATCAAGCGCGGCAAAGACCATGAGGTGCGTTCCAACAGCGGGCGTCAGCGCCTCAACATCAACGGCGCCATCGACTTGGAGCGGATGGAGCCGGTGGTGCGCTACGACGACACCATCAACGCCGACTCGACCATCGCGCTGTTCGATCAGCTCCTGTTGGCCTATGCCTACGCCGCGAGCATCTATGTGATCTGTGACAACGCGCGCTATTACCGATCGAAAGCCGTCCAGGCGTACCTCGAGGATTCGCGCATCAAGCTGGTGTTTCTTCCTCCGTATGCCCCGAATTTGAATCCGATCGAGCGATTATGGAAGCTCTTCAAGAAAACGACGCTCTATAATCGCTATTATGAATCGTTCGGCGATTTTCGGAGCGCTTGCGAAGGGTTCTTCGACAATTCGCATCTGTATCGTGATCAGATGCGCTCGTTGTTAACCGAGAACTTCGCGATTGTTGGCGAATGAAAGCGCCGAAAATCTCGCATTCGCTGAGTATAACGCAAAAAATCTGCTGCTCGCTATGGGATCTGCGCAAAGGATCTGGGCCGCTTCGATGAGAACGCTGATTCTCTCGTCCGCCGCCTTGCTTGGCTTCCTTGCACTGCCCGGCATGGCCGAGGTCTACGATCCCTACACCGGGCCAGACCCAGTCGCTCCGTCCCTTCGGCTAATGGCGGAGCCCTTTGCGGCGACGGAGGCCTTGGGACCCGTCAGTGTCTCCATCCGCTCCCTCAACTCGCAGACCTTCCCCTTCGTCTTTCTCGATGTCGATGCGACGGACGAGACCAGTACCTGCACGCTGTTCAGCGCCGAGAACTTCCAGGTGCTGGAAGACGGCGTCGCTCAAAAGGATTACTTCGCGGTCACGCCACCGAACGAGAACCAAGGCGTGCGCCTGGTCGATATCGTCTTCATCATGGACAACAGCGGGAGCATGAGCGACGACCAACTGGCTGTTCGGAACAACGTCTACGGCTTTGTCGACAAACTGGCCCAGGCAGGGATCAACTACGCCTTTGGCCTCACGCGTTACGGCCAAGGTGCGAACTCGGGCGCCCCGCTCATTGAGGACAACGGAAACCTAACTTCTGACGCTGCCTACTTCAAAGACACCGTCTGGACGCGCAACACCATCGATGGCGGCACTGAGCCGGGGTATCGAGCCATCGTCGATTCGGCGGCGAAGTTCAACTACCGCCCTGGATCGCGGCGCGTCTTCATCATCGTCACGGACGAGAGCCCCAATCAGGGCGGAGCCACCCTCGACCAGGCCGCGGCGGCGCTGCAAAGCGGCGACGTAACCCTCTTCGCCGTGACCGCGACGAGCCTATTCTCGTCGTTCCAGAGCCTCGTGGCCGACCCCTCCCAGCAGCTACTGGGCCTAACCACCAGCTTCGATCAGATCTTCACTGCGGTCACTGACCTGCTTGCCGACACCTACCGCGTTACCTACAAGGCCCAGAATGAGACGATCGACGGTCTGGAGCGGGCCGTCGAGGTCCAGGTGACGTGCGGAGCGGAAACCGGATCCGACACGACCACCTACATGCCCGGGAGCGAGCCGAAGATCGCGCGCACCCAGGAAACGACCGACCTCAGCGCGACAACGCAGCCCGCGCAGACCGCTCTCACGATCGCCGCCCAGGTCACCGACCAGGCGGAGCCCCTCGTTCAAACCGACGGAGTACGGCTGTATTACCGCCCAACCACCACGGACAGCAACGCGCCCTATAAGTTCGTCAAGATGACGAGAATTGGCGGGGATAACTATAGCGTCTCGATCCCCTCGTCCGATGTGCTTGAGCCCGGTGTCGACTATTACATCTCGGCGACAGATGGGGTCAGCAACGTGACTGACCCAAAGGTAGAAGCATCTCTAAGGCCATACGCTATCGCCGTCTTCCCCAATGAGCCACCTCTGCTTGTTCTTGACTTAATAACCGATGCCGAAGAGGGAGAGCCCATCGGCGTCTGTGTAGAAGCTGACGACACCACAGACCGACTGGAAAAGGTTGTTCTCCACTTCCGCGCACTTGGGGAGCTGACCTACGAATCGGTAACCATGCAGCCCAGTGACGGCCCTCCTTGCTCAACCTCGGCAACACCCCATGTCTATGACGCCACAATCCCGGCAGATCGTGTCACTTTAAAGGGAGTCGAATACTACATTGAGGCGGTTGACAACTACGGGACCCGGGCAACACTAGGAGCCGCTGATCAACCTGCAGTTATTACGGTGAGCGCAGCTGGCAACAAGCCTTACGTCGTGTTCATTCCAGGCTTTCTCGGCAGTCGCCTTTACCGCCCTGGGACGTTCGAGCTTGACAGGGTATGGGAGACTATTTACGACGATTGGTTCAACAGCGACTTTGAATACCTTAGGCTTTGCGATTCCGACGTCGGGCCCTGCGATGGCATCGGAGAGCCAAACCCTGATCGACCTGCTTACTTGGGTGATCCGGATGACATTATTGGGACACCTGACGATGATCAAAACGAGCGGGGAATAATTGGCGAAGTCCACCTCGATGGCAAAGTGCCACTCGTCGAAGGAAGAAATGTATACAAGTCCGCAATTGACTACTTCAATCAGCGACTAGGGCAAGATCATTGGCGTACCGTCCCTTGGGACTGGCGCCTGAGCGTAGAAGACCCTTTGACCTTGGTTCTTGTTGAGTTGGCGATCCGATCGCTCGTTGGCGATAGCGGGGAGAAAGTGGTAATCGTGGCACACAGCACGGGCGGTTTGGTTGCCAAAGCGTACTTAGAACAGTACGGCAGTAGGCAGGTCAGCCGCTTGATCTCGGTCGCTGTGCCACATTTTGGCACTCCCCAGGCGCTGCCCGAGCTATTGCACGGGGATATGAACGATTGGCCAAACGGGTTTATTCCGAAAAAAGAATGGCGCGACGCCGGGCGGCGAATGAAGTCGACTCATCAACTGCTACCCAGCGACGCTTATATCGCAGGATCCGACGAGAGCGTTATCGACGTGCTCGATCTGCCTCGAGTTTTCGCGGTTTCCGATTGCGCGAACGACCCTGGAGAGGACGACTGGGAGCTGAACAATTACGATTTCAAGAGCTATCTCGGTCTTTCTTCCTGGTTGCAGGAGCACACCTTGATGAAGCCCGGAAGGTATGACGATACCACGCGTCCGCTCGAACTTTCCGGACAATTGCTCGATGTCGCAGAGGGGTTTCACTCGGCATTTGATGGTTGGGTACCGGATATTCCCGTTGACCTTATTGCTGGGACTAACGTGGCAACCGTAGAAGGTATTGACTATGGTCATGAATACCTTCTGCGCGATGTTTATGTGGCGCCTTCGCTGAGCGTACGTAAATGGATTTGCAAAGATGACGTGATTTACGACATCCGGGAGAACCGTAAGGGTGACGGTACAGTTCCCGTCGCGAGCGCCTTGGGCATGCCTGATCATGAGAATATCAAGAAGCATCAGCCGGTCGACCTCAAGGTGGGACGGAATGCCAGCCATTCCACCATTTTTGCTCACCAGGGAATTCAGAAGTTGCTTGACCAGGTTCTTGGCGTGAGCGAAACGGTCACGGTGCAGGCACAAGCCCTTCGGATCGCAAGCGTTTCGGCGCTATATTCAACTGGCTCGGATGTGCAGACACGTATCCGCGTCTTTGGGGACGTCGCGCTTCATGTTTACGATGAAAGTGGACAGCATACCGGTTATCGGGCAAGTGGAAATCTAGGCCTAGACTTTGGCGAGGAGGCTGTTCCCGGCAGTAGCTACCGCAGCAATGGCTATACTCAAATCGTCTGGATCCCAGGCACACTTGAAATCTACCGTACAGAAATTGTGCCTCGCGCGCAGACCCAGGTCGTAGTGCGGATAGAGCAGTACATAGGTGACGAGAGAGTGGCGCAGGTCGATCTGCCTCCCGTGGACCTAGGGGATAACGGAAGGCTTAATGTCATTGGCAGTGAGTCACTCGAAGAGACCAAGATCGCTGTCGATACTGACGGGGACGGCGTCTCGGAACGGGTCCTTCCGATTCTAAGTCCTTTGACAGATACGTTCCCCCCCGTGTCTGCTCACACCCTCGTGGGTGCGATGGGAGAGAACGGTTGGTATGTATCGGATGTGGCCGTTTCGCTCAGCGCAAATGACGGAGAAGGGGTCGGTGTCCAAACTGTCTTTTACGCGCTGGATAATAGTCAACCCCAAGCTTACACAAACTCGAACGGCATCAGTATCACGTCCGAAGGCGTGCATACGCTGACCTATTATGCAGTTGATTACTTTGGCAATCAGGAAGAGCCACATACTGTGGCGGTCAAGATCGACAAGACCGCGCCAGTGGTGACGGCTTCGCTGTCGCCGGACATTCTGTGGCCGCCGAACCATAAGATGGTGCAGGTGCAGGCGACGGTGACGGCGAGCGATACCTGTGACCCTTCTCCCGCGGTGTCGCCGGTGTCTGTGACAAGTAACGAGCCGGATAGTGGGACGGGATACGGGGACACCCCGAACGATATCGTCATCCTCAACGACACGACGTTCAAGCTGCGCGCCGAGCGATCCGGCGCGGGAAGCGGGCGCATCTACACGATCATGTATGAGGTAGCGGATGCGGCAGGGAATACGTCGCAGGCGAGTGCGAAGGTGACTGTACCGCACGATAAGGGGAAGAAAGGGAAAAAGAATTGACGGCGTAAGACTCGCCTTTGGGAGAGCGGCCATGAGAGACCCCGGCCTGGTGCCGGGGTCTTTGGGTTTAAGCGGGAGCGGGTAAGTCGCTTCGCCGGAAGCCGAGGTAGAAGACCGTGGCGCCGACCGTGATGGTTTCGGGGCCGAGGACGTTGGGAGGGTCGGCGGAGAGGTAGAGCAAGGCGCCGCTGACCTGGACAGGGTAGATGCCGTCCTGTAGGTCGCCGCGGTCAATGACGCCTTGGGCGATCGTGTGGGCGGCCCTAAGAGTCGAGGGCTACTGGGCGCCTAGGCGACTTTTCGTGTCCGGTCTGGGTCGTAAACGGCCAATCCTTCCGACGGCGCCCGATGTCTCCTTTGGGTCGCTATGTAAAGCTTTACATAGCGACCCCTATGTAAAGTTGCCAACTATGTAAAGCATGACACGGCCGTCCTCGTACGCCCCAGTGTTTGCGTGCTTTTTCTGAAATGAGGGGCGAGCGAACTTCACATAGTTCTGCCGTTTACTAAGAGGCGTCAGCCACTTCAGGAGACCGCGGTGAGCCCTGCACGGCGACTTCCTGGCCGACCGATGCGCCAACTGCGTCGCAGCCCGTTGGCATCCTGCGTTGACACCTTCGCGCCCTACTTCGGTGAACGCGACTACGCATGTCAAACCACTGCGGTCTATCTCGAACGCCTGGTCCACTTCGGGCGCTGGATGACCCGGTGCCGACTCTAAGTCGAGTCCCTAGATGACGACCAGATCGCGGCGTTTCTCGACAAGCATCTGCCGCCCGCCCGACACGCTGAGAGCACTCCTTGAAGCCCGACAACTATGTAAAAGAGCCGCTGCCCCCAACTCCCGGAACTGCTCGAGCAAGCAGGCCAACTTCACATAGGAGGCAACTTTACATAGGGGTCGTGACCGGTCCGTCGGTCGCCGGACGGCGGGTGACCGCAAACAGGATCGAAGAGTCACCGCCTTTCGGGCGCTGGGTGACCGATTATGGCCGATCCCTTCCCAAAGACATCTCGGATCCAGGGACCGCTCCTCGGCCCGGACGCACCTTACCAACCCATCCACTCGGCGGCCCACCCACTCCCATTCCCGGATCACCCCCAACCGCGTGCCGCGAAGCAGATACCGTGTGGCTTGACAGCCATCCGGGGCACCCTCTGTTTCGTGGTGTTGGGAACCACCGCTGTCGGCGGAGTGCCGATCACGGATCAGGCAACCGGCGACACGACGGCAAAGTGAGGCGGCGACGGGCGCCCACCGCGGATCCCTCCGTCAGGCCGCAAGGTGCATGGGCGTGATCTGTTCAAGTGAATCGCCGAGCAGATCCTTCGCGCGTTCCAGATCGTAGCGCTGTTGCAGGTTCATCCAGAGATCCACCGAGGTCCCGAAAAAGCGGGCGAGCCGCAGGGCGGTCTCGGCCGTGATCCCGCGCTTTTCGCGCACGATCTCGTTGATCCGTGCGGGAGTGACGCCGATCGCACGCGCGAGGGCGTTGCTGGAGAGGCCCAGCGGCAGCATGAAGTCCTCGCGCAGGATCTCTCCGGGGTGAATCGGGGGCAGTTTGTCGGTCATTGCAGTGGTACCCTAATGATAGTCGACGATCTCGACCTCCGTCGGCCCCTCGGCTGACCAGACGAAGCACACGCGCCATTGATCATTGATGCGAATGCTGTGCTGGCCGGACCGGTCACCCCGCAAGGCTTCGAGACGATTGCCCGGAGGGATGCGCAGATCCGACAGATCACGGGCCGCATCGAGATAGATCAGTTTACGCCGCGCCGGACCCTCGATATTCACGAAGCGCTTCACCCGCAGGCGCTCGAACAAGCGTCTCGTCTCGGCGCATCGGAATGATTGGATCGCCATGACCTGATCGTATATCGATAAACGATACTGCGCAACGGCAACGGGATTCTGTGCAAGGACGCTCGACTGCAGCCCGGAATCCAACTGTTCTCTTGCCGGCAGCGATTATGACCATGAGGTATAAGGCAATCGGGCGCCGAGCCCGTTACTCGTCGCAAAAAACCGCTAACCGCGGTCGGCGTTGAGACCGTCGCGCAGCAACACACCGTCGAGCAGGTGCTTCGTCACCGATCGCCATCGAGCCCCGGTGTCACCGAGCCCTCACCCGGCCCGGAAGGGCGGTCGGTCACCGAACGTTATCCTGCCTCCTCCTCGTCTCCTTCCAACCCACCCTCCTCGTCCATCACCACCACGGAGGTCGCCGCGGCATCCCCGGCAGCGATCTCCTCCTCCTTGCCTTGGCGGCGCGCGAAATCGCGGGCACGCGCTTCGATCTCGACGATGCGTCGACCGACGGAGAGGAGTTCGTTGCGCCAGGTGTAGACCGCATCGGCACGTTGGCGGTTGCTGAAGAGACCGCTCAGCCAGAGGGTGTCGATGCCGACGGTGAGTCGGTCCAGCGCCTGGATCAGATTGGCGTATTGGGAGAGCTGGGGCGAGGAGATGCGGAAGGTGACCCGACTCGGGTTGGTATAGCGCGGCACGGCGGCGATGCCGTTGGCGCTCTTCAACGCCTCCACGCGGGCGATTTCCTCGTCCAAGCGTTGGGCGAAGGCGCCGAGCAGGCCATCGACCAGGCCCTCGACCTCCTCCATCTGCCGGGCATCGCCGATCGCGTGGAGCACCACGTCGATCCCGTAGAGGGCGCGCGCGACACGGATCAGGCTGCGGCCGACGACGCGGTGGGCATGTGCCGATTGCAGGGTGACGGGGACGTGGAATTCGGGGCGGCTGTAACCTCTCGGGGCGGGCATGGGGATGCTCTTTGCGGCTGATCGGAGTCTTCAGCCTAGCCCGGACCCGAACGCGCTCGCACCGGGGAAAAGACCTCCGAAACGCTGCTTTTCGACCAGATCACGGCCTTGCAATCGCCGTGCGCCTGCGCTGGAATACACAAGCGGTAGCTGGCCGCGGCTCCCCGGGAGCCGAAACGTCCGCCCGGACGTAACAGCCGAAACCAGGTCCCCTTGATCGCGTCCCCTTGATCGCACGCGGTCGCTGCGAAGGCAACATGCCTTCAGCGCACCGACGACGGCCATACGGGCCGATCGCGCACCCGTCTCCATCGGAAGTTCCGCAACGCACCGACCTCGCCCCGAGGATCGACACCGCGCCGTGTCGCTCCATGCGTCTGCACGCCCTCCTCCGAACCCCATCGATTCCCCTGTCCCCTGCGCTGCCGCGTCCGTGACCCGCACGGTCCGCAGCGGACAGGCGATTCAGGCGTCATCCGTTCGGTTCTCCCTGCACGAGACCGACTGAAGGGGCCGCTGACCCCGGGCGTTTGCCCGAACACAGCCGAAACCAACCGCCGGCCATGCCGGCTCACCCATCCCGGGGAGACTGCCGCTCCCCACGGGAGAGGCGTGTCTCCTCGGGTTCACCCACCGATGGAGACCACACCATGGCCACGCGCCGCAGCAGCCCGACCCAAGCCTTGACCACCTCGCTTGTTCCCAGCCGCCTCCCGGTCGCCCCGACCGTCCTCGCCGAGATCGGCCTGGACGCCGGAACCTGGGCGGTGCTCGCCGATTCGATCTTCCCCAACGCCAAAACACCCGAGGGCGTGATCCTCGCGGTGCGCTATTGCCAGGCACGCGGCCTGGACGTCATGAAGCGCCCGGTGCATGTCGTCTCCATGTGGTCGACGGCGCTCGGACGTTATGTCGAGACCGTCTGGCCCGGCATCGCCGAGGTGCAGATCACGGCGGCGCGCACCGGCCTGTGGGCGGGGCTCGACTCGCCGCGCTTCGGACCGGAGCTGACCAAGACCTTCACCGGAACGGTCAAGCGCGACAACCAATGGACCGAGGTCGCCGTCACCGTGACCTTCCCCGAGTGGGCCGAAACGACGGTCTATCGGATGGTCAACGGGGTGCGCTGCCCCTTCTCCGAGATGGTCTTCTGGGAGGAGACCTATGCCCGACAAGGGCGCGCGGAGGTGCCCAACGAGATGTGGCAGAAGCGTCCGAAGGGACAACTTCTCAAATGCGCCAAAGCGGCGAGCCTGCGGGCGGCCTTTCCCGAGGAAGCCGGCTACACCGCCGAGGAGATGGAAGGCAAGGCCATCGAGGGCCATGCCCCGGTCGACGGAGCCGTGATCGAGGGCGCGGTCGTCACCGCGCAACCGACCACGATCCAACCGCGGGTGACTCCGACAGTCGCCGACACCGCATCGGTCGACACCGCTCGGCCAAACGGAATCGACGAGACCCCCGTCTCCGAAACCGCCCCGGCCGATCCCGCACAGCGGGATGCCGTCATCGACGCGCAGGTGGCCAAGCAGGTCGCGATGCTCGTGGAGCGCGCCTGCAAGGTCGGCGCCTGGGGTCAGGCCGAGGACTATGCCCGCGCCCGCTTCAACGGGGCGCATCTGGCCTACGCCCTCGCCGAGCTGGAGCAAGCCGCCGCGTTGTCGGTCCTCGCCAACGCCAAGGCCGCGCAAGCCAAGACCGCCGAGGCGCCCGTCGCCGAAGCCGCCTAGATCCCATGACCGCCACGGACGGCGGTCGCGGGCTAGTCGATCATCCACCCCACGGGGCACCCGCTGCCCCTCGGGGACGGTGCCCCTGTTGCTTCCGGAGCACCCCCATGCACGTCATCGACATCACCCAACGCACACCCGACTGGCACGCCTGGCGTAACGCCGGGGTCTCGGCCTCGGATGCCGCGGCCGTTCTCGGCGTCTCGCCCTACAAGACGCCGTGGCGGCTGTGGGCGGAGAAGATCGGGATGCTGTTGCCCGAAGACCTGAGCGGCAATCCCGTCGTACGGCGCGGCAACGCGCTCGAAGACACCGCCCGCCGGGGCTTCGAGGACCGCCACGACACCTTGCTGCTGCCGCTCTGCGGCGAGTCCGACACCCACCCGGTGATCCGCGCCTCCTTCGACGGTCTGGATGACGCCGGGTGCCCGGTCGAGCTCAAGGTCCCGCACGAGACGACCTATCTCCAGGTGCTGGAGCACGGGGTCGCCTCGGAGGCCTACCGCCTCTATTGGCATCAGGTCCAATGCCAGATCCATGTCGCCGACGCCGCCGAAGGCTGGCTGGTGTTTCATCGAGCCCCGGGCATCGCGGTCGACTTTCGCATCCCGCGCGACGAGACCTTCATCCGGGATACCTTGGTGCCGCGCTGCCTGGAGTTCCGGGCGCGGGTGGCGAAGAAGCAGGAACCCGAGCGCGATCCCGAGCGGGATCTCTACACCCCGTCCGGCACGGAGCTGGCGACCTGGACGCGACTGTCCGGGGAGTACCGCAGGCTCGCCGCCGAGAAGGCCAAGCTCGACGCGACGCTCAAGACCCTGAAGTCGGGTCTGGACGGCATCGAGTCGCAACTGGTCGCCCTGCTCGGCGATTTCGTCATGGGCGAGAGCGCCGGGCTGCGGGTCCTGCGCTACGCCGTGGCCGGAGCAATCGACTACAAGGCCGCCCTCGCGGACGTCGCCCCGGATGTCGATCCGCTGCGTCTGGAGCACTATCGCCGCGCGTCCTCGGACCGAGTCAAGATCACGACCCTGAAAGACGGCACCGCAAGCGTTCCGTTCGACGCGGCCGCGGTCGACGCGATGCAGGATCCCGCGCAGACCGAGCACGGCTTCTACTTCTGACCCCGCGGATCCAGGCCCATGGACGGGCCCCGGATTCGCCGATCCCCGATTCAGAGACACCCCGGCCCCGGCCGGCGGCTGTCCCGTCCGGACTGATGTTTCAGCAGTCCCGACCGGACAACCGAATGACGTGATGTCCCTGCCGGACATGACGACTCCGCGTGCTGAACGGGCCGACTCTCGGCGACACAGCCAACCCCAACCCTCTTCAACCCAAGCCCCCCGGGGAGACCTGCGCTCCCCCACGGGAGGCGTGCGTCTCCTCGGGTCCACCCACCCGATGGAGACCACACCATGACCGCTACGCAACGTTTCGATGTCGCGACCACCTTCAACGTCAAGGCCCGTCCGGGTCTTGAAGTGATCGGGTTCGCCGACGACACCCATCCGCACATCCCGGTGCGCAAGCCCTATGTCTTCAGGCCCGAGCTGCTGCGCGACGTGCTGGCCTTCCTGCACGATGCCGGCGGCGACGGTCTGTTCCTGACCGGCCCGACCGGATCGGGCAAGACCAGCCTGATCCTGCAGATCGCCGCCCGGCTCGCTTGGCCGGTGCAGTCGGTGACCTGCCACGGGCGCATGGAGCTGGCGGCCCTGGTCGGCCAGTTCGTGTTGGTCGAGGGCAGCACCCGCTTCGTCCACGGACCCCTGTCCACGGCGGCGCGCGACGGGCACCTCCTGGTGCTCAACGAAAGCGACCTGATGGACCCGGCCGAGCTGGCGGGTCTGAACGACATCCTCGAGGGCCATCCGCTGGTGATTGCGGAGAACGGCGGGGAGGTGATCCGACCCCACCCCAAATTCCGGGTGGTCGCGACCGGCAACACCGCCGGTGCCGGCGACCGCTCGGGGCTCTACCAAGGGGTGCTGCGACAGAACCTCGCCTTCATGGACCGCTTCCGGGTGGTGCAGGTCGGCTATCCGGAGCCCGAGACGGAGCAGGATCTGATCGCCGCGGCGGTCCCGAAGCTGCCTGCGGAGATCATCGCGAAGATGATCCTCGTGGCCGAGGAGGTGCGGCGCCTGTTCCTGGGTGCCGGTACGGAATCCGGAGAGCTGACCGTGACCATGAGCACCCGGACCCTGGTGCGCTGGGCGACGCTGAGTCTGGCGTTCAAGGGCGCCCCGAACGTCTTCGAATATGCCTTGGAACAGTCCTTGACCGCCCGCGCGGAGCCGGAGCAGCGCGAGGCGATCCACCGCATCGCCGCCGATGTCTTCGGCGACTACTGGGGTGCGAAACCATGAGCCCGTTGTATCGGCTCTTCCGGTACGAGCACGGGGACGGAACCGCCAAGGAATGGGCCTACGCCGATCTCGGCAACGGGACGGCGCAGATCCGTTGGGGACCGGCCGGTCGCCTGCGCCAATCCCAATCCAAGCCGTTGCCGATCGCCCTGGAGCGGGCACGCGAGAAGACGCTCAAAGGCTACGCCGCCGTCGGCCGGGCGGACATCGATGCGACCGGGGCTGTCGTGCTCCTGTCTCGGGAGCCTCCGGATCATCGGATGCCTCCCGCCGTAACCCCTGCGCCAAAACCAGCCCGCGACATCGCCGCCCTCTTGGGCGCCGATGACGACGGGTTCTACTTCTAACCCATCTCGACATACGGCCGACCGCGGCGCACGTCTTCGCCGCCCGGCGATCGCGTGCGTCCCGGTTCGCCCGGGAGCCCAAGTATGCACACGATCACCCACGTCACCGACCAAATCACCCTGGTCATGTTGAACGTCGCCATCTGGTCCGGACGCAAGAAACTGCGCGCCGAAGACCTGAAACTCGGGACCGAGGTCCCGCCCGAGGAGCTGGTCTCCCTGGGATCAAAACGGGTCTGCGACCCTGAGCCGCTGAAGATCTTCCACCGCATCAAGAAGGGTGCGGAGCGCACCTGCCTGCAGGTCGGAACCCGCTTTCTCGGCGGGTTTGCCGTCCCGCATGCCCACGCCGAGTCGATCGCCGAGACCTTGGCGTTGCTGAAGGTGGAGTTCGACACGGAAACACGGTCCTTCCTGGCCGGTTACGACCGGGCGTTGGAGGAGTGGATCTCCAATCTGCCCGCCTGGAAGGAACCGATCCGTCGGGCGATCGAGCCGGCGGAGGTCGTCGGCACGCGTCTGCGCTTCGGCTACCAGATCGTGCGGATCGCCCCGGCGGAGCAACCGGGGACGCTCGAGGAGGAGGTCCAGGGGCTCGGCGACGGCATCTTCGCCGAAGTCGAGCAGATGGCCCGCGAGCTCGAAGGCAGCTTCGAGGGCAAGGAGAGGCTGCATCGCCGTGCGCTCGGCACCTTCCGACGCATCCGCGAGAAGCTCGCTTGCCTGTCCTTCGTGGACCAACGGATCCATCCCGTGGTGGACACCCTCGATCTCTGGTTCGCCCGCCTGCCGGCGGACGGCCCGATCGACGGCCCGATCTTCAACGAAGGCATGGGGCTCGCGCTGCTTCTGTCGGATGCCGAACGCATGGCACGCCACGGGGCGGGCCAGTGGGCGGTGCAGCAGGGCGGCGAGCCGAACGACAGCGACATGGAATCGGACGCAACGCCGACCGAGGTCACGCCGTTGCCGCTCGTGCATGCGGGCACGGAGCTATCCGCTCCGCTCATCGTGCAGTCCGCGATGGACTTCGAGGCCGAGATGGACGCCTTGTTCAGCGATGTGCCGGTCGAGGTCGAGGTCGACGCCGACATCGACGTGCAAGACCACCCGCCGGAGCCCGCGTGCGCCATGCCCGTCGAGGAGACGGTCGCGGACGTCGAGGGCTTCTTCTTCTGATCCGACCCTGAACCCGAGCCGGCGCATCCGCGCCGGCTTCGCATCCTTCCACCCGACCGGGGTACACCGACCCCGCCGGGGTGGTGTGCCCCTTTTTCACTCAGGAGCACACCATGACACCCAAGACCTTGACCGACGCACTGCCGATCGTCGCCGCCGCCTACGGGCGCAAATTCGGCATCCCCGTTCGGGTCGGCGGCACGCAGGCCCTTACCGACGGGGGCGTGATCGTCATTCCCGCGATCGGGACCGACCCGACAGCCCGGACGCTGGCGTGGGGCTATCTGGCCCACGAAGCGGCCCATGTCCGCTACACCGACTTCGCCCTGCCGAGGGCACACACGCCACTGGAGCGGTTTATCCAAGGCGTCATCGAAGACATCCGGATCGAGGGCGAGCTGATCGCCGTCTATCCGGGGACCCGCAGGACGCTCGATTCGGTCGTGTCCGCCTTGGTGGCCGACGGGTCGCTGGCGGTGGTCTGCGAGACCGAGAGTCCGTCCGACATCCTCGGCAACGGGTTCCTCGCCGTGGCCCGGTACCGTTACCGCAAGCAGGAGGCGCTGGCGAGCCACGCCAAGGAGGCCGATCGCGTCATGCGGGCGGTCTTTCAAGCGCGCTTCGTCCACCGGCTGCAGGGACTCATGTCCGAGATCCCGAGGCTGGCGAGCACGGCGGCGTCGATCGACCTCGCCCGGCGGATCGTCGAGTTGATCGAGGAGGAATCCCGGGAGCAACCACCACCGGCGCCGACCCGGCCCAATTCGCCGTCCGACGCGGATGGCGATGCGGACTCGGATGCGGGCTCCGGGATGGGTGAACGCGGAGACGACGCCGAACGAGATGATGCCGGAGACGGAGGATCCGAGAACGGCCCATCCGCAGACGATGGAGGAGAGGATCGGGACGAGGAGGACGAGCAGGGCCAAGACGGTCGACCTGCAGATGCCGGGGCAGACGACCCGGACAGCACCACGGCAAGCAATGACGCCCGTCGTGCACTGCAGCAGGTGCTGTCCGCCACCGACGCCGACCTTCCGGAGGATCTCTTCGCGTCGGTTGCCCAAGTGCTGAACAGGCAACACCGCGATCCGGCGACGCTGCTTCCCGCAGCGGAGACGTATCTCGGGGACCTGCGATCGGGACGGATGGCCCTGGACCGCGTCAAGGGACACTCCGCGAAGCTTGCGGCGCGTCTGCAGGGCTTGATCGAGACCCACACCCTGGAACGCGCCCGAGCGGGTCGGCGTGGACGATCCTTGAGTCCGCGTCACCTGCACCGCGCCGGCGTCGGCGACCCGCGAGTGTTTCGGATCCGGGAGCAGGCGATCGCGCCGAATACGGCGCTGCATCTGCTGGTGGATCTGTCCTCGTCCATGAGTGCAGGCCGAGATGCGATCGCGTTGGATGCGGCCGCGGCGTTGGCGTTGGCGCTGGAGCCCGTCAAAGGCGTCTCGCGCGCGGTGACGGCGTTCCCGAGCCTGCAGGGTCACGCCGAGAAGGTGACCCGGATCCTGGCGCACGGCGAGCGGGTGGCCTCCCGCGTCGGGGCGTTCGTCCAACGCGGTCGCGGCGGTACGCCGATGACCGGGGCGCTGTGGTTCGCCGCGGCGGATCTGCTGGCCCGTCGCGAGACGCGCAAGGTGATCATCACCCTGACCGACGGACAACCCGACGACGTGTGCACCGCCGCCGACCTGATCGAACGGGCCGGCGCGGCCGGCATCGAGATGATCGGCGTGGGCATCGCCGTGGACGTCGGGCGTCTGTTCCCGATCGCCGTACGGATCGACGCCGTCGCGGATCTGAAGACCGTGTTGTTCGGGATTGCCGAGCAGCTCCTCCTGACCTGACCCCTGAACTGACCCCATCCATCGGGCCCGCGGGCCGGCCGTCCTTCTCGGACGGTCGGTCCGGGTCCGGGAGGTGTGCTCGCCGTGGGCGCGCTCGCGCGTTCATCGCAAGCACGGTTCCCCGGATTCTCGCTGTCGAGGATCTCCGAGAAGCGGTCGCTGGCCGCCCGGTCCGCCGGAAACACAGCCGAACCCACTGATCCAATCCACCCCGCGGGGAGAGGCACTCTCCCCCGGGGACGGTGCGTCTCCCCTTCACCGGAGAGACGCATGTCCACACCCCATCCCGCCCGCGCGCTTGCGGGCATGATCGAAACCCTCGCGCGTCGCGGCGACCATCGCCCCGACGAATGGCTGCGCTTCCTGACCATGGATGTCCTCGCCGGCTTCGGCGAGCGACTCGAAACCCCCTGGGACGAGCGGCGTCACACGGCGCTGTTCGAGCTCTCCGGCCTCTACGGACGGCTCGTCGCCGAGAACCACTGGCGCGACATCCTGGGCGCCGTCTACATGGAGCTCAGCGCGCACGGCCAACGCAAATGGATGGGGCAGTACTTCACGCCCCAGTCAGTCGCGGACTTCATGGCCGAGATCAACACCATGGATCTGGATCCCGCGGCGCATCCGAAGGACCGCTTCATCACGATCCTGGAGCCGACCAGCGGTGCGGGAATCCTGCTGCTGTCGGTCTGCAAGAGCGTCGCGACGACACACGGTGTCGAGGCGCTGCGGCGTCTGTCCCTCACGGCGATCGATCTGGATCCGCTGTGCGCGCGCATGACCGCCTGCCAGCTGCTCGCCAATGCGGCCCTGCACGGACCGCTCGGGGAGATCCTGGTCTACCGCGGCAATGCGCTCGGCAACCCGGCCGATCTGGAGGTGGTGACGCATCGCCTCGCCTCACCCCGACACGTCGTCGGTACACCCGAGCCGATCCCCGAGATCCTCCCGGCCCTCGCACCACAACGCCTCGCGGCCGTCATGGCGACCACCGAGAGCCGACAGTTGAGTCTCTTCGACGACGCGGCGCTGCCGCCGCTGCAACGCACGGCCTGACGCGCCGACAGCCATCCACCCCGCGGGGACACCCTTCCCCGCACGGGGGGACGTGTCTCCCCGCTCGACCCCGGAGACACCACCCATGAAGAAACCCCAGCTGTCACTCCCCCTGGAACCCGACCACATGCGCCGGGCCGACTTGCCGCAAAGCGATCGGGAGCTGGTGGCGAACGCCATCCGCTGCCTGGAGCAGAAATACCTGGTCAAGCAGGACTGCCTGACCAACCCGGAGGCCACGCGCAACTTCCTCAAGCTGCGGCTCTACGGCCTGCACTACGAGGTGTTCGCCTGCCTGTATCTGGACAACCGTCACCGCGTCATCCGCTACGAGGAGCTGTTCCGCGGCACCATCGACGGGGCCAGCGTGCATCCCAGAGAGGTCCTGCGCAAGGTGGTGGAGACCGGTGCGGCGGCGGTCATCTTCGCCCACAACCACCCCTCGGGCGTTCCCGAGCCCTCGCAGGCCGATCTGCGCCTCACCCAGCGCCTGCGCGAAGGTCTGTCGCTGTTCGACGTGCGGGTGATCGATCACATGATCGTCGGCGACGGCGAGGCCGTCTCCATGGCCGAGCGCGGCGTGCTCTGACGGTCGATCGACCATCGCAAAGAACCCCATCCACTCAACCCCGCGGGGCCGATCTCCCCGTCGGGGAGGTGTGCCCCGCCCGACCTCGGAGACACACCGCATGAACCACTCGAGACGACGGATGACCATCGACGCACGCACCGTCCGCGAACGGGCCCGCGGAGGCTGGATCGGCATCCTCGGTCGGCTCGCGCCGACCCTGGAGCCTGCACTGGCCCGACCGGGTCGACACGTGCCCTGCCCGGTCCACGGCGGATCGGACGGGTTCCGGGTCTTCCGCGATGTCGCGGAAACCGGCGGTGGGATCTGCAACAGCTGCGGCCCCCGGCGCGACGGCTTCGCGTTGCTGATGTGGGCCAACGCTTGGGGCTTTCGCGAGACCCTGGAGGCGGTCGCTCAAGATCTTGGGCTCGACACGGGACACCCGCGGACCATCGCGGCGCGACCGAGACCGGTCGTCGTCTCTCCGCCCGTCAACGATGCCGGAAACGACGCCGTCACGGCCGCGGCCGCCCTTCGGCGCGTCTGGTTCGAGACCCTGGACCCGGACGACCGACGGGCACTCCCGCTGCGGCGGTACCTGTACCGGCGCGGAATCGATGCCGAACTCGACCCGCGGGTGCTCCGGTTTCATCCGGGGCTCGCCTACTACGACGGCACGACGCGCATCGCGACCTTCCCGGCGCTCGTGGCCAAGGTGTCGGATGCCGAGGGTCGGTCGGTGTCGCTGCACCGGATCTACCTCGATCGCGCGGGACACAAGGCCCCGGTCGCGCACCCGAAGAAGATGATGCCGCCGATCGGCACGCTCTGCGGGGGAGCCGTGCGGCTCTACCCGGCCGGCGCGACACTGGGGATCACCGAAGGCATCGAGACCGCGCTGGTGATCCGCCAGCGCACCGCGATGCCGGTCTGGGCCGGGATCTCCGCGACCCTGCTGCAGCGATTCGTGCCGCCGCCGGGGGTCGAGCTGGTCGTGATCTGGGCCGATCTGGATCGCTCGGGGACCGGAGAGCAGGCCGCCCTCGCACTGCGCGAGCGACTTGTCTCCCGAGGCATCCGGGCAGCGCTGCATCTACCGAAGGGGCCGATCCCGGAGGGCAGCAAAAGCCTCGACTGGTGCGACCTGTGGCGGCTGGATCTACCAGCCGCGGCCTGACCGAACGGTGAGCTCGTCGGCCCGCACCCGCACGGGTGCACGGTCGGCGAGCTCGCCCGTCAACCCAAGCAAACCCGCCGGGGCGAAAGCGCCGGTGGGTTTTTTGTTGCGGCATCGAGCGGCGCGCGATACTGAACCCCTTTGGCGACTCACCGACGATGCCCGATGCGCGAGACGACAATGCTTGATTGGTTCGACGCCGGCAGTCGCGTCCTCGAAGGCGGTCGGACGCCCGAACTGTTCCCCCCGCTCGACGACGCGCAGGCCCAGCGCGTATGGCTCGCCGGGTTCGCGGGCGCCTGGGCGGAAGGCGGCAGCGACGAGGCCGCCGAGGATGCCCTGGTCGCGGCACTGGGGGGACGCCCTACCCTGCTGAGACAGCTTTGGGAGCTGGGTCCGGGCAAGATCGCGCGGCGCTGGTCCTGATCCTGCGGTACCCACGCGGCGTCGCCGGTCATGGCCGGAGCGTCAGTCCGATAGGTGGAGTGCGAGAAGCGGCGCCAGGTTCAACAGCAGGATGGCCAGCTTGTAGGCGGCCATGCCCGCATAGTGAATCGCGTCGAAGGTGTCGACCGAGAGCCTGAACCATCGTCTGTGCAGGCGATACATCCAGTCGTGAGCAAAGGCGAAGACCCCGAACCAGAGAAGCAGAAATCCGTAGTTGATGCCGACACACCAGAGCAGGACATCCGTGATGCTTGTCGTCGTCATACCTCACCCCCTCATAGCGGCTGATCGCAACAGCTCCGGCGAGCCGGCAGGGTCTACCACAAGTCATCCAGAGCCGACCGATGGTGCGGCTTCACGGTGATCTTGAAATTTTCCCTTCTCAGTCGGCGCCTTGCAGATCAGAACAAGTTTCGTTATGAAACATGAACCAGACCTGTTTGAAATCGATCGCCTCACGCGAAATCAGCGCAGCTCGACAAGCTGACCAGAGCGGACGAGCGCGAGGATGTGCTCGGTCAGGGGACCGCGCAGCCGATCACTCCCGATCATCACGCCGATCTCGAGGTTGCGGTTGAAGGCGTCGTCCGTCAGGTTCGCGCTGGAGATGAGCGCCATGTCATCGACGATAGCCACCTTGGCGTGCAGCTTTCCCGGGCGTCCGGCCTGATTGCGTTCACGCTTGTCGAGGGGCCAGTGATACACCCTTGTCGCGGCAACCAAGGCCGTGGGAAACGCCTTCAAGGCATCGAAACTCAACTGCCCTTCCGATGAGCGCTCAAATTCCAGGATGAGCTTCACCTGCACTCCGCGGCTGACGGCCTTCAACAAGGCATCGGCAAGGCGGTTGATCTTCGCCGCGGCGAAGGTCACCAGCAGGATGTCGCGCTTGGCGTCGCCGATCAGGTCGTAAAGGGCTTGGTCAATCCGTCGTGCAGGGATCTGATTGGCAGGCGTTGGGCCGGACCAGAGAAGCTCGATCTCCTCCTCGCCCCGCCAGCGGCGATAGGCGGTGAATGTCGTCCGGAGAGACCAGCTCAGCGCTTCCCAAGACATCTGCGTCGAAGCCAGATCGAGGACCCGGTCCATGCGGTAGGCGAGATCCGCGTTATGGGTTCCCGGCAGTCGCTGCCGCACAAGGTCCAGGGTCGCCGAAGCCGGCAACGCACGAAGCGTTTCGCACGTCGCGGTCAGCCACCCATCTGGCGCCTTTCGCACCAAGTTTTCGACGGCAGTGCAGAAGTCGTCGGACATGGCCATCAATCGAAGAACGCCGTTCCGCGTGCCGAGAAGGTGTTCACGAGGACCGAGCGATCCAGGTACCGGTTGCCGCGCTCGCAGGAGGTCTCCGGGGCGAACTGACAGGCATGGCAGCAGGCGCCCTGGATGCCCCGACCCAGCGTGTCCGGGCGGTGGTCGGCGCAGAGCGGGTCGGACGCGCACAGCCGCATGCTTTCCAGAGCCTGTTGCAGGTGGCGGCCAAGCGTCAGCGGGTCACCGAGCTCGACCAGGCCACCGAGGGTGCCTTCGCTGTCGGGGGCGGCGGTGTAGAGCAGGATGCCGGCCATGGGGCCGCCGTCCTCGTTCGGTTGGCGGGAATAAAGACGTTCACGGATGCTCGCCGCGCTGTAGCCGCAATCCAGCACGATCTGGCGCATTAGGGCGTGGGCCAGCGAGTGCAGCAACACCAGCCGGATGCCGGGAAAACCCTCTTCCGGCGGCTTGAGCCGTCTCAGCGTGCGCCATGCCTTATGCGAGTCGAGAAACTCCTTCCGGAGCTGCTGCACGGCGGTCTTCGCCTGCCAGGCTTGGATCACATCCTCGCGGACCCGCAGGAAGATCCCCTCGCCGCGCACCTCCGATCCCGGCAGCCAGGTCGGACTGGCGCGACACAATCGGGTCAGGCGACCGTCCTCCAGGAGCGTGGCCTCGGCAAAATCGGCGTTGGATTCGATGCGTGTAAACCCGAGCAACGCCCGCACTTCCCGGATGCGCTCCACCAGCACCGTGTCCTCGAAAAAGGACTCGAAACCCTGCGGGGGCGCGACCCGCTTGAGCTTGAAGTCACGGCCCTCGGCCGCGTTGTCCGGAGCGGCGAAGACCTGCCATTCGGGTAATTTGAGATCCTCCGGTGGCGGCTTGCCGTGCTGCGCACCGGCGCGCCGCGCCTCGATCGCGGTCCAGATGGCGTTGTCGTCGAACTGCGTGAACAATGGAATCAGTGCTTGGAATTTCTGAAGCTTCTTGCGCAGCAGACGGACTTCATCCCGGTCCTCCGTGTCCTTCAACTCGGACCATTGCTCCTCGATCAGCTTGCCGAGCGTATCCGTCGCACTGGGAATCGACAGCGCCGACAGCGCAGTCGGAAACCAACTGTTGGAGGCCCCCAGCAAAATCGCCTTCGCCGTCTCCTCGCAGGCGGGCTCGACCAAACGCAGGTGCGGGTGATGCCCGGGGCAGGCGAAGCCCTCATTCGGATCCAGATCGAAGGCATCGGACATGCGGCGCTCGGCCCCGCAGCTCTCGCACTTGACGATGATGTCCGAGGCATCGCCGGAGACTCCGAACTCACGCAGGGTCATGGTCGCCGGCCGGCAAGGGATTTTGCCTTGATGCACGAAATCGAGCCAGGGGAAGTCCGTCAAGTGCCCCTCGCGACAGGCCAGCAGAAGCGGACCGGCAAGACCGAGGGCGCCCGACTGCCGACGCTCTTCAGACAGCCCTGATGGACGTATTCCGTGCGATCCGGTCGATAGGGATCCTGGATCAACTTGAACACCCCGGACTCGACCGTCGCCAGGGTATTGCAGAGCGGGCAGCGCATCCAGCGCGGGAAGGGCGCCACCGGCACCCCGACGGCGGGTGCCGCGGGGTCCTGGTCCATGCTGTCCAGCTTGATCGGCGGCAGGTACAGCCGGCCCATCTGGGCGCCGAGTCGCTTCTGCACCGCGGCCACCAAACGGTCTTCCTCGATCTCCTTGCAGTAGCGGATATCCCAATCGTCGAGACCCAGCACGATCACCGACAGATTCGGCAGGTCGACCAAGGCACCGACGCCGAAGGTAAAGATCAACTGGCTGGGGCGCAGCTCGCCAAGCTCATTCATCCGTCGTTCCTCGCTCGACCCGCAGTCCGGTGGAGCACTGGTCCAAGACCAGATCGACGGTCCCTTCCACGTCACGCAGCGAGTTCAGGCAGGTGAACAGCCCCCAATCCTGCTCGCCGGGATACTCCAGCAACCCGACCGTGGCACCTCCCTTGGACTTGTACGCCAACTGATGGTCCTCCTGGTTGTGCACCCGGCTCAGCCAGACGTCCCGGCGACGGTCCAGCATGTCTTTGATGCGGGTCGCGACCGCAGGATCATGTGTCGCCTTTCCCCCGCGCTCGCTCAGCAGGTCGAAAACCTCTGTCCAGACCCCGTCGGTGTCGGCGACTTCACCGGCCTTCAGGTTCGCGTTCAGGTGGGCGTCCAGCAGGCGCATCAAGCCGACCATCACCCCCGAGAGGCCGCGGTCGAGCGCACGCGCGGAGAACGGGGTCACCGACAGCGCCTCGACATGCTTGTAGAAGGTCTCGTGGTAATGCTCGAAGCGCTCGTAGTGGGAGAGATCCCGCGGACGTGCCCAGTTGAAGAGGGTGCAGACCAGGCCGGGGCCCTCCGCCGAACGGCCGACGCGGCTGGTGGCCTGGATATACTCCGAGGTGTTCTTGGGCTGCCCCGCGACCACCATCAGTCCGAGCCGGTCGATGTCCACGCCGACCGAGATCATGTTGGTCGCCAGGATCACGTCGTAGGGCACGGCCGAGGTGACCGGCTGGCCCGCTTTGCGGTCCACCATCCGTTGGGCCTCCAGCTCCTTGTCGAAAACCGCCTCCAACCGCTCCAGGATCCTCGGGATGTCGGTCCCGGACTTACGCGAGGTCAGCTCCTCCAGGGCGCGCACGCGGCGCTTGGCCAAGCCGCGTTGATCGACGTCGCGCAGGCGCGCCCGGATATCGTCCTCCACCAGGCGACGCGTTCCGGCAAGCTCGCGGATCGAGTTGAAGTAGCCCGCCAGCGTCATCCAAGGGTCGGCCAGCCGATCGTACTTGTCGTAGAGCACTTGGGCCGCAGCCATGTGGGCGACGTAACCGCGGATCATAGCCACCGGATAGCGGCGGCCGAAGGCGCTGATGCCGAGATAGCGCCGCCCCGGGGACGCCGGTCCGACCGGGCGTTGGATGGCAAAGAAACTGTCGCGAATCCCGGTGCCCTGGGGCGGAAACACTTCCAGCTTGCGCACGAAGAGCTTTTGCACCTGGTCGGGCGCGCGGCGAATGGTCGCGGTGGAGGCGACCACTTTGGGGCGCACCGGCTTGCCGTCGACAACCCAGCTACAGAGTGCGTCCACCGCGGACTCGTAAAGACCGACCATCGAGCCCAGCGGGCCGCTGATCAGATGCAGCTCGTCCTGGATGATCAGGTCGGGCGGACGCAGAAATCCGTGAGGGCGGTTCTTCGCCGCCGGCAAACCATGACGGGCCGGGTGAGATTGCCCGTCCTGGACCTCCGGCGACAGGAAGCCGTGCCGGTCGCACACCTCCGTGACCTTGCCGAAGAGCATCTGGGTTTCGCCCTTCCAGGGCATCTGCGCGAACTTGTCGACCGTGGCGATCAGCAGGGCCGGCGGTCGGCGGTAGATCTCCTCGTCAACCACCATCACCGGCAGCCCCTCCTTAGGCGCCTTGGCTTCGCTGAAGTCGCAGCGCCCCAGGTTGTCGCCGCAGTAGGTGACACAGCGGCCGATGTCGCTCGGCGCCTCGTAGACGCGCAGGTGCTGCTCGCGGATCTCGCTGCCGCACCAGGGACAGGAGGTGATTTGACGCGGGCTCCCGGTAGCCGATGGCCGACCGCCCACACTGCGTTGGCGTAGGGCATTGGCGGCCGCGCTCAAGGTATTGGGTGTCGTTTTGCTCCCGACCCAGAGCCCAAGGCGAAACGGCTCTTCGCCCCACCTGGGCACATCGTCGCGACGGATGGTCTCGCAGGCGCACATCAAGGCAGCGGCACGCTGAAACTGCTGGAGCGTCAGCAGCCGCAGGGTATAGCGCATCAACACGGCGATTCCGACGTCCCCGCGGCGCCCTTCGACTTCCCCCTGGAGTCGGCGCAGGGCGAGGATGTAGGCGGTCAGGCCCAGATAGGCTTCGGTCTTGCCGCCGCCCGTGGCGAACCAGAGCAGGTCGGCCACCGCGTCGGTCTCGTGGCTGCGATCCGGGTGATGCAGATCGGTCAGGCTCGGCAGGTTCAGCAGCACGAAGGCCATCTGGAACAGACGCCAGCTCCGGTTCCCGGGGACATCCACCGCGGCGACGCCCTCCTCCACCGACATCTCTTTCTTGCGCACCTTGCGTGCAAAGGTCGAATGGATGCGCTGCAGCCACATGGCCCGGTTGGCGAAGCGGAAGGCGTCCTCGGCGAGAGCATCGGTCTCGATCAGGTCGATGCCGGCCTTGATGCGTTCCAGCGCTCGCCGGCAGCTCGCCGCGGCACGGCGCGCCGCCGCTTCGTGGCCCGCCAGCTTCTCCTGGGGCAGCGTGAGCTTGGCCTCTTCGATCCTGATCCAGACGCGGTAGGCGGTCTCGATATGGCGCAGGCTCGCGATCAGGCCCGCCTTGGGCAGCTCTGCCAGCGCCTGCATATCGAGGGTCAGGCCGGAGAGATTCTGATCGTCCGCCACGGAGCGCGGCGTCTGCTGGGGCACCTCGAAGCGCGGTACCCACTCGGTTTCGACCTGCATCGCCCGTTCCCCGGGAACCTCGCCGGAGGCTTCGGGCAGGGTTGCATGCACCGAGATGCCGTGACCGACGGCAAACTCGCGCTGATGGCGATAGAGCATCTCCAGGGTCTCGGTCTCCTCCCGTGTCAAGGGGTCCATCAGCGACAGATCCGCTTTGCCGCCCTTGCGCTGGACGAAGATCGGTGCCGAGCCGGTTCCACGCACCCGCAGCTTGGGCTGAAACAGCCAGACCGTGTCCTTGGGCTCACCCCGGCGCTGGCGCTCCTCCTGCTGGTTCACGAGAAACAGGGTCACGACCCAACCGTCAGGGGTCAGACGCATTCGGCCCTGCAACACGACCGATGGATGATCCGGATGCAGCGGCTCCGGCGTGATGTTGCCGTCCTGCAACGGTAACGCCAGATGTGGCGGGATCACCGGGTTGCGCTTCCAGACATTGGCGGGGTTGCCGTCGCGATGTTGCTGGGTGGCGCTCTTGATTCGCAGGTACTGCCCCCAGTCGGCCTCGACCAGGATCTCATCGGCATCGGCCGCCACCACGAAGCTCAAACCCATCGAGGACGGGAAATAGGCATTGCCCGCCGGCACGCCCGACTCGGGCGCCCCTTCCTCGCCCTCGTCCCCGTCGCTGGCCGCCAGCTCGTCGAGTTCACCGCCGGCGATCTCGCTGGCTTTCGGTGCCAGCATGCCGACCAGGTAACGCTGATAGACGTGGTCTTCGTACTGATTCAGCTCCTCTTCGGGGCCGCCGGCGGGGCCTAGCAGGTCGCGGACGACCATGTCGGTCAGCTCATCGCGCAAGTCCGAGGGTGTGGGTGTGCTCATGGACGTTCCCTGATGATGTGTTGTGGCACCCGTTCGGGCGATCGACGCACCGCATTCCTTGTATTGAAATTGGCATCGCTCGCGTCCGCTTTCAGGACCATCCGAGCGTAGCGCTCCGCTGCTTAGGTTTGCGCAAGCCGGCGTTCAAACTCCTCGCGGCTGAGCGGGCAATCCACCAGATTGAGAAAATCCGCCTTGTTCAACCGACACTGCCTGGCCATGAGGCCGAGCAGATTATCGGGAATATCCCGCATCTTTGGCGTATGGCTCGTCTTGGTGAAAACGGCCGTCTTTTCGCCGTTCAGGTTCCAGTAGATAAAATAATGATGATCGCCCTCCCGCTGCTTGAAACCCTTGCGTCGCAACCCCTGCTCGATGTCGTCCTTACGCCTCGGCACGCGATTCCTCCATCCGGGTATGCAGACGCGCTTTAAGCAATCGTGCTGCGTCATCCAATTCTTCATCCGATGCAAGGGCATACTCGCGCCACAGCATACAGAGTTGCTCCTGTACCTCGTCGAAGAGGTGGTCCCGCGTCAAAGCGAAGGCATCCAACCCAAGGTCGGCGTCCGCCACGCATAAATACTGCTGGCTCTCCTCATCAAGCACCGGCACCAACTCCAGCGGCGTCTTCATCCGCACCGGCAGCGCCTCCAATTCAGTCACCACCATGGGCGAAAAATCGACCGGCTCGATCCGTGAGACATCCATGAGCTTGCTCGGGCTACCCTCGTCGTCCAGCACGAAGCGCCCGGTGACCTGAATCGGCTCCTTGCGCGACTCGATAATGCTGTCCTCGATTTCCGGAAGGTAGGTGCAGACGATTTCGCGACGGGTGGGCGGGTACAGGATCGCGACCTGGCGAGCCGCGAAATCGATCCGCAGCAACTCCCCGGTGACCGTCATGATCGTGTCTTCGGAAAGCGTGGGCGCCAGGCGCTCACTGATGAAACGCGAAACACGCCAAGTCAGTACGGCCGGTTCCGGCGAGCTCCGCGTGCTCAGGCTGAAGCGCAGTCCCTCAGGATCTTTGGGCAGGAATTTTTGAATCTCCCGCAGTGCGCGCTGCATCAGTGCGGGCGGGAGCAGGCGGTTGAGGGCGTCACTGTCGTGTCCGGACAAGGCCGTCCAGATGTCCTGAATCCGGTCCAGGGAGTCCCGCCCTCCCGAGATCAAGTCCGGGGAGCCCACATCCAACGGCAAGGCGTAGCTTCCCGGTCCGGGGATCCCGCAGCGCAGGGCGTATTGCTGTCGCATCGCCCGACTCGGCTTCAAGCGTTCGCCCAACTCCTGCCGGGACTCACTCATGGCAAGCAGATACGCGAGTCGTTGCAGGCCGGACAGCACCGCCACCAGGCACTCGGCGCGTATCTCATGGTGGTCCGCCTCGCCACCCTCGACCTTCAGCAAGGCGACGAAGCCCTCCGGAATCTCGGGGGATGGGGGATGATGTTCAGGCATGGACATGACACCTTCGGTACGGGCAATCGTTGATCACGGGTGACTGGCCCTCATGCCGACGGGTGTCAGCGAGGACGCAGCGGAACAAGGATGATTATGCACCGAGGCCGCGGCAACCGGTCGAACACGTACAGCCCGTTTCCTCATGGGGCATTGCCGAGAACCTGTCGATGAGATCGACAGGTGGCTCGGATCGGTCGATTTTCTTGAGTTTTATCGACACGTTCTCTCGACTCACTCACGCCGTCAGCAACCGAAACAAGGGGTCGTTGATGTAGTACAGCTCCCGTCCGATCCGTTGGGCGCGCAGCAGACCCAGGGATTCGAGGGTCTGGAGGTAGACCGAAGCCGTCTGGCGCTTGGCGATGCCGCGCTCTTCCAGGAAGCGGATCTTGCACGTAGGTCACCCAGGTCTGCCAGTCGCCGGCCTCGGTCACCTGGCGCAGCCCGGCGTAGTAGGCGCTCTTGTGGTGGATGATGTAGTGCGAGAGATAGAGCACAGGCAGCTCCAGCAGCCCCTGGTCCACCAGATACAGGATGTTGAGGATACGCCCGGTGCGGCCGTTGCCGTCGACGAAGGGGTGGATCGCCTCGAACTGATAATGGAGCACCGCCAGCTTGATCAGCGGGTCGGTCCCGTCCTGCGCGTGCAGGTAGCGCTCCAGATTCGCCAGCTTGTCGCGGATAACCGCCTCGCCCTCGGGCGGGGTGTAGATCACCTCGCCCCGGCTGTTGGCGATCTTGGTGCCGGGCACCCGGCGGATGCCGAGGTCGGATTCCTTGATGATGCCCGCGATCTCGATGAAGAGATTGGTGGCGAGCGGCCGCTGCCCGAGGGCGCGAAAGCCGTGCCACACGGCCTCGCGATAGCGCAGCACTTCCTTGG
>NZ_AFWV01000019.1 GCF_000223985.1 Thiocapsa marina 5811
GGAAATTCGTTCATAGAGCGACCACTCCCGTTCGGATCGTCGGGAGCGATGCTCGCAGCAGGTCGGCTCCTTTTCAAGTCGGTAACGCTCTTTTTATAGAAAACGCCTGAGATAAAATGCGTTACTTGTAAGTGAATCGTTACTAAAAGGGAACAGACCACGTTTTAAACTGCGTCAGTTCCTCATACATCCAAGCCGGGTCGAGATCCGCCCCGTTCGGCCAGGTGACGACACCCATTTGAAGACGCGCTTGCTTAAAGTAGCTCGGATCCTTGAGCGGTTCGTAGATGCCGCGGTCATGAGCCGAGGTGACCGCCGAGAGATCTGCGACGCCGCTGGTGCCATCTTGGAAGGTCACCGCCAGGCGATAGTCCGGCAATATCGACAATCCCTTCACGCGCCAAGGAGCGGCTGGAATCACTCCAATGGCGCGATCCGTCTCGGAAGCTGCTTCAATTGGCATAGTTTCCAATCCTCCATCAATTCTTCGCGGTGCTCGACGGCCCACTCGATTGTCAGGGCGAGCGCTCGCTTCGGCAGTCGTCCACCAATGACTTCGAGCGTGCGGATATCGATCAGCGCTTCATGCTCGGCGTAAAGGGCATGAAAATGCGGCGGTGCGTGCTCGCGCCAAAACATCTGGATCACGATTCCGAAGAATTGGCTGATGGTGGGCATCCAGTGATTTCAGCCTCCGTGTGCGAATCGATTTGTCGGCGATCCTAAGCCGGACGAGGTTTAGGGGCAAGCCCGGGTGAGCAGGGAGATTGACGTCTTGGCTCGTGGTTCTTCCGGGCTAGGCTCCGTGATTCCCGAGCCGCTCGAAGGGACCCGACGATGGTGACGAGTCTCACGAGCGCCGGTCCACGAGCGCTTCGACCAGCCGCAGGTCGTCCTCCACGGTCTCCTCGGCGACGACAAAACCGTGACCGAAGTGCTCCTTAAGCCGGTAATGGAACTCCTCGTAGCCAAGGCCGGCGAGGGCCGCGGCGGCGCCGAAGCTGATCTTGTGCGCTTGGTACAGACCGGCGGCGAGGAAGAAATCGCCGGCACCGTTCCCGAGGGGCTCCAGCACCGTGGCGAAGTCCGGATTGATGGTTGGTGTCGGCATGGTCGGGCCCCGGACTTGATTGGCTGAATCGGGTGATCGGTCTTGTCAAGTTTAGCGCAGAAGACGTGCCATCGTGGCTCGACGCCGTGGCTCTCCCGGATCTCATGCGAGGGAAACGGGGCCGGCTCAATTCGACAACGGCAAATCGCTTCTCGTCGCCCGCTTCTCCCCCCACGACAGCACAACCACAGTCAAAGCCGGCAGAAATGTAACGGTAACCGTCGCCGCACCCATCAACCCGAACAACACAATCACCCCCACACCGCGATAAAGCTCGGTGCCCTCCCCGGGCAGCAAGACCAGCGGCGACAGGCCGCAGATAGTGGTCAGGGTCGTCATAGCGATGGGACGCAGGCGGGTCTGGACCGCGTCCACCACGGCGTCCACCACCGACACGCCTTCCTGGCGGAGGTTTTGGCGGGCCTGATCCACGACCAGGATCGGATTGTTCACGACCGTCCCCATCAGGATGAGGAAGCCCAGCATGGTGATCATGTCGAAGGGCTGACTCAGGGGCATCAGGCCGATCGTCGGCAATAAGCTGCCGACCAGGTTCAGCAGCGCCAGCCCGACGATGCCGCCGGCGATGCCCAATGGAATGGCAGTCATGATCAGCAGCGGGAAGCCCCAATGCGCAAAGATCGCCACCAGCACCAGGTAGATGATGACCAGGGCAATCAGGAAGTTGCCGCTCAAGGCGTCGCGGGTGGCGTCGAGCTGGTCACTGGCCCCGGAGATCTCCACGCTGACGTCCGAGGACAGCTCCCCGCTGCTGCGCATGGCGCCCAGCAGATCCTCCTTCACGCGCTCGACTCCCGTTTCCAGAGGGACGTCGTCCGGCGGAATCACGTTCAGGGTGACGGTTCGGCGACCGTCCACCCGGCGCACCGTGCCGGCGTCCACGGCCTCCTCGATGGTGGCTAGGCCGGACAGCGGGAGGGTGGCGCCTCCGGGCGTGTGGATCATCACGTGTGGCAGCTCGTCCAGGCGAGGCTCCCGGCCCTGGCTGCCGTACAGGTAGATGTCGATCTTGTCGTCGTCGAGGAAGAAATCGTCGAGGTACGCCCCTTCGGTCAGGGCTGCGATAGTGAAGCCGATCGCCTCGGTGTCCAGACCCAGCTCGGCGACCCGATTCCAGTCCGGGCGCACCTGGATCGAGGGCTGGGCCAGAGACAGGGTGGGCGGTTGGGTCTGGATGCGCGGGTTGTCGAAGATCTCACGGGCGCGTTCGTAGGCGGCGTTGGCCGAGCGGTAGACCGACACGAGATCCGCACCGGAGATATCCAGGTTGATGCTGCGGGTCCCGCCGTCGTTGCTTGAGATGATGGAGCCCTTGGCCGCAAATGAACGCATGCCCGGAAACTGCTCGTAGAACCCGGTGATCTCGTCCATCAAGGGCTCGATGTGCAGCGGATCGATGGTTTCGGCGATGATGCGCACGTTGGTGGGCCGCACCTGCATGTTCAGGAAGGCGATCGGCGGCACCGAGACCTCGCCGGCGTCAAAGGCATCGCTCTCGGCCCCCACGTGCGGCAGAAAATGGCCTTCGATCTGTTTGGCGATGGCCTCCATCTCCGACAGGTTGTAGCCGGGTGGCGCGTTCATGGAGGCGAAGGTCTTCGGCTCTTCGCCCTCGGGCAGATATTCGGCGGGGGGTGTCAGCGTCAGGATGATCCAGAGGCTCAGCGCAACCGTGACCAGGATGGTCAGGCTCCGTCGCACGGCACTGCCGACCAGCCAGCGCACGCCACCCACGATGCCCCCGACCCAGCCCCCAGCCCAGCCGCCGGCCCGACCTTCGAATGGCGCGTTGCCAGATCCGTCCGCGGCCGTTTCGCGGACACCGAAGCCCATCCGTGCACTGAGCGTGGGAATCAGCGTGATCGCCACCAGCATGGAGGCCAGAATGGCGGCGGAGATCGCAATGGCCACATCGGAGTAAAGCTGTCCCGCTTCCTGCTCGATGAAGAGGATGGGCAGGAACACCAGGATGGTGGTCATGGTGGATGCGAGCACTGCCGGCCAGACCTCCTGGACGCCCTTGAGTGCGGAATCGAACCGATTCAGCCCCAGACGGCGGTGGCGCTCGATGTTCTCCAGCACCACGATGCTGTTGTCCACGGTCATCCCGATGGCGAACGCGATGCCGGCCAACGAGATGACGTTGATGGTGCGCCCGGCGAGCAGCAGGCCCATGAATGCCGCGATGGTGCACAATGGGATGCCGATTACCGCGACCAGCGTGGCCCGCGACGAGCGCAGGAACAGAAACAGCACCAGGGACGCAAACACCGCACCGATCGCCAGATTGTTGCGGACGTTGGCCACCGATGCCTCCACATAGCGGGCATCGTCCGAGGTCAACTCAAGCCGCAGCCCGGCGGGCTCCAACACCTCGCGATTGATGGCGTCGACTTCCTTCAACATGGCCCGCTTGATGTCGATGACGTTGGAGCCGCTCTCCCGCCTGACCTGCAACCCCAGCACCCGCTGGCCGTTGACGAACGACAGGGCGCGAATCCGGGAGTGGTCCTGACGCACGCTGGCTACATCCGAGAGTCTGACAACGCTGTCGCCGGTGCGCGAGACCACCAACTGCTCCAGCTCCTCGAGATCTTCGAACCGTCCCAGGGTGCGCAGCAGGTAGGAGCGCTTGCCCGAATCGATCTCGCCGCCGGACACATCGCGATTCCGTGCCGTGATGGCGTCCCGCAGGTCCAGGAGGCTCAGTCCGCGCTGGGCCAGTTTCAGCTCGTCGACAGTGATCTGGATCTGGCGCTCGGCACCGCCGCCGACGGTGACCTCGGACACCCCCGGCACGCTCTCCATGCGCGGCCGAACCCGGTCTTCGACAAAGTCCCGCATCAGGTCGATGTCCAGCTCGCGGGGGTTGCCTATCAGGGTGGAGATCCGGAAGTACATGAAGGCGTTGGCGGAGAAGGACGCCGCGACGATGCGGGGCTCGTCCACGTTGCGGGGGTAATCGGACACCTGACTGAGGGCGTTGTTGATCTGGATCAGGGCCTCGGTGATATCCACACCGAACGGGAATTCCAGCTCGATCTCCGATGCGCCGAAGGACGCGGACGAGATCATTCGGGTCAGATTGGGGACATTGCGCAGGTAGCGCTCCTGCTCGATGAGGATCTCCTTTTCGATGTCTTGCGGGGTCGCGCCGGGCCACCGGGTCTCCACCGTCACCGTGCGGGTTTCCAGATCGGGGATCATCTGGACCGGAATGCGCAGGGCCGCGGCAGTGCCCAGGATCGCCAGGATCAGGGTGATCACGGCCACCAGGGTGCCGTGCCGGATGATGCGGGAGAACATCAGCGCGCCGTCCGCTCGGAGATGCGCACCTTCATGCCGTCATCCAGGGATTCATTGCCTCGAACGACGACCTGCTCATGGCCTTGCAAGCCGTCGACAATGACGACCCGATCGTGGAAGCCGATGCCGGTGGTCACGCGTTTCTCCCGGACCGCGAAAAGCCCCCCATCGGTCGGCTCGGCAATCCAGACGCTGACACGACCGTCCGGGTAGCGGTTGATCGCATCGCGGGACACCGTCAACCCTGTCCCCCCGACGGAGACCCGCAGCACCGCATCGACGGCCATGCCCGGCAGGGCGGCAAAGCCGTCGGGCGCAATCGCGCGCAGCAGGAAGGTTCTGGATTGCGATTCGCCGACCGGGACCAAGGCATCGATCTCGGCCGTGATGGGGTTGCCTTCGGGACCGGCGCCGTCGATCAGCAACTCCGAGCCTTCATCGATCCGGCGGTAGGCCTCCTGGGGCACCTGAAAATCCAGCCGCAGATTGTCGGTGTCCACGAGCGTCAGCAAGGCGTCTCCCGGCGTGACCCACTCGCCCAGTTCGCTGGAACGATCGCTGACGACACCGTCGAACGGCGCCTCCACGCGATGTCGGCGCAACACCACCTGCCGGTGTGCTTCGGCGGCCTGCAGACGGGCGACCGCGGCCTCTGCGGCGGCAACATCGGTCTCCCGGGTGCTGACTTCGGTCTCGGCAATGTTCCCGCGCCCCACCGACCGGGCCTCCTCCAGCCTGCGACGGGCCTCCTCCAGCCGCGCCCGGGCCTCGTCGGTTTCGGCACGGGCCCCGGCCAGCTCGAACAGCGCCTGCTCATCGTCCAGCCCGATCAGCAGGTCGCCTTGACTGACCTTCGCGCCCGTGTCGACCGCGACCTTGTTCACCAGGCCGGCAACCGCCGTGGACAAACGGGAGCTGCGCAGCGCGTTCACGGTTCCGGTGAGTCGGACCTCCTCGACGATCTCGGTGGTTTCAACATTCGCCAGTTGCACACCGGGCGGCTCTTGACCCCACGCGGGCGTCGTCAGCGCGCAGATCAGGAAGACCTGCAGGCAATGGCGCCAAGGGTGGTGACGCATTCAGTGTCCTCTCGTTTTCATCGGGATCAAGGCGATGTCTTCGGCCTCGTGACGCTGTACCGAGATACCGAATGTCAGGACGCGGGTCGCCAAACAGGAAGGATATCGGTCTGCGAGAAATCCTCACCTTTGAACAGCAGCGGAAGTCCGCGGACCTTGGCAAGCGCGTAACTGAATAGGTCGCCGTAGTTCAAGCCGGCCGCGTGCCCACTGCCCCGACCGTAGGCGACAAAGGCCGCGAACGCGGCTTGCAGCTCGGCCTTGCCCGGCGCCACCAGCTCGAACATCGGCAGGCGCAGCAGATCATCCAACAGCACGACCGCGCGCTCGCCCCGTCGGCCATGCACGACCATGCGGGCTTCCAACGCGGTCGGGGTACTGATCAGTGCGCGCGGCGCTTTCTGGATGATGTCGACAAATGCCTCGCGTTCCGGCTCCCCGAAGACGATCGCCACGAGCGCCGAGGTGTCGATGACGATCATTCGGGGAGTCCTGCCTCATCCCAAGGGAGAGGATCGAAGGCGTCCGCTCGGTCCGGGATGCGATCGAGCTGCGCCAGCAGCGCACGCATGCAGGCGGCTGGCTCGGCGGCGCCATCGAGCTCTCGCAGCAATTGATCGACCGCGCGCTCCACGGCAGCCGTCTTACTCAAACCGGTCACTCGGGCGAGCCGCTCGACCTTGCCGACGACGGCGGGATTGGCGATTTGCAGAGGCATGGAGAGACGCTCGATATTGAAATCAACACCGTCAATATAGGCATGCCTGCCGGTCATCGCAAACGGCCCGCCGATTCGGCCTTCAATCGGCTCCGGGGACCGGTCTAGCTCGGCTTTATCCTCTCGCCGAGCCCGACAGCATGACCCGTCTACCCGGGCGGACATGCCGACGGAGCCGCACTCGGAGAGTTGGAGGACGGGCTGGAATGTCACTGAGACGGAGCCGCCGGCGCCGGCTTTGATCGACACCGAAGGCGGACCCGTTCGGGATGGTTCCTCGCGCCGCTACATACTCCCCGAGCGCAGAAGCACTTGTCCCGTCGCCCCGACCATGGCCTCCATGCCACCGCTGAGCGAGATGCTCAGCGCTCCTCGCACGGCGGCGTAAAGAGTCCCAAGCCGCGCGGGCGGGCGGCACTGCCGTTCGCGCCGAAGTCACGCGCGACTGCCGAGAGCACTGTCGGCTCCTGCACGGGTCGCGCTTGATGCGGCTGTCCCGGCATGGTCTCCACCTCGATCGTCTGGGTCGGAAATGCGAATTCCACGCCCAATCGATCCGCGAGCCGCATGATCTCGAGGAACACGCGTTGCCTCTCGACAAGCTCCGCGGACCAGTCCGGGACCTGCAGGAAAAAGTACAACAGGACATCGAGCCCGTGAGGGCCAAAGTCGTGCATGACGACGTGAAAGTAGTCTTTGCGTGTAGCCGGGTTGGCCTTGATGATCTCTTTGATACCCTCGAGAAAGGCCTCGATCCGCTCCGGCCCGGTGTCGTAGCGAATATTCAGCTTCGTCGTGACACGGCGATAGGTCCGCTCGCCCATGTTGTCGATCGCCGCATTCACCGTGACCGAATTGGGCACCGACAGCAGCGAATCGTAAAAGGTACGAATCCGGGTGCTGCGAAAGCCGATGTCTTCGACCGTTCCTTCGTTGTCGTTCATCTTGATCCAGTCGCCGATCCGGAAGGGTCGATCGAGCATGATCGCCAACGAGCCGAGGAGATTCGCCAGCGTCTCGCGAGCGGCCAGGGCGACCGCCAGACCGCCGACGCCGAGGCCGGTAATGACCGAATACGCAGGCAGGCCGATGCGCTGCGCCCCGTCCACCACTAATGCAGCGATCGCGACGAACGCCAATAGCTTGAACCCGAGCCGGAGAAGTTGGCTGTCGATGCCCCGTGGACGCAAGTGCCGCGAGCGAATCACGACCTCCGGGATCTGTGTCAGGATCAAGACCGCGAGCCAGCCAAGCAGCGTGTATTCCAGGATCACGAAGAACTGCTTGTCCAGGATCAGCATGTGGCCGGTGAAGTTGACGATCTCGTTGATGAAATACTTCACACCCTGCACCAGGACGACCCCGAACAAGAGGGCCAGGATGGCCCCCCTTCGCGAGATCTGATGTTGCTCTCGACGGCGCTTATCGGCTCGCCGTCCGGCGCGATAGCCGGCCACGCCCAAAGCAAAACCAGCCATGAGCACAACGACCGCGGCGATCCATTGCCACGCCGTCTGCCCCAAGACCTGTCGCCCAAGCCAAGCCGGCAGGCCCGCGTTCCAGGACAGGCTCAAACCGGGTCCCGGGGTGAGGCTGTAGGCGTCGTAGAGTCCGGGCGTTGCCTCTGCACGATACGGCAGATCGGAGACCCGTTCGAAAAACGACTCTGCGCGCTCCACCGTCAAGGGGCTGAACAGCCACTCGCCGGTCCGAGTCCCTTCCTGGACCTGTGCGATGGTGATCTCGGTGTAGGGGATGCGCCATTTCAAGATCTCGTCGATTTCCACGCGCCTGGCGTCCGGGATCTCCTCGTAGGGCGGCAAACCCACGCGGTCGATGGTCTCCTTGAGCAGCAGAGCCGCCTCGAGGCCGATGTCCGCGGCAAACTCCGCCGGCACACCGCTCAGATCAAGGGTACGCCAAGCGCGGCGCAGCGGCTCGAGGGTCTCTTCCCGCGATTTCCCTGGATCCTCTGCGATCTTGTAGGCTTCCTCAAGGTTGACGATCAAGCTCCGCGCAGTCGCCTGCGGACTGGAGGTATCCGGCGGGCGAAGCGGATTGGCCAAGGGCTCGATCGCTCGAGGCGCGGCGAAGAGCGGCGCAGCCGCTAGCCACAGCAGAATCAGGGAGACCGTCATCGGAACCGGGATCCTCGAGCGACGGAAAAGCCTCCGGAAGCAAACGCACATAGAAGGTGCCAGAGTGACCAATGCTTCGGGGCAGAATACAGGTAATCGCCCGACGAAGATAAAAACGGCATCCGTCGCCGCTCCACGGCCTCGTCGTTCCGCCCCGCGACATACCGCGGCATCCTCCCGGTCCTTTCAGACCCCGCCGGGGCACGCAGCATCGAACATTTCCCGCTGCGCGCACTCGCCCGCTCCGGGCGGCACCTCCGTCGCAAACCATGACGCTCATCAATTCGCGCAACCCGCGCCGCGTCTACACTCAAACACGTCCTTGCGATTTCATGGAGAACGTCCCCGACGATGGACACCGACAGCGCTCAAATCAGCGACACCACCCATCACGGCGGTCGCAGCACGCGCAGCAAGGTCGTCCGGGCCGCCGGACCCGAAGCAGCCAAGGACGAGGCCGAGTGCCCAGCCGGTCGCTATCAGGTCGGACGCGTCGTCGGCATCGGCAAACGCTGATCCCCACCATCGAGAACGGACGCTCATGGCCAGAATCATTCCCTCCGACATCAGCCCCTTGGCGCTCGCGGGCGCGCATTCGGGAGAATTGGAGACCCTGGCGCTGCTCGAGGCGCAACTCGGCCCCGACTATGCCGTGTTCCACAGTGTCCATTGGAGCTTCAGCCAAGGCCAGGTCACCCGATTCGGCGAGATCGACTTCATCCTGGTCAACCGCGCGGGCGCCGTGCTCTGCATCGAGCAGAAGAACGGTGTCCTGAGCGAAACGCCGGACGGCCTGGTCAAGGTCTACGGTCAGCGTCGAAAGTTGGTCGGTGCGCAGATTCACCGCGCGCTGGACCAGGTCCGCGACAAGTTTCAGTGGCAGCACGGGAGCGCGTCGCCGCTCGACCTCGACTATCTGCTCTACTGCCCCGACTACCGCGTCCGCAATCTCAACGCGGCCGGCCTGGACCAAAGTCGCATCCTCGATGCCGCCGCCACCGACGGACTGGCCCGGCGGATCGAACGGATCCTCGGCCCCGGCGAACCCGATCCCGCCCGACGCACCTTGGTCGAAGACTTCTTCTGCCAGACCTTCGAGGTCGTCCCGCAGATCCACCTCTACCGACGGGCCCAAGAGCAACACTTCGTGCGCCACGGCGGCGGCCTCGCCGAACTGGTCCGCACCCTGGAGATGACGCCGTTTCGGGTACGCGTCTCCGGCACCGGCGGCTGCGGCAAGAGTCTGCTGGCCGGCGTGTTCGCCCGTGATCAGGTCAAGCAGGGTCGGCGTGTCCTTATGATCTGCTTCAACCGACCGCTCGCCGATCGCCTGCAAAGCCTGCTGCCCGAGGTCCACGCCCGAACCTTCTACGGCTTTTGCGACCAGTTCCTGCGCGCACGCGGCGAGCCGCTGGACTACAAGGGCATGAACCAACCCGGCTTCTGGAGCACCATGCAGGACCGCGTCCTCTCCGCCCCGATCCCGGACGCTTGGCGCTTCGATGTGCTCATCCTCGACGAGGGCCAAGATTTCGAGGCCGATTGGCTGGAGATCCTCAAGCTCTTCCTCACCGAGGACGCCCGCATCCTCTGGCTCGACGATCCGAATCAAAACCTGCTCGGCAAACCGCCGGTCGATCTCCCGGGCTTCGTGCGCCTGCACTCGCGCCACAACTACCGCTCCCCCTACGGCATCGCCCGCTTCATGCGCAGCCATCTGCCCTTCGACTTCGAGCCTGCCAACCCCCTGCCCGGGCTGGGTGTGGGCGTGCACCCCTATCGCGATGCCGACGATCAAGCCAAGCACCTGGACGCGGTCGTCGGCAACTTGATCGGCCTCGGCTTCGCACCCGACGAGATCGTCATCCTCTCGCTGCGCGGCGTCGACCAGTCGCCGCTCTGGAAACACGACCGCATCGGGCGCCACACCATCCGCCGCTTCACCGGAACCTACCAACCCGACGGCGTCCAGATCTGGACCGACGGCGACATCACACTCGACAGCCTCTACCGATTCAAAGGCCAGGACGCCCCGGCGATCATCCTGACCGATGTCGAGGATCAGAAGGACCCGGAACGCCTCGACCGATTGCTCTATTGCGGGATGGGGCGGGCGACGGTGCGGGTGGATGTGTTGGTGAAGGGGGAGAGTGGGATTGGGAAGCGGTTGGGGGGCACGTGATGGTATTGCGCTCGATCAAAGCCTACCGAGCGGGGAAACCAACGACTCTAAACAGACAGGGAGCCGAGGATCGGACCGCATTGTGAGCAGAGTCAGCGGGATCGCCCCCGCAAACCGCATACGGTCGTGGCCATGGGGAATGCAAAGCGACAAGAGCGACTGCTTTAGATCCATTGAAACCGACCCCTAAACTGCGCAAACAAAAAGCCAATGAATTACCTGCGACACCCGTAAAAACACTAACCATAGCAATCAGAAAACTGACTTTTCGACGCACCGTTCGACCGATAACAACGTCCTTAAAGGCAGGAACATACATACAATATTTCGCCTCTTTAGTTGTTATCTTGAACCCCCTATGACAATTTAAAAACCAGCGGAGTTTAGCGTGAACGAATATCAGAAACTTAGCGACACAATTAACAATATTGCCGAAGAAGCAAGCAGGGCAAGCATTAAAAACTATCTTAAACGCTTTAAGGAAACTGGTCATTTCGATAAATTTGAAGAACGGTTTGCAGATTTCAAGCAAGACGTTCAACGCGCGGCTGAAGAATGTGACCGGGCAATCAATAGCCCAGTCTACGTTGGCGTTGTCGGGCATTACTCCCACGGAAAGTCTAGCCTTTTAAACGCTCTATTATCCCCACCTAAAAGCCGAGAGTTGCTACCCACCGGCGATAGCGTAGTGACTGCAATGTGTACTTTAGTTGGCTTTAAGGATGACCGCCAGGGTCATGAATTCCATGAGGTGAAATACGACGGCATTGAGTCACCAATTCCAGCAGAAGAATACCAAAGCAAAGTCTCAGGTAAGCGACCGAGCTCTTTGCAAGGCGTTCATCATTTTCGGATCAAGCTCAATACATCCGAACTCAATCCCGGCGTCTTCCAGTCGATGGCGGAAAAAAATATCGAGTTACTTGACACGCCCGGACTAGGAGGGCCTTACTGGAAAGATGAGCAAGCACTACAGAGTTGGATCAAGGAGTTTATGCTGCTTATCGTGGCTGTAAAAGCTGACGCCATCAATAAACGCGTTGCCGATTCCGTTAATCCATTTTTGAAATACTCTACACGACCTATCATTCCAGTCGTTACATTCTGGGACCTATGGCAACAATCTGACGCATACAAGGGAATCAGCACAGAGGAAGATGCACGCCAGAAAGCCCGTGAAGACTTGATAAAGTATTTCCCCGCGATGTCGGATGCAGTTGAGGAAGGAAGGGTTACTTTCGTTTCGGCGAAAAACTATCGAGACCAGACCAATCCGTATGAAACGAATGCACGTGAATTTTATACGGAAGACTGGAATATCGACAATGTCAGGACTACGCTCACTAACTATATTAGCAGCAAAGTCATCGTTCTACAGTCGATGCGTTCGGAGCAGTCCGACCTAGAGCTCAATCGGAAAAGACGCGTTATCGAAGGGTGCAGCAACCTCTGCTCCACCTACAACAGCCTTAACTATACGTTGAAGTCGGAGCTAGAGGCGACAAGACCAAAAGCAGCATACGAAGAAGAACTAGAAGAGGCATTTCAGAGAATTCAGGATGAACTAACTCGCGAGTATGATCGCATCATAGATAAAGCCGCTGAGACTGTCGAGGATCGCGTTGCTGCAATATCAACGACCGGAAACTTGAGTCAACAATTGAACGAGATCACAAAGGACGTCAATATAGAGACACATCGCCTAATTAAGGAAACTCTCCCCGATCGCCTTGACCGCACCCTTGAGCGCAGCGTGAAAAGAAGTATTACACGCTTCCTAGACAATGATTACCCCATTGAAAAATCCAAAATCAAACGCATGAAGCAGCTGGTCAATGACGCTTGCCGAGATCTCACCGAGGACCTTTGTAAGCCTACATCACAGAGTCCATTTAACCCTCCGCAGGGTGTAACTGATCTTGCAAAAAACGTAAGCAGCGCTTTGTTCGATGGCCTGAAAACCCTATTTACGACAAACCTGCCTTTGGCATTGTTAATACTTGCAGCGATCTTTATACTACCCGCAATAACTGGCTGGCTCAGCGGCATTTGGTTAGTCGGAGATAAACTTGCGACTGGCGTCCAGTATCTGCAATACTTTATCTTTGCAGCCGGCGTATTCACACTTTTCGCTATTAGTTGGAGCAATGTAAAACGTGCCCGAGAGATCACCGCAATGCAAGTAAAAGAAAAGGCGCGTAAACAAAATCGGCGGGCCGATATTAGTGACCGCATCAAGCCCGATGTCGATGCCAAGCTCAAGACCTTTGAGAATGACATTCGGGAAATACTTGAAAATGAGATTAAACCACTAATTCAGTCCGGTGATGACATTTCTGAGGATCTCGATCGTTTGTTTTCGGACATAGGATCTCAGATTCGAATTATCGAAAAGGAGTGCAGCTCGATGGCTAGAGGTATCCGCTGATGAGACCATTAAGAGGACTCTCTGATCATTACAATCGAGCTGCGGTCATATTGGCTAAAACCTTGCCTCAGCCAAGTCTTAGCGACGACCCCCTGATGCAATTGCTTCAGGCATTGGAGTCAGTCGAAACGGGCTCGCTTGCGCAGGATCTCGATCCACTACGAAGCTTTATCCGCTCGACCGAAAAGATTCTCGATAGTGAGTATCGATCCATTGCGAGTCGGTCAAATACGAGCTTCAGGGATCTTTGGCTTCCAATCGTTCTTCTTGGGAAAAGTTGGGCTTTGGCCGCACGATCTTTATTAGGCATTCCAGCAGATTCTTGGCAACATGTAGACAGGGTCGAATCTATCATTTTCACACCGGTCACCCAGCGCGAAGATCCACGTTTGCGCGTCAGGCTATACAATGAGGTTAATTGTATACAAAGGAATGACTATCGAGAGTTCGAAAATTGCATAAAAATCCCTTTCGGCCTTCGTACAACATACAAAACGAAAGAAGCGAGGATAGGATTTTTAGACCAGAAGAGTCGAATCATCGAAACAGAAAAGGATGATGCTGAACGCATGCTTCGCGGCGACTTCCCGACTTGGCTTACTCTGCTTTTGAAGTGGGACGCGGTCGAGCAGATTGAGCTAAACTACCGACATGAAATCGGCGAAGATATTTGCAAACAAATCACTTCGATCGTAGCAATTCCGGATTGCCCAAGTTCCGTACGAGCTACTGCGGAGAGCGCTGAAACCTTCCTTGATAATTGCTTCGGCTGGCTCGGTTTATCGGACTCGCGAGCCAGAATCCCTGCGTCAGCCCTAATCATACTTACTAATGGCGGGGAGGAATGGTATCAACTCCTTGAAGCATACAGCCGACGGATAAGAGCGCTCCTGTATGAAGAGTGCAGCTTTCGCTCCAATTACGGTGAAGCGATTGACGCGGAAACAAACACCCCTCTGTTCTTTTCACTCATACAAAGGCATCTGATCTTTCCCCCTGGGGCTGACATTCGATTAGAGAATGAATTCAACGCACTTGGAACGCTTTTCGATTTCGGAAGCGACGGTGAAAAAGGTGTTATACAAGAGAGATTTACATGGCCCAGCACCAGTGATTTAGCTGACCTGATAAGGCACAGGATCGGCAACGTATCATTTTTGGTTGATGCGGGGGAGTCGCTTAAGCAGCATTGCGATTACCTATTAAAAAAGGCAGACTCGCTGGATCTATCTTCGACCGACCAAACAGAACAAGATTACTCTACGGAGTGGGAGCGTGAGGTTGCGGGATCGGCGCAATCGCCTACAATTACTCCAAATCCTACGACTGGAGACATTTTTGATCGTCTTACGGACCGACTTGCGGATTTGATCGCCAAGTCCACTCCGGAGGCTTTTGATCAGTCTTTCTCACAGGCTCAGAAAGTCGCAAACCGAGGGGTTATGCCTAGCCGCGAGAGCATGGAGCGTTCATTAAGCATGATGACCATGCTGACATCTTGCGTGTTTAGGGCAATTTTAGGCGTGTTTTCGCGCAATCTTGATATCGGCTTAGAAGTAATTCGACTTCTCAACGAACAAGGCACATATTCACCGAAGGGCACTGGCTTTCATAGCTTTAATGATGGATTTGAGGGAGACGATTTGTTTAAAGCGATGTCCATCCTATTACGCTCTGCGGTCCATGAAGAGTCTCTTAATGACCGAATTACCGCGTTCGCAGCTGCATTGTATGTTTTAGATGTTAATGGGGTCGTTCCTGAACGCGGACCGGATGGGACGTTCGACGATGAGTATTGTGCTGCAACTGCGCTTGTAGCACTTGAGGAACGGGGTTTAGTCATTCCCGAGGAAGTGTCAGCGTGGGCATTTGATTGCAAAGCGAACATCGATGCACTACTTAGCGCCGAAAAGCAAAATCAGATTAACGCAATCATGTCAAAGCATTCACTGTTTTTGCAAAATCTGAAATAGGCTGAAAAAAGTAAAAAAAAGGGGTCACCATTTAGCTGACCTCGATCAAAGGCACAACGTATTTCCTCGCACCCAAGCACGCTCGTGTCGGTCGGGAAGTGCAACATCGGTACCGCCAACGCGCCCGCGGTTCTCGTTGACAGGTCGCGGATTGACTCCGATCCGCGCCAGTCACCCTAAAAAGGGGTCAGGTTCAGTCGATCCAGATCGGCAACTCCTGCTGCTCGGCCTCTCCCAAGGCTCGGCCGCTTCCGTTTTGCGCGGGCGTTCCCGCTGGCGCAGTCCTCGACGTTGTCCGGCCACAGCTTCGATCTCGGCGCTAAACCGTACGTTTCCGATCGGTTGGTCTTGGTTCAGAACCATGCATCGATCGGCCCCTATCGAGTTGAGGTTCCGCGCGAGCCTCGGGCCTGGGACAGGGCACGCCTGCCGGCAAGATGGATGGGTGGCGCCGGCAACCGCGGGTGCGGGCGTCATGCCGCACGACCGCCCGAGCCGACCGAGCGCAATCAGGGGGACGGTTGTCGGGATGACGATCGAGGCCGAAACGGGTCTTTGTCGTTGCGTGGTCTGGCTGTCCGGGATTATAAACCGCCGGCTTTCGTTTCTTTTTTCTTCACCACAGAGAATCACGGCATGCACCTGTTCTACAAACTGGCAACCGCGGCCACCGTCACGCTGGCACTCGCCGGAGCGCGCGGCGTCATGGCTGCGGAGACCGTGCCCCAAGCGGCGGCAACGGCAGCTCCGCCGGCGGCTGAATCTTCGGCCACATCCGGCGACCCCGCGGATGTCGTCGTGACGATCAACGGCGTGGGCATGACGCGCGCCGAGCTGGACCGCAACGTCGGCGCCCTCTTGGCCCAAAGTCGGTCGGCTGCGCCGCTCGACCCCGCCATGCGCGAACGCATCGAGGAGACCGCGCGGGAGAACATGATCCGCTCGGAGCTTCTGTATCAGCTCGCGAAGGATGAGACGGTCGCCGATCTCGACGAGCAGACCGATGCGCAGCTCGCTGAAATCAGGTCGCGTTTTGCCAGCGAGGAGGAATGGGAGACGACGCTCGCCCAGAAAGGCGTGACCCCGGATGCGTTGCGCGAAATCCTTAAACAGGGAATCTTGATCGATGCCTTCATCGAGAACGAGGTGGCGTCGAAGATCGAGATCACAGACGCACAGCTGAAGGCCTTCTACGACGAGAATGCCGACGCATTCAAGAAGCCGGAATCCATCCGTGCCAGCCATATCCTGATCGGCGTGGATTCCAACGCTACGCCCGAGGAGAAGGAGAAGGCGAAGCAGAAGGCCGAGGGGTTACTGAAACAGGTGCAGTCCGGTGAAGACTTTGCCGAGCTGGCCAAGACGGAATCGACCTGCCCGAGCGCGCCTCAAGGGGGCGATCTGGGCGAGTTCGGACGCGGTCAAATGGTCGCGCCCTTTGAAGAGGCGGCCTTCAGCCTGGAACCGGGTGATGTCAGCGAGGTGGTGGAGACCCAGTTTGGGTATCACATCATCAAGTCGACGGGCAAGAACGCGGCCGGAGCCGTGCCCTTCGAGGACATGAAGGCACAAATCGAGAAGCAGCTGAGGGCGCAAGAGCTGCAAATGCAGGTCCTCGCCAAGGTCGATGCATTCAGGCAGACGTCCGTAATCACGTTCCCGGAGCAGGTTCAGTAAACCTCCCCGGCAACGCCAGCACTCATCCAGGATGAGACGCGCGGATTCCCCCGGCAGAGCCGGGGGTGATCCGGTGTTTGGAGCCTTAGGTCACCGCAACGGGCTCTCGACGTTGCGCGGTCATCGCATGCAGGACGCATTGCTCGCGCGGCAGAGCTTCCCCCAGCCGTGCCCGATAGACGCGATCGTCCTGTGCATCGAAGGGCCGTGCTCGTAACGCGGGCCACTGCGATGACTTTGCGCTGGGTGGAGAAGCGGGAGCGCAGTCCACCAGCGTCGGCGCGGGGTTCGGTGGACTTCGCTCTCGCTCGTCCACCCTACCGGCTCGTCTTAATGAACGGCGTGAATCGAGGGAAGAGGCGCTGGGGTTGCGTGACCGCGGTGCGCGACGTGCAACGGCTCGCCTTCAAGATGGAGTCGGAGGCGTCTGGGCATGGGGGCAGGCTTGGCGGAAAATGCAGCTGACCGCTGCCGCTGTACTTTTTCTGTCATCTTAAAACGAGGCAGCTCCGAGGATCGTTGATTCTGCCGGGGCCGTCTCATTCCAAAACATCGTATAACGCGCCGAGCAAGGTTGAGGATATCTCGGCATTTTCAGCTGAACCACCCTTGGGTTGATTCGTCCCGTGCGCGAATCTTCTCGGACAGTCGGGCGCAGCGCCGATCCTTCAGCGGACCGGACGGCAGCGCGGCGGCGAGCGCTAAGGCACGGTCAAGATCGTGGGTGCGGTGCTCGTGGTACTTCGCCAGTGCCGTGCACGCATCGGCATCGCCTTCAGCAGCCAGTTGCTCCCAAATTGCAAGAGCCTGCTCCCAGTCGCCACGTCGACGATGCAGACGCGCCAAATCCAGCAAGCCGGCCGAATCCAGGTGGCGGCACCCGGACCGGAGTAGATCGAAAGCGCGATCGGATCGACCCTGCGCATGATGGTAGGCGGCCACGGCACGGATGTCGGCATCGAACGCACCCGGATCGTCGAACACCTCGCCCAGACGCGGGATCAAGGTCGCCAGCGAGAGCAGATCCCAGCGGTTGTGACGCAGCACGCCGGCCAAAGGGGTCGTCTCGCCCGTGCGCAACCAGGCGAGCCAGGCCGCCGGGGCCTCGGAGCCCGGCAAATCATCCTTGCGCTTGAACCCCAAGAGGCGCTGCTCCACGCTCGCGAGTCGGCAATCGGGCCAGACGCGGCCGTAGGCTCGGCGCACCGGCTTCAACAGATCCAGATGCGGCAGCGTCGGAAGCGGATCGGCTTGACCGCAGAGGCGAAACCGCGTGGTGAGCAGCGGGATGTCGAAGGACAGGCCGTTGTAGCTAACGAGAAGCCCGGCGCCACTGAGTTCGGCGGCGATGGCTTCAAGATAAGCCGGCTCGGCATCGAGGCGCGTCAGGAGGTATTGGCGCAGGGTCCATCCGTCGGCTTGTGCGCGCAGCAGACCGGTCATAAAGGCCCAGGTCCCCGTGCCGCCGGCCAGGCCGCTGGTCTCGGTATCGAGACAGACCGGGGCGGCTGCTGCCGGAACCGACCGCCCTCGTTCGAGCTCGGGCTCGAGGCGCGACGGCGGACTCACCCAGCCCGGATCGATCGACGCCTCCCACATGGCACCATCGAAGGGTCCGATCGAGACCTGACCGTGCCGCTGTCGCGCGGGGATCCGCCGCTCAAGACAGAGCACGCCGGGCGCGATCTCGACCGCGCCGACCGCTTCGGCCAACCGGTCGGCCCCCGGTTCACCCGCGCCACCGGCCCGGGCCTGCCCGACCGACACCCGACGAATCCGCTCGGCCAGCGAGGGTCTGTCGGTCGGCGACGACGGGGCGCTGCCCTGTCCGTCCGGGCCAGGACCCGCTCCGCGCAAGCGTTGAAGGCGGTCTTTGAGTGTCATTCCGGGCGATCATTCCGCGACGGCGGAGAGGTCGGGTGCTCGCGGCGTCACCCGAGCGACCGATGCGCTCACCCCCCTGCCCCGCTCAGGAGATCGAGCACCTTCAAGGCGGCTTGCCGTGGCGTCACGGCAAGCTCTTCGTCGCCGCGCAAGACCGGCCCGACACAAGCGGGACAGCCGGCGGTGCAGCCGCAAGCGGCGACCAGATCACGGGCGTCGGCAACCAACAGGGACGCGTCGTCGTAGAGCGGTGCCGAGAGTCCGACGCCGCCCGGATAGTTGTCGTAGAGGAAGAGCGTCGGCTCGAAGCGCTGGCCGGACATCGGGTCCAGGGGCGCGTTGTCCGGTCCGCGCATCTGACCGCGACCCTCGGCGCCCACGATGGCGAACCAGGTGCCCTGCCCGTCTCCGACCGAGCGGCCGAGATCGTGGATCTCGGCCATCGAGCGCAGCGCGGCGACGTGGTGCAGCGCATAGGCGGCGCCGAGAAAGCCGTCGATCGCCTGCTGACGGTCCGGCAGCGCGGCCTCCAACGCGCTCGGCTCGACCTGCCACCAGACCGCGGTGGTGTGCATCTCCTGATCCGGCAGGTCGATGTTGCCGTATCCGATGTTGTCGTGGCTGTAGTAGCGGATCTTCTTGTAGCCAGGATAGCGCCTGACGAGATGGACCTCGCCTTGCGCCGTCGCGCCTTGGCCTTGGGCGCGGCCGTCGAAGCGGGCGAGAATCTTGAGCCGGGTGTAGTCGATGGCGTCGGTGTAATAGTCGGCGCGGGTGCGGGTGACGAACGCCTTGCGGCCGGTCCAGTCCAGACGCTCCACCTGATAGGGCTGGGACTGGATCATGTAGATGGCCCCCTCGTAGAGCGTGCCCGGCGCGCTGCTGTAGTCGACCTCGGCAATGACCGTCTGGGAACCGCCGGTGGTGTCGATCACCACGAAGTTGCCCTCCGCGACCGAGCGGAGCGACACCGCGTTGGCGGGATAGCTGTCGGCGACCCAGAACCAGCGGTCACCCTGGTGCTGCAGGACACCCTCGTCGCGCAGATAGCTCAGCATCTCGCCGAGATCCTCCGCGCCGAAGGACTCGCCGTCGCGAAACGGCAGCTCGAAGGCGGCGCAGCGCACGTGGTCCATGAGGATCAAGAGCTGATCCGGATGGATGCGCGCGTGCTCCGGCGAGGCGCCGAAAAAGAACTCGGGGTGGCGCATCATGTATTGATCGAGCGCGTCGCTGGTCGCCACCATCACGCCCAGGCTGGGTTTGAGCCGCCGCCCTGCCCGCCCGAGCCGCTGCCAGGTCGCGGCCACTGTCCCCGGATAGCCGTTCAGGATGGCGACATCCAGGGCGCCGATGTCGACCCCGAGCTCCAACGCCGAGGTGCTGACCACCAGATCCACGGCGCCGGCGCGCATGGTCTGCTCGGCACGGCGGCGCTCGCTCGGCAGATAACCGCCGCGATAGGCCAGGACGCGCGGCGGCTTGCGCGGGTCGCGGTCGAAGACGTCCTTCAGGTATTTGGTGATGACCTCGACCATGAGGCGCGAGCGGGCGAAGACGATGCTTTTCAGCCCCAGCTTGGCCGCCGTGCGCGCGATCCGCGTGGTCTGGGAGCGGGCCGAGGCGCGGATCCCGAGATCCGGGTTGATGACCGGCGGGTTCCAGAGCAGGAGATAACGCTCGCCCTGCGGTGCGCCCGACTCGGCGATGGCCGCGACCGGTGCACCGCAGAGACGCTCGGCCAGCTCGGCGGGATTGGCGATGGTCGCCGAGGCGAAGATGAAGGTCGGCTCCACGCCGTAGAAACGACAGACCCGGAGCAACCGTCGAAAGACGTTGGCGACATGCGAGCCGAACACACCGCGATAGGTGTGCAGCTCGTCCACGACGATGAAGGCCAGCCCCTCGAAGAACTGCGCCCATTTGGTGTGATGCGGTAGGATCGCCTGGTGGAGCATGTCCGGATTGCTCAGCACGATGTCGCCGCGCGTGCGCACCGCCTTGCGGGCATCGCCGGGGGTATCGCCGTCGAAGGTGAATGCCTTCACGCCCGGCCCGCCGGCGGCTTGGATGGCACGGCTCAGGTCCATCAGCTCGGCGGCCTGATCCTGCGCGAGCGCCTTGGTCGGAAAGAGATAGAGCGCCTTGCGGCCTTGCGCGAGCACGGCATCGAGCACCGGCAGGTTGTAGCAGAGTGTCTTGCCGGAGGCGGTCGGCGTAGCGACCACGAAATGCCGCTTGGCGCGGGCGAGATCCCAGGCCTCGCGTTGATGGCTGTAGAGCTGCGCGCGACCGCCGGCCCGCAGCGCCTCGGCAAGCGGCGGCGCAAGATCGTCCGGAAGATCGAGCCAGCGCGCGGGACGCGCGGCCTGAGTCGACTCGCCGGCGATCCGCCCCCGATAGCCCTTGAGCAGATGGGCCTTCAGGCGCGTGACGGGTTGCGCCTCGCTCGGTGCCGTCTCGATGATCGTCTCTTCGCGGGCAGCGCGGGTCAGTGGATACGAAAGAGGCACGCTGTCGATTCCGCTCACTGGGGATTGGCTGATCTGATGAGTCGGCCCTCTTCGTAAGGCCGACCCGTAAGGTGGCGAGCGAGAGCGTAGGGTGGACGAGCGGGAGCGAAGTCCACCGGTTCACGCGCCGGCGCTGGTGGACTGCGCTGCGCTTGTCCACCCTACAGCGCTTGTCCACCCTACGGCGCTTGTCCACCCTACGGCGTTTGTCCACCCTACAGCGCTTGTCCGCCCTGCGGCGCTGATGGGATAGGCCGGGGTCTGCAACGAACCCCGATCATCCCCCGGACATCCGGATCCTGCAACCTCGCCGGTCCGGTTGATATGGCTGCACGCGCGCCGGGTTTATGGCCAGCCCGGAAAACCCTATACTGCCGATAGATTAAGCGCTCGACGAGCCCCTAACCAAGAGGACACCCATGCACAACGGCACGACCATCACCCAGTTCATCATCGAGGAGCAGCGCCACGTGGCCGGCGCCACGGGCGATTTCACCTCCCTGCTCAACGATATCGTCACGGCCTGCAAGGTCATCAGCAACATGGTGAACCATGGTGCGTTGGTCGGCGTGCTCGGGAGCGCCGAGAGCGAGAACATCCAGGGCGAGACCCAGAAGAAGCTCGACATCCTCACCAACGAGGTCTTCATCAAGTCCAACGAGTGGGCCGGGCATCTGGCGGCCATGGCGTCCGAAGAGATGGACACCATCTACGACATCCCGGCCAAATACCCGCGCGGCAAATACCTGCTGACCTTCGACCCGCTCGACGGCTCCTCGAACATCGACGTGAACGTCTCCGTGGGCACCATCTTCTCGATCCTGCGTATTCAGGGCGGCGACGGCGCGCCGAGCGAGCGTGATTTCCTTCAGGCCGGTACCCAGCAGGTCGCCGCGGGATATGCGCTCTATGGGCCCTCGACCATGATGGTCCTGACCACGGGCAACGGCGTGAACGGCTTCACCCTGGATCAGAACATCGGCGAGTTCATACTCACCCACCCCAACATGACGATCCCGGCCGACACGCGCGAGTTCGCGATCAACGCCTCGAACATGCGTTTCTGGGAGCCACCGGTCAAGCGCTATGTCCAGGAGTGCCTGGACGGCAAGGAAGGCCCGCGCGGTGAAGACTTCAACATGCGCTGGATCGCCTCCATGGTTGCCGAGGTGCATCGCATCCTCACGCGCGGCGGCGTCTTCATGTACCCCATCGACAGCAAGATGAAGGAGAAGGGTCAAGGCGGGAAGCTGCGTCTGCTCTACGAGGCCAACCCCATGTCATTCATCGTCGAGCAGGCCGGCGGCGGATCCATCACGGGTACCGAGCGCATCATGGATCTGCAGCCCGAGTCGCTGCACCAACGCGTCCCGGTCATCCTGGGCTCGAAGAACGAGGTCGAGCGCATCCTCGGCTATCACGACCAAGCGTAAGAGCCCGTCTGCCGGATCCCGTTTGCAGTCATCCACGCGACTGCGAGCGGAGATCCGGCACCGAACCTCCGACCCTTTCAAGCCAGCTCGATCTCCACCGCTTCGGCAACACGCCTGGCCTTCTCCCGCGCCTCCTCCAGCGTCTCCCCGCGCGCCAGCGCAACACCCACGCGACGCTTGCCGTCGACCTCCGGCTTGCCGAACAGGCGCAGGGCCGTGTCCGGCTCCACGAGTGCGCAATCCAGACCGCCGAAGCGCAGATCCCGTGACCGACCCTCAGCCAAGAGCGCCACCGATGCCGAAGGGCCGAGCTGTGTGATGTGCGGCACGGGCAGACCCAGGATGGCGCGCACGTGCAGCGCAAACTCCGAGAGATCCTGCGAGATCAGCGTCACCAACCCGGTGTCGTGCGGACGCGGCGAGACCTCGCTGAACCAGACCTCGTCGCCACGCACGAACAGCTCCACGCCGAAGATGCCGGTGCCGCCGAGCGCATCGGTCACCGCACAGGCGATCTCCTGCGCGCGGGCCAGCGCGGCGGCCGCCATCGGGTGCGGCTGCCAGGATTCGCGGTAATCGCCGTCGATCTGAAGATGGCCGATCGGCGCGCAGAAGCTGGTCCGGTCCCCGTGACGCAGTGTGAGCAAGGTGATCTCGTAGTCGAAGGCGACGAAACCCTCCACGATCACGCGGCCCGAGCCGGTACGCCCGCCCTGCTGCGAGTAATCCCAGGCGGCATGCACCTGCTCCGCATTGCGCACGGTGCTCTGACCCTTGCCCGATGAGCTCATCACCGGCTTGACCACGCAGGGCAGACCGATCGCCTCGATCGCGGCACGGTAGGCTGCCTCGTCATCGGCAAACCGGTACGGCGAGGTCGGCAGGCCCAGCTCCTCCGCGGCCAGCCGACGGATGCCCTCGCGGTTCATCGTCAGATGCGCGGCACGCGCGGTGGGCACGACATGACGCCCGCCGGCTTCGAGCTCCAGCAAGGTCGCCGTGGCGATCGCCTCGATCTCGGGGACGATCAGTGCCGGATCCTCCTCCGCCACCAGTGCAGCCAGTGCCGCGCCATCCAGCATATTCAAGACATGGCTGCGATGCGCGACCTGCATCGCCGGCGCCCCCGGGTAGCGATCCACGGCGATCACCTCCACCCCGAAGCGCTGCGCCTCGATCGCGACCTCCTTACCGAGCTCGCCCGAGCCGAGCAACATCATGCGGGTCGCGCCTGCGGCGCCGGGTGTTCCGATTCTGGTCATGCGTGTGCTCCGGGGTTGGCTTCGGCGGGATGATACATCGGCTACAGGGACGGTCTCCAAGGGCTATGCAAAGGCGTTCCGCCGAGGTGAATTGACCGGCAACACCGGAACCCCTCATTCGGCATCGGTCACTCGGGCAATCAGCTCCCGCCCCTCGTTGCGGACATTGCCGACCGCTCGCGAGACCGGGTGCATCGCAAGCCGCTCCTCCGGAGAGGGCATCAAAAGCGCCGAGAGCCGAGCCGGATCGCTCGTGCGATCGAGCCAGACGTCCACGACATCGGGCGCCAGGATTACCGGCATGCGGTCATGCAACGGCTGGATAGCGGGATTGGCCTCGGTGGTCACGATGGTGAAGCTGTCGATCACCTCTCCGTCCGCGGGGCTGGTCCAGCGCTCCCAGAGTCCGGCGAAGGCGAGGATGGTCTCGTCCGTTGAATGGATGAAGTAGGGCTGCTTGCCGTCCGGGCGCTTGGCCCACTCGTAGAAGCCGTCGGCCGGGACCACGCACCGACGCGCCCGGTAGGCCGCCCGAAACGCAGGCTTCTCCGCCACGGTCTCGGCGCGAGCGTTGATCAGTCGGGCTGCGATCGTCTCATCCCTCGCCCAACTCGGGAGCAAGCCCCAGCGCAAGGCGTGGAGAACCCGCTCCCCGTTCGGCCGCTGACGGATTACCGGCAGCCATTGCATCGGGGCCGCGTTGTAGCGCGGGCCAAGACCTTCGATCTCGATGGCCGCGCCGAAAAGGTCGGCGATGGCATCGGCCGAACTGTATTGGGCGTAGCGTCCGCACATGGATGGGGTCTCCTCCGGATCGGTATCGGGTGTAGGGTATCGACATCAAGGTTTGCGACGGTCTGCTTCGAGTCGACCCGCTCCCTGGTTACGGTATTGCGATCGGCGTCAACTGGACGATCCTGAGGTGGTGATGAAGAAGCTCCTATCCCGATCGATCGGCTCGCTGCTGATCTTGGCGGCACTCTACCTGGTTTGCATCAACATCACGCTGACCCTGCCGGCGACGCGCGCCTTTCTCGACGCGCTTCAGCCGGAGCACTTCAGGATCACCTGGCAGCGCGCGTGGAGCCTCTATCCGCTGCGCATCGAGCTGGACGGCGTCGTCGCCGATGGTCAAACGCCCACCGAGCAATGGCAGGTCGATGCGCGGCGCGCGGCGGCGTCGGTGTCGCTGCTGCCGCTGCTGAAGGGAGAGATCCGGATACACGACCTGGATCTGGAAGACATCGACCTGCGCCTGCGGCCGCGTCCTCCCGCCGACGGCTCCCGAGACGCCCTCGCCGAATTCTTTCCCGTAATTCGAGACCGCGATCCCGATGCAGCCGCGGAGGCGGCGCCGGAAGACCCGAGCGGCACGCTGGTGCTGGAGATCGACGACATCCAGGTCCGGGGCGAGCACAGCTTCTGGGTGTCCCATGTCCGCGGGAGCACACCCGGTGCGGTCCGCGGCAGCTTTCGCATGGAGACCGCCACGGGTCGGCTGGCCTTGGCGGGCGGTGCGCTTGACCTGGCACTGACATCATTGACGGTCGGACCGAGTCAGGCGGTGACCGACGCCGCGGCTATCGCGGGAACGATCGACATCCCGCCGTTCATCGTATCCGAGACGAAGGGGCTCGAGATGATGCGCGTGCCGGAGCTGGATGCCCGCATCGATCTACCGGTGCAAAACCTGGATTTCCTGGCCCTGCTGATGCCGGTTTTCGACGAGATCAGGTTGAGCGGCCGCGGACGCCTGCGCGGCCGGCTCGCACTGTCGGCCGGCGAGATGTTGGGCGGGACCGATCTGGTGGTCGAGGCGCATGAGCTGGCGATGGATCTCGGACGCTACGACTTCAGCGGCGACGGCACGATCGAGCTGAAGGTGGATCCGCAAGACGAGGCGCAGGCCGACCTGCTGGTGCGCTTCGAGCAGGTCCGGGCCGAGCTGGAGCCGGACGATTCCGCCGGATCGAAGCGTCCGCAGGTGCTGTTCACGGGTCGCGGACTTACCGCACAGCTCCATGCCGCCGAGGTCGATCCGACCACCACATCCACCGCGGAGCAGGTCGAGGAGCTGGCCTCCGAGGTCGAGTTAGGATTCAAGTTGGATATTCCGTCCATGCAGGTGCCGGATCTCGCCGTCTACAGCCGCCTGTTCCCGGAGAAGTGGGATCTGGACTTGTTGGGCGGCACCGGCACCGTGGCCGGCGCTTTGGAGGTCTCGGCGGACCGCCTGGCGCTTAAGCTGGACCTTGCCTCCGACGACGCGGATCTGCGCTATCGCGGCTATCACGCCACCGCGGACCTGCTGCTCCGCCTGCGGGCGCGGATCGATGACAGCTCGACAGCCAACCTCCGCCTGGACGGCACCGAGCTGCGCATCGAGGATGCACGGCTTGCCGTCACACACGGCGACGCCAAAAAGCGACAAGCGGCGGAGCGGCACCCCTCCTCCGAGCCTTGGCGGGCGCATCTCGAGATCTCGGAGAGCGCCTTGGGGCTGCCCGTGTCCGCCGGTCATACCGATGCCGACCCCATCCCGGCAATCGCTGAAACGCTGCAGGACGAGGGCTTCGGGGCCCTGTTGGCCGGGGCCGACGGTCGCGTCTCTGCGGTCTTGAGCGTCTCTCGGCTGGATTGGATCGCCGAGCTGCTGGAGCGCCCGCTGGGCCTGAGCCTGGCCGGCGCCGGCGAGCTCGACACCGAGATCGTCCTGACCAACGGCCGGGCCGACACGGGTACGACCCTGACGATGCCCCGCGAGCCGCTCTCACTCGGCATCCTGGAGCATCGGGTGGATGGCATGGGGACGGCCCACCTGCGCATGGAGCAGGGTGGCGAGCGACCTCGGTTTCGCCTGAATGTTGCTCTGGACGATGCGCGCTTACGCCGGCGCGACGAGCCCGAGCCGAGCATCGGCGACGTGCGCCTGGACGCCGAGATCCTGATGACCGACTCCCGCGCCGATGGCGGTGACTCCGCGGACATCCGCTTGAATCTGCATTCCGCGCGCGTGCGCGACATGAGCAGCTACAACGCCTATCTGCCTGCGAACACACCCCTGTCGCTGGTCTCGGGCGAAGCGACCCTGGTGGGCGATCTGCGCCTGAAGCCGGATCGCGCCGAGGGACAACTGCTTCTGGCGGGAGAGGATATTCGCGTGAAATTGGACCGGCAGGACCTGTCCGGAGACCTGAAGCTCGAGCTCCTGGTCCGCGATGGCTCCGCGAAGGATCTACGCTTCGACATCACCGGCTCGTCGGTTCTGCTCGAGAATTTTCGGGTGGCCGGAGCGGGCGGCTCGGCCTCGGCGCCGGAGGATTGGCATGCCCGGCTCCAGCTCGACGAGACGCAGATCCGCTGGCACAAACCGATGCATCTGGACATGCAAGCCTATGTCACCGTCAAGGACACCCGGCCCTTCGTCGAGCTGCTCGACGGCGTGCGCGGTAAACACGACTGGATCGATAACCTCCTCACGCTGGAGAATCTGGCCGGTCATCTGCGGCTGGCCGTAGACGCCGACACCGCGGTCATCGAAGACGCCATGCTCGGCGCGCCCGAGCTCGGCATCCACGCCAAGGGGCGTTCCGCCCCGACCGCTCGCGAGGGCATGTTGCTCCTGCGATGGCACAATCTCACCGGCACCATGGAGCTGCAAAACGGGCGAAGGCATTTCGATATCCTCGATGCACCTGCCCGCTTTACCGCCTACAGACCCGGCAAGACGCCGCTTCGGGACCTCGACGCGGCGCAGACCGATGCCGAGGATCGCCCCGGTACCGAACCCTCTTCGACCGCCGCGACACACGACAGGGCGCCGTTCAGTCATGACACGGCAGGGCCTCCGAACAAGACGCCCCCGAGCGGACGCCAACGACCCACGCCGACGCAAAACCCTTTCCTGGACGACAGTCTGTGAAGCGATCGCCGTCGCGGTCGAGATCAGCTCCCTGCGCCTCCGGCAACAGGGGATCGTGCCGGCTCCTAAACCGCGCCAGCTCCGACAGTCATCGGAGCCGGCGCGGCCGATCCACTCCAACGAATGACGCATACCGCACCGGACGCGGTTTAGGACGATCGATCCCCGAGGCTATCAAGATCGCTCACAGGGTCTATCATCAGACGGAGATGGTCCCGGACCTGGATAACGAAAACTGCCGAGGGGCTTGGCAATGCGGACCGTCGGGGCCGCCTTGGCCAAAGGCGGCAGCCGGACAAGGAACGCGGTCCCGACCCGCAGCTTTTCGGAGACATCATGACCACACTCCCTGCCGTTGAGCCACCTGCTGCGCTCGATACACCCGACAACCCCGCATCAACCCTCGCAGCGACAAGCGGCGCGCCGGCCGGCACGGCGGCCCCGACCACCCTGGGCCCGGCCGCCATCGCTGCCGAGCTAGGCAAATTGGCGACCTCGCCGAAGGGTTTGAGTCCCGACGAGGCCAAAGGCCGGCTGGAGAAGGTCGGGCCGAACGCCATCATCGCCCGGGAGGAGAACCGCTGGAGCAAGCTGCTCGGATACTTCTGGGGACCGATCCCCTGGATGATCGAGGCAGCCGCGTTGATCTCGCTCGTGCGCCGGGACTGGCCGGACTTCGCCGTCGTGACCGGGCTCTTGCTGTACAACGCCGCGGTCGGCTTCTGGCAGGACAACAAGGCGGCCAACGCCTTGGCCGCCCTGAAAAAGGGGTTGGCACTCAAGGCACGGGCGCTGCGCGGCGGTCAATGGCTCTCGGTGGATGCGGCCGATCTGGTGCCCGGTGATGTCGTCATGGTTGCCGCCGGCGAGATCGTGCCGGCCGACTGTCTGCTGATCGAGGGCGAGTATCTGAGCGTGGATCAGTCCGCACTCACGGGCGAGTCCTTGCCGGTCTCCAAGCGTGTGGGCGACAGCGCCTATTCTGGAAGCATCGCCAAACAGGGCACGATGACGGCCGCCGTGACGGCCACCGGCAACCAGACCTTCTTCGGGCGCACGGCCAAGCTGGTCGCGTCCGCCGGCTCCAAATCGCACTCGGAGCAGGCGGTGCTCCAGATCGGCGACTTCCTGATCCTGCTGGCCGCCGCCTTGGCCGTCGTGCTGGTCGGCTTCCAGGTGTATCGGGACGTCGTGGTCGCAGACGTCTGGGGTTGGGACACGATCGGCGCAATCGCCCAGTTCGTCTTGGTGCTCCTGATCGCCTCGGTGCCGGTGGCCATGCCTGCGGTGATGTCCGTGACCATGGCCCTGGGTGCCTTGGCGCTATCGAAGGAGAAGGCGATCGTCTCGCGGCTCTCGGCGATCGAGGAGTTGGCTGGCGTCGACGTCCTGTGCAGCGACAAGACAGGCACCCTGACGCTGAACCAGCTCAAGCTGGATACCCCGATCCCCTACGGGAGCGCCCGGGCGCAGGATGTGGTCTTCGCCGCCGCGCTTGCAAGCCAGACCGGCAGCGAGGATGCGATCGACCAGGCGGTTTTGCAGGCGCTGGCCGACCCCAAGGCGCTGGATACCGTCACCCGGACCAAATTCGTCCCCTTCGACCCGGTCAACAAGAAGACGGTCGCCACCGTCACCGACGCGCAAGGCCGCACCTTCCAGTATGCCAAGGGCGCCCCGCAGGCCATCGCCGAGCTCTGCAAGCTCGATCCGGTGACCCGCGGGAAGTACGACGGGGAGGTCAACGCGCTGGCGGGCCGCGGCTACCGGGCGCTCGGGGTCGCACAGTCCGGAGACGACGGCACGACCTGGGTCTTGGTGGGCCTGCTGTCGCTGATGGACCCGCCGCGGCCGGATGCGAAGTCGACGATCGCCGAGACCGAGAAGCTCGGACTCGCCGTGAAGATGGTGACGGGAGACGATGTCGCCATCGGCAGCGAGATCGCCAAGCAGCTCGGCATGGGCGGGCACCTGCTGGTGGCGGGCGACGTGTTCAAGGAGGGCACGGACCCCGACCGGATCCCCATGTCCGCTGCCCGAGCAGTGGAGCGCGCCGACGGCTTCGGGCGGGTCTTCCCGCAGCACAAGTACGAGATCGTGAAGAGTCTCCAGGAGCTGGGGCATCTGGTCGCGATGACCGGCGACGGGGTCAACGATGCTCCGGCCCTCAAGGAGGCCGACTGCGGCGTGGCCGTGAGCGGCGCCACCGACGCGGCCCGCAGCGCGGCCGCGCTCGTCCTGACGGCACCGGGTCTGTCGACCATCGTCAATGCCATCATCGAGGCGCGCAAGATCTTCGAGCGCATCCGCAGCTACGTCTACTACCGGATCGCCATGACGCTCGACATCATGTTCGTCGTCGTCATGGCCTATGTCTTCTTCGGCTTTCAGCCGCTGACCGCCATCATGATCGTCGTTCTGGCCCTGCTGGACGACATCCCGATCATGACCATCGCCTACGACAAGGTCGAGACCTCGCCGCAGCCGGTGCGTTGGCACATGCAGCGCATCCTGGTGTTCTCCTCGCTGATGGGCCTGCTCGCCATCGCGCAGAGCTTCGGCCTGGTCCTGGCGGGCATGGAGTGGATGAGCGATCCGGCCTTGATGGCCCGCTTCGCACTCGATCATCAACACCTGCAGACCATGTTGTTCCTGCAGCTCGCGGCCGGCGGTCACTTGCTGCTCTTCGTCGTGCGGACCCGGCGCTCGATCTTCGTGCCGCCCTACCCGAGTGCACCGCTCTTCGTGGCGATCGTCGCAACCCAGGCGGTCGCGGCCTTGATGTGCGCCTACGGGATCCTGGTACCGCAACTGCCTTGGAGTCTGATCGGCATCGTCTGGGTCTACGTCCTGATCTGGATGGTCGTGACCGACGTCGTGAAGCTGATCTACTACCGCATCCAGGACCAGCGCGAGGCCGCAGGCATGAGGCTGAGCCAGCCAATCACAGGGGTACAAGCGTGAACGACATCAAAACGCTGATCGTCGAACCGGGTGCAAAGGTGCATCTCGAGCAATTCGATCCGGCCTACACAGGCGAACCCGGGCAGGAGATCGCGCACGCCGATCGCGCACCTGCGTTGGAATCGGTCAAGGCCAGGATCGGTGCATTGCAGCGCAAGATGTACGGGGACAACGCGCATTCACTTCTCATCGTGCTCCAGGGCCTGGATGCCGCCGGCAAGGACGGCGTGTGCTGGCACGTGATCTCCGGCATGGATCCTCAGGGCTGCAGGGTCCAGGGATTCAAGGCGCCCACGGCCGTGGAGGCAGCGCACGACTTCCTGTGGCGCATTCACCCGCATGCACCGGCCAAGGGCGAGGTGGCGGTCTTCAACCGCTCGCACTACGAGGACGTGCTGGTCACTCGGGTTCACAAGCTGGTACCGCGCAAGGTCTGGGAGCGGCGTTACGACCTGATCAACGAATGGGAGCGTCTGCTTCACATCGAGAACGGCACGACCATCCTGAAGTTTTGCCTGGTCGTTTCCAAAGAGGAGCAGCTCAAGCGCTTCGCGGAGCGGCTGGAGGATCCCGACCGGCAGTGGAAGATCAGCGATTCCGATTACAGGGAGCGCGAATTCTTCGACGACTATCTGGCCGCCTTCAACGAGGCCCTGGAGCGCACCTCGACACCGCACGCGCCCTGGTTCACCATCCCCTGCGACCACAAGTGGTTCCGCAACCTGGCCGTCGCCGGCATCATCGCCGACACCCTGGACGCGTTGCACCTCGAATACCCCGAGCCCACGGTCGATCTCGACCGGATCCGGCGCGAATACCACGCGGCGCAGAGCAAGGAGAATGCGGGCGGCAAGGGATAGCGGGGCTCGACGGCGGCGTCTTGGCCCCGTCGAGGAGCCGCCGGGATGCAACGATGAGCCGGTGTCAAGCCGGCCCGCAAGCGAGGCGCGCGCCGAAGGGCCCGGCCCGGCCGGGCGCTCGCGCCCGGCTCTCGAGACGCCGATCTACGTCGTCACCATACCCATCAGATAGCGCACCCAGACCCAGGCGATGAGCAACGTGGTCAGCGCGATCGGGATGCCCGCCTTGGCAAACTCCCAGAACGAGATGTTGAACCCTTTCGCGTTTGCCGCATCGACCACGATGATGTTGGCCAGGCTGCCGATGATGATGAGGTTGCTGGAGAGCCCGCTGGCCAAGGCGATCAAGGGTCCGGCCTGCGGATCGCCGGCATAGGGCAGGAGCAGCATGACCGTCGGCACGTTCGAGACGATGTCGCTCAGCACGGCGGTCAAAGCATAAAGCACGCCGCTGTGCTGCAGATCGAACCCTGCCGCCTTCAGATCGCCGACCAATTGTTGCGGCAACCCGCTGTCCTGGATGGCGCCGTTGACGACGAACAGGCCGATGAACAGGATCAGCAGATCCCAATCGACACGGTGCAGCATCGTGCGCGAGACGAAGCGGGCGTTGAACAGCATGAAGGCCCCCGCGCTGGCTGCCACCAATCCGCGATTCCAATCCGTAAAGATGAAGGCGTAGAGGATAAAGCCCAGGACCAACAGCCCCTTCAGGGTCTCCCAGCCGTCGAATCGAGGCGTTTCGGCGGTTGACTCGGCAGTGTCGACGCGCTGCGCTGTATCCGGTCGATCGAGCCGCCAGCGTCCGCGGTAGGCCACGACCAGAACAAGCCAGACAACGACCAGAGAGAGGACGGCAGGGATCGCCGCGTACCCCATAAAGCCGGCAAAGGACAGGTGGAGCCGTTCGCCGATGAGCATGTTCTGGGGGCTGCCGATGAGCGTGGCCACCGACCCGGCATTGGCGGCAAAGGCGATGGCCAACAGGAAGGGGACCGGGTTCATACGCCGCTGCAGACTGATCGACAACACGACCGGGGTCATGGCGACGGCCACCACGTCGTTGGTGAGGAATGCCGACATCACCCCGACCACTGCCGTCAGCGACGCAAGCAAGACGGGCGGACTGGCCTGGATTCGGGTCACCGCTGCGGACAGCGACCCATAGAACCCGGACAGCTCGAGCTGGATGGAGATCAGCATGAGGCCGAAGAGCATGCCGAGTGTGCTGAAATCGATGCTCGCGAGGGCTTGGCTCTGGGTCAGCTCGGCAGTGGCGAGCAGGGCGATGGCGCCGCCCAAGGCGATGGACGCACGGTCGACCTTCAGCCACGGCAAGTGACCGAGCATCATCCCCAGATAGACCACGAAGAAGACGATCAGGACCATCGACATGAGTCATTCACTCGGTTCGATCCGGGTTTGCCGCACTCACATGCATACCCGAAGGCGTACGCAGCGGTCGTGCCGGACGGTCGGTTTGCTATCGGAAGGAGATTATCGTACAGGAGAATCGACGCGCTCGCGGATGTCGCCGAACGCCGCTGCATCGCGGTCACCCGAGCCGCTCGATCGGCGCATAGAGCCCCACAGCCGTGCCGACCGCCATCGCCGAGGCACCTTGCCGAGGACGATCCGGCGGCCGACGGACACGTCGGTCGGCTCCAACGCGTCCGGGCACACTCTGCGTCTTTGCGGTTCAAACCGGAAAGGGTCCATTCTCGGACCCGGCCGACCGAAACGGAGGAGACACCCCGATGCCGCTGCAATCGATCAACCCGTACAACGGCGAGACCCTGGAGCAGATCGAGACGATCGACGAGACCGCGCTGGAGGCCGCGCTCGACGCGGCGGCGCGGGCCGCATCCGCCTGGGGCGCCCGGCCCGTCGCCGAGCGCGCGGGCCTGCTGCATGGGGTCGCCAAGCTCCTGCGCGGCCGCACCCCGAATTTGGCCCGCCTGATGTCCTTGGAGATGGGCAAGCTGATCGGCGAGGCCGAGGCCGAAATCGGCAAATGCGCGCTGGTCTGCGACTACTACGCCGAGAACGCCGAACGACTGCTCGCCGACGAGCCGATCGCCTCCGATGCCTCGCGCAGCATGGTCGTGCATCAACCGCTGGGTCCGCTGCTCGCCGTGATGCCGTGGAACTTCCCCTTCTGGCAGGCGTTCCGCTGCGCCGCACCCGCAATCGCGGCGGGTAATCCGGTCCTGCTCAAGCATGCCTCGAATGTCCCGCGCTGCGCCTTGGAGATCGAGCGACTGTTCGAGGACGCGGGCGCCCCGGACGGGGTCTTCAGCACGCTGTTGATCGACGCCCGCCGCGCGGAGGGTGTCGTCGCCGACCCGCGCGTGCGCGGCGTCAGCCTCACGGGCAGCGACGCGGCGGGACGACGGGTCGCGTCCATCGCCGGCGAGCACCTGAAGCGAACGGTGCTCGAGCTCGGCGGCTCCGACGCCTTCGTGGTACTTGAAGATGCCGACCTCGAGGAGGCCGTCGCGACCGCCGTGCGCTCGCGGTTCATGAACGCCGGCCAGAGCTGTATCGCGGCCAAGCGATTCATCGTCGTCGATGCAATCGCCGAGACGTTCGTCGCGCGCCTGCGCACGGCAATCAAGGCGCTGGTGCCGGGCGATCCCCTGGACCCGCGGACGACCTTGGCACCGCTCGCGCGTGCGGATCTTCGCGACACGCTCCATGAGCAGGTGCTCGCGAGCCTCGACGCCGGGGCACGCCTGATCATCGGCGGACACCCCTTGGATCGCCCCGGCTGGTTCTATGCCGCGACCCTGCTCGACGCCGTCGGCCCCGGCATGCCGGCCTACGACGACGAGCTGTTCGGCCCCGTAGCGGCCGTTCTCCGTGCCGCCGACGAAAGCGAAGCGCTCAAGATCGCCAACGACACCCGGTTCGGGCTCGGCGGCAGCGTCTGGACACGCGACAGCGCGCGCGGCGAGCGCTTTGCGCGCCGGATGGCCTGCGGATGCGCCTTCGTCAACGGTCTGGTCAAGAGCGACCCGCGCCTGCCCTTCGGCGGGATCAAGGAGTCGGGCTACGGACGCGAGCTCGGCGCGCTTGGCATCCATGAGTTCGTCAACGCCAAGACCTTGTGGATCCGCTAGGACTGTCGAGCCTTGGAGTGCCGGCCGACTCAACACCCGTGTGCTCCCCGGGACCAACCCATGGCACGCGTCGTTGTCTCGGTATCCGCCATGGCCTATGTTTTCCACCGCCTAGGGTTTCCCGGAGCCTCTCGTGACCACCAAGCACCCCTTTCATCCCGCCTTGATGCGGCAATTGGATCGGGACGATTTGCTTGATATCGGTGCACATGGCGAGGTCTACCGATAAGGCGCACCACGCATTGAGCGGTCGGCTTCGAGGATATTCATCAGGCGTCGGAGATAGCGATCAAACCACCGGCACGAACATCCGGTTCGGCGTACGCCCGAAGTGGTCGCCGAGGCATTGTTTGTCACTCCGGCCACCGCGGCACTTGGCGCAGAGCGCCACGGGCATGCGTGACACCGCTGAGCGGTGTCACGCGTTCTTTGCGGTTTGGGTGGTCGGTCTATGGGACGAGGCCTACGGCGACACCGAGAGTGCAAGGCCAACGGGTGCAACGCCTGACCAAAAAAAGGCCCGGTAAGACCGGGCCGAAATGTCTCCCTAAGGAGGAGACGAGGAGGACTCTGGGAGCCGAGTCAGCCGTGCAGCGTTCGCTCGGGGCTTTTGCCGGGCTGGGACCGACTCGGCATCGTTCGGGTCTCGATGCCGCTCACTTGGCCGTCACGCCTGCGACGAGTGAGGGCTTGGGTTCCTGAAGCGATGGCTTGAGGATGAGCAAGGCGACCGTGGTCAGAATGGTGCCGACGGCGATGGCGAGCGCGTACAAGGCAAGGTGGCTGACGGCGTTCGGGATGGCGAGGACGAAGACGCCGCCGTGGGGTGCGCGCAGTCCGACGCTGAAGTACATGGAGAGTGCCCCGGCGGCCGCCGAGCCGAGGACGGCGGCGGGTATGACGCGCAACGGGTCCTTGGCGGCGAAGGGGATGGCGCCTTCGGTGATGAAGGAGAGCCCGAGCACGCCGGCGGCCTTGCCGGCCTCGCGCTCGGCTTGGGTGAAGCGGTTGCCGCCGACGAGGGTGGCGATGGCGATCCCGAGCGGCGGCGTCATGCCGGCGGCCATCACGGCGGCCATGGGCATGAAGCTGTCGCTGGTGAGCAGTCCGACGGCGAAGGTGTAGGCGGCCTTGTTGACCGGGCCGCCCATGTCCACGGCCATCATGCCGCCGAGGATGAGGCCGAGGATGACGGCGTTGGTGGTGCCCATGCCCTGCAGGAAGGCGGTGAGACCGTCCATGATCAGCTTCACCGGTCCGCCGACGACGTAGATCATCAGCAGGCCGACCGCGAGCGTGGAGAGCAGCGGGATGACCAGCACGGGTTTCAGCCCTTCGAAGTGCTGGGGCAGATGCACCCGGTCGCGAATCAGGAGGGCGATGTAGCCGGCAAGAAAGCCGGAGACGATGCCGCCGAGGAAGCCGGCTTCGAGGTTCATGGCGAGCATGCCGCCGACCAGTCCCGGGGTCAGACCGGGTCGGTCGGCGATCGAATAGGCGATGAAGCCGGAGAGGATCGGGATCATCAGCTTGAACGCGGCACCGCCGCCGATCTCCATCAGGGCTGCGGCCAGCGAGCCCTCGACCTTGAACGCCTCGATGCCGAAGACGAAAGAGAGCGCGATGCAGAGACCGCCCGCGACCACGATCGGCAGCATGTAGGAGACGCCGGTCAGCAGGTGTTTGTAGACGCCTTCGAGATGGCGCTTTCCGGCGCCCGATCCCGCCCCCGCGGTCGGCGCGGCAGCGACCGGCGCGGTTCCGCCGGCGACGGTCGCCTCGGCCTTGGCGCGATCGATCAGGGCCGCAGCGCCCTTCACCGCTGCACCGACCGATGTCGTGTAAACCGGCTTGCCGGCGAACCGACCGGTGTCGACATGGGTGTCGGCGGCGATGATGACCAGGTCCGCCGCGGCGATCTGCTCGGCGCTGAGCTGGTTCTTCGCGCCTACCGAACCCTGGGTCTCGACATCGATGCTGTCCCCGGCGGCGACCGCCGCCTTCTTCAGCGCGTCCGCGGCCATGAAGGTGTGGGCGATGCCCGTGGGGCAAGCGGTGATGGCGACGATGCGCCGGCCCGCCCGGGGCGCCGGCGCGGCTTCGGCGGTCGGTGCCTTCGGCGGTGCCGTCGCCACGTCCGAGGCGGGACTCGGAGCCAACCCCGGCACCAACGCCAACAGCTCCTCGATGACCGCCCGGCTGTCGCGAATCGCGCGGCCGGTGGAAACCGTCAGCATCGGCTTGTCGCCGAAGGGTTCGAGCTCGACATGGATGTCCGCGGCGATGAGCACCGCATCGGCGGCGGCGATGGTCTCCTCCGAGAGCCGATTGGTGGTGCCTTCGGCGCCGTGGATCTCGACCTGGATCTCGTGACCCATCAGGGCTGCGGTCTTCTTGATGGCCTCCGCCGCCATCAGGCTGTGGGCGATACCCGTCGGACAGGATGTCACTGCAATAAGTCTGGCCATGGTGTGCTCCGGAATCTGGTGGTCGGCTTGCGTGGCTCGGCCTGGAAGGACTTAAACCGCGCCCGGCGCGATGTGCGTCGTTTGCTGGATTGGTTTGGGCGCGCCGCCTCCGACAATTGCCGGAGCCGGAGCGGCTTAAGGTATTAAAAAATATATAATTCTAAAGCGCGTCCCCGCTAAGGGCCGTGGATACACCAAACGTCGAGCTCACTCGAAAGTGAGCATCTCGCTCTGGACGCGGTTTAGGCGACGGCGTCGAGTGCGCTCACCTGCACGCGGGCGGCGAAGGATTCGACGACCTCGGCGCCGGGCAGATTAGGACCCAGCTCGCAGAGTGCGCCGAGCGAAAAGGCGGTCGCCAGGCGCGCGCGTCCGGCCAGGTCCAGGCCGTGCAGCGTGCCGACGACGAGCCCGGCCACCATGGCATCGCCCGCACCGACGGTGCTTTTGACCTTGACGGCCGGCGGTGTCGCGAAGACCGCCCCGTCGCGCTCGACAAAGAGTGCACCGGCGGCGCCCATCGAGACGGCAACCAGACCCACACCCTGCTCGACCAGCGATCGGGCGGCCGCCAGCACCTCGGCACGGCCCTTCAGCGGCCGGCCGACCAGCTCGCTCAGCTCCTCGATGTTCGGCTTGATGATGTCCGGGCCGCGGCCGACGGCCTCGGCAAAGGGGGCACCGCTCGCGTCGAGCACGACCTGCTTGCCGCGTGCCTTGAGACGCGTGACCAGCTCCGCGTAGATCGTCGCATGCACCCCGGCCGGGACGCTGCCCGAGAGCACGAACCAGTCGGTGTCCGCACAGAGGCTGTCGATCGTCTCGGTCAGACGCAGCAGATCATCCGGGTGCGGCTCCAGGCCGGGAAAGTTGATGTCGGTGACCTGGTCCAGGATGGGGTCGACGATCTTGACGTTGACGCGGGTGCGTCCGGGCAACCGTACGAAGCGGTCCTCGATCCCCTTGCGGGCAAAGAGCGCGACAAAGGGCTCGGCGTTGGCGGCGCCGAGCAGCCCCGTCGCAGCAACCCGCGGGCCGAAATCGGCCAGGAAGGAGGCGACGTTGACCCCTTTGCCGCCGGCATCCGACTGCTCCTGCTCGACGCGGTTGACGCGTCCGGCGGTGAACTCCGGCACCCGCGCGGTCTGGTCGATGGCCGGGTTCAGGCTGAGCGTGGCGATCTTGGTGCTGTTGGTCATGGTCCGGGTCTCCATCAGCGCAGTCCGCGCACGGCGGCGGAGGTGGGGCAGGCCAGGGCGCGTCGGGCAAGGGCACGCGCCTGCTCCATCGAGAGGCCGCGGATCTGCGCCTTGACCGCCGCGATGCTCGGGATGCTCACCGAGAGCTCGCGCACGCCAAGACCGGTCAGGATGACCACGCCGCGCGGGTCGCCGGCGATGCCGCCGCAGACCCCGACCCAGATCCCGGCCTTGTCGGCGGCGCGCACGGTCGCATCGATCATGCGAAGTACGGCCGGATGCAGACCGTCGGCTTGACGCGACAGCAGCGGGTGCATCCGGTCCACCGCCAAGCAATACTGGGTGAGATCGTTGGAGCCGATCGAGAAGAAGTCCGCCTCGGCGGCCAGCTCCTCGGCCATCATTACCGCGGAGGGGACCTCGATCATGATGCCGATCTCGACCGGATCAGCGCCGAGCTCCAGACGGACCTCCTCGGTCAGGGACTTGGCGCGCTTGAGCTCCTCCAGGGTCGAGATCATGGGGTACATGATGCGTACCGGGCCATGCGCAGCGGCGCGGAAGATGGCCCGCAGCTGGGTGCGGAACAGCTCGGGGCGGTTCAGACAGAGCCGGATGCCGCGCTCGCCGAGGAAGGGGTTCTCCTCCGCCGGCATGGACATGTAGGGCACGGCCTTGTCGCCGCCGATGTCCAGGGTGCGGATGATGATGGGCAGGCCGTTCAAGGCGCGGACCATCTCGGTGTAGGCCGCGGCCTGCTCGTCCTCGCTCGGGGCCTGATCGCGACCCAGGAAGAGGAACTCGGTGCGCAGCAGGCCGACGCCCTCCCCGCCCGCCTCAACCGCTCGACCGGCCTCCGCGGGTGCGGCGATGTTGGCAACCACCTCGATGCGTGCCCCGTCGGTCGTGATGGCGGGCTGGTAGCAGGCGCGACGTTCGGCCTCGCGCTGGGTCGCCAAGTCGGCGCGCGCACGCTCGGCGTTGGCCCGATCCGCGTCGGTCGGGATCAGCACCAGGGTGCCGCTGTTGCCGTCCAACACGATCGGGCTGCCGTCGGCGATGTCGAGCACCGAGTCACCGGCACCGACCACGGCCGGGATGCCGAGTGAGCGGGCGATGATGGCGGTGTGGGAGGTCGGCCCGCCGGCGGCGGTGCAGATACCAAGCACCAGGGCCGGATCCAGACGGGCGGTATCGGACGGGCTCAGGTCGTCGGCGATGAGGATCACCGGCGTATCCGGCAGGTTCGGCTCGTCCTCGATGCGCTCCGCCAGCATGCGCAGCACGCGCCGACCCACGTCGCGCAGGTCCAGTGCGCGGGCGGCGAGGAGCGCGTCCTGCTGCGCGGCCAGAGTCTTGGCCTGCTCGCCGATACTCTGCTCCCAGGCATAGCCGGCGGAGCGCGCGTCCTCGCGAATCAGCGCCTTGGCACGGTCGATCAGACCCTGATCCGCCAGGAACTCGGCATGGGCGCGGAAGATGGCGGCCTTGCCGGCGCCTGCGCGGGCCTTGACCTCCTCGTAGAGCTCGGCTAGCTCGCGTTTCGCGGCCTCGATAGCGCGCTCCAGACGTGTCAGCTCGGCGGCGGGATCTCGGGCGGTCGCAGCCACCACGATCTTGCCGCGTTGATATTGCCGGACCGGGCCAAGCGCCAACCCGGGCGAAGCGGCCACGGCGGCGACACTCGGGCCTTCCCAGTCGATCCGGGGCAGATCGGCGGTGCCGGCCGCGCCTGCGGTCTCCTCTTCTTCCTCCAGCCCCGTGTCGATGGCCTCGCGCAGCGCGGCGAGCGCGGCATCCGCGTCGGCGCCCTCGGCCATGACGCGGATGGTCGCGCCGGACTCGATCCCGAGGTTCAGGAGCGCGATCAGGCTCTTGGCGTCCCCCGCACGGTCGCCGTGACGCACCCGAATGGTCGCGCCGAAGCCCTTGGCGATATCGACCAGTGCCGTCGCCGGACGCGCATGCAGGCCATGCGGGGAGGTGATGACGGCATCGAAGTGATTCGGAAGATCATCCGGCAGCGGTTCCGTCGTCGGTGCGCCCGGGGCGGTTCCGCTCGATAGCCGTTGCGCGATATCCGCCGGGCTGGTGGTTCGGGCGAGCCGTGCGGCCTCGGCCGCGTCGCCGAGGACATCGGTCAGGTTGGTCAGGATCTGGAGATGCTCGTCGGACTTGGCCGCGATGCCGACCACCAGATGCACGCGGTCGCCCGGATTCCACTCAACGCCCTCCGGCACCTGCAGCACGGCGACGCCGGTCTTCTTGATCATCCCGCGGTCCTTGGGCACGCCATGAGGGATGGCGATGCCGTTGCCGAGAAAGGTGTTGGCCACGCGCTCACGCGCCAGCAGGCTGTCGATATAGCCCGGCTCGATGTAACCCGCATCGACCAGGATCCGGCCGACCTGACGGATGGCGTCGGTCTTGTCGATTGCGGTGGCGCCGAGACGCACCGCGGAGAGGTCTAAAGAGATCATGTCGGTCCTCCTCAGTGTTGTTTTAGGAGCCGGCTGCCACCTGCCTCCTGCGTTCTGGCTCCAGCCTCATGGTCGAGTCCTTTCGGGAGATCGGAAACCGATCAGAGCCGGAGGCCGGCGGCTTTCAAGAACTCGTGACATCCGCTCCGCGGTGTCACGCATGCCCCTGGCGCTCTGCGCCAAGTGCCGCCGTGCCCCGAGTGACGAACGAGGCCGTCGGATCTTTTGCCGGCGGTCGGGCCTCGCTCGTCGGTCCGGCCAAAGCACATTTAGTGCGGTTCCCGGGATAGTCGAGTTGGACTCGACCCCGCTGGCCGTCAGGACCGAGTAAGAAGACGACTGCAAGTCGTCGATCCCGGGCTTTCGCCGCTTCGCGACGATCGCCTGTTTCGCTTCCGGGCGGGGACCAACGCGGCTGAAGGCTGATAGCTGACGGCTGATCGCTGACAGCCGACCTATAGCGAAACCCCGAACTGCATCCCGATCACCGTCGCATCCGGTATATCGCCCGTCCCGCCCGGCTGAACGATGTACTGAATATCGGGCTGGATATAGGCGAATTTGGTCAGCTGGATGCGATAGCCCAGCTCCAAGACCCATTCGTAGTCCGGGTCACCGTTGCCGAGTGATTCCTGCTCGGCGGCATAGTCATCGCTCAGCTTGCCGAAGGTGGTACCGAAGATGAGGCGGTCTTGATGACGGCCGGCGAAGGGGCCGACATACTGGGCGCCGAAGCTGGTCTGGAATGGGACAAGCGCCGGCTGCTGCTGGTTGGTATAGGCAAGTGTGCCGAAGAGATAAAGCCCTTGATCGGAGCCTGCGCGCTCCTGTGTGACCTGCTGATCCAGTTGGGCGTAATAGCGGATGAAGGTATCCGTGGTGGAGTCCGAATTAAAATCGGGCATGTCGAAATAGACGTTGTTCAGACCCAGACCGAAGTGACCGGGCTTGGAGCCCCAGCGCCAATCCCATTCCAGCTGTGCCATGATCGACACACCGTCGCTGGAGCGAAAAGTGAAATCCGTACCGTGCAGATCTGGATCCCACATCTTCTCCGTCAGCTGGTAGACGCCGATCTTGGCTCGGAAGTCGTCGGTCGGTGCGTATTGGAAGCGCGTGCCCCAAACGGCGAACGGATAGGATGTCATGACGCCGTCGAGCAGCACGGCCCGGATCTGGCCGTTGAAGCTGTTGGAGAGGTAATATCCGTAAAATGGCGATCCGGCGAAATCGTCTGTCGCCGTAATGCGGCCGAACTTGAGGGCGTACTGTCCGTCGGCCCAAGTCTTTTCCAGGCTGAGGTTGTAGAGAAAATAGGTTTGGCCGCCGACGAGCTGCATGACGCTGTAGATGCCGCCTACGTCCTCGTCGATACTCGCGCCGGCCCGGTCGATGCCGCTGAGATTGAAGGTCCAGCCGTTCAAACCGGCCGCTTTGCCCAGATCGACCGTCATCCCCATGTAGAGATCGCCGGCCAAGGCCGTGCCCTGCTGGATGCCACCGCCGACGTTGCTCGCGACGATGGCGTTGTAGTAGGCAAAAAAGTCGAAGCCGTTGGCCGCGAGCTCGGTGCGCTTGCCGCCCCAATCGCCGGTGAGATAGTCGCCGTTCAACCAACCGCCCGAGGCGTCCGAAGGGCTACTCGGCGGCAGAGGTACTTCGTCTCCCACGTTGCCGTCTTCGGCCAGCGCCGCATTGGCTGCGATGATGGCGATCGTCAGGGCTGCGAGACCTACACGGGTGTTGGTGGTATTCATCTTTGTCCTCTCGTAGGGTCGGGGTTCGTCATCGACGGGGCCGTCCGATACGCTTCGATCGAGCGCTTGGCCTGCGACGTATCACAACCCTGCGGGATGAACGAACGATGACACGACTCCATGGCCTTTTTGTCATCTTTGTCATATTCGCCGTGCCGTCGTTCGCGCTGCGGGCGACGGGTGCCGACGGCGATCAGCGCGCCGGACAGACCGGGGGCAGGCCGAGCCTGCACATCCTCACCCGCGACACCACTGCCATCGGCGGTCCGGCCGAGCGGCACGGGCGGGACTTCGAGGCCGCGACCGGAACCGTGGTGGAGGTGACTCGGGTCCCCTTCGCGGACCTCTACGAGCGGATCATGCTCGGTTTCGTCACCGGTCACTTGCCCTTCGATGCACTCCTGATCCCCTCGGCGTGGCTGCCGGATTTCGCACCCTATCTGTCGCCGGTCCCGGAGCGGATCATCGCCGGACCGATCGTCGGCGACATCCTTCCGCTCTATCGCGACGCTTTGATGCGATGGAACAACCGCTGGATGGCTCTCACTATAGATGGTGATCTGCACATGGGCGCCTATCGCCGGGATCTCTTCGATGACCCGTCGGCCGGTGCCGCCTTCGTCGAGGAGCACGGTCGGCCCTTGCAGCCGCCGCAGACCTGGACCGAGTACCGCGACATCGCAGCCTTCTTCAGCGGTCGACAAGGCGCCGACGGCAGCGTGCTCGCCGGCACGCTCGAGGCCTATGCCCGCGACGGACAGCGGATCTGGACACTCTTCAGCCACGCCGCGGCCTACACCAATCACCCGGACCATCCGGGCGCTATGTTCTTCGACCCGGACACCATGGTTCCGGCCATCGACAATCCCGGCTGGGTGCATGCATTGAATGAGATGCTGGAGCTGCGCCGATTCGGTCCAGCCGATGCGGACAGTCTGGACAGCGAGGCCGTACGCACCCGTTTCGCCGCAGGACGGGCCGCGATGAATATCGACTGGGCCGATACCGGCGTGTTGGCCGGTGCGCTGGACGGGGGGCAAGGCGGCACGGCCAGGCCATCCGCCATTGCCGGCGATGTCGGCTTCTTCGTTCTGCCCGGCAGTCGCGAGATCTGGAACCCCGCGAGCGGCGCCTGGGAGACACTGCCGGCCGTCCGCTCGGTCAGCTTCCTGGCCTTCGGCGGCTGGATCGCCTTGGTGCCCGCGGCCAGCGCCGAGCACGAGCGGGTATGGGCCTATTTGGCCTGGTACGCAAGTCCGGAGCACAGCGCCCGCGACATGCTCGACGGCAGCTCCGGCATCAACCCCTACCGTCTCTCGCACCTCGACGACCCGGCACCCTGGCGGCGCCTCCTCGGAGACCGTCAGGCGAACGACTATCTGGGCGTGCTGCGCGCCAGCCTCTCCGCACCTCAGATCGCGCGCGACCTGCGCCTGCCCGGCTATCGCGCCTACATCGCCGCCCTCGAAGACCAGCTCGACCGCGTCATGACCGGCAGCGCAACACCCGAGGAGGGACTTCGCGCCGCCGCCGCGGACTGGGAGGCCCTCACCGACCGCCTGGGTCGCAACAGCCAGCGCCGACATTATCGGGAGGCGATGGGGTTGTCTGAGAAGCACGATTGATACAGCCGGGGGGGCTTCGCCGGGGCGGCCCCGGTCGGAAGGGATCTGCCCTACCCCGATCCCTTGTTGACCGGGAGCGTTGCAGTAGACTACAGATGGTTGGCGGTGGCTTCGGCGAGGGATTCACCATGAATGATCGAGCTGCAGCCATTCGATCGACTGAAATCGAAAACGACCGTAGACTGAACATTTAGCGCACGACGGCGGAGGAGGAAGCCAACGATGCCGACATTACCGGAAGCCATTTACGAGCACAGCCTGAGGCTGCCGGAATCCGCTGCTCGGGAAGCCCTGGCCTTTATTCAGCAATTGGAGAATCGCTGCGGGAAGGAACAGGTTCTGCAGACGCGCTCATCCAAGGAAACCGAATCCTTCTTGGCCGCCGTCGCCGGCACCCTCGGCAATGACTTCCCGGACGACATCGACGATGCCGACCTTGGCATCGATGCGCCGCGGGATTCACTGGACTAATGGCTTACCTGCTCGATACCAACACAGTCATCGCTTTGATGAAGAACAATGCGAACGTCGTAACCCGGGTACGCGAGGCCGGCCTCGCCGAGCTGCGGATATGCGTCCCTGTCGAGGCGGAGCTTTGGTTTGGTGTCGCCAAAAGCGCCCGGCCCGATGAAAACCGCCAACGCCTGCTGATTCTGCTTTCCTGGTTGCCCAGTCTGCCGTTCACCAGCAACGCTGCGCAGTATTTCGGGGATATTCGCGCCTACCTCGCCAAGAAAGGGACGCCGATCGGGCCATATGACCTGCAGATCGCCGCGATCGCACGTGCGCGGGGATTGGTTCTCGTCACCCACAACACGGATGAGTTTTCCCGCGTCCCACTGCTGGCCCTGGAGGATTGGATCGGGTGAGGGACACGGAATCATCGAGTTGAGCTCGATCCGCTGGTCGCCCGGCGAGCGCAAGAAGCCGACTGCACGTCGGCGATCCCGGGATATCAGCGCTCCCCTATCCAGCCCTTTTTCTCTGTTTTTTCACGCCCTGCACCCACCGCGATGTTCTCCGGCATCCAAGCACGTCTGCTGCTGATCCTGGGCCTCGCGGCCCTGGCGATCACGCTCGCGAGCGCCATCGCCCTGATGGCGCTGCTGGAAGCCCGTGCCGGGGTGGCGACGGTCATGGAGCGCGAGCTGCCGGCGTCCAACGCGGCCTTGGTGCTGGCGCGTGTCGGCGAGCGGCTGGAGGATCGCGCGCCTGCGCTGCTGGCCGCGAAGGACGCCGAGGCGCGTCAACGCCAGACCGCTCTGATCAACCGTGACCTGCGCTCCCTGGCCAGCGAGACCGAGCGGCTGCGCGACCTGCATCCGGCCGGCAGCGACGGGGTCGCGGACATCGCCCGGCTGGCACCCGAGCTGGCGGCGAACCTGCGTGATCTGGCCCTGACGCTGGAGCAACAGGCAACCCTGGGTGTCGCCCTGCAAAACCAACGCGATCGACTGCTGGCCCTGCGCGAGCGCGTGCAGCAGATCCTGGGGCCGTCGATCCTGCTGGTGAGCGATGTCGTGGGACGGGATACGGACGTCGACCCGGGACTCTTTCGCCGCGCGGCCGGTGCCCAGGGACCCCTGTTGGATGCTGAGCGGTTGGCGGGCTCGGCCTTCAGCGACCTGCTGCTCGCGGCCGAATCGCCGAGCCTCGACCAGGTACGGGTGTTCCGTGGCTCCTTCGAGCGCACCCGCGGTCAGCTCACGGACCTGCTCCCGAGGATTCCGTCGGGACTGCGCCCGGAGCTGGCACAGGCGATCGCCGACCTGGAGGTCCAACTTCGCACCGACGGCATCTTCCGACTGCGCGAGCAGGAGATCGCGACCATCGAGGGCGCGGAGTCCCTGGTGACCGCGAGCCGCGGTATCGCCGCAGCGCTCAAGACGCGAGTGGATGCACTGGTGCACTCGGCCAGCGAGACCATCGCCCGGGCCGCGGACGCCATGGGCGACACCCTGCTGACCAATACACTGATCTTCGTCGCCGTCAGCATCGCGGTGGTGCTGCTCGCGACGCTCATCTCCTACCGGTTCCTGGTACGCGACATCAGCCTGAACCTGCGTGCGGTCACCCGTGCGATGCAACGCCTCGCCGGCGGCGAGCGCGATGCCCGGGTACCGGCGATGGATCGGCGCGACGAGATCGGCGACCTGGCCCGGGTCTTCAACGTCTTCAAGGACAACGCCTTTCGCATGGAGACGGTGGAGGGGCAGCTGCGCCAGGCCCAGAAGATGGAGCTGGTCGGGCAGCTCACCGGCGGTATCGCCCATGACTTCAACAACATCCTCGCCGCCATCCTCGGCAATCTGATCTACCTCGAGCCGAAGCCGGGAGAGGACACCATACTTCGCGAGCGTTGGCAGCGAGCGATGGGTGCGACGGATCGCGCGGTGCGCCAGGTGGAGCGATTGCTCGCCTTCTCCCGGCGCCAACGACTCGCGCCCGAGGTCGTGGACATCAACGCTTTGGTCGGCGGGATGCTGGATCTGCTCGAGGTGAGCGTCGCGGAGGGTCACGAGCTGCGTGCCGTGCTCGCGCCGGACCTGCCCCCGGTGCGGGTCGACCCCGGACAGCTCGAGAACGCGCTCATGAATCTGGTCATCAACGCCCGCGATGCCTTGGACGGCGACGGTCGGATCAGCGTCACGACCGCAGCTGCCGGTGACGATGCCGTCGAGGTCGCGGTCGCGGATACGGGTCGCGGCATCCCCGCGGACGTCCTCGAGCGCGTCTGCGAGCCCTTCTTCACCACCAAGGCACCCGGCAAGGGCAGCGGACTCGGGCTCAGCATGGTGTATGGCTTCGCCCGCCAGTCCGGGGGCGAGATGCGGATCGAAAGCCGCGTCGGGGAAGGCACGACCGTGCGCATACGGCTTCCGGTCGCCGAGCCGTCAGCGACCGTATCCGAGCACATCGCAGAACCCGCCCGGGACGCGAATCCACCGCAGGGCCACGGCGAGTGCGTGCTGGCGGTCGAGGACGACGTGGATGTGCTGGCGACCACGGCCGATTACCTCCGCGGTCTCGGTTATCGCGTCCTGACCGCCGGCGACGGCTCGACGGCCTTGGATCTGCTGGAGCACGAGCCCGCGATCCGCCTGCTCTACACGGATATCGCGATGCCGGCACCTTGGGACGGGGTCACCCTGGCCCGCGAGGCGCGCTCGCGCCGGCCCGACCTGGCGATCGTGTTTACGTCCGGCGAGGCCCGCGAAATCAAGGACCCATCCGCCGAGCTGCTGCGCAAGCCGGTCGGTCGGGCGCATCTGGCGCACGCGATCCGGCAGGCGCTCGATAGCGAGTAAACTCAGTCGTGCTCCCGGGGCGTTGCCCCGGGCTCGCGTGGTGAGCCCCGTTGGGGCAGCCGGAGACCAGCGGGTTCGATTCATGGCCACGTAAGGCTCCGTCCGATGGTGGATCAGGGAGCAGTCTGCGCCGATCGGTGGCTTATTCCGTGAGCCTGCCGGACGATTCTTTCTAATCAGGAACAGGAATGCGCTGCCCCGTCTGCTCCACATCGGCATCGAAGACATAGCCTGCTCCGCGCTCGGTTCGGATCAGCCGCGGGGCGTGGCTGTTGGACTCGATCTTACGGCGCAGGCGCATGATGAGGACGTCGATGGTACGGTCGAACACATCGGCCTCGAACGCATGGGTGCGCTCGAGGAGATGCTCGCGGCTTAAGACCCGGCGCGGTGCATCGAGGAAGGCCTCGAGCAGTAGAAACTCGGCATTGGTCAGGGACACCGGGTTGCCGTCCGGGTCGGTCAAGAGACGCGCGGAGAGGTCCAGCATCCAGCCGGCGAAATGCCTGCAATCGTGCCGGGTGGATGGAGTCTGCGCGGGCATCGTCGCACCTGCGGATGTGCGTCGCAGCACGGCCTTGATACGTGCGATCAACTCGCGCGGATTGAATGGCTTGACCACATAGTCGTCGGCGCCGATCTCCAGCCCGACGATCCGGTCTACGTCCGAGCCCATGCCGGTGAGCATGATGATCGGGATCGTCGAGGCCGCGCGCAGGCGACGCGCGATCGTCAAGCCATCCTGATCGGGCAGGCGGATGTCGAGCAGGATGATGTCGGGCGTGTGCTGCCGCAACAGCTCAGTCAGCTCCGAGTCGCTGCCGGCCTGCAGAACGTCCCAACCCTGTTGACGGACCTCGTGCGCGACAAGATCCCGGATGTCCCGGTCATCGTCGACGATGAGGACCTGAATCAATAGCGCCCGCCGGTCTTGTGCATGTAGTTCGCGAGCTCGTTGCGCTCGAGGTTGACCCGCATCAGGTTCGTGTGGGTGATGCGGAAGATCGCGCGCATGACCTTGTAGACCAACCGCGGATGGGTCTCGACCAATGCCTCGAAATCATCGGGCTCCAGGGTCAGCACGCTGCTCTCGTCCTCCGATCGCAAGGCCGCCTTGCGGGCGGAGCCGTCGACGAAGGCGCGGGTGCCGGCACATTCGCCCGGCCGCATCCGATACAGAGACTCCTCGACCCCGCCGACCGTCTTGCACACGCACAGACGCCCCTCCGCCAACAGAAACAAGGTGCGCCGCTGCTCGTCCTCCGACACCAGTAATTCACCGTTGGTCAGCCTGACGAGCCCCATGCGCTCCGCCAGAATCGACGCTTCCGTCTCGTCCAGCTCGGTGCCGAGCACCGAGCTGCGCAGTATTGCCACCCGATCCATCTGATTCATCGACCGATCTCCCGTTTCTCTCCGACACAAAGGACAACGTGCAGTCATCGTCCGCGAGCGCAGCAGGTGCGCACGCTGATGAAGGTCCCGTGAGTTTAGCGCGTCGGATCGGGATGTGCCCCGTCGGCGAGGCACGCCGGGGTGCGGTCAAGGCGCGTCGAAATCATTTCCGACCAGCAGATTCGCCTCGGTCTGCGGGACATGGCACTGGGTACAGAAATAGCGAGTCCCGATGATCTTTTTCTCGACCGTACCCGGATCGCTGCGCAGGCTCACGTAATGACTCTCCGGCATCGGGGAGGGTTCGTCCGCGTCCTTGTCCTGATCCCAGAGATCCTGGTCGTGGTGACATTTCAGGCACTTGTTGTTCTTCAGCGTAATCAGGCCGGATTCCTCGATGCTGTGCGGGATCAAGGGCGGCGCATCCTCGAACGCGGTCGGCAGGGTCGAGTCGGCATCCTCGGGATCGATCGAAAGATACTCGAAGCTCACCGGGTCGGGGGAATCGAAGACGGTCCCGCCAAGATCGTCGTCGATCCAAGACAGGTCTTGTGCAAGGGCAAAGCTGCCGGCCAGAACGACCCCGACGACGAGCGTGATGGAACGGGGAAGCATGGTCATGGGTGATCCTCCTTCGTGATGAGCGGATGCCGCACCGGAGCGGAGCCGGAAACCGGCGTGCTTAAGCGCCAACCGAATGCCAGGCTCTCCTCCGGGCAGATCGGGATACAACGCGCGCAATTCGTACATTCCCCCGAAAGGACCTGACCATCCTGCGCGAGCCTTTTGAGGTTCAAGACCTGCGGCTCCGGGCAGATCGCTTGGCATTTCCCGCAACCGTTGCAGCTGGCTTGATCGAATTTGACCCTGACCTGGGCCGTATAGCGCCCGACCGCCGAATAGAAGGCGCCGAGTGGACAGAGGTGGCCGCACCAACCGTGCTTCACGACAAGCCAGTCGAATAAAAAGAGACCGACCAATGCGGTCCAGCCCAACCCCAAGCCGAAGATCATCTCCCGATGCATGGCACCGATCGGGCTGACCCATTCAAATGCCGGTAGCCCGATCAAGACCGACAGCAGGAGTGCGAGTGCCAGCACCGTGTAACGCAGGTGACGTGGAAGCGCGAAGAGGTTCTTGCGCCAGGTCTTGCGATGCAGAAAGCCCGCGAAGTCGGTGACCGGATTTACCGGACAGACCCAAGAGCACCAGACCCTTCCCCCTAAGATGAGGAAAACGCCCAAGACCAGCGCTGCACCCAAGAGCACCTCGGATTGAAGGACGTGTCCGGTCAGCAGGATCTGGAGCGTTGCGAATGGATCGGCGAGCGTCACTTGACCGAGGACCTCGGATGCACTGAGGTTTCCGCTCAACACGGGGAGACCGAACAAGGACCAGCCCCAGTGCAGCGTCCCGAAGAACAGCAGCAAGACGCCGATCTGAACGATCCGACGCAGAATCAAATAGCGCCAACTCCAGAGGCGAGTTGTCGTGGCCTTAATCATCGGATTGCAGGACCGAGGCGTGGCGCGGAGCGCCAAGGGATGCATGACACCGCCGGAGCGGTGTCACGAGAAACGTAGGCGCGTCGCGGCGAATCTGGTAGCGCGTTTTGCGGCAGTGCTCGAAAGACCGGCGGTTAGGGTGGACGAGCGCGAGCGAAGTCCATCTAGCCCTGCGCCGGCGCTTCAGTGGCTCTAGCTCATGACACCTGCTCTGCGGTGTCACGCATGCCCCGTGGCGCTCTGCGCCACGCGCCGCGATCGCCGCAGTGACGGGCAAGGCCGGCGTTGCCTGCCGATTCCTCGCCATCTAAAACTCCGCCTGATTCAGATAATCCAGCCCGGGCACCTGACCCTGCTCCGGTGCGGAATCCAGTCGTCCCTTCCGGGTTTCGCCTGCATCGGGACCGGACATCGCGCCTTCTGCCTGCTTCCATCCCATCCTGAAGTGGTCGCCGATCTTGCCTTGAATCAACTCGGCGGGAAGCACCTTGATGGCCGCGATCTCAGTCGGACAGGCGTTTTCGCAGATGCCGCAGCCCGTGCAGCCTTCGCTGAGGACCATGGGCAGAAGCATCGCGTGCTTGCTCAACTCACGCCGTCGGGTTTCGACATGAATGGCCTTGTCCCGGAGCGGGCAGACCCGATAGCAGATCTCGCAACGCAAGCCTTGCCAGGAGAGACAGTGTTCGGTGTCGATAAAGGCAAGACCCATCCGCGAATCCATCACCTCGTCGAGGGTCGGTGAGAGCGCACCGGTCGGGCAAGCCACCTTGCAGGGAATGTCGTGACACAGGTAGCAAGGGATCTCCCGCGGCTCGAAATAGGGTGTGCCCAGCGGAGCGCGGTCGGCCAAGGCAGCGAGCTTCAAGGTGTCGTATGGACAGGCGACGGCGCAACGTCCGCATTTGATGCAGAGCGCATTGAAGTCCGCATCCGGAAGCGCACCGGGCGGACGCAGGGCCAATGGCTCGGCGCGGGCGTTCTGAATGACGAGATACGACCAGAGCATACCGCCGCTCGTGGCGACGGCTGCGCCCTGGATGCTCTTCTGTATAAAACCGCGCCGCGTTGTCATGGTCGGTGAGTCGCCGGACGTGATGAAAGCGCTCGGCTCGCTCGGATGCGTACATCGCACCCGAGCACCGTCGAAGAAGCCGAGGAGGCCGACCTACACCTTATAGATCTTGATCGCGGTCTTCTTGAAATCCTCCTCCTTGGAGATCGGACAGGTGGCGTCGATACAGAGCTTATTGACGAACACCGATTCGTCGAAGAAGGCCATGAAGCTATAGCCTCGCGGCGGACGATTTCGGCCTGTCGTCTCGATCACCGCCTTGATCTTGCCACGCCGGGACTCGATCCAGACCGCATCCTGACTTTTCAGACCGCGCTCCTCGGCATCCTTCTCGTTCATGTCCAGGACCGCCGCCGGCATGGCCCGATGCAGCTCGGGGACGCGTCGCGTCATGGTGCCGGTATGCCAGTGTTCGAGCAGTCGCCCGGTGCAGAGCCAGAGGTCGTAGTTTCCGTCGGGTGATTCGACCGGCGCGGCATAGGGTCTGAAGAAGATCTTCGCCTTGCCGGGGAATTTGGTCTTCTCCTGCGTCGTTGGACCCGTCAAATTACCGGTCACCAGCTCCTTCATCGCGCCGCCGTAGAACTCGATCTCCCCGTTCTTCACATAGGGGTCGTATTTGGCGTTGAAGCGCCACGGCGTCTCTTTACCGTCGACGACGGGCCACCGCAGCCCCCGCACATCGTCTTGATAATAGACATCGAAGGGCGCGAGGTCGTGGTGATGACCGCGCCCGAAGGCGGCGTACTCTTCGAACAGCGCCTTTTCCACAAACCAATCCACACCGAGATGCTTGACCGTGTGATTGTCGTGTCCTTTGGCGACCGGATCGGGCCAGGCAAACGCCTTGTTCTCCGGTGTCTCGAAGAGCGCTTCATATAAGGTCATCTCGGGTCGATAACCCATCTCCTGCGCCGCCGACATCACGTCGGGGAGTTTTCCCTCTTCGAATCCCTCGTCCTCGAGACCGGGAATGGCCTGCTCCTTCCAGACCTCCGCCAGGGTAAGACGTTTGGAAAACTCGAGGATCTGCCACAGATCACTGCGCGCGTCCCCGGGCGGCGGCACCTGCTCGCGCCAGACCTGCGTGCGTCGCTCGGCGTTACCGTAGCCGCCCCATTTCTCGAAGATCATGGCGACGGGCAGGATCAGATCGGCGACCTTGGCCGAGATGCTCGGATAGGCATCGGAGACGACGATGAAGTTGTCCTGCTCGCGTGCCGCCTTCAGCCAATGGTTGGCATTGGCGACATGCTGGAACGGATTATTGACCTGCACCCAGATCCACGAGATGGAGCCGTCTTCCAGATCACGCATGATCTTGGTGATGTGGCTCCCGGGTTTCGGGTTGAGCGTCTTGGGCGGCAGCTTCCAAGTCTGCTCGGTGATGTCTCGATGCTTGGGGATGTTCACGACCATGTCGGCCGGCAAACGGTGACTGAAGGTGCCGACCTCGCGCGCGGTGCCGCAGGCGGAGGGCTGGCCGGTCAGGGAGAAGGGGCTGTTGCCGGGCTCGGCGATCTTCCCCAACAAGAGATGCACACTGTAGATCTGCTCGTTGACCCAGGTTCCGCGCACATGCTGATTGAAGCCCATGGTCCAGAAACTGACCAGCTTGCGCTTCGGGTCGGCGTAGAGATCCGCCAGACGCACGAGCTTGGCCTTGAAGGCATCCAAAGATTCTTCGGAGTCGCCCTTGGCCAGCTCGGCGACAAAATCCAGGGTATAGGGCTCGACCCCGGTCTTGAAGTCATCGAAGCCGACCAGCCAGTGTTTTCCCGCGGTCGCGGTATTGCTCTGTGCGATCGTGTGCACCTGCTCGGGATCCAGTCCGAGCCCGATCGCCTCGTCCCGCGTCAGTGTCACCTCGACCTCGCGCGCCTGGATATCCTTCTCGGCTTCGAACGCGAACTTATCGGTCGCACGCATCCCGTAACCGATGTCTGTGGGCCCGGCGCAAAAGACACAGTGCGCATCGACGAAGGCTTGATTCACGGCATCGCGTTGGATGATCTCGCGCGCAAGGTAGTTCAGCAGTGCCGTGTCGGTGTTCGGTTTGATGATGATCTCGAGATCCGATCCTTCCGATGTCATGTTTCGAAAGGTCGTGATATTGACGACCTTCATCTCGGGATGACTTAGGCGGCGGTCGATCACACGTTGCCAGAGGACCGGATGGGCCTCGGCCATATTCGCGCCCCAGGCAACGGCCGTATCCGTGTATTCGATGTCGTCGTAGTTGCCGGGCGGCTCGTCGATGCCGAAGACCTGCATGAATGCCGCCACCGCCGAGGCCATGCAATTGCGCGCATTCGGATCGATGTTGTTGCTGCGAAAACCGGCCTTCATCAGCTTGGTCATCGCATAGCCTTCCTGGATCAACCATTGGCCGGAGCCGATGACGCCGATCCCGGTCGGACCTTTTTCCTCGTAGGCCTTCTTGAACTGGATCGCCATCTCGTCGAAGGCCTGATCCCAGGTCACCGGCGTGAACTTGCCCTTCTTGTCGAACCGGCCGTCGGTCATCCGCATCAAGGGCTGCGTCAGGCGATCCTTGCCGTAGAGGATCTTGCCGTTGAAATAACCCTTCACACAGTTCAGACCGCGATTGACCGGGGCGTCTGGATCGCCCTTGGTCGCGACGATCTTGCCGTCTTGGGTCGCGATCATGATCCCGCAACCCACGCCGCAGAAGCGGCAGACGCCTTTATCCCAGCGCCAGTCCTGCTCGGTCTCGGCCGCCGCCACGGCGGCGATGCGGCTGATCGGGATTCCGACGGAAATGGCCGTCGCGGCTGCAACGCCAGATTTCAAAAAGGTACGGCGGCTAAGCTCCATCATTCCTCCTCGATCTCGTTCTATTTCTTGATCGCTCACCCGCTCAAGTCGGGTAAGGATGCGGTTTAGGATTCGGCCATCTCCGCAGGGATCGCATCCCGTTCCGGCGGTGTTTCGTCGAAGACGTGGTAGACCATCTCGGCCAGCATCACGCCGGGTAATGCCTTGATGCGGCAGAGTGCGGCGACCTCCCCTTCGACCGTCTCGGCCTCCTGTACGACCACGATCCGCCCGGTCGCAGGCTCCACGTGATGGACCTCGACGCCGGGCAACACATTGAGCGCTCGCGTTGCGTCCTCGACTCGGGCGGGCGGGACGACGACCAGGATGCCTGAGAGATTCATCGGTGGGTTTCCGGGCTCGGTTTGGTTTTGACTGTCCGGACGCTAGCGCCGCAGCTGACGAGAAACCTTGATTCTCATCAAGAATCGCCAGCGAATGATCCGAGCCTGCCAAGGCTTCGCCGAGCCGAGTTGAGTCTGGCTCGTTGTTTGCATCTGCTGATCTCTAGGCCAACGGTCGCTCGAGTGTTGGTTTTTTCTCGGAGTAGTCCCCGATGTCGATCCGAATCATGCTTGTGGACGCGCGTCCTGACCGGCGCGAGGTGCTCGGACCGGCCTTGAGTGCGGAGGGGTTCGACGTGGTGGCCTGTGTGGATCCGGACGAGGGGCTCCTGAGTGCGGTGGTGCGTTTCGCGCCTGACGTGGTGCTGATCGATATCGACTCGCCGAGCCGGGATACCCTGGAGAACCTCCGCACCGTTCAGGCGCATCAACCTCGCCCCATGGTGATGTTCACGCAGGACGACGCCAACGAGAGCATCCGACGCGCGATCGAGGCCGGTGTCAGCGCCTATGTCGTCGACGGAATCGAGCGGCGGCGCGTCCGCCCCATCGTCGAGGCGGCGATGGCGCGTTTCAGCCAGTTTCAGGCACTTGAGAAGGAGCTTCTCGAGACTCGAGGCAAGCTGGCGGAGCGCAAGCTCATCGAGCGTGCCAAGGGAATCATCATGAAGCAGCAGGGGTTGTCAGAGGACGCGGCCTTCCAGGCGATGCGGCGGCTGGCGATGCGTAAGAACAAGAGGTTGGCCGAGATTGCCGAAAGCGTGATTTCGGCGTCCGAGTTGTTCGAGCCTTAAACCGCGTTTAGGGGGGTGCCGGGGTACTTCGGGATTTGGTTTCGGCCTTGCGGGCGCCTGACGCGTCGGCGTTACGCGGTTTAAATCATTGATAAAATATGGAATTCTTGCGCTGCGTGAGACAGAAGTCATCGGAGCAGCGCTTTGGGCCGTTCGTTTTGGTGCGCGGGAGGGCGCTCTGCACCGAGGATGGCCGGTCCTGAACGGCAACACGCGTCTATTGAATCGCCGGTGCTGACGACAACCTTACTCGACCAGCCAGCAAAACTCTTTTTTAAATCAATTAGCTCGAACTTTCGAATTGATCGATGCAACGGCCTCCTGGCGTTTTGGCATCGATTCTGCGTAACATCACTGACGATCACCCAACGGCGGGCGGATCGGAAGATCGTGATCCAGACAGACGACGTCCCTCGGAGCCTGTAGGCAACAGCGACGTCTCGTTTCGACCGAGTGGGCCCACGTGCGGTCGCGACACCCGGTCGTCGGATCCAAAAACAGTTTCGGCATGGTCATGGCGGCCGTGCCACCGGACAAAGGCGTCCATCGTGCAGCGCTCAGCGTTGCTTGGTGGACGCCTTTTTTCGTTTTCCGGTTTCCGTTTCATGCCTTGCTACCGACAGAGGTCAACATGCGCAATCAAGACAGACCCGAACATCAGACCCGCGGCGTCCTGCCGACGCGCCTTGCCGCGGCCGGCATCGCCGCGCTCATGCTGAGCCTGGCGGCCCGCGCATCGGCGGAGGCGCTCGGCCCGCCCGAGAAAGAGGATCTCAAGCTCGGCTTCATCAAGCTCACCGATATGGCGCCGCTCGCTATCGCCTACGAGAAGGGCTTTTTCGAGGACGAAGACCTCTTCGTCACTCTGGAGGCCCAGGCCAATTGGAAGGTGCTGCTCGATCGCGTCATCGACGGCCAGCTCGACGGCGCCCACATGCTGGCCGGCCAGCCCTTGGCCGCGACCATCGGCTTCGGGACCGAAGCGCCGATCGTCACACCGCTCAGCATGGATCTGAACGGGAACGCCATCACCGTCTCGAACGCCGTGTGGGAGCAGATGAAGCCGCACGTGCCGAAGATGGCCGACGGCCGTCCGGAGCATCCGATCAAGGCCGATGCGCTCAAGCCCGTCGTGGAGAGCTTCAAGGCCGCGGGCAAACCCTTCAAGATGGGCATGGTCTTCCCGGTCTCGACACACAACTACGAGCTGCGCTACTGGCTCGCCGCCGGCGGGCTGAACCCCGGCTACTACGCACCCCATAAGAACGACACCGACGGGCAGATCGACGCCGACGTGTTGCTCTCGGTGACCCCGCCCCCGCAGATGCCCGCCACCATGGAGTCCGGCACCATCGACGGCTACTGCGTCGGCGAGCCCTGGAACCAGCAGGCGGTCTTCATGGGGATCGGCGTCCCCGTGATCACCGACCATGAGATCTGGCCGTACAACCCCGAGAAGGTTTTCGGCATGACCGCCGCGTTCGTCGAGGCCAACCCCAACACGGCCGTGCGGATCGTCAAGGCGATGCTTCGGGCCGCCAAGTGGCTCGACGAGAACGACAATGCCAACCGCGCCGAGGCGGTCAAGATCCTCTCGCGGCCGAACTATGTCGGCGCGGACGAGGCGGTGATCGCCGCCTCCATGACCGGCACCTTCGAGTACGAGAAGGGCGACAGCCGCGATGTCCCGGACTTCAACGTCTTCTTCCGCCACAACGCGAGCTACCCCTACTACTCGGATGCCGTCTGGTATCTCACCCAGATGCGCCGCTGGGGTCAGATCGCCGAGCCCAAGTCCGACGACTGGTACATGGAGACGGCCAAGCAGGTCTATCGGCCCGATCTCTACCGCCTGGCTGCCGAATCATTGATCGCCGACGGTCTGATGGAGGCGTCCGACTTCCCGGACTTCGACACCGAGACCGGATTCAAACCGACACAGACCGGATTCATCGACGGCATCGACTACGACGGCACCCGTCCGAACGCCTATCTGGAGCAGTTCTCGATCGGGCTGAAGGGCGACAAGCAGTTGTAACGCACGGCCTGAAGCGTCCGGCGACGGGAGAGCCCCAAGCCGGACGCGAGCCCATCGAATCCGGAGAACACCATGTCGAACATCGACGTCACCGCGAAGACCTACGACTTGCCCTGGCTCGCGCGGGCTATGGACTGGCTCGCCGGAGACGGTGCCGAGCGCGCCGCCGGCGGCTTGACCCGCCATCTGTTGCTGCCTGCGGTCGGGATCGGCCTCTTTCTGATGCTTTGGGCTGCCGCGGCCTCGCAGATCCAGACCTCGCTCGGCCAGTTGCCCGGGCCGACTCAGGTCTGGGCCCAATCCGTAGCGCTCTGGGATGAGCACCGCGAGGAGCGCGCCCGCGAGGCCGCCTTCGACGAACGCGTCGAGCAGCGCGCTGAACGTGCCATCGCAAGGGGTGCCTCGGATGAGGAGATCGCCAAGATCCGAGCCCGCGGCTACACGGGTGCGCCGACCTTCTTCAGCCAGATCTGGACCAGTCTGGTGACGGTCATGGTCGGCTTCCTGCTCGCATCCTTGATCGCGATCCCGCTCGGCATCCTCTGCGGGATGAGCGCGGCGGTCTATGCGGCGGTCAACCCCTTGATCCAGATCTTCAAACCGGTCTCGCCGCTCGCCTGGCTGCCGCTTGTCACCATCATCGTCAGCGCCGTCTATGTGACCGACGACCCGCTCCTTGCCAAGTCGTTCATCATCTCGGCGATGACGGTGACCCTGTGCTGTCTCTGGCCCACGGTGATCAACACGACCGTCGGGGTCGCGACGGTCGATCGTGACCTGATGAACGTCAGCCGCGTTCTGCGGCTGTCTTGGTTCAAGCAAACGGTCAAGATCATCCTGCCCTCGGCCTTGCCGATGATCTTCACGGGTCTGCGGCTGAGCCTCGGGATCGGCTGGATGGTGCTGATCGCCGCGGAGATGTTGGCCCAGAACCCCGGCCTCGGGAAGTTCGTCTGGGACGAGTTCCAAAACGGCAGCTCCAACTCGCTGGCGCGGATCATGGTCGCCGTGCTCGTGATCGGCTTCATCGGCTTCGCGCTCGACCGCGGCATGCTGATGCTCCAGCGCCGCGTCTCCTGGGACAAGACGGCGGTGCTGCGATGACAAGACCTGCCGATTGCTCCGCCCCCACGACCGTCGCACGAGGATCCAAGACATGTCTGCCTATCTGAGCATCGATCGGGTCGGGATCACCTTCCCGACGCCGAAGGGACCGCTCGAGGTCCTGAAGGACATCAAGCTCGACATCGCCCAGGGCGAGGTCGTCTCGCTTATCGGCCATTCGGGCTGCGGCAAATCGACCGTGCTGAACATCGTCGCCGGGCTGCTCGAAGCGAGCGTCGGCGGCGTGCTCCTTGAAGAGCGCGAGGTGAAGTCGCCGGGGCCGGACCGCGCCGTCGTCTTTCAGCAGCACTCCCTGCTGCCCTGGCTGAGCGTCTACGACAACGTCCGCCTGGCCGTCGACCAGGTGTTCGGCCGCAGCAAGAGCCGCAAGGAACGGCATGAGTGGACCCTGCACAACCTGGATCTGGTGCATATGGGCCATGCGTTGGAGCGCCGCCCCGCAGAGATCTCGGGCGGGATGAAACAGCGCGTCGGCATCGCCCGCGCACTGGCCATGGAGCCTAAGGTCCTGTTGATGGACGAGCCTTTCGGCGCGCTGGACTCGCTCACGCGCACTCACATGCAGGACTCGCTGCTGGAGATTCAGGCACGGCTCAACAACACCGTCATCCTGATCACCCACGACGTCGACGAGGCCGTGCTGCTCTCCGACCGCATCGTGATGATGACCAACGGTCCTTCAGCGACCGTCGGGCGGATCCTGGAGGTCGATCTGCTGCGCCCCCGCGACCGACTGGCGCTCGCCGAGGATCCGACCTATCACCACTACCGCGCCGAGGTCGTGAAGTTCCTCCACGAGCGCCACGCGCCCGCGGTCGGGCAGTCCGCCCGGGCGGCGCGCGAGCGTCCGACACTGCGCCTCGCGGCGAACGGTTAAGGGAGCACACATCCATGAGCATCATCCCCGATTGGCTCAGACGCAGCGCCCACGCCGGCGGGCGCGACGGACTGGAAAAGACACGCCTGACGCTCGGCTTTATCCCGCTGACGGACTGCGCGCCGCTGGTCATCGCCAAAGAGCGCGGCTTCTTCGAGAAGTACGGCCTGGACGTGGAGCTCTCCAAGGAGACCTCGTGGGCCAACGTCCGCGACAAGGTCAGCATCGGCATCCTGGATGGCGCCCACATGCTCGCACCCATGCCGATCGCGAGCACGCTCGGCATCGGTCCGGTCGAAAAACCGACCGTCACGGCGCTGAGCCTGGATCTGAACGGCAACGCCATCACGGTCTCGCAGGCGCTCTACGAGCGGATGCGCGAGCTGGATCCGGGCGCCATGAACCATCGGCCTTACTCGGCGGTGGCCTTGAGGCAGGTGATCGAGGAGCGGCGTGCCCAAGGCGGCAAGCCGTTGACCTTTGCGGTGGTCTTCCCGGTTTCGACCCATGCTTACGAGCTGCGCTATTGGATGGGCGCCGCCGGGATCGATCCGGACACCGACGTGCGGCTGCTGGTGGTCCCGCCGCCGCAGATGGTGACCCAGCTGCGCGCCGGCAACATCGACGGCTTCTGTGTCGGCGAGCCTTGGAATTCGGTCGCCGTCGCCGAGGGTCTGGGGCGTGTCCTCATCACCAACTACGAGCTCTGGAACAACAACCCCGAGAAGGTCTTCGGGGTCAATCTCGAGTGGGCCGAGCAGTATCCGAATACACACCGCGCCCTGCTCATGGCCCTGTTGGACGCGGCGCGCTGGACCGATGCGCCCGAGAATCGCCCGAGCGTCGCCGAGCTGATCGCGCCGAGTCGCTATATCAACGCGCCGGTCGAGATCGTGCGTCAGTCCATGACCGGCACCTTCCGCTATGCGCTCGACGAGGCACCGGTCGCGATGCCCGATTTCAACGTCTTCTTCCGCTTCGCGGCGACCTATCCCTGGCGCTCCCACGCGCTCTGGTTCCTGACCCAGATGGTGCGTTGGGGCCAGATCGAGAAGCCGCTCGACCTGGCCGCCGTCGCTGCGGAGGTCTATCGGCCGGACCTCTATCGCGAGGCGGCCGATGCCCTGGGTCTCGCCTCCCCCGCCCTCGACCACAAGCGCGAGGGTCTGCACGCGCGCGGCTGGATGCTCGAAGAGGCCACCATCCCGTTGGCGATGGGGCCGGATCGCTTCTTCGACGGATCGACCTTCGATCCCGCCGATCCGGTCGGGTACATCGCCGGTTTCGATGTTCAGCAGCGCGCCTGCTCGCTCGAGGCGCTGGCGGCGGCGAACGGCGGCCCGGCCGAGACGGCGACGCTCTGAGGCCGGCGGCAATGCGCCCCGACACACGGATTCCCGACGCGGAGAACCAAACACGATGAACAAAGAACGCTTGGTCCTGGTGGGCAACGGCATGGCCGGGATGCGCACCATCGAGGAGCTGCTGAAGCTGGAGCCGGACCTCTACGAGATCACGGTCTTCGGCGCCGAGCCGCATCCGAACTACAACCGCATCCTCCTCTCGCCGGTGCTCTCCGGGGAGAAGACGATCGACGAGATCATCTTAAACAGCCGCGACTGGTACGCGGAGCATGGGATCACACTCCACACCGGCGATCCGGTCGAGCACATCGACCGCCGCAAGCGGCTGGTGCGCAGCCGCTCCGGTCTGGAGGTGCCGTACGACCGGCTGGTCCTGGCGACCGGGTCCAACCCCTTCATCATCCCGGTACCCGGGGCCGATCTGCCGGGCGTCCTGGGCTACCGCGACATCGCGGATGTCGAGGCGATGATCGAGACCGCGCGCGGCTTCAAGCGCGCCATCGTCATCGGCGGCGGACTGCTCGGACTCGAGGCCGCTTACGGGTTGCAGCAGCAGGGCATGGAGGTGACCGTCGTGCACCTGCTCGACACCCTGATGGAGCGGCAGCTCGATAAGCCTGCCGCGGCGCTCCTGAAGGCGTCGTTGGAGCAACGCGGGCTGACCTTTCTCATGGAGGCCCAAACCGCGGCGATCCAAGGTCGCGACCGGGTCGAATCGGTCCGCTTCGCCGACGGCAGCGAGATCGCGACCGATCTGGTGGTGATGGCGGTCGGCATCCGCCCGAACATGGCGCTCGCCCAGAACGCCGGGATCCATTGCGAGCGCGGAATCGTGGTCGACGACACCATGTTGACCTACGACGCCCGCATCTACGCGATCGGCGAGTGCGTGCAGCACCGCGGCCACTGCTACGGCTTGGTCGCGCCGCTCTTCGAGCAGGCCAAGGTCTGCGCCAATCATCTCGCCAAGCTCGGCTACGGGCGCTACCATGGCTCCGTGACCTCGACCAAGCTCAAGGTCACCGGCATCGATCTCTTCTCGGCCGGTCAGTATCAGGGCGGGGACGGCTGCGAGGAGATCCTCTTCCAGGATCCGGGCGCGGGCATCTACAAGAAGCTGGTGATCCGAGAGAACCGGCTCGCCGGCGCAGTGCTCTACGGGGACACGATCGACGGGGCCTGGTTCTTCCAGTTGATGCGCGAAGGGACCGACATCTCGGAGATACGCGAGGATCTCCTCTTCGGGCAGGCCCATCTCGGGGACTCCGGCCACGGCGGTCAGACCCAAGCCGCGCTCATGACCGACGAGATGCAGGTCTGCGACTGCAACGGCGTGTGCAAGGGCGAGATCGTCAAAGCGATCACGAGCAAGGGTCTCTTCACGCTCGAAGACGTGAAGCTGCACACCAAGGCGGCGGCCTCGTGCGGGTCCTGCACCGGTCTGGTGGAGCAGATCCTGGCGAGCACGCTCGGGAGCGACTACTCCACCCCCGAGGCCAAACCCATCTGCACATGCACCGACTACAGCCATGATCAGGTCCGCGCGGCAATCCGCGAGCAACACCTCACGAGCCTGAGCGACTGCTTCGAGAAGCTCGACTGGCGCCGTCCCGACGGCTGCCACGTCTGCCGGCCCGCGCTCAACTATTACCTCATCTCCACCTGGCCGGCGGAGGCGATCGACGACAGCCAGTCGCGCTTCGTCAACGAGCGTGTCCACGCCAACATCCAGAAGGACGGGACCTATTCGGTCATCCCGCGCATCTTCGGCGGCGAGACCTCGCCGGCTCAGCTGCGCGCCATCGCCGAGGCGGCCGAAAAGTATGCCGTGCGCTCGGTCAAGATCACGGGTGGCCAACGCATCGATCTTCTGGGCCTGACCAAAGAGCAGCTGCCGCACATCTGGAAAGACCTGACCGACGCCGGTTTCGTCTCGGGCCACGCCTACGGCAAATCGATGCGCACGGTCAAAACCTGTGTGGGATCCCAGTGGTGCCGATTCGGCGTGCAGGACTCGACCAAGATGGGCATCGAGCTGGAGGAGCTCACCTGGGGCTCCTGGACACCGCACAAGTTCAAGCTCGCCGTCTCGGGCTGCCCGCGCAACTGTGCGGAGGCCACCATCAAGGACTTCGGCGTCGTCGCCATCGAATCCGGCTGGGAGCTGCACATCGGCGGCAACGGCGGCGTGAAGGTCCGCGCGACCGATGTCCTCTGCCGGGTCACCACACCCGAGCAGGTCAAGGAATACTGCGGCGCCTTCATGCAGCTCTATCGCGAAGAGGCACGCTATCTGGAGCGCACCGCGCCGTGGGTCGAGCGGGTCGGCCTCGCCTACATCAAGAAACGCATCGTCGAGGACGAGATCGGACGCCGCGCCTTCTACAAACGCTTCCTGGAGTCGCAAGCGCAGGCCCAGGTCGATCCCTGGAAGGAACGCGCGGCCGGCGCCGAGGCGCATGAGTTCACGGCTTTGAAGCAGGTGAATGGGTGAAGGTTACAGGTCAAGGGTTAAAGGCTAAGGGTTAAAGGCTAAGGGTTAAAGGCAAGCTGCGGAGGTTGGAGGCTGCTTCCAAACACCGCAACAACGTGAGGCTACACAATGACTGCTGTCGTTGACGACATGACTTGGCTTGAAGTGGGTACGCTCGATGAGATCCCTCGCCAAGGTGCGCGGGTGCTCAAACGCGAACAGGGTGATATCGCCGTCTTCAGGACCGCGGCGGACGAGGTGTTCGCCTTACTCAATCGTTGCCCGCATCGCGGGGGGCCCTTATCGGAGGGGATCCTTTACGGGCGAAACATCGTCTGTCCCCTGCACAATTGGTGTCTCGATCTGGCGAGCGGCGAAGCAAAGGGGCCGGACGAGGGCTGTGCGCCCGCCTACGCGACACGGGTCGAGGCGGGACGGGTCTTCGTCTGCACAGAACCCAATTAAACCGCGCGCTGCGCAGTATGCGATGTTTTTGGATGGGATTCGGTCTTGGCGGACTTGACTAGCGCTGGAGCCGGCGCGGTTTAAGAGATGAAAAATAGATGCGTTTTAAACCGCGTTCCCGCTAAAGATTGTGGATACGCCAAACGTCGAACACACTCGAAAATGAACACCCCGCTCTGGACGCGGTTTAGCGGCGGCCAGTCGCCGCTCATCCGTTCTTCGGCGATTGCCGGAAATTCGATACCCGCTACTGACGCCCTCGCGGAGCCGCGATGATCACGGAGACAGGACGATGACCGAACCGACCAAGACAACCTGTCCCTATTGCGGCGTGGGCTGCGGGGTGCTCGTCATGCCGCAGGCCGACGGAACGGTTTCAGTGCGCGGTGATCCGGATCACCCGGCGAACCTCGGTCGTCTCTGCTCGAAGGGCGCGGCCTTGGGCGAGACGCTCGGGACCGCCGGGCGACTCCTCCATCCGAGGATCGCGGACGAGCGGGTGAGCTGGGATCAGGCGCTTGATCGGGTCGCCGGTCGTCTCGGCGAGATCGTCGCCGAGCACGGACCGGAAGCGGTCGCCTTCTATGTCTCGGGTCAGCTCCTGACCGAGGACTACTATGTCGCCAACAAACTGATGAAGGGCTTCATCGGCGGCGCGAACATCGATACCAACTCGCGGCTCTGCATGGCCTCGAGCGTCGCCGGCTACAAGCGCGCCTTGGGTGCCGACACCGTACCCTGCGACTATGCGGATCTTGAGGCCGCCGAGCTCATCGTCCTGGTGGGCTCCAACACCGCCTGGTGCCACCCGGTGGTCTATCAGCGGATCAAACAGGCCAAGCAGGCCAATCCGGACCGGCAGATCGTCGTGATCGACCCGCGCCGCACGGCGAGCTGCGAGATCGCCGACCTGCACCTGCCGATCGCGCCCGGCACCGATACCGTCCTCTTCAATGGTCTGCTCAACTGGCTCAGACGCGAAGACGCGCTCGACTGGACCTTTTTGGAGTCGCACACCGAGGGCTTCGCCGCCGCCTTCACCACAGCACGCGAGTCGGCCGGCTCGGTGCCGCGCGTCGCCGCGGCCTGCGGTCTTCCCGAGTCCGAACTGGCCGATTTTTACCGGCGCTTTGCCCGTACCGAACGGGTGGTGACGCTCTACAGCCAAGGCGTCAATCAATGGTCGTTCGGCACCGACAAGGTCAACGCCATCATCAATTGCCATTTGGCGACCGGACGCATCGGTCGACCCGGCATGGGGCCCTTCTCCATCACCGGACAACCCAATGCGATGGGCGGACGCGAGGTCGGCGGATTGGCCAATCAGCTCGCCGCGCACATGGACTTCGCACCCGAGGACATCGATCGGGTCGGGCGCTTTTGGCAAGCCGACGGCATCGCCCGCGCGCCGGGCCTCAAGGCGGTCGAGATGCTGCGGGCGGTGGAAGAAGGCAAGATCAAGGCGATCTGGGTGATGGCGACCAACCCGGCCGTGAGCATGCCCGACGCCGATCGGGTCCGTGCCGCGCTGCGGGCCTGCGAGCTCGTCATCTGCTCGGACCTCTTCGCCGACACCGACACCGCCCGCTGCGCGGACGTGCTCTTGCCCGCCGCGGGATGGGGCGAAAAAGAAGGCACCGTCACCAACTCGGAGCGCTGCATCTCGCGTCAGCGCGCCTTCCTCGATCCGCCCGGCGAGGCGCGTCCGGACTGGTGGATCCTCGCCGAGGTGGCGCGCCGCATGGGGTTCGCCGATGCCTTCCCCTATCGCTCGGCGGCCGAGGTCTTCCGCGAGCATGCAGCACTGTCCGCGTTCGAGAACGACGGACGACGCGATTTCGACATCGGCGCCCTGGCCGATCTTGCGGCGACCGACTACGACCGACTCACCCCGGTCCAATGGCCGCTCCCGGCAGGACGCGAAGCCGCACGTCTGTTCGCCGACGGACGCTTTTACACCCCGAACGGCAAGGCACGCTTCATCGCAATCACACCGCGTCCGCCCGCCACCGCGCCGGACGACGACTATCCGCTCGTGCTCAACACCGGCCGCATTCGCGACCAGTGGCACACCATGACCCGCACCGGTCTGGCGCCACGCCTGAGCAGCCACATCGCCGAGCCCTTCGTGCAGATCCGCCCGGTCGACGCCGCCGCGCACGGGCTCAGTCGGGGCGGTATCGCCGAGCTGACGAGCCGATGGGGTCGGATGCTGGCGCGCATCGAGGTGGATGCCGATCAGCGCCCCGGCTCCGTCTTTGTCCCCATGCATTGGAGCGACACGCTGGCCCGCCAAGCGCGCGCCGATGCGCTGGTCAATCCGGTGACGGATCCCGTCTCCGGACAGCCCGAGTTCAAGCACACGCCGGTGCAGGTCAGCCTCTTCCGAGCGGCTTGGTACGGCATTGCGCTGAGTCGCGAGCGGCTGCTCCTCCCCGACGGCATAACCCGGGCCGCCACCGGCGCGCAGCCCGACTACTGGGTCGCCATCCGGCAGCAGGGCTTCTGGCGTACCGAGATCGCGGGCCGCGAGCCCATCGCGGACTGGGCCGACCGGGCGCGAGACCTCTTCGGCGCGGACGGCGAATGGCTGGACTTCGCCGACGTCGCGCACGGCCGATATCGCGGCGCCCGTATCCTCGACGGACGCCTCGCCGCCTGTCTCTTTATCGCCCCGACCCCGAACCTGCCGAGCAGCCGCTGGCTCGGTGAGCTCTTCGGCGCCGCGCAGCTCGACACCCGCGCCCGCACCGGTCTGCTCGCCGGTCGACCGCCACGCGGGCAGGTCGACGCCGGCGAGACCGTCTGCGCCTGTTTCAACGTCGGCCGCACGCGCATCGAGCAGGCAATCCGCAGCGAGGGCCTGCGGTCCGCAGAGGCCATCGGCACCTGCCTGCAGGCCGGCACCAACTGCGGGTCCTGTCTACCCGAGTTGGGCCGCATCCTCGAGCAAACCCTCGACCGCGGCGCGGCGTGAACGGGGAGCACAATCGGATTAGAATCCGCGCACACCCGAGGCCCTGACCACGGCACCTCATCGGTCCGGTCGGACTCGGCAACGCGATAAGGAGAAACCAGTGTCCGAAGTGCAGGAAACCGCGTCCGACCCCGCCATCGTGAAAGCGGTACGGCGTCTTCCCCCTGCCGAGCAGCAGCTGCTCCTAGCCTGGGCGCGCGGCATCGGCACCATTCGCTACGGGACCTTGCGCGGTTTCAAGAAGGCGGCGGCCATGCTGGCGCTGACCCGCGATCGCAAGGCTGCATGGCCACTCCTCAAGGTGGTCTCCTTGGCCGTGAAGCACATCCTCTGGGACGCGCGCTCCTGGACAGCTCGACTGGGCGTAGGTGCAATCGTTGCGACCCTCGTCGCGACCGGGAATGAGGCAGCCACGATCGTCGCCCCCGCAGGCGTGGTCGGCCTCCCGCTCTGGATGTGGATCGGAGCCGGCGGCGGGCTGATCGGTCTGATGGCGGACACGATCGCAAAGCGGAGCAAGGTGCATCCCGGGGGCTAGCGCGCCCGACAATCCAGCCGGCGGCTGATTGGCGGATCCGTTTCGACGCCGAAATCGCCTTGACCACCGTGACCATCGCGGAGAGCGCGTTCGGCATCCACAAGATCTGCATGGAGCAGCGTGCAGCGCGGCTGACCCGAGGGCCTGACGATTGGCGTACCCGCATCCCACCGGGGTTGCCGCACCGAACGCCAACATGTTGCATGACAAGACCCCTTGTCTGGACATGTCGGTCCGCCGCCGGCGTCGGCTGGTCTCGCCTACTCGGGTGACCAAGCGGGATCGAGAATCTGATTCGGTGTCCAGAGGCATGTCTCGGGGAAATCCGAGAGTCCGGTCTCCTGCGCGGCTTGCGCCGTCGCGTCGTCCCAAACGCCCGCCCACCAGTCGGGGTCGTCGAGCTTTGGAAGCAGGCTTGGGGTCTCTTGGAGTCTACGCAGGATTCCTCGCCGTTGGTTTCTGATGGTGATCTGCCAGCTGGCTCCGCGGCGACCGGGCTGCATCTGCCACTTCAGCAGGTGAGCCAAGAGCAGTGCCATGCGGTTCGTCAGCTCTCGCTGCTCACTCTTTCCCACGTCTTCGATCTCCTCGGCCAGATGGGCAATATCCAAAAGGTCGAACCGTCTTTCGCGCAGCAGTCTTGCTTGTTCGGACGCCCAAGCGACCACGTCTTCTTCGTACCTTGTTGCGTTCGTCATGGTGGCTGTTCCCCTGATCGTCGCTGGCTTCTCTCGCCTCGGATGACTATAGATCTGAATCGGAACACAAAAAAGCCCGCTCGGGCGGGCTTCTTCGAACGGGCTTTCGTGGATTTTCTGGTCAGGTCGTGAAATCACCTCTCCGATGGCTCGACTCCGGCGCGGCCGATCCGGCGGCGGCGCGCTCGAACCGGCGCACGGCGCGACTGACGGTCGAGTAGTGCACGCCGAAATGCTCGGCGATCTCCTGCATCGTATAAGCGCCGCTCGCGAATGCCCGCGCCATCGCCTCGCGCGGCGTCGCGGACTGATCGCCGAACGCCGACAGCGGCTTCGCGAGCCCGCGGCGCTGGGCACGCGGGACCTCGCGCAAACGCTGCGGATCGCTCGCCAAAGCCCGGTGGCGCTCGACGAAGCCGTCGGTGCCGAGGAAGACCTGGCACCGCAGTCCATCCCACACGCTCGACCGTCCGACCCCCTCGGCGACGAAGTCCGCGTAGGCGGCTTGCGCCGCGGCACGCGCGGGCCCGAACTGACCGAGCACCCAGTCGGTCTCCAACCAGGGCGGCGCCGGCACCCGCCCCAGCATGGCGGGATAGCTGCTCCAGACCCAATCACCCGCATCGGCCACCATGCCGGCCCGCACCGGATTAAGGACGACGTAACGCACCAGCTCAAGCAGATAGGTATCGCGCTCGACGAGGATGCCCTTGAAGCGGCCCTGAAACAGGTGTCCGACCAGGCCGTGACGACGATTGACCCGTTGGGTGAAGACACCGTTGAGCTGCCGCATTCCCTTCGACAGATTCCCCTCCGCGGTCTCCACCACGACATGATAGTGATTGGTCATCTGGCAGTAGGCATGACAGCGCCAATTGAAGCGTGCGCAGGCCTCCGCAAACACCGCCAGCCAGGCCGCCCGGTCCTCATCGTCGCGATAGATCGCCTCGCGGCGATCGCCGCGCGAAGTGACGTGATACAACCCGCCGGCGAGCTCGATTCGGAGTGGTCTAGCCATGAAGACAGCTTAGACCAAGAATGCAGGATTACAAGACCTGACCCTAATGCCGCTGGATTACAAGACCTGACCCTAATGTCCCTTTCCGGCTCAGTCGAACAAAATTGCCTCGAGTCTGGCCTGAACTTCATCGAAGATGGACTGAGGGACTGTCTCTTTGAAGCGTGCCTGGCGGGTGCGCCAGTCGAGTGATTTGAGCTGATGACAATGGATAGCACCCTGGGTGTCGGTTCCGGCTCCGATGAGTGTGACGACGGTTCCGTGGGTGCGTGCGGCGGCGGCGGTGCCCTGTGAGATTGGGCAGATCATGGCCAGTCCGTGCTGGTTGAAGAGCTTGCCGCTAACGACGAGGCCGAAGTGTGGGCCTTTCATTTCGCGGCCCGATGAGGGGTCGAAGTCCAGATGCACGATGTCGCCGCGATTGGGGCGATAGGCCATCAGTCGCGCTCCAGTCCGACCGAGGGCATGTCGTCCCAGCCTTCAACGCGCGGCAGTCCGTCGGGCATTTCGGCGAGCAGGTCAGCGAGTTTGTAGCGTGGACGGCTGGGGGCTTCGATGGTGAGGGTGTTGCCGCGCAGGTGGAGTGCGACTTGGGAGCCGTCGTGGAGGCGGTTTTGGTCGATGAATGCTTTGGGTACGGTCATCACGAGTGAGCCGCCGGCTTTGCGTAGGGTTTGCTGCATGTTGGGTCTCCTGTCGGTTTCGAGTCCTACTTTAGTAGCACTTGCGGTGCTCTTCAATATGCTGCCGTTGGCACGGTGGTCAGGTGTGACAGGGGCGGGTTGTCACAGTCGGTAGGTGTGACAGGCCGGCTGGGGTGTTGGGGGTGAAGCCGGAATAGGCATTGCGATCAATGCGTTGAATCGGGTGGGCGACGTTGGTCCGGTCTTTGACGGAGAGCCGATAGAGCGGTTGACCAAGACCGCTCCCGTCTCCGGGAGACGACTCCCGATTCATTCATTCGACTGCAATGGATAAGATCCATGAAAAAGCATCCACAGGACTTTACCTTGATTGCACTCATGATCGTGGTGGTGATAATTGGGATTTTGGCGGCGGTGGCGCTGCCGACCCGCCTGCTGGTGGCGGCGACGGCTTCCGGCCCCCGCCCCAAATCGTGGATTCGGCACATGGCTGATGTTCCTTTCTAATTAGGTGCCCCCACAGATCTCACGCAGCGATGCTGGAAAACAAGACCTGATAAGCATCTAGCGAGGCTTCGCCTCAGACCGACGAGCCATGGGGCGAGCTCCGGTGTCGGGCGGCCCCGGTTGAGCGACGGAAGGCTAAACTTCCGTTGGTAGCCGCACGGAGCGGCGTGTGGCGCGTGGCCAAGATGTCAACCGGGGCCTGCCATCATGTTAGTCCAAAGCGTCGGTGAGTTGCTGAACGATCGGGTCACGCTGGATCTCGAAGGAATCGACCGGTTGTATCTGAACCTGTATCAACCGCGGCTGCAGACCGGCGGCGGGGTGGCCAACTTCTTCAAGGTCCATCGCGGTGCCAAGGTCGCCTCCACGGTGCTGATGGCCCCGATCAGCCACGCCTTCGTCAAGGCGATCGATCGGTTTGCGCAACGCGAGGGTGTTGAGATCGTGCCCTTCGCCAAGGGACAGCGCAAAGACGACGTCACCCGCGAGCGGCTCCGCGACTTCGCTCAACCCGAGGGTGTCCTGTACATCGGCAAGGCCCAGGAGCGGTTTGCCAGCTTCCGCATGATCAAGAAGATCAGCGCCCACACCGGCCAGCCGTACCCTTGGTTCACCCGCGGGACGGTGATGTGCAACCATTACTACTTTTATTTGGTCGATGCGGACTTCGGCCCTCTGTTCATCAAGTTCTGCTCCTACTTTCCCTACACCGCGCGGGTCTGTCTCAACGGTCATGAGTACGTCAAACGCCAGTTGGCCAAGGCGGGAATCCCCTTCGGGGCCCTGGACAACGGGCTGCTCGCCTGCGCCGATCCGGCCCGCGCGCAACGCATCCTCGATGACCTGAACGAGGAGACGATCGCCGCGCTGGTGGCCAAGTGGTTGGGACGGCTCCCGGATCCCTTCACGGCGGAAGACCATGCCGCCGGCTACACTTTCCAACTATCCATCCTGCAGGCGGAGTTCGCCCGCACGCAGGTGTTCGACCGGCCGCTGTCCGGGCGCCATCTATTCGAGGAGGTCATCCGCGAGAACCTCGACCTGGGACGGCCCGAGAAGGTCAGCCTGATCTTCAATCGGAGGATCACCAAACGCACGCCGGGGAGCTTTCATACCCGCGTCATCACCCAAGGGGTTATCCCTTCGCTGCATGTCGGCTACAAATCCTCCAAGATCAAGCAGTACTTCAAGGAAGGCCGGGCCCTGCGCACCGAGACCACGATCAACAACACCCACGACTTCGGCATCGGACGGAATCTGAACAACCTGCCCGCCCTGCGGGCCATCGGCTTTACCGCCAACCGTCGCTTGCTCGAGGTCGAGACACTCAGCCAGGACTGTCTGCTGGCCGAGGCGGTGTTCGATCAGGTCACCCAAGCGCAGGTGGTCGGCGGGCAACGCGCCCCCGGACTGCACCTCGACGATCCGCGGGTGTTGGCGCTGTTCACCGCCATGTGCCTGTTCCTCACCCTGCCCGAGGGCTTCCGCCATGCCGGGATGCGCACCTGGATGGCCCAGGCTCTGGGGTTGCCGCTTGCGGACTACTCACCCGGACGCATGACCTACGATCTGCGCCGACTGCGGCTGCATGGCCTCATCGAACGGATCCCGCAGAGCCATCGCTACCGGGTCACCGATCAGGGCCTGCGGGTGGCCCTGTTCTTCACCAAGGTCCACAGCCGCATCCTGCGGCCAGGGTTGTCCCAGTTGTTCGACGGCTGTCCCAAAGCGCCCAACCGGCCCATCGCCACCGCCATGGGTCGGCTGCAACAGGCCCTCGATGACCTGTTGGGGCAGGCCAAACTTGCGCCGACCTAAATTTGACTCACGTGCGCAGAAAGTTGTTCGTCAAGGAACCCTAGTGGTCCGCTGTAGAAATCCCGAGACCGTTTGAGCGCCTAGGCCGCCAAGGGCTTGCCCTGATAGGTCCATCGGAAGGGCCTGGCCATGGTCTTGTTGAAGAAGTCGATGAAGCTGGAGATTTTCGTATTCAGGTCCTCCACCGAGGTGAAATTGCCGCGACGGATGACTTTGCGGGCGAGGATCGAGAACCACATCTCGATCTGGTTGAGCCAAGAGGCATGCTTGGGGGTGAAGTGGAAGACGATGCGGTGGCTGGGGTCGCGGAGGAACTTCTCACGCGTCGCCATCGATTTGAGAATGCCGCACTTGCCTTTGAGGCCGAGGTCACCGTTGAAGCCGATGGCCTCGGCAACCAATCGCACGACCGCTTCGGAGCAATGGATGTTGAGGTTGTCCATCACGAGATGCCAGTGAGTTTCGGGCGAGCGCGTGGCCAACAGCTTGGCGAGGTACTGTGCGTAGTCTTCCTCGGTCCGGGTCTGGCCGAGGTGGTGACCGACCGTCCCGGTGGCCACATCGAAATCGGCGATGAGGGTGGTGGTGCCGTGGCGGATGTACTCGAACTCGGTGCGCTCGGGGCGCCCGGCACGCATCGGCTGCGTTGGGGCCGCGCGCTCGAGCGCTTGCACGCCGGTCATCTCGTCGATGCTGCGCGTGACGATCCCCGCGGCGGCGCGCTCGGGGGCGAGCTGATAGGTCTGGCAGACATCGCTGCATTTGGTGGCAAAGTCGGCGTCTCGCGGGGTGTTGATCCAGCCGCGGGTGCGGTGGGGCTTGAGCTTCCCCTCACGCAGGAAGCGTCCGACGGCGTGGCGCGAGATGCTCTCGACAATGCCCTCCTCGCGCGCCGCCGTTGCCAAAGCGGCGTGGGTCCAATGCGTGAAAGGGCGTCCGCTCTCGCTCGGTGGCTCGCAGGCCAAGGCGATGATCCCGCAGATCTGCTCGGGCTCGTAGGTCGGCGGGGTCCCCGGACGCGGCGCATCGCACAACCGTTCGGCGAACGCCCGCCCCTCGCCGGCAAGCCAGCGTTTGCGCCAGCGCTGCACGGTTGCGCGCCCAATGTCCAACTCCCGAGCCGTCTCGTGCACACCGACACCCGCATCGGCCAGAAGGATGATGCGCGCACGCATCACCAGGCTCTGCGCCGCATGGTGCTGTCGCACGATGGCTTCAAGACGGTGGCGGTGTTTCGTGGACAGATCGACGGGGACAGCAGCGCAGCGGGCCATGGTGAACAAGTGAAAGCAGAGGAAAGTTAAACTGTTCCGCATCATGCCGCACTGACCTGCGAAACGGTATCAGGATTTCCACTCTGGACCACTAGCCGACCCCGCCCGTGGGCCTACAGTTAAGGTAGAAGAAAAGACCTGAGCTGGAGACCCGGCAGGAGGAGTCGACGATGAAACTCTACGGCGGAATCGATCTGCATTCCAACAATAGCGTCGTGGCCCTTTTGGACGAAGAGGACCGCGTGGTGTATCGCAAGCGGTTGGCGAACGACGCGGCGCTGGTGCTGGAATCCTTGGCACCGTATCGCGAAGCGATCACGGGATTGGTCGTGGAATCGACGTACAACTGGTACTGGCTGGTCGACGCCTTGATGGATGCGGGCTATCGGGTGCACTTGGCCAACACCGCGGCGATCGTGCAGTACAGCGGGCTGAAGTACAGCGACGACGATTCCGACGCCGCCTGGCTGGCCAAGCTGCTGCGCCTGGGGCTGTTGTCGGAGGGCTATATCTACCCCAAGGAACAGCGTGGCGTGCGCGATCTGCTGCGACGGCGCAGTCGCCTGGTCCAGCAGCATACGGCCAACGTCCTGGCGGTGCAGAACCTGTTCTCGCGCAACCGCGGGCGCTCGCTGAGCGCCAATGCGATTCGACGCCTGACGCCTGGGAGGGTGGGCGAGCTGCTGCCGGATGCGAATCTGGCTCTGGCGGTCCAAAGCACCCTGCTGGCCATGCGTGGCCAAGAGGCGGCGATCGATCTGTTGGAGCGCGAGGCCTGCGCGCAGGTCAGATCCCGGCCCGAGTACCGGCATCTGCTCAGCACCAGCGGCATCGGTCAGGTGCTGGGGTTGACGATCCTGTTGGAGACCGGACCGATCGAGCGCTTTGCCCGCGTCGGCAATTATGCTTCCTACAGCCGCCTCGTCGGCAGCGAGCGGCTCTCCAACGGCAAACGCAAGGGCCGGGGCAACACCAAGAGCGGCAACAAATATCTGGCCTGGGCCTATCTGGAGGCGGCCAACTTCGCGGTGCGTTACAACCCCGCGATCAAGCGCTACTACCAGCGCAAGCGCGCCAAGACCAATGGCGTGGTCGCCATCAAGACGGTGGCGCACAAGCTGGCACGGGCCTGTTACTACATGCTGCGCGAGGGGACCGACTTCGACGTCAATCGGGCCTTCGCCTGAAGGGCCATGGGCGATGCGCCGGTGAGCCAGGACACGGGGTTGGCGGACAGCCTCCAGATCTGATTGGCCGCCGGCACATCTCCCGCCGACATCGTCAGGGAGCAACGCTTGTGACCGAGACGCCTCTGCCATCGAGCCAACACGGGGTTGGACGGTGCCGACATGGCACCGAGCCAGCGATCTGTGAATCCGCGGCCCGGTGGGTGCGGGGCGGGGACGCCTGGATTTTTAGGGATCCGCGCCCCCGCCCCGCACCCACCTCCGTGGTCCACTTGGACCTTGGTGGGGCACCGACGATTTTCTGGGGCTCGCAGGAGCCAGGGGCCGGGTGTCTACTCCCAACAGAGCAGCCCCACCGCCTTGATCCAGAAGGGTGACTGGCGCGGATCGGAGTGAATCCGCGACCTTTCAACGAGAACCGCGGGCGCGTTGGCGGTAGCAATGTCGCACTTCCCGACCGACACAAGCGTGCTTGGGTGCGAGAAAATAGGTCGTGCCATTGATCGGGGTCAGCTAAATGGTGACACCACGCACTCTCTTTAGCCATTACCTAGCTCCAATTGATTGACGACATCAGCCAACGAAGCAGAAGCCGCTGTACCCTCCGCTTCCTTGGCGCTGCGGAGATCTTGCAAATCCTGATAGTCCTCGAGAGCTTCTGCGACAGCGCGAAATTCCTCGATGGGAAGGACAACGTACTCTTCGGAACCTTCCTGCCCTATAAACTGAGGATGCAGGTTCATCGATCACCTCTTGGCGTAAACGTGCTTTCGGTGCATCACGCGGTACACAACAACCGTAGCTTCTTCAACCTCAAAAAGCACTCTGTAGTTGCCAACGCGGAGCCGATACTCTGGCGTGAAATTGGTGAGCCGCTTGATGTTTCCGGTCAGTCCGTTTTCCAGTTCGGCGAGCTTCACAGCAATTCGCTCGGCTTCTTGCTTTTGCAGGGAGCGTAGATCCTTTATTGCCTGGGGCTTTAGTTCGACCTTCATCCGCGGTCCGTGTGTTGTCGGGCATTTTTTTATCGGCTAACGTCAACCACAGCACGCGCAAACTGCGGCCTGAGCGAGAGCGAAGGACGCAGTTTGGCGTCGAAGCTGGTGGGGGTGTTAGGCAATAAACCCTCTTCTGCTGTTCGGCGGTCGCGGGGATTAAGTAAGCTGTCCTCGGATCTCAATGAAGCGCAGCGGAATTGGCGTCCATTTTGAAACCTGTGTTATGTATCATTTCAATGAGCGCACCCACTTTATTGTCATTTGCTCGGTAAAATTGGCTGAACTCTTTTCCACCGAATTTAGCCAACTGTTTAGCTCTGCCTTAGATAGCACCAATCCTGAATAAATTAAAGAGCGTCTATCCCACGGAGATAAATGGGACATGTTTGCTCTTTGCCCCCTAACCCAGTGAGGCATATTCCTATTCCTCGCTACTGAAGCCTGATTTCTGATACTAGCAGCAGACATTGCCAACTCTCTTATTTCTTGAACCTCAAGAAGCTTTGGATCATTTGCAATATAATATTCTATCCATTCCTTTATAAATGGCACCTCTGAGGCCATTACATTTTGAAATAAGGAAATCAGCTTATCTTTATTCCTTTCAACAAACGTTGCATTTGCCACTTTGCTCAAATATAAAATAACATCACTTATCACTGGAAATAGAAACTCAAAATTATCTAAAACTTGATTTGATATCGCTCTTATTTTATACCTTCGACATCTTCTCAATATATGACGAGCCAGACCTAAATCGAGCTTATCGCTAGATAAGACTTTTTCCATAAGTTCGGTTAAGACCGTAGGTCTGACTTTTCCTTCATCCGCAGGTTCCTCTTCGAATGAACTACCATAGGCATCTAAGGGCGAATTTATTTCGCTAAGAGCGCCATGAATTTCAGCCTTTTCCACCTCTTCAGGACTATTAAGATATTTTTCACAAAACTCTGCGACTGGAACGATTGCTGTCTTTCCAGATGCTAGAGTGAGCCGATGGTTTTCATACAGGTATTTAGTGAGTTTTTCTAGAAATAGTCGGAGATCCCCCTCTGAGTTTCCGAATACTCGGAAGTCATCCACATACCTAGAGTGAGGAAATTTAGCATCCCTTATATAATTATCTACGTCAATCAGAACTGCCTCAGCCATAATAATACTTGCAGCAGGACCTACGGGAACCCCCTGTGAAACAGAGCCGTTTAGGTCTAGCAAAAATCTTTCTGTGTTATTTGATAACTCAAAGAGTTCAGGGTCAGCATATTCAATTGCGTTTTGTAATCTATGAACATAAATTTGGTTGTAAAAATCAGTTATATCGGTAACTAGAACGTGAGAATTTTCCTCGGACAATTCTCTGCATTTTTCAATAAACCCTGAATACCCTACGCCATTTGAAAAAAAAGTTCCTTTATCTTTACCTATGCCAATCCGATATGAACAAGCTACCCTTTCATCTTCAGGGATTCTTGCTGCCTCTACTTTCTCCGATATGAGAAATGCAATTGATGTATAAATTAATGTATTTATCGGATCTAGTTGGTGCACCACCCTAAATGTTCCGTTCGGCTTTGGAGAGCCAAAGACTCTTGGCTGTTCGATAGGATATCCGTCAATTTCGTTACAGGTTAAGTGAGTTACCACTTCGTCCCAATTGGCCCACAATGCTTCATATTCAAATGGCTTTGGAAAGAAATCAGAATCATAGAACTTAATAATGTGATTTTTTGCAAATTCCAGTGATTCTCTACTTAGTCTTGCCACTCAATTTCCCTCTGATTTGATACATAACGTCATGCATCAGCCGATCGAAAAGCCTGCATGCACCAAACATATAACAAACGACAAGCTCGACGCGCGCTTTTTGAAAGCGGAGCAGGTCTTGAAATCACATCTTTCGGTACGCCTAAGATCCTGCGAGGATCCGCCGCAGCTCCGCGGCGGTGATGTCGGCCTGCTCGAACTTCGAGTAGATCGTCACCAACAGAATGTCATCGCCACTATGCAGGTAATAAATGATCCGAAAGCCGCCGCGCTTACCCCGGACAGCGTCAGAGTTCTTCACACGCATTTTGCACAAGATATGACCGACGCCCGGGATGCGGTCGCTGGGGTCTCGCCCGCAGCGAGGCATCAGCCCGAATCCCTCGGTACCGGCGGCTGAGCCGCTCCAACTGGCGCTTGAATGCCTCCGTGTAGCGGATGACCACGGTTAATCGGCGTCAATGCCGCCCCACAGGGTATCGACCGTCCTGACGCGGCTGGCCAGCGCGTCCGTCCAGCCCTCGCGGAAGGACTCGCCCGCGCTGGGCCAGGGCTCATCCGCCTCGACCCCCTCGCGGAAGGAATGCACCAAACGCAGCAGCAAGGATCGGTAACGCGCGGGCGTGCGCTCGATCTCGGCTTGGAGCTGCTCGGTGATGTCGTCGGCCGGCGCGGGCATGGGTCTAACCCTCTGGCTAAGGTGTCGCTGCGATCGACTGCAATTGAGCCCTGACGCGACAGGGAACCAACCAATCCCCGAAACCCGGCATGCGCCGCAGGGCAATGGTCGGGCGGTTCTTCACGCGCCCGTCGGCTTGGGGAAGCGGCGTCAGCGCCACGTCGCCCTCGTTCACGGATATCTCACATCCGCCAGCCTGTACTCGGGTTCGTCGTCCCCATAGGCAAGAGCGAGGCTGGAGCCGGCGAGGTCGGACCACTGTGCACGATCGCCGTCCATCGAAGGCGACACCACTGTTACCAGTAGCCGAGCGTTGCTGGAAAGCTCGAACGGCTCGTCGAAAACGATTGACTGGCCGTCGAAATGGGCCTTTAGGGTAACGCTGGGCATCGGGACCTCTTGGCAGCAAAAGGGGCTGGTTGCGAAAAAACGTGCCGGGATCAGTTGATCCGTGTGCCCCGGTCAGGTCGACTTCCCACGTCTAAGTCACCCGTGTCGCGTCTGTCGCACCGTGTCGGTGGAAATCTAGCACAGGCGTGTGGGGTCTGCCGCGATCCAGGCCAGCGGGAGCGCATAGTACTGCGAGTCCTGACCCACGGGATGCCTACGCCCGGGTCGTGGCTGAAGCCTCAAAGCGTACTAATCGAAACCTCATACACCCCCCCGATCACCACAAACTCATCCTCCCCCTTCAGCATCCCCGGCAACAACCGATTGAAGAAGAAGATCTTCGGCAGGGGCACCTCCGCGATCAGGATGTAGTCCCCGAACTCGTCGGCGCGCTCGCGGCTGCTGGTGAAGCTGTTGAGGTTGTTGAAGAGGACGCGGTAGCGCCCGCCGCCGAGGGTTTCGAGGATCTCGTGCTCGTCGATGCGGTTGATGCCGCGGTAGAGGCTGAGGTGGGTCTCTTCGGGGTGGGCCTGGAGGAGCTCGTACTGACAATTAGAGTCGCCCTCTCGGTCACGTCCAGGATAACCAAGGCCATCCTTGGAAACCGTCCGTCATCGCTTGGTAAACCCACGGATATCCCACGGGTGAGAAGGAAGTTCGGAGACATCAGATGTCTCCGTTGGGCGTACTTGCAGTTAAGTTAATGATATATGTCGACGGACAGGCTCGACGGCATCCTCCTCTCCAGGTCTTCAAGGGTGTCGAAGGTCTCCAAGTGATCCTTTTTCTTGATCCATGTTGAATCTCTTAGAGGATCATAAGAGCCCGCGTTCGTGAGTCGGCGGGCTTGGTGTCAATGTCCGGAGACAGTGATTCCGGTCACTTGCGCTGCTGCATCCGTTGCATCCAGTAGGGTCTGATTCGCCAAGTGCGCATAGCGCTCGGTCGTCGTCACCTTGGCATGTCCCAGCAGCTTCTGGACCTCGTAGATACTACGTCCGGCATTGACCAGTGCGGACGCGAACGAGTGACGTAGGTCATGGAGCCGCAGTCCCGGCATTCCCGCTTGCGTCCGAGCGGATGTCCAGCTTCCCCAGATCGATTTGAAGGGTTGCAGGGTCGACGGATTCGGAACCACATACGGGCAGTCCGGAAACCTGGGGACTGTCTCGAAGACCTCGATGGCCATTTTGGACAGGGGCACCTTCCGGGGCTTTCCGCTCTTGGTCAAGGGAATCCGCCATTCTCGGCGGTCCTGATCGATGTCCTCCCATTTGGCATCCAGAAGTTCCCGTTTGCGTGCTCCGGTGAGCAGCAATAGAGGCACGATGTAACGGAGCTGGGTGTTGCTGCTGTTGTTGACCGCCGTGATCAAGCGCTCCGTCTGCTCTGCTGTCAGGTAGACCTCCTTGATATTGTCGACCTCCAGCAGTGTGACATTGGCCGTGGGATTGACCTCCGCACCCGGAACGCCCCATCGCTTGGCGAGATTGAAGATCCGTCTGAGCACGCCGACCATGGCGTTGCAGTACGCTGGGCTCAATCCCGAAGCGGATTTCAGTTGATGCCAGGCCTGGATACTCTCGGCGTCGATCTCCGCCAGCCGATGACGTCCGAACTTGGGCAGGAGATGCAGACGGATGATGCCTTCATCGAAGTCCGGTCTACGTTTGGCGGTTTGGATGTGGGGCATGTAGCGCTCCCGGATCAGCTCCTCCAGGGTCGGGATCTGCTTTAAGCGCTTCTTCTCCTTACCTGGATCTTCGCCCAAGGTGATCTTGGCCTTGAGCTGGATCGCAGCCTTCTGGGCCTTCTCGAAGGAGACATCAGCAGCACTGCCGATCTTCTGGGCTCGGAGCCTTCCGAAGGGGTCACGATAGCGCAGATAGTACGTTTTGTTACCGGTGGCTCTGACCTCCAGGATGAAGCCTTGCAAGCTGTCGGAATAAAAATCCGTCTTTTGCTTGCCTTGGGCGCAGGTTGCGGTTCTCACAAAAGCGGCATCTAACCTTACGACAGGCATAGGTGTCTCCTGCCGATCTCACTCGGCACGTTGGGTTGATGGATGGGTGTGATGGCGAACGCACGACACAGCGGCCACCTGAGAGGGCGGCTCCGGGGGCATGGGGAACGTCAGGGGTCAGGCTCGGGGCTGGCCGTAGGGGGCTGTTTGGGGCGCTGAGGGGGCCGGGAGGGACCGAGGGACTCGGGTGGCCGGCGGTGCGACGCGGAGAGGCCCCGTCCGAGGATCTGGGAACCTGAAAAGCTGAAATCCTGCGAACCTGGCCGTCCGTGGCCCGGTCCTCAGCCGTCTAGGCGGTCTATGCGGGCAACAAGCGGTAGATCTTTGCCCCCCGTGCCCCTACGGTACAGCTCCATTTATGCCCCGGTGAATGGTCCCCGGTATGCAGTTCCAAGACCTGCGTCACCACACGCTGACTGACGTGGGCACGATTCGCCGCCTCTTTGACGATGGCCATTTTGGTCTCGATGCCATCCTTGAGGCAGCCGAGGATGGCTTCGACGACAGGCTGACTTACCTTGGCCGATTCGGTCTCCTTGACGGCCTCCAGATCGCCGTCGTCCAGGGACTCGACCGAGTCCAGCAGCTCCGCATAGCTCTGTCCTCGCACCGTGCTGTAGCGGTAAGCGGCTCGATCGAGGACATGTCCACGCTGTTTCTCGTTCTCGAAGGCCACCGTTTTGGTCTGGGTGTCCTCGTCCAACGATACCAACTCCAGAATATAAGCACAGTCGGCGTCGTCGACCATGTCACTGGTCCCGGCATACACCGATTTACCTTGTTCGTTCTTTTTCTTGTTGGTATGGGCCAACGCGATGCAGGTCCCGCCCTTCAAGATGAATTTTCGGATCAAGGTGTTGAAGCTCGACGAATTGGTCTTGTCCATCATGTTGGTAAACTTCTTCACCGTATCGAGGATGAGGACCGTACCCTTGGCCTGACCGGATTCGATCACATCCGGGATCACGCTCTTCAGGTTCGCCGATTCGAAACCATTGTAGCCGGGAGCAATCATGTGAAAGCCGTACCGGGCCGCCAGTTCCGCCTTCACGGTCAAACCCTCCAGATTGTCGTCGACATTCACGTAGAAGACGCACTGTGGGTCGATGCGCTTCGCCCGGATCGCCTCGATCAACATCCTGAGAACGAGCAAGGTCTTGCCGGTGTTGGGTGCAGCGTAGAAGATCGTGTACTGCGCCATCAGCGCGACCTGGCCCAATAGGAAGACCTGTCGACTGACCTCACGGCGAAGTTCGTCGACTCGGTCCTGCATGCTATAGCGAGCCAGAGGATGAGCTTGCGGTACCCTCTCCGGCGAGTCAGTCCCTTGAAACACCTCGGCCCCACACGTCGGGAACGTCTCGGTGGCGACCTGCCGCTCTGCACGTTCCGCCACGATGTTGTTGATGGTGCCCGCTGTCACGGGCGTCCCGGTGTAGCGGCCGAACGACTCCCACTTTGTTCGGAGCGCAGCCGATCCCGGATACTTGGCTCCTCGACTGCTCCATTGATCCCAGGCTCCGAAACCCGCCTCGCTTCCTCCTGTTTCATGATGAATCGCCATTCCGATAGACATCCAGTCCTCGTATGACTCGTCGGGGTCCGGTTGCCCCAGGACGGACTCCAACGTTCCAATGATCAAATCATCGTCATCGCTGGGCTTGATTGCGGGCCTGACCTCGGGAGGCCGTGGAGCCTGACGTCCGTTGTGGTGGAAGACGGCATCGATGAAGTCCTGACCCACGTCGGGTAGATCATCGACATGGTCCACGTCCATGTAGACCAGCTCCTTGCCGGTGCTCGGTGCCAGAACGACCATCGCCCGTCCCGTTTTGACGTCGATGCGCTCCGGATGCTCTTCCGTGGAATGGCTATCGGACTTCGCGTAGATCCCCGGAGCACGACGATAATAGTGATGGCAACCTTTTGCGGTCCCCATGACCATTGCCGGCGTGACATCGAAGGCCTCTTCGAGTTGCGCCAACGCCGCTTCTGCTTGCTCGGTATCGGCGTCGAACACGATCAACTTGTCACCGACGATACAGCCAACTTCATGGTCCGGATGCTGTTTCCAATATGCCAAAATCCTTTCGCGAGACAACCCAGAATTCCAAGGATCCCACATCACGGCGGTGCGTTTCGTGCCCGGCAGAACCGGGATGATGGACGAACCGCGATCAAACCAGTAAAGAGCAGCTTGACCATAGTCGGTTGGGACTTCGTCAGGCGAACACGACTTATCATAACTCATAACGATCAACCCTAAATGAGTGTAACGCAAAAAGAAATGCGCGACCTCACAGAGGGGTGGCGAGAAACCTTACTCACCTAAGTTGATTTAAATAATTGATGTCGTTTTCTCTTCGCAAAATCCAAAAATTAGATACTCAGCTTCCCGCATCCCATGGAGCGGTCGCTTCCAGACGGCCGTTAGCCGTCTGACGATTAGTGTAGTGATCCACGCGTGGATGGCAAGGCCCAGAAAGCAAGAAAATGCGGTTCGGTCGTCTTTCATCGAGCGGTGAAAGAGTTACGGCCTTTAGGCTTATTCGCGTTCATTGAAGCGACGACAGCATCCTTGTTAAAGCGCTTTGGACAGTATCCTTTCGCATTGAAGCTAAAGGTCGTTGGCTTCATCGTTTTTTTATTAAGGCTAACGTGCGTTGGCAGTTGCCGCCGTCTTAAGGCCAACAATCGAAAGACCCATCGGAGAGTCTAGGTGTCGCTTTTCTCCATGGTTAGAAGAAGCCGAGTTGCGATGTCTCCCCGTGGACCCCTCTGAGCTTCGCAGGATTTCAGGTTTTCAGGTCCCGAGGCGAAATCCTGAACCGCTCCGGAGTCCGGGGCACCTTCTGAAATCCTGAAAATCTGAAATCCTGATGCCCCTCATGGCACCACAGCCAGCTTTTCAGGTTTGCAGATCCCCAGGTGAAATCCTGGACTGCTCCGGTGGCTGGGAGGCGACCCGGAACCTCTCGGGAGACCGGGGTGCCCCCCTGAGAACCTGAAAATCTGAAATCCTGAAAACCTGATGCCCTCCATGGCACCACTGCCGGCTTTTCAGGGTTCGAGGTTGAAATCCTGGACCCGATGGTGGAACCCTCCCGGTTCCCAGGTCCCACTGAAATCCTGAAAACCTGATGCCCTCCATGGCACCACTGCAGCTTTTCAGGTTCGCAGCTTCGCAGGTTTTCAGGGTCCCGAGGGTGAAATCCTGGACCCACGTTGGAGCTGCGAGGGCACTCGGAGCCCCCAGGTCCCCAGGTGCCCACTGAAATCCTGCAAACCTGAAAACCTCATGCCCCCATGGCACCACTGCAGCTCCGCAGGATTTCAGGTTCTCATGCGGCTCAAGCCGCAAACCGGCTCCGGAGCCGGTTGCCCAGTCCGGGGCCGTCTCAGCCTCAGTCGGTGGCCCGAAGGATGTCCTCCGCTTCGGGATGATCGTAGACATACACCCGCAGTCGGTGGTACTGCTCGGCACACCTGCATGCCAAACCCTGATCTTTCTGGAAACTCAGGTTGCTGTAGGTATACAGGCAGCAGGTGATCCCGAAGGCATCGGCCGACAGCGACCCCTCGAAGCCGTTCTCGCAGATCACCGAGAAGGTCGCCTTGACATCCGGAGCCATGTAGAAGCCTTGGTTGTCGAGTGCCCAGAAGGCCCAGTAACCACCTCCATAGTCGGCACTGAGACGGTCGGCGACGGTATAGATCGTCGGCTCCACCGGATAGGAGAAGTAGCGCCCGAAGATCTCGGCGGCATGGCGAACCCGTTTCTCGGCCGGTACCATCATACGTGTCATCATTGTGTCTCTCCTGCCCCTTCCTCCGGACGCACGCTAGCCTCAGCGATGAAGCTGATCCGGAGTAAAGGGGCTTAGGGGTTTAGGTTCAGCTCACGGCGTACCAAACGATTCCGGTCAGGATTAAGGCCGCCACGAAGAATCCCGGATCGATCCAGAGCATGAAACCCAGTGCGATGAGGGCCATTCCCCGTGTCTTGGGGGATTCAAGGCAATCAGCAGCAGCACTCCGGCAGGAATTCTCATCGGGTTGCCTTCGTCGGTGGAACCTGGATCTCGGTCCCGGCATCGATGAGCTTCTGCATCTCGCTCAGGAAGTCCCCGGAATCTGACTTTCTATGTCCTCCGGTCTCCAGGGTCTCTACGAGACCTTCGGCTTTCAGGACCGCCAGCAGAAATCCCGGAGTATTCGCCGATTTGCCCTTGCAGACCCCTGCCCGCTTGAGAGTCCCCGCCGTGACCGGGGCATCGGTGTCCAGGACCGGCTGAACGGCACTCCAAGGCACCCATTCACGCCCGAAGAGCCCTCCTCCGGTATTGCCCCAGATCCTGATGTGTAGGGCTTTCTCGGAGTCGCAGCCGAGATGATAGGCAAGGGTGGATGCCCCCGAGAGGCTAGGGCACGTCCCGACCTTGAGGATTCTCATGTCTCCGGCTGGTTTGCTTGAGGGCTTGGAAGATTTTCGTGTTGCCATTGGTGATGCTCCCGGTTGCGTTAATATCATATAAGGTGGACGATTGACCGCAGTTCAGAGATTCGCCTCGATGCAGGCTCGGAGATCTCCTTGGATCCAAGGGGCATCGGGGATGAAGACGACGAGAGCGAAGTCGTTGTTGGGAATGAAAACGGCCTTGAAATAGCCCTCGATGAGCTGAATGGCTTCCCAAGGTATATCCTGAAGGCGGTGATTGCCCCAAACCGGGGAATCGACGTCCTCGGGCTCGATGAGGACCACGTAGCCCTCGTCCTCGGGGTCGTACTCCGGGTGACTGAAGGACTGGATGGCGTCCCGAATCAGGGGATATACGGGGTCACTTTTCTGAAGGCGTGACAGATCGTCGTGCGATGTGAAGCGCAGCATGGTATTTTCTCCATAGGCATAAAAAAACCCGCCGAGTGGCGGGTCTGAGATGGTAGGGCAGTAGATGCCCTTTATTGGTGAGCCGTGTTAGGGGCTTGTCGTAGTCGACATTAAGCTTCTAAAGGACACATATGAAGTGTACCATTAGGATGGACTCAGGTGCGTCTGAGCACGGGGAAAGCTTAGCAGAAAACAAACCTCTTTTAGCTACGATAAAGCTTCATAGGTCAGATGGGTCAAGTTGACTCTCCTTGTAACGGTCGAGGATTCCAAGCGTAGAACCTTCATCTCTGTAGCTGACTGAACATCTAGCGGCTGAATACACTGGCGGTGCAATTGCAATAGATAGCGATGTGCCGTTGTCTGTCAGCCAAAAATATTGAGTTGCTCTGCCACCCATAAGGGCAGTATATTCAAACGTGATAACCTGCCCGAAGGTGACGGACAGTTCGGGGATAACCTGATCACATGGCACATCAATCCATGCGTCAATCTGTAGTAGCCGCCCTTCAAACATAGTAATTGACACGTCAGCAACCTTGCCGAGTAGCGTCCTCTCTTTATCTTTAAGCCGACATATATTAAATTCAGCTTCTATGCAATCATCTATTCCAATCGCTCGAAGCTGGTTGTGTGTCATGCCAAATTCTAAATCCTTGAAACCGCTGATACTCGCAGCGGCAGCAGTCCCTATCAGTACAAACGCTGACGCGGATGCGATCAATCGCCATAACGAAGTTTTCATCTTTTTTGTCGCCCTCATGATTTCGGTTATTTCTTTACTACCTGCGCGCGGCCGCACATCGAGCAGGCGGTTTACTGTCGGCCAGCTTATACACAATTAACTGTAAATACTGATTCGCGAGGTCTGCCGAACAAGCGTTTATCCGCCGTGCGCTTGGCAGAGATCCCTGATGCTGGGGAGACGAACATCGGGCAAGGAGGATAAAAAAGAAGGGGCAAGTTGATTCATATTACTCAATGAGATCCAAATCCCACAGACTCGAAGCAAGACACAAAAAGCCGACCCCCCCCCAAATCGCTCCAGGCAGTTCGGCTTGCTCTGACGCTCGCTTCCTCCGTCACGTGTGCGGCGGGGCATGGGGCGCAAGCACAGCAGAAATTGTGCCTGGCCCCTTTTCCCCTAATATCATAAGCCGCGAGGGAAATGGTATAAATAGTAAAGTGTCACCGTAATTCCCAACATTTTTAACTTGTTTTTGAATCCTCACTTTTCCCGCTTCTTTATAGCCTTAATGTCATCATAATTTTATTAATTGCCCCCCCTGAATAATGTGGAGAATAGCCAATAAAAACCCGAGAGAAATTGTTGCAAGCCGCGCATAATGCCCCTTCTCTTCTATCGGGCTATTTGCCCACCCCTTAATAAAGTGAGCCAGCAGGAATAGAATGATTCCCAAAAAGAATGTTAACTTTCTTGGATAAAAACCCTCACTCCAGAGAAAAATAAATCCAAGACCTAATATTATCACGGAAAATATATACAAAAGCCAAGAAAAAATTATTGCAGGCATCCTCAATTTTAAAACAAAATATTTGGCTTTTTCATGGTTGTGAAAATGCTTTATGCCATAAGTAATCGATATGGCAAATATGAATACGACAAATAAGAGTGCCCCGATATCGTAAAGCGCCTCGTCTCTTCCTGAGCAACTCGAAAGCAGTGTTAAAGCAGAAACAATACCAATCAAGCGAACCATATCATTTTCTCCAACTACTACTTTCTAATTTCTTTTCCTACTTCTTTGCCCCATTTCAAGATATTCGGCAACTTTGGAAGCACTACAATTACAAATACCGCTATGACTGCTATTGTAAAAAGGAGGGTTGTCGCATAATGCGTTGAAAAATAAGCCAGGGTGCCGGCTCCAACTGCGGCAACGAGGATTAAAACGACGATCAGCCAAATGGGAATAATAAGTGGCAAGGTAAACCTCCTCTAAGTTGGTAACGATTCACTAACAAGTAAGGCATTTTACCTCAGCCATCTTGTATGAAAAGTGCGTTAGCGACTTGAAAAAGAATACGACGTGCTGCGAGCATCGCTCCCGATGATCCGAACGGAGGTGGTTGCCGCATGAACGTAATTTCCGGGCTACGGCGCAGCGCACGAGGAG
>NZ_AFWV01000018.1:0-90000 GCF_000223985.1 Thiocapsa marina 5811
GGCGCAATGGATGACCACGCGCCTGTATCAGGAGCGCCGACGCGGCTATCAGGTCAACTTCGCCAACGCACTGTCGAAAATGAAGGACAACGTCGTGCGCCTGCTCTCTACGGAGCCACCGCCCGACCTCCTTGAACGGCTCCTCTGCGCCATGGCCCTGGAGGTGGAGGCGATCCGGCCCGATCGGTCGTTCCCGCGTCACATCAAGTCCACGACGCCAAAACGCTTCCATCCCAACTACAAGCGCTGCCGCTAGGGCTTAACTTAATGGCATTGGGGGTGGGGCGGGTTCCGTCGCCCGACAGGTTGGTGGGTTGTTTTCCGGCGATCACCTCAGTTCGACGCGGCCCTGCTGCCGGCTCGGGGTTTGTCGGGCTGGAGCCCGACCTAAGGGGGCTGCGGTTGTTCTTGCTCCGAGGCTGATCTTGGCATTACTCGGTTACACGCTCTGCGTGGGAGTGTCGTCGGGACGCTCTGCGTCCCTGCCGCCGGAGCGATGTGCTGCGCCGGGGATATCTCGGTGGTCGGGCGCGGCAGGTGCGCCCGGGGCTTGAGCTCGGCGTCCTTGGCGGGGGCGGGTTGAGAGACCGACTGTCGGGCCGCTGGGCTTTCGGGCTCGTGACGCGGAGCGTCGGGGCTACACTCCCACGCGGAGCGTGGGAGCGAGTGCCGGGGTGACGCTTGGGAGCGTGTACCGGGGCTCCGCTTGGGAGTTGGTGCCGGATGTCGGGTTGAAGCGGGGTGCATAGGTCGCTACGGTTTGGATTGCGATCGGACCTCGGCGTCGAGCTGGGCGATTTCGGCCTTGAGGGCTTCGTATTCGGCGCGTTTGCGCTGCAGGAAGCGCGCGGTGATGCGGGCCTTGGCCTCGATGCCCTGCGGGGTGAGCAGGTAGGCGTAGGCGAGCTTGTTGTCGCTTCTGCGGAAGTTCTGGACCTTCACCCAACCGTGGTCGATGAGGGCTCGCACGCAGAAGTTGGTGCTGCCCAGGCTGATGCCGAGCGCCTTCGCAAGATCGCGTTGGGTGCCGTCGGGGTGCGTCTCGAGGTGCTTGAGGACGCGGTAGTGGAGGTCGTCGGTCACGGGGCTCGCTCGCGGGCGTCGCAGGGATAAGGCTGGGTGACGCGATCGGGCGCGCCGGGTGCAGGGGCACCGATATGCTTGAATCGACCGGGGGGCGTCTTGGTTGTTTGGACACGCTACCGCCCTACCCTGTCGTTTTCGAGGTATAGGCGCGCGGCGGTTTGTTCAGGCGTTGTACGACGTCGGTAGAGTAGCGGGTCGGGGGCGGCGGGGCAAGGGCGGCGGATAAACGTGCGGGACGGGGTGAATACCCCGTCCCGCCTTGGGGACACTCAGCCCCCGTGACCTGCGGGCAGATCCTCCGGATTGGCGGCATCGTAGGGTGTGGTGACGGAGGAACCGCACCGGAGGGTGCGGTTTTGCGCGGTGCGGCGGTGTCGGTGCGGTGCGCTGCGCTCACCGCACCCTACGGGGCTGGCCCAACGGGGCTTACCATGCGAGCCTGGGGCAACGCCTCGGGAGTTCGGTGCGGTTCGCTGCGCTCACCGCACCCTACGGGGCTGGCCCAGCGGGGCTTACCCTGCGAGCCGGGGTAACGCCTCGGGAGTTCGGTGCGGTTCGCTGCGCTCACCGCACCCTACGGGGCTGGCCCCGCGTGGCCTCCGATCAGATCTTCCAGACTGGGGGCATCGAAGATGCCGTCGAGCCAGGCGTCCAGTTGCGCAACCGGCGCCGTATCGATGCGCTGCTCCGCCTCTGTGGGCAATGGGCCGAAGCGACGCGTGAGCAGACGCTTGAGACTTTCGGCTTTGCCCATGGCCTTGCCCATGGCCTGACCCATGGCCTTACCCTTTGCTTCGCCCTTTGCTTCGCCCTTTTCTTCGCCCTTTGCCTCGCCCTCGGCAAAGATCGATTGATACGCCTTCGTCTCCTGAATCGGGGTCACTAAGTTCAGCATCGCCCAGATCTCCTTCGCGGTCAGTCCGCGAAATCGCTCGAAAAACCAAAACTCCAAGACCTGTCCCAAGATCTCGCGCACCTCCGGAGCAAGCGAGACGTCCTGCACGGTGCGCCACAAGTCCTGCGCACGGGCTCGCAGGTCCTCATCGTCGTCGATCAGCAGCGGCGCGAAGACCGCAACATAGGGGTTGTCGGGCTCCCGCGCCAGCCAATCCGGCAAGACGCGCCGCAGCGCGACTTGCAGCAGCGGCGCTTGGGCCTGGTTCGCCCACCGTGGAAAACGCGGCCGATCCTGCTCCCGCAGAAAGATCCCCACGCCGATCACGTCCCGATGCGGATGCTCCTCGCCATACAGACCGATCTTGGTCAGCAGATTGTACCAAGCCTTGTCCGAGTGCTGACCTTGGAATTCGACCACGTAGACCGGCCCGTCGTGCCCGTCGGGCTCGAAAATTCCATCCAAACGGCGCTCCAGCCCTTTGATGGTCAGGGAACAGAACCGGTAAGGACCGACCAATTCATGACCTCCGGTGAGCACGCGGAAGGCTTCGGCGCCGGCGGAGAGGAAGAGGTAGATGGGGTTGTCCGTTTTCATACGCGCTCGCGGCTGGGCGGGAGGACGTGCAACATCTCGTGCAGTATCTTGGAGGGGCTTGCGAGGGAGGAGTACAGGGTGTGGACCAGTCCGCTGGATGAGTTTCCGACCACCGCGTCGACTTGGGCGACGGTCGAGAGATCGCGCAGCTGGCCGAGTGATGTAAACGTCTTGGCATGTCGGGGATGGCTTCGTCGAAGGCGCCTTCGGTCGTCTCGCCGCCGTGCAGATGGGCGATCGGGATACGGGCGATCATGGCGGACGCGGCGGATGAGTTGCAGCTCCAGTGCGGGGGATTGACGGATGCCCTCCATCACCCAGCGCAGCAGGCCGTATTCGGCGCGGGTGCCGGTGACGATGCAGATGCGTTTGGTCATGAGGTCGGATCGGCATCCGGATGGCCGGCGGGATTGAGGCGACTGTCGAAACGAAACGGTTGTTTCGGATGAAGCATTGAATTCACGCTTAGCCCTTCGCATTGCCGTCAATACACTTCGTCGTGAGTTCCGATATCGAGCAACAGGATCACTTCCTCCCCGCTTTCCGCGTCGGCCTGTAGTGCAAAAACCACTCGACAATCGTAACCGCAGGAGCACGCCCACAGCCCCAAAAGGCTGCCACTCAACTTGTGCGTTCCGAGTGCGGCTGAGAAAACGTCCGCCTGCAGATTCCGGAGCACGCCATCGATATCGCCTTGCAGCGTTCTATCTCGCTTGATCAGCTTGCGGTACGCGCGACGAAACTTGGGCGTGACAACGAGTGGTCTCATTCGACATCCGCGAGGGTCCCGTGGAGATCATTGATGGCGTCCTCGGCAGACTGTGCCTTCAACTTTCCCTCATGAAATAGTGCGATTGAGCGTCGCGCGTCCGCAGCCATCTCGTCACGTCGTGCCTCGTTTTGACGGTGACGCAGGATTCCGATCAGCATCTCTCGCTGGTCGGGCGGCAACTGCAGTGCGGTGTTGATGACTTCATCCAAGGTGACGCTGTTCAACATCCTTGAATTCCTCCCGACAGTGTTAAAGGAGCTCGTTCGATGCCTTGTCGCATCTCTTGTTCTAGAATGAAGGCTTCGATCTTTTCCGCCTGCGCCGGAAACCTCTGTCCTGCGAGCCGTTCACCATCATCGAGACTGAATGATCCGGCGTGGTCTCCATACACGGCGCGGCAATGTGGGACGCCGTCATCGTCCATGTAAAGGACAGCAGGTCTGATTCTCGGACCCTCAACTTCTTCTGCAGCCGAGCGACACCGGTGACCGGCAACCCACGACGAACCCACGTAACCGGGTCGCCGTCGGTCGCCTCGCGGCCAAAAAGAACGACGCGGATGCGTGTCGCGGTATCGTCCCCGAGGATGACGGCAGCTTTGAAATCCCGCCGCCCAACGGGGCTACCCGTGACACCCGCCGCTGGTCGACGTGCATCTTCGGGGATATCGCGATCGTCTTTGGCAACCGTCTTCGCTGTACTCATCTCGTATCTTACCTGCTGGTGCGATTTGATACTCTCTTTGGTAAGCCTATACCTCAATCAGTTCATCGTTGTCGAAGTCTCGTCTTGCGCCGTGCCCGACCACCTCATCCCACCGCATCGGCGAGAGCCCGGTGCCGGGGCGTTTGACGGCGAGGTTGTCGGCCGTGAAGGCATCGCCGGAGCGGATCGGGACGGCGGCGACGATGGACTTGCGGGCGATCGGTTCATTCTTGGCCTCGCTCGGGCTGGGGCGTTTGATGCCGTCGCCCAGGGCCAGCTCGATGTTGCGGATGGCGCGCACCATGGCGGCGAATTCGCCCGGCTCCGGACTGGCCTTGTGGTCCGGGCCGGGGAGGTTGCGGTCCAGGGTGAGGTGTTTTTCGATCACCGTCGCGCCGAGTGCGACGGCGGCGATCGGGACCTCGATGCCGGCGGTGTGATCGGAGTAGCCGACGGCCACGCCGAAGGCATCGCGGATGGCCAGCATGGCGCGCAGATTCACGTCCTGCATCGGGGTCGGGTATTCGGTGTTGCAGGGCAGGACGGTGATGCGCTCGCGTGGGGTGCCGGCGGTCTCCAAGACATCGATCGCGGCCTCGATCTCGCCGAGGGTGGCCATGCCGGTCGAGAGGATCAGGGGTTTGCCGAAGCGGACCTCGGCGTCGAGCCGGGCGATTTCGGCCTTGAGGGCTTCGTATTCGGCGCGTTTGCGCTGCAGGACGCGGGCGGTGATGCGGGCCTTGGCCTCGATGCCCCGCGGGGGATGTCCCGTCTTGGTTAAACGCGGGCTGTCCATGGTATCCCTTGACACGGAACCATCAAATCAGCCCGGCCCGGCTTCTCGGAGCCGGTTGGCCGTTGCCGGCAAGCCCGCCCGTTCCAGCGCCGTTGCAAACTCATCCGGGGTCGATTCGGGCTTTTTTCGCCGTGTCCGCATCCGCTTGAACGCCGAGATCACGGCGACCGGATGCCCAGACCCAGCTCGCGTGCGTTATCCGCAAGACGATCGAGCGCCTGTTGCTGTTGCTCGCGCATCTGTTGCTCATAGTCCAGCAGGTGCTTCAGGGTCACGCGCCGATGCGTGCCGACTTTTCGGTAAGGCAGATGACCCGCTTCCATCTCTTTGATGACGAAAGGACGCGAGACATTGAGGAAGTGTGCGGCCTCGACCGTCGTGAGCTCGCGTTCCATGGGCATCAGCACGATGGACTGGCCCTGACTCATGGCGCCGAGCAACTGGCCGATCACTTTCAGGGCTGCGGGCGGCACCTCTACGCGCGGCTGTTCGCCGGTGTCTGTTGTCAGCAGGATCGAGGCGGCGCGCGAGTGATCCAGCGCGGCCATAATGCAGCGTTGAGCGGCGCGCGCCAGATCCTTCTCGGCGGGACTCAACAGGGATGACTCAAGCTCGCGGGCATCGTCACTGGTGGTCATGACGGAGCTTCCTGCTTTGTTTTGCGTCCATCCATGATCGATGCAAATGCAACAAGTGCAATAACCGCAACCGCCGTCGTCAGGAGGCTTCAGGTGATGGGCGTTTGGAAAACCGCCGATCCGGCGCGGTGGCCGATGTCCTGCGCGGGCGGCGTTACAAGGGCGGCTTTGAGCCGAGCCAGCCGATGTTGCTGCCGCCGAGCGCGGAGGATGACATCGCAGAGGACAACCCGATTACGATCCGGCCGACGGCAATGCCAGTGCGGGCAGCATCAAAACCAAACAGCAGCTCGAGCGCGAGCTGGCGGCAGAATACCCGTCCCGCCTTTGGGGGGTTCGGTGCGGTTCGCTGCGCTCACCGCACCCTACGGGGCTGGCTGGCGGCATCGTAGGGTGTGGTGACGGAGGAACCGCACCGGAGGGTGCGGTTTTGCGTGGTGCGGCGGTGTCTGTGGGGTCGGTGCGGTTCGCTGCGCTCACCGCACCCTACGGGGCTGGCCCAGCGGGGCTTACCATGCGAGCCCGGGGCATCGCCTCGGGCGTTCGGTTCGGTTCGCTGCGCTCACCGCACCCTACGGGACTGGCCCAACGGGGCTTATCACGCGAGCCCGGGGCATCGCCTCGGGAGCACGATCCCCATCCTAGGCCCTGAAGGGGCGGCCCAACGCTTTGATGTGTGGATCTTTGGCGCGCGTTTCGGGGAAGGGCAGATCGGTGCAAAACGGCTCCGTGATCGCCGGGCGTCTCGCGGCGGGGTACGCCTCTTGGCGCGTCAGCTCGAGTGAAGTCTCACGGGTCGATCTGGAATGCCCCGAGCAATCCCTTCAGGAGGTCGATCGGTGCGGGTGGACAGCCGGGGATCTTCACGTCGACCGGGATCACGTTCTCGAGGGCACCGCAGGAGGCGTAGGAGACCCCGATCTCGCCGCCGTCGCACGCGCAGGTGCCGGCGGCGATGACGAATTTGGGTGACGGGGTGGCGCGCCAGGTGCGGCGCAGTGCGGTCTCCATGTGGCGGGATACGGGTCCGGTCACGAGCAGGAGGTCGGCATGACGGGGCGAGGCGACGAAGTGGATGCCGAAGCGCTCGACATCGTAGAAGGGATTGTTGAGCGCATGGATCTCCAGCTCGCAGCCGTTGCAGGAGCCCGCGTCGACCTGCCGGATGGCGAGACTTCCGCCGAAGCGCGCATCGATGTGTCGGCGCACCTCGATGCCGAGCCGCTCCAGCTCGGCATCGTCGTGGGCAGGTACGGCTTCGGTCACGACGCCTGTGCGGAAGGATTGCTTAAGGATTCGGAACATGCTGAACCGCGTCTCTGAGTGATGGGGAACGGTCATCGCCAACCGCGATGGCGAGGATGCCCATGAACCCTCTGCCTGACGCGATTCGGAAAAAAGAAGTCAATATCCTGGAGTTCGTCACTCCGTCCATCCCGGCATGTGGCGCAGAGCGCCAGGGGCATGCGTGACACCGCAGAGCGGGTGTCACGAGCGCCGTGATGTTCCATCCTGGCACGTGGCGCAGAGCGCCAGGGGTATGCGTGACACCGCAGAGCGGGTGTCACGAGCGCAGTGATTTTTTGTCATGAGCAGAGTGTTCTTTTGGGTGGCCATTCTTACGAGCGAGGTCGAAAAAACTCAGTATCCTGAGCCGCGCCCGCTGCGGCGCCTGTTGATACATTCGAGGCCCGAATCAGCAGCCAAGCGCGCATGTCGCATGGTGGCGCGGTTCAGAGATCCACCCCCGCATACGACCCGTTGACCGACTTATTGCACACCGGAAAATCCGGGACGATGTTGCCGTGGATCAGGCGCTCCAGGGCCGGCCAGGTGAACCAGCTCGGGTCGCGCGGGAAGTAGCGGGCGATCCGGCCCTCCGCGGCGAAGCGCACGACGCAGAGGATCTCCCCGCGCCAGCCTTCGATCAGACCCAGGCCCATGGCGCCCTGCTGCGGAGACGGGAAAGGCGCGGCGATCTCGCCCTCCGGCAGGGCATCGAGCAGACGGTCGAGCATCCAGAGGCTCGCGCGGACCTCCTTCATGCGAACCCGAACGCGGGCGGCGACGTCGCCCGCCGTCTCTTCGGGGACCTCGACGCGCACCTGGTCGTAAGGCGCATAGGGACTGTCGCGACGGACATCGAACGCGAGCCCGCTGGCCTTGCCGACATAGCCGGTGCAGCCGAGCGCGCGGGCGTCGGCCTGCGCGAGGATGCCGGTTCCGATCAGGCGGTCGTCGAGCGACGGGTGGTCGTCGATGATATCGAACAGGGGCGCGATGGCCTTTTGGAGGGCCGCGTGGTCGAGACGCAGCTCGCGGAAGTCGGTCTCCGAGAGGTCGTGGGCGACGCCGCCGGGGAGCAGCGTGTCCATCATGAGGCGATGACCGAAGAGTGCCGCGCTGCGGCGCTGCCACTGCTCGCGCAACCGGGCGCATTGGACGTGGGCGAAGGCGAAGCCGACGTCGTTGCAGATGGCGCCGATGTCGCCGAGATGGTTGGCGATGCGCTCGCGCTCGGCCAGCAGGGCGCGCAGGCTCATCGCGCGTGGCGGCGGCGCGCAGCCGGCGGCGCGCTCCATCGCCTGAGCGGCGGCCCAGGCATAGGCGACGGTGGAGTCGCCGGAGACGCGGGCGGCAAGTCGCATCAGACCCTGTGGATCGCGCCCGACGGCGAGCTTCTCGATCCCGCGATGGACATAGCCGAGGCGCTCTTCCAGGCTCAGGACGTCCTCGCCGGCAGCCTGAAAGCGGAAGTGTCCGGGCTCGATGATGCCGGCGTGGACGGGGCCGACCGGGATCTCGTAGACGCCGCTGCCCTGGATGCGGGCGAAAGGGTAGTCGACATCGGCCGGGGTGCGCCGCGTGCTGCGCCCTTCGATCGGGAAATCCGTGCGCAGCGGAAAGTCATCGGTCGACCAAGCCTGATGGCGGGTCCAACGCCGCTCGTCCGGATGCCCGTGAAAGCGCACGCCGGTCAGGTCTCGAGCATGGCGCTCCAGGCGATCGACGCCGGGGAACAGCGGGGTGTGCGAGTCCAGAACCGGGCGTGTCTGCAAAACCAGGGTTTGCAGGATCAGGTAGTCGCCGTCCCGTTCGAGGCAGGCTTGAACGCGGATGGCCGAACCTTCGATCTCGCTCCCGCTCTCCTGCGGGCTCTCCGACGGACGATCCCCGAGCGGATCGGCCCAGACGCCCGCGTGCCTCAGACCCATCGCCGCGGCGATCCTCCCGGCCGCACCCCAATCCTCGGCAGCGAGATCCAGACGACGGGCCGGGGCCAGGACATCGGCATCAGCCTGTCGGGGGATCGGCCGATCGTGGTCGAGCCGGGCCAGAAACTCGGACAACCAGTCAAAGCGGCTCACAGCAGACTGCTCCCGGTGATGAGTTGCGTCGCCCGGTTCAGCCATTGCGCAAGGAAGCCGGGGATCGCGAGCCCCAGCCAAAGCACCAGACCCAGATGGACGACGACCGGGATCATGTTGGCCTGAACAGGCTGTTGGCCCTCGGGCGGGGTGCCGTAGACCATCGGGTGCAGATGCCGGAAGAGCCCGGCGAAGGCGATGGCCAGACCGGTCACCAGCGGGAGCGTCAGCCAGGGCTGCGCCTGCATGGTGGCGGTGAGCAGCAGGAACTCGCTGGTGAAGACCCCGAACGGCGGAAAGCCCGCAATGGCCGCCACGCCGATCAGCAGCGACCAGCCGACCGCCGGTTGGGTGCGGATGAGCCCGCGGATCTTCTCGATGCCCTGACTCCCGGCGATGTGCGCGGCATGACCGACGGTGACGAAGATGGCCGACTTGGTGAGCGAATGCACCAGCATGTGCAGCAGTGCACCGAAGGTGGCGAGCGGGCCGCCGAGCCCGAAGGCGAAGGTCATGAGCCCCATGTGCTCGATGGAGGAGTAGCTGAACAGACGCTTGATGTCGCGCTGGCGGTGCAGGAAGAGCCCGGCGACCGTGAAGGAGACCAGCCCGAAGCCCATCAACAAGGCACCCGCCAGGTGCGGCGAGGCGGTCGCCGCCAGCGAGCCGTCGACCAGCATCTTGAAGCGCACCAGGGCATAGAGGGCGACGTTCAGCAGCAACCCGGAGAGCACGGCGGACATGGGTGTCGGCCCCTCGGAGTGGGCGTCGGGCAACCACTGGTGCATGGGGACCAGACCGACCTTGGTGCCGTAGCCGACCAGCAGGAAGACGAAGGCGATGCGCATGACGGTGGGGTCGAGCGCGGCGGCATGGGCATGGAGGCTGCTCCAGATCAGACCGGCGCCGGGCTCGGCGAGCGCGCCGAAGTCGACGTGCTGCGCGGCGAAGTAGGTCAGGACGGTGCCGAACAGGGCCAGCGCGATGCCGACCCCGCAGAGGATGAAATATTTCCAGGCCGCCTCGATCGCCTCGGGCGTGCGGTAGAGCGAGACGAGCAGAACGGTGGCCAGCGTCGCGCCCTCGACGGCGACCCAGAGGACACCCAGATTGTCGGTGGTGAGCGCGACCAGCATGGTCAGCATGAAGGTCTGATACATGCTGTGATAGACGCGCATGCCGCCGAGGTAGACCCGGCCCTCGGCACGCACGTGACGCATGTAGGGCCGCGAGAAGATGGACGTGGTCAGACCGACGAAGGCGGTCAAGACGACCAGATAGACGTTGAAGGCATCGACCCGAAAACCGATGCCGATCAGTCGGCCGACTACATCCCCCTCGAGCGCCACGGACCAGGCCAACCAACCGGCCGCCACCAGCGTCAGCGCCGAGATCGCCAGGTTGAGCCAGCCGCCCGCGGCGGGCGTGCGAACCAGCGCCAGCGCGAGCGCACCCAGCAAGGGCGCCAGCACGGTGAGCAGGAGTGCGGTCATGGCCGGTCCTCCCCCGCGATCTCCGCCGTCTCGCTCAGGCGATTGAGCCGGTCCACGTCGAGCGAATCGATGCTCTCGCGGATCTGAAAGAAGAAGACCCCGAACAGGACCATGGCGACCAGGACGTCGAAGGCGACGCCCAGCTCGACGATCAAGGGCATGCCGCCGGTCGCCGAGACGGCGGCGAGAAAGAGTCCGTTCTCGATCGACATGAAACCCAGCACCTGCGCGACCGCCTGCTGGCGCACCACCATCATGAGGAAGCCGATCAGGACCACCGCGAGACTGATGGCGAGGATGTTGCGGGTGAAGGCCAGCTCTTCGGCGACCATCGGCAGGACCAGCCAAGAGCTGAAGATCACCAGCCCGACCGCCGCCATGATGGCCAGGCTCGGACGCTGCAGGGGCTCGGTGTGACGCTCCAGCGCCAGCCCGCGGACCTGCCGATGGAGCATCGCCGGGATCACCAGCGCCTTGAGGAGCAGCGTCAACCCGGCCGAGAAATACAGATGATGGACATCCCCGCTCACGGCGACGACCGCGGTGACCGCGGCGACCAGGGCGCCCTGCCAGGCGAACGCATGGATCGCCGAGACCAGCCGGCTCTGCGCCAGCAGGACGAACGAGAGAAAAAGCACCAGGGCGGCCAGCAGGACCACCAACTGTTGGAGCAGCGGCAACGCCGGGAGACTCATGCCCCGACCTCCAGGATCACATGGCTCAAGAGCCCGAGCAGGGCCAGCAGCAGGGCGAGATTCAGAAAGGCCGGGACACGGAACAGACGCATCTTCGCCAAGACCGTCTCGGCCGCCGCCAAGGCGCCCCCGAGCACCGCCAGCTTCAGCACGACGGCAGCCAGACCCATCGCCAGCGACGCCGGTGCAGGGTCCGACGCGACCCCCCAGGGAAAGAAGATGTTGGCGACCAGCACGCCGTAGAGCAGGAGCTTGATCTGCGCGGCCCACTCCATCAGGGCCAGGTGCCGACCCGAGTATTCGAGCACCATGGCCTCGTGGACCATTGTCAGCTCTAGATGGGTCGTCGGATTGTCGACCGGGATGCGGCCGGTCTCGGCGAGCGCCACCAGCGTCAAGCCGGCAAAGGCGAAGAGATAGGAGGGCCGCAGGACGAAGGCATCGCCGAGATGATGCGCGATGACGCTGCCCAGGTTGGTGCTGTGCGCGGTCATCGCCAGGGTGAAGACCGCCATCAGCATCGCCGGCTCGGCCAGGGCGGAGATCATCATCTCGCGCGAGGCCCCCATGCCGCCGAAGGCCGTGCCCACATCCATGCCGGCGAGGGCCAGAAAGACGCGTGCGAGGGCCAGCAGCCCGGCCAAGACGATGATGTCGGCGACCACCGCGGTCGGTAGATCGATGGTCAGGAGCGGCACCGTTGCCGCCGCCAGCCAGGTGGCGACAAAGACCACGTAGGGCGCGGCGCGAAACAGCGGCGAGGCGGTATGGGCGACCCGCGCCTCCTTGAGGAGCAGCTTGCGCAGCTCGCGATAGGGCTGAAAGACCGAGGCCCCGCGCCGGTTCTGCAGACGCGCCCTGACCTTGCGGACCCAGCCCGCCAGCAGCGGCGCAAGCGCCGGAAACAGGAGCGCCTGCACGAGGGCGAGCAGCCATGCGGATGGGGAGAGGATGTCGGCCATCGGGTTCAGCGCTTCATCGCGAATCTTCAGAGTCGTGAGCAGTGAGTGGCGCCGTAGGGTGGACAAGCGCAGCGCAGTCCACCAACGCCGGCGCGGGGCCAAGGATCAAGGCCGGGCCGCTCACGCCGAGACGATCCACAACAGGACCAGTAAGGTCACCAGGGTCCAACCGAGATAGACGCGGACGTTGCCCGACTGCAGACGGACCACGCGTCGCGCCGCGGCCTCGACCAAGCGCGCCAGGGGCAGATAGAGCGCGTCCCAGCTGCGGTCGCCGATCTTGATCTGATGGCGCATCCCGCCGTCTTCGCGCGGAACCTGCGTCTCCTCCACCCGAAACAGCAGCGCGAAGACCCGCCGGACCGGTTGGGCGAAGGCGGTCGCGCTGTATTGCATCCGCGCCGTCGAGGGTGCGAAACCGCAGTCCCAGGCATCGCAGCGGCGCACCCGGCGCGCGCCGACACGACGCATCCCCGGGACCACGAGAGCGGCGATCGCGACGAGCAGCAAGGCGACCAGAGGCGCGCTGTAGCTCGCGGTTTCGAACGCATCGGGCACCAGCCAGAGCCAGCCTCGGCTGCCCGCGTCGGGCAACCCGCCGCCGAGGATCTGGCGCGGGACGGCGTCGATCAGCCCGATCACCAGGGTCGGAAAGAGACCCAGCAGAACACAGAGTGCGGCGAGCAGACCCTGCGCGGCGCGGATCCCCCAAGGACCGGGCCGGGCGCGGCGCACGTGCCGGCTGCGCGCCTGACCGAGGAAGGCGATGCCGTAGACCTTCACGAAGGTCGCCGCCACCAGCGCGCCGGTGAGCGCCAGCACCGCGGTCGCGATCGGGACGAGGCTGCGCATGACGCCGCTCTCGAGCTGCCAGGCCTGGAGGGCGGCCTGAAAGGTCAGCCATTCGGAGACGAAGCCGTTGAAGGGCGGCAGTGCCGCGATCGACAGACAACCGATCAGAAAGAACAGCCCGGTCCAGGGCATGCGCCGCAGCAGACCGCCCATCTGCTCCAGATCCCGCTCGTGGGTGCTGTGCAGGATGGAACCGGCGCCCAGAAAGAGCAGCCCTTTGAAGAGTGCATGATTGAGCGCGTGGTAGAGCGCCGCGACGAAGGCGAGCGCGCCCGGCAACGGGTGACCGTTATCGATGAAGATCAGCGCCAACCCCAGGGCGATGAAGACGATGCCCAGATTCTCGACGGATGAATAGGCGAGCAGGCGTTTCAGATCGGTCTGCATCAGCGCAAAGAGTGCGCCGGTGAGCGCCGAGAGGCTGCCGATCGCCAGCACCGCCATCCCCCAGGGCCATTGCACATCGCCGATCAGATCGAAGACCAGACGGATGAAGCCGTAGACGGCCACCTTGAGCATGACGCCGGACATCAGGGCCGAGATGTACGACGGCGCGGCCGGATGGGCCTCGGGCAGCCAGGCATGCAGCGGCACCAGACCGGCCTTCATGCCGAATCCGAGGAAGACCAGGCCGAAGGCCAGGCTCGCCCAGAGGGGAGAGAGCTCGGCGGCCCGCATGGACGCGAAGGCGAAGCCGTCGCCGAAGGAGGCCAGCACACCGAAACCCAGCAGGATGCTCAGCCCCCCGACATGCGCCATCAGCAGATAGAGAAAGGCCGCGCGTCGGTTGGCCGCCTGCTCATGCTGAAAGCCGACCAGGAAGTAGGACGCCAGCGACATGACCTCCCAGGCGATCATGAAGAGGAAGGCATCGTCGGCGAGGACGACCAGGAGCATGCCGGCCAGGAAGAGCCCGGTGAAGCCGCCAAGCGCGACCAGCGAATCCCGGCCCTGCTCGAGCCCGCGCACGTAGGCCGGCCCGTAGAGCCCGATCGTGCCGGTCACCAGACCGATGAGGAGCAGGAAGAACCCGGCGAGTGCATCGATGCGCACATGCCAGGGCAGCCAAGGCAGCCCCAGCGGCAAGGTCGCCGTCGCCGCCCCGCCCGACAGCAAGGCGCCCAATCCCGCCACGATCGCCGCCACGCCGCAGAGACCGAGCAGGGGCATGGCCGCGAAGCGCACGACCTTGGGGACACGCGCCGCAAGCAGCGAGACGACGGCCGACCCGAGGGCGAGCGCCACCGCGAGCCCGGCCATGGACAGGGCGGTCTCGATCCTCATCGCGTGGCGTCGGTGTCGCTCGTCTTCGCGTCCGAGCCTGAGTCGCACCGCTTGAGCCGAACCCCGCGCCCGCCGTCCGAGCTGACCTGTCCGTCGCCGATCAGCTCGATCCCGGCCCGGTCGAGGGCCTCGATCAGCTTCATGACCGAATCCAGGGTGCCGCGGACTTGACCGTCGCTGGCCTCCATCCGTTGAATGGTCGGCAGAGACAGCCCCGCAGCCTCGGCCAAACGCCTTTGGTCGAGTCCCAACAGTGCACGAGCGGCGCGGATCTGGGCGGCAACGATCATGTTTCAGACATCACTAGTCATGTTTTAGTGATGAGTTTATGTCGCGGAGAAATCATTTGGCAAGAGCCTCTGCGATGCATCGAGCCTTTCGGCGCCCGGCATCACGCAGACGCTCTCGCATGCATGCCGGGCTTCTTCAACCGTATACTGATGCGCCGGAGCCCTCGCCCGGGGCACCACCACCGCCGACCCGGAGCCCAGAACCGTGATCGAGATCGAATACGTCGTCAGAGACCAAAAGGGAGCCGAACGCTTGCGTACGACCGACAAAAAGGCCGCCGACGCCTACGACAAGGCACTCGAGAGCGCGGAGCGTCTCGCCGAGCTCCTGCGCCACGACAAGATCCTGCCGGACCTTCCCGAGGCCGATCTCGAGGAGCTGACCATCTATCTGGCACGCAATGCCAAGACCGTCGAACGCATTCTCAAGGGCAAGTCGGCCGAGATCGACACCGAGAAGAGCGACAGCACGACGGCCGCGGAAGAACCCGATACGACGTCCAAGGTCGCGAGCCTGCGGGCCGCCGGCTGATCGGGCCCGGCGGTATGAGCGGGACTGTGCGGTGAACAAGCGTCGTCGCATGGAACTCTCGACGGCCGATCCGTCAAAGACAGCGAGCCTCGCTCCGGGATCGCGGATCGGCGACCGGCCCGATCCGCTCGAAACCCATTCGTCCATTTCGATTCGACACCTTTTCACCATTCCACCGACTCGGAGACCTTGCGCATGAAGCTGATCGCACGCCTGACCGCTGCAACCGCCATCCTCGCCACGACGACACTCAGCGCGGAGACGGCACCGAACCCCAATGTCGAAGAGGCCAAAGGGATCATCAAGGAGTTCGCCACGACCCTGCAGGGCGAGCTGCAGGCGGCCATCAAGGAAGGCGGCCCGACCAATGCCATCGCGGTCTGCCAAGACCGTGCACCGGCCATCGCCACGGACCTCTCCGAGCGCTCCGGCTGGCAGGTGGGCCGAACCAGCCTGAAGACCCGCAACACCGCCGACAATACGCCGGATGCCTGGGAACAAGAGGTCCTCGTCGACTTCGACGCCCGCCGCGCCGCCGGAGAAGACGTGCAGCCCATGGCCTATGCCGCGGTCGTCGAGACCGCCGACGGGAAGACCTTTCGCTTCATGAAGGCGATCCCGACGGGCGAGGTCTGCCTCGCCTGCCACGGCAGCGACATCACGCCGGAGGTCGCAGCGGCGATCGATGAGCGCTATCCTGAGGATACGGCACGCGGCTACAGCCTCGGCGATGTCCGAGGCGCGTTCACCCTGTCCAAGCCGCTTTGACCCCAGTCCGCCCGGGCGAGAGCCCGGGCGATCGCTTCAGGTTCGGTGCGGGCTCCGCCCCGAGCCAACAACGTGACATCAGCCATGGAAGAGGAACGGTTCGATCTCAGTTACCGGGGCGATCTGGCTCCAGGAGCCGATCCTGCACGCGTGCGCGAGCGCCTGACGGCGCTATTCAAGCTCAGCGAGGCGGGTTCCGAGCGCCTGTTCACCGGTCGACCGGTGATCGTGAAGCGCAACGCCGATGCCGTGGCCACGGCACGCTTCACCGAGATCTTCGAGCAAGCCGGCGCGGTCCTGACCGTGACACCCTTGGACACGCAGGTGCAGTCGCGGGACTCCGATCGGAGCCCCGAGAACGCGACCGATACCCCATCGCCGCCGCAACGCGACCCGCCCTCGCCGCCGGAATCGACCGACCGACGCAGCACCGACACACGGCCCCTCGCGCTGGCGACCACCCAAGACGGCTTTCTCGAACCCGCGCGCACGGTTAACATAGCGGCCTTCGACACGGGCGAGCTGAGCCTCGTTTCGGGGCAAGACTGGAGCCTCGCGGACTGCGAGCCGCTGCCGACGCCGATCCCGATTCCCGACATCGACTATCTCTCGCTTGCCGAGATGGAGCCGCCGGCCGAGGGCTCGCGGACCGAGGCCGATCGGAGCGAGAAAGGCCGAGAGCCGCCGGACTGAAGCATCAATTCCTTCAAAACCGCGGCGGCGCCGACGGTTGTCGGAGCCGGCACTGAGAATCCAATCCCACAAACGACGCATACCGCACCGGGCGCGGTCCAAGAGCACTCTATGAGCACGGATTTTGACCATATCGTCATCGGCGCCGGCATCAGCGGCTTGGGCTCCGCCCATTTCGCGGCCCGCCGCGGTCGGCGAACCCTCGTGCTCGAGTCCTCGGATCGCGTCGGGGGTTGCATCAACAGTCAGACCTTCCCGGAGCTCGGCGGCTTCTGGACCGAGGCCGGCGGTCACACCTGTTTCAACAGCTACGGCAACCTGCTGTCGATCCTGGACGATCTGGGATTGACCCGACACGTTCAGCCCAAGGGAAAGGTCGGCTATCTGCTTTGGAAAGGCGGGCAGCGGGCCTCGATCCTCTCCGCGCTGCACCTCTGGGAGGCGATGCGCTCGATCCCGAAGATCTTCTCCGCCCCCAAGGAAGGGCGCAGCGTCTCCGCTTATTACGGGGATGTGCTCGGGCGCCGCAACTATCGCGACCTGCTGCGTCATGCCTTTCAAGCCGTGATCTGCCAGCCGGCGGACGACTACCCCGCCGAGGCACTGTTTCGGCGCAAACCGCGCCGCAAGGACGTCATCAAGGCGTTTACCTTCTCGACCGGGCTCTCCGCGATCCCGGCGACGATCGCCGCGCAGCAGGGGCTCGAGGTCCGCACCGGACAGCAGATCTCGGTGATCGAGCGCGACGGCGACGGCTTTCGCGTCACCACCGGCGGTGAGACCTTGAGCTGCGGCTCGCTTACCCTCGCCGTTCCGCCGGATGTCGCCACCGCGCTGATGCCGGCTGGGTTCGATGCCGCGCGGGCCGCGATCACCGATATCGGCGTGGCGGAGATCGAGACCCTGGTCCTGGCGTTCCGCACCTCCGACCTCGGACTCAAACCCATCGCGGGCCTGATCGCCGTCGACGAGGCCTTCTACTCGGCCGTCTCGCGTGACTTTCTCGCCGACCCGAGCTACCGCGGATTCGCCTTCCACTTCAGACCGGGCGCGCTGGGCGAGCAAGCCCAGATCGAGCGGGCCTGTCTCGCCTTGGGCACCACGCCGCGCCATATCGCGGCACAGGCGCGGGTGCGCAATCGCTTGCCGGCGCTGCGCACGGGCCACACCGCACGGGTCAGGCGGCTCGACGAGACGCTCGCGGGAACGCGGCTCGCCGTCACCGGAAACTGGTTCCTCGGCGTCTCCATCGAGGATGCACTCACCCGCAGCCGCAGCGAGTCCGATCGACTCTTTGCGGTTTGACGCTCGAGGTCACCTCATGAGAAGACGGATCGCGCTCGGCCTCGCCCTGCTCCTGCCGATCGGCACGGCCACCGCCGAGATCATCGGCAGCGTTGCCACCAAGTTCAAGTGGATGGGTCCGAACGACAAGATCCTCGTCGAGGTCTTCGACGACGAGGAGATCCCGGGCGTGGCCTGTTACTTGAGTCGCGCCAAGACAGGCGGTGTGTCGGGCGCGGTCGGCGTCGCGGAGGACACCTCCGATGCGGCGATCCATTGCGTCCAAGTCGGTCCCATCACGCTGCCCGAAGATATTCGCGACGGCAAGCGAGACGGCGACGAGGTCTTCAAGAAGCGCACGTCGTTGCTGTTCAAGAGCCTCCAGGTCGTGCGCTTCTACGACGCGCCCCGTCACACACTGGTCTACTTGAGCTATAGCGACAGGGTCATCGAAGGCTCGCCGAAGAACAGTATCACCGCCGTACCGATTCTGCCTTGGAGCGGGCACGCCCCATAGGCGAGTACCGCGTTCCACATTATTTTGCTGAGCACGCAAAATAAGGTGGAACGCGGTACCAGGGGTTCGGTTGATACCGAGCGCACGGCCCGTTAGACCCGATCTCGAAGGAACGAAGGGGGAAGACCGCTCGATGAAACAGCCCATCGCAGATGCGCAAGAGGCCATGAGAAGGATCGCACTCGGCGGCAGCGAATCCGCTGCCGGGGTGCCGAGCCGAGTCGGCTGGTCCAGCGCCGACATCCATCGATGCGGCCTTGAAGACGCGGAGCGGATCAATACGGCCATCGCGACCGCCGTGAGCGGGATGCAAGAGGATGATTTCGAGCGTCGCACCCATTTTGTAGGCGGTCGATTCGAGAATCTATACCTCGAACGAACGCGCATCCCGGCCCTTGCGCCCGTGCTCGATCAAGCCATTGCCTGCGCAGCCTTCATCCTCGGACGCTTACCCGGGAGACTGCGCTGCGGGTTTTGGCTGAATCTCACGGGACCAGGTCAAGGGACCTCGAAGCACACCCACGACGAGCACGACGAGCTGCTCTCGGGCGTCTATTACGTCGACATCCCGCCGGACTCCGGCGACTTGATCCTCTACGACGGGCCGTCGACGATTCGCATCGAGCCGCAGCCCGGGAGCTTCATCTTTTTCCCGCCACACCTTCCGCATGCCGTGGAGATCAATCGCAGCGCGCTGCCGCGCCTGTCGATCGGTATCAATATCGGCCCGCGCTGAAGACCGAAGGGTCCGCATCGCACCCGCCCGAGCCTTGGGCGGGGCGGGACTCGACTCACATCGCGCCGCTCAAGCGCTGACGCTCCTTGATCTCGCGCCGCTCCTGCGCCTCGACGGAGAGGGTCGCGACCGGACGCGCCTCCAGGCGCGCCAGACCGATCGGCTCGCCGGTCTCCTCGCAGTAGCCGTAGCTTCCGTCCTCGATGCGCGCCAACGCCTCGTCGATCTTGTGGACCAGCTTGCGGCAACGGTCGCGAGTCCTCAGCTCCAACGCCTGATCCGCCTCGCGGGTGGCACGATCCACGTCGTCGCCGACCTCGTGATGGGCACTGTCGCGCAGGCCGTCGAGCGTTCCTTGGGCCTCTTCCAGAAGCTCTACCCGCCAAGTAAGCAGCTTGGCGCGAAAATAGGCGAGCTGACGCTCGCTCATGTACTCCTCATCGGGACCGGGAGAATAGTCGGATCCTGGATCCTCAGCCATCGGACACCCCCTCACCTTGACGCAGATCGAATATGTAATAACATAACACGACTTCAGTACCTTCTTGAGTAGGCTGACCCGAACGCCCTGTCGTGACCCGGAGCAAGCGACGCATCGGTCCGGATTCACCCTTGCGCCGCGGCCGAATCGCCGCGGATCGCGCCGGCCACTTGTGGATTGCGCTGCGCTTGTCCACCCTACGGCGACGACCGGCGACGTGGCCGTGTTGATGAGCAAGCCCTCCGCCGGCAATCCAGGCGGCATCAGCGGAGCATCGCGTATTCGGGTGGCCTTCGGCAAGTCTATCCGAGCCGAACCGGTCCGGGTCGAGGGTGCGACGGCCGAGAACACATGCGGTTGCGCAGGGATGGCACGTCCAATCGCCGGCACCCGACGCCGCGACAGGATCCGCATCCTGTGGTCGGGCCGGGTCATGTCGTCACTTCCAACCCAATGAGCGCCCGACATTTATGAAACGTTATAACGGCATTTTACGGAACCCGCCGGAGGCCGATACGCGGGTCCGGCGCCCGCTCGAGGCGAGGCTTCCCGCACGGATCGCGTGCGCGGTCGCCTTGCTGACACCGATGACCGCGTTCCCCGCAACGGAGACCGAGCTCGCCGAGCTGCGGACGATGATCGATCAGATGAAGTCCCAGTACGAGCGCCGGATTCAGGATCTCGAATCCCGCCTCGCCAAGGCAGAACGCGATGCGGCCAAGGCCGCGACGCGTTCGGAGGAGGCCGCGGACCGCGCGGAGAAGGCCGCCGAGGTCGCGGCGACCGAGTCCCGACCCATGACCGCGCCTGTGGTCACGCCGACCGCGAGCCCGGAGTCCGGCAAGACGGTTCTCGGCGCGCTGGGCTCGGGCAACGCGTTCAACCCGCAGATCTCGGTCTTCCTGGACGGCAACTATTACCACGACGGGATCGACGGCGAGGGTGCGACGCTCGTCGGGCTCGCCTATCAACCGTCGGGCGGAGAGTCGCACAGCCACGAAGAGGACGATGGCGACGAGGGGCATGCAGGCCACATGCACGGTCTCACCGAGAACGGGTTTAATTTCCGCGAGGCCGAGATCGCCTTCTCGGCAACCGTCGACCCCTATTTCGATGCCTCCCTGTTCCTCGCGATCGACGGGGACGGCACCGTGGAGCTGGAAGAGGGCTACTTTCAGACGCGCAGCCTCCCGGCCGGCCTGCGCGTGAAGGGCGGCAAGTTCCTCAGCGACTTCGGCTACATCAATCGGCAGCATCCCCATCAATGGGACTTCGTCGATCAGAACCTGGCCTACCTCAATCTGCTCGGCCCGCATGGGCTTCAGGACACCGGACTTCAGCTCACCTGGCTCCCGAAGCTGCCCTTCTATACCCTGCTCGGCGTCGAAGGCCTGCAGGGCAACCAGGAGATCTTCGGCGCGACCTTGGGCGACGACGACCAGGCGGCGCTCGAGCTCGGCGACACCGACGACGGGCCGCGACTCTGGACTGCCTTCGCCAAGGTCTCACCCGAGATCGGGGTCAATCATGCGCTTCAGCTCGGACTCTCCTACGCGAACAACAACCAGCATCAAGAGGCTCGGGAGCACAGCCTCGAACAGGACGGCGATCACGAGGATACGCATGACGAGGATCACGCGACCGAGATCCACCGCGACGGTCTCGCCGGCGACGCGCAGCTGTGGGGTGTCGACCTGGTCTATAAATACGACGGCGGCGGTGCCTACGGGCACAAGAGCTTCAAACTACAGAGCGAGTATCTGCGTTCGATCAAGGATATGAAGACCACCTCGAGCGCCCATCCGGAGGTTCTCGGCACGCGTCGCACCTTCACCACGGACGGCCTCTATGCGCAGGCGATCTATGGATTCGCCCCGAAATGGACGGCCGGTCTGCGCTACGACGTGCTCGGGATGACCAACGAGGTCAGCGGCGGCGAGAACGCGAGCTTCGGCTCGTCGGATCGGTGGACCTTCGATGTGACCTGGAACCTCTCGGAATTCTCGCGCCTGCGCGCCCAGTATGCGCACAACGACATCCTGGTGGCTCCCGGGGAGCGCGAGCGGTTCGACGCCTTTTATCTTCAGTTCCTGGTCAGCATGGGTTCGCACGGGGCGCACGCCTTCTGAAATCGCTGAAATCGCGCCCCCCGGTACATGCAGCGGGTTCACTCGGGATCGCTGGACTCATGTGTCCGTGATCTCGGAGCCGACGCGATTTCAGGATGTATCGGGTAACCGTGGGATGGGTAGAGCGTCAGCGAAACCCATCCAGCCCGCAGCACGCGCTTCGGACCGAAACCCGACAACGCGGCGGTTTGGAGGATGGGTTTCGCTTCGCTCTACCCATCCTACTTGTTTCGGTTGTTTTTGAATCGTTCCAGAGGCGTTTTCCGGCATGCAGGGGCGGATTAAATCGCCCCGCAGCGCCTAGAGACTATGCCGAACCGTGCGAGGCACGCGTTTGATACGGGGGAGTCGTTATGTTTCAGAGTGTTCTTGTTTCGGTGATCGGGGCGCTGCTCGGCGGTCTGCTGACCTTCGGGTCAGTGCAGGCCGCCGCGCTGGATGTCGTGGCGACCAGCTCGGGTATGGGCGCCTTGGCGCGCACGGTCGGTGCCGGGCGCGCGCAGGTGACGGTACTGGCCTCGCCGGATCGCGATCTGCATAGGCTCCAGGCCAAGCCGATGATGATTCGCGCGTTGCGCGATGCGGATCTGGTCGTCGCGGTGGGGGCAGAGCTCGAGGTCGGTTGGCTGCCGGTGGCGATCGCCAGCGCCGCCAATCCGCGGATCCTGCCCGGACAGCCGGGCTATTTCGAGGCCGCGGCCCAGGTCGATCTGCTGGAGGCCGGATCGCCGGCGGACCGTGCGCTCGGCGATGTCCATCCGGTCGGCAACCCGCACGTCAACATGGATCCGGTTCGGATGGCGAGCGTTGCCTCCGCATTGGGCGAGCGCATGGCACTGCTCGATCCCGCGGGTGCCGAGACCTATCGGGCCAATGCGCGTGCCTTTGCCGCCGCGACGGAGCAGCGCATGGATGATTGGCAAGCCCGGCTGGCGGATGCACCGGGTGTGGTCCTCTATCATCGGGATGCGCTCTATCTGCTCGATCGCTTCGGGGTTCCGATGCTGGGCACCATCGAGGAGATCCCGGGCGTACCGCCGACGGCGCAGCAGATCAAGGGCCTGTCCGAGCGCCTTCAGGGTCGATCCGGTGTCGTCGTCTATGCCCCTTACGCCTCGGCACAGGCACCGGAACGCTTGGCCAAGGGCCTGGGCTGGAACGCCCGCCGTCTCGCGCTCGACCCGCCGATGGACGCCGACGGGAACGGTTATCTCGACCACATCGACCTCTGGGTGCAGACCTTGGCGCCGCCGCGTTGAGCGCAGCGCTGCTGCGTGTGGAGGATGTCGTCGCCGGCTACGGCAGACCCGTGGTCGGGCCTGTCTCGCTCGACATCGCGCCGGGCGAGGTCGTGGGTCTTTGGGGTGCGAACGGGTGCGGCAAGTCGACGCTGCTCAACGCCATTGCCGAGCGCGCCGACCTGCTGGCCGGGCGCATCCTGCGGAGACCCGGCTTGGTCATCGCCTATCAGGAGCAGACACCGGTCCGTCTGCCGAGCATGCCGGTGACCGGACGCGAGCTGCTGCGTTTTGCCGGGGCATCCATGCAGGACATGCCAGCCGCCATCCACGCCGTCTCGGGACGGCGCATCGACCGTCTGAGCGGCGGTCAATATCAGCTCCTGTGCGTCTGGGCCGCCATCGCCGGGCGGGCGGATCTGATCCTGCTCGACGAGCCCACCAACAATCTCGACCCCGAGCGGGAGGCCCTGCTGCTCGAGATGCTCGACCCGAGCCGGCTGACCCGCCGAGACGCGAGCAGTGCACAGACCGTTTCGGACCGGGGCGTTCTGCTCGTCAGCCACGAGCGTCGATTCCTCGAGGATGCCTGCTCGCGGGTCGTCGCGATCGCATGAGCGCGATCGATCTCGTTCTGGATCCCTTGTTTCGGCTGCCGTTGATCACGGGGTTGGCCATCGCGCTGGTCTTGCCGCTGATCGGGGCCTTGCTCCTGCTGCGCGACGAATGGCTGGCCGCGCTCGGACTGGCGCACCTGGCCACGGCGAGCGCACTGCTCGGACTCGCGTTCGGGCTGCCCGCGGTGCTCGGTGCACCGCTCGGCGCGCTGGCCGGCGGTGCGTTCAAATCGGTCGCGGGCGCACGCGGCAATCTCGCCTACGGGTTCATGATCCTGTTCGGGTGGTCGGCGCTCTTTTTGATCGCGGCCAACACCAGTCTCGGCGCGACACTCGGACATGCGCTCGTCGATGGTCAGCTCTATTTCGCGGGGGCACTGGAATTGATTGCCGCACTCGCGCTCGCGGGTCTTGCCGGGGCCGCCCTGCCCCGCCTCATGCCCCGCTTGCTGCGCGCACGTTTCTTTCCGCACGACGAACGTGCGAACCGCCTGCCGGCACACCGCTGGCACCTGAGCTTCGACCTCTTGACCGCGCTGGCGATGGCGATCGGGACCGCGACCGTCGGTCTGATGGGTGCCTTCGCGCTCGTCTTGGTGCCGGCTTGGATCGCCTTTCGCATTGCCCCGGGCTGGACTTGGACGCTGGTGATCTGCGCCCTGACCGGGGTCGGCGGCTTTCTTCTGGCCTACCTCGCGGCACTGGCGCTGGACCAGCCCTTCGGTCCGGTGCTGGTGGCGGTGCTGATTGCGCTGGCTGCGGCGGTCGAGACGGGGCGAGGTCTGATCGGCCGAACGCGTCTCAAACGCCCGCCGCAGGTGCGTTGAACCGCGTCTCCGTTAAACCGCGCCCAGCGCGGTATGCGATGTTTTTGGATGGGACCGGCCCCGGCAGACGTGAGGAGCGTTGGAGTCGGCGCGGTTTAAAGTTCTAAAAGGATAAAATTTTAAACCGCGTCTCCACCAAGGGTGGTGAAATCCAAAAGGCCGAATACAACATGAACATGGCGTATGTCGCTCTGGACGCGGTTTAGCAGCCCGCGTCCTCGGAGAGCATCTCGAGTGCGCTCTTGATCATGCCGTGCGCACGATAAAGACCGATGAGGGTCTTGGCGTCGGTGATCTCGCCGTCGTTGCACCAGTCGAGTGCCTGCGCCAAGGGCAGCCAGTGGATCTCGATCAGCTCGTCCTGCTCATGGGCGTGCGGCTGGCGGGTCAACCCGCGGGCCATCCAGAGGTGGATCACCTCGGTGAAGACGCCCGGCGAGCTGTGCATGCGCCCGAGATCGATCCAATCCTCCGCGCTCAGGCCGGCTTCTTCGGCGAGCTCGCGGGTCGCCGTGTCGCGCGGGGTCTCGCCCGGGTCGATCTTTCCCGCCGGGAGCTCCCAGAGCCAACCATCCGCGGCGTGTCGGAACTGGCGCAGCAGACAGACGCGATCCTGCTCGTCCAGGGCAACCGTTGCAGCCCCGCCGGGGTGACGGATGATCTCGAGCTGCACCTCTTGCCCGGAGGGCATGGCGACGCTCTCGAGGGCGACGTCGATCACCCGGCCTTCAAAGACAGGCTCGCGTTTCAGGATCCGTGCTTCTGTCATGGGAGATTCCTCAGATCTAAACCGCGTCCAGTGCGAGATGCTCATGTTCGAGCGCGCTCGACGTTTGGTGCATCCATGACCCTATGAAGGGGACGCGGTTTGAAATAATAGATTTTTTCATATGTTAAACCGCGCCGACTCCAACGCACGTCAAGTCTGCGGGGGCCGATTCCATCCAAAAACATCGCATAAGGCGCTAGGCGCGGTTGAGTCGTTTTGGAAACGACAGCCCGCAAACCCTAAACTAACGATCCGAGACCGATCCGACAAGGCGAATCGGCCAATCGCAAGGACCCCGCATGTCGACCCAAAATCCTTTCCTTCTCGCATTGACCTTCGCCGTCTACTTCGCGGTGGTCTGGATGATCGGTTGGTACGCCTATCGGCGCACCCGTGATCTGTCGGACTTCATCCTCGGCGGGCGGCGACTCGGCAGCGGTGTGGCCGCATTGAGCGCCAGCGCCTCGGATATGAGCGGCTGGCTTCTGCTCGGTCTACCCGGATTCGCCTACGCGGCCGGCTTGGAGTCGGTCTGGCTCGCCGGCGGACTCTTGCTCGGCACCTGGGCGAATTGGCGGCTGGTCGCGGCACGCCTGCGTGTCTTCAGCATGTCCTACGGCAATGCACTGACCCTGCCCGAGTATTTCGCCAACCGATTCGAAGACCGGGCCGGATGGCTGCGCGGCATCGCCGCCTTGTTCATCCTGCTGTTTTTCCTGCTCTACACCAGCGCCGGCTTGGTGGCCGGGGGCAAGCTCTTCCAATCGGTCTTCGGGCTGCCTTACCTCTGGGCGGTGGCGATCGGCGTCCTGTCCATCATGATCTACACCGCGGTCGGCGGGTTCCTGGCCGTCTCCTGGACCGATGTCTTGCAGGGGATGCTGATGGCGGTGGCCCTGGTCGCCGTGCCTTGGGTGGCCGTGTCGCAGATCGGCGATACAACCCTGGCGCTCGAGGTGATCGAGGCCGCAAACCCGAACCTCCTGGATCCCTTCACCCGCGCCGACGGCAGTGCGCTGGGCCTGATCGGCATCCTCTCGCTGGCCGCCTGGGGCCTGGGTTATTTCGGTCAGCCGCACATCCTCGCACGCTTCCAGGCCATCGCGTCGCCCCGAAAGGTCCCGCTGGCCCGCTGGATTGCGGTCACCTGGGTCGCGATCACGCTTGCGGGCGCCACCTTGACCGGTCTTGCAGGCATCCTGATCATCGAGCAGCCGCTCGCGCCCGAGGCGCGCGAGACGGTCTTCATCCTGCTCGTGGATCTGCTGTTTCATCCGTTGATCGCGGGTCTGCTCCTCGCCGCCATCCTGGCCGCGATCATGAGCACGGCCGACTCGCAGCTGCTGGTGTCCTCGTCGACCTTCACGGAGGATCTCTATCGCACCCTGCTGCGCCGCAAGGCCGGGGCGCGCGAGCTGGTCGCGGTCGGGCGGATCACGGTCGTCGTGATCGCCGTCGCCGCCTTTTGGCTGGCGCTCGATCCGGATGCCATGGTGCTTGATCTGGTCGCCTACGCCTGGGCCGGCTTCGGTGCCGCCTTCGGCCCGGCACTGGTCCTCTCGCTGTATTGGCCGCGCATGACCGGGCTCGGCGCGCTCGCCGGGATCCTGGTGGGCGGCCTGACGGTCTTGGGATGGCGGCAGCTCGAGGGCGGCCTGTTCGAGCTCTACGAGATCGTACCCGGCATCCTCTTCGCAACGCTTGCAATCGTTTTGGTCAGTCGCGCGGACAAGCGAAACCACGAGGGGCTCGCCGCGCGTTTTACCAAGGTCGAGGCCGAGCTGAAGGCACCGCCGGCATGAGCGAGCGGCCTGCGACACCGAATGCCGACCCGCCGTTGCGTCAATGGGATGATCTCGGCGAGGAGGAGCAGACCGCACTCTTGATCGAGTATGGCTATCATCTGGAGCAGCTGCCCCCGACTTGCGATCTTCGCACCAAAGTCGAGCGTCTCGAGCAGTGGCTTTTAGGTCGGCGTATCCGCTATCAGCACGAGGACTGATATCCGCGAGAAAAGAGGGTTGAAAAAGCAGCCGACAACGGGCGACGCCGTCATCGTGTCGTCATCAATCGTCAATAGAATGCGCCTCAGTCGACTTGCCCCAACCCGGCAAGGCCACGTCGACCTCGGCGAACCACGCTGCGAATTCGAGGTTTTCACCTGAACCGCGTCGACGGCGACGGCGGAAAGCCGCTGCAGGGCCGCGGCTCATTTGAAACATCCCAGATCACTCCGGACGCGGTTCAGAACACCATGACCACCATTCTTGTCGTCGACGATGAACCGGATATTCGCGAAGTCATGCGTTTTGCGCTCGAAAACGCCGAATTCCGCGTGATCGAAGCCGCACATGCGGACGAAGCGCGCAAGCTCCTGACCAACGAGAGCCCGGACCTCATCCTGCTCGACTGGATGCTGCCCGGACGCTCCGGTCTCGAGCTGGCCCAACAGCTCAAGCAGAATCCCAAGAGCCGCACCGTACCCATCATTATGGTCAGCGCCCGCGGCGAGGAAGAGGACCGGATCAAGGGTCTCGACACCGGGGCAGACGACTACATCGCCAAGCCCTTCTCGCCGCGCGAGATGGTCGCTCGCGTGAAGGCGGTCCTGCGGCGGGCGAAGACCGACGAGCCGGCGGACGAGATCGACGTCGGGGGTCTGCGCATCGACAACATCAGCCATCGCGTCACTGCCGAGGGTCGCCCCGTCGACATCGCCCCGACCGAGTATCGGCTCCTGCATTTCTTCATGACCCACGCAGACCGCGCCTTCAGCCGCTCGCAGCTGCTCGATCAGGTCTGGGGCGATCAGGTCTATGTTGAAGAGCGCACGGTCGACGTGCATGTCCGCCGACTGCGCAAGGCGCTCGAGGCGTCCGGCCACGACCGACTGCTCCAGACCGTGCGCGGTGTGGGCTATCGGTTCTCGGACAAGACCTGACACGATTGGCCGCGAAGCCAAACCCAAGGGGAGAGTCCGGGCGTCGGGCCCTGTCGTTCGAGGTGTGGCTGTTGACGGCCACGATCGTCTCGTGCATCGGGCCTTGGCTGATCGCGCCCGAATGGGCTTGGGTCGGAACGGCGTTCCTCGTCGCCTATCTGCTGCGTCATCTTTACTTGCTGACGCGTCTGGCACTGCTGATCCGGCGCCACCATCGGCTCATCCCGCCCTTTCCGCGCGGGCTCTGGGGCGAGATCTATCGCAGCATCGCCCAGTATCAGCAACGCGGTCGCAAGGGCCGCAAGCGCCAGATCCGCTTCACACGTCGCTTTCGCGAAGCGGCCAACGCGGTACCCGACGGCCTGGTCATTCTCGACAAACAGCACCGGGTCGACTGGGCGAATCCGGCCGCGGCGACCTTGATGAACGTGCACTGGCCGGAAGACGACGGTCGGCCGCTGTTCGAGATCCTGACCCATCCGGATCTCAAGGGCTTTGTCGAGACCGGCGAATCCTTGCGGCCGATGGATTTCGCCCCGGAGCACAATCGCGCCCTGATGCTGTCGCTGCGCATCACGCCCTTCGGCGAGCGCAAGCGTCAGCGGCTCGTGGTCGCACGCGACATCACCAAGATCTACCATCTGAACATGATCCGGCGGGATTTCGTCGCCAACGCCTCGCATGAGCTGCGCACGCCCTTGACGGTCATCGCAGGGTTTCTCGAGAGCCTGATCGATGCCTCGGCGACACCCCCGAACCATCGTCGGCCTTTGACCCTGATGCACAATCAGGCCGAGCGCATGCGCCTGATCATCGAAGATCTGCTGACGCTCTCGCGCCTGGAGATGTACGAGCACCCGGAGGTGCAGGAGAGCGTCGATGTCCCGGACGAGCTGCATCTGATCCTTCAAGAGGCGCACGCATTGAGCAAGGGCCGCCACGCCTTCTCGATCGACATCGACGAGGATCTCCTCCTGCTCGGCAGCCAGCCCGAGCTGCGCAGCGCCTTCTCCAATCTCATCTTCAACGCGGTCAAGCACACACCCGACGGTACCGAGATCCGTATTCGGTGGTCGACGTGGAGCGACGGCCCGGAGCTGCGCGTGGAGGACAACGGGCCCGGCATCGAGCCCGAGCATCTGCCGAGACTGACCGAACGCTTCTACCGGATCGACAAGGCGCGCTCGCGCGAATCCGGGGGCACCGGACTCGGTCTCGCCATCGCCAAGCACATCATGAACCGACATGATGCGCGCCTGCTGATCGCAAGCGAGATCGATCGGGGATCGACCTTTTCGTGCGTCTTCCCGCACGCCCGAGCGATCCCCCGCGACGAGGCCGAACACACGACCGCACCTTGCGCGGCGCCTGAACCGACAACCGAAAACCGATCGGCCGTCGGGCCCGATGGGGCCTGTTTGCATCGGAACCGAGCTGGACGTTCCGCCGCTTGTTGATGTTCGCGCGCGGGCGTAGGATTCGAAGCCGTTCCCGGTCGCAACAGGTCGCGGAGGATTCGCTGATGATCGCCTTAAGCAAAGGTCTCGCCCTAGGCTGTACTCTGGTGCTGGCCGGACTGTCCTCGGCGACGTGGTGCGCCGATCTCGACGAGATCCGGGAGCGCGGCGAATTGCGCCATCTCGGCATCAAATACGCCAACTTCGTCACCGGTTCCGGCGACGGTTTCGACGTTGAATTGGTGAAAGGATTCGCGCAGGAACTCGGTGTCGACTACGTCCTCGTCGACACGAATTTCTACAACGTCATGCGCGATCTGTTGGGCAAGGACGTGGTGCGCAATGGTTCGGAGGTCACACTCGAAGGCGACTACCCGATCCGCGGGGACATGATCGCGGCCGGGTTTACCGTGCTCCCTTGGCGCGAGCAGGTGCTGCTGTATTCGCAACCCACGTTTCCGTCTCAGGTGCTCCTGGTCGCCCGCTCGGAATCCGAGCTTTCCCCGATCGCGGGTAGCGACGACCTCTCCCGTGATATTCTTCAAACCAAGGCGCTGATCGGATCCAAAAGCCTCTTGGTGATGGAGCGGACCTGTCTCGACCCGGCCAACTACGGCTTGACCGGTGCCGGGGTCGATCTGAAGTCCTATACCAAGAGCTCGAACCTCAACGAAATGGTCCCGGCGCTGCTCAACGAGGAGGCGGAGCTGACCCTGCTGGACGTCCCGGATGCCATTCTCGATCTGAAGAAATGGGCCGGTAACATCAAGATCGTCGGCCCTATCTCGGAACATCAGGATCTTGCCGCCGCTTTTCCGAAGAGCTCGCCTGCCCTGCGTGACGCCTTCGACGACTACCTCGCGAGAATCAAGGCCGATGGCACCTACGATCGCTTGGTCGACAAATACTACCCGGGGATCCGTCGCTACTTTCCCGGGTTCTTCGAGCGCGACTCCTGAATCCGGCGTCCTCGGCGCGCAGGAGCCCCGATCGCGTCGAGAACCGCAAGACCCCTCCGATCGGGGTGACCGCGCCTTCTTCGGCGCTCGACAGACCTCCTCGGGCAGTCGCTCGGGCATCGAGCCATCCGCACCGAAATGGCCCTGCTAGGTCGACTCGCCCCGCGCTGGCCGCTCCTTTTAGCGGCCATCTTCTGCGTCTATACGCTTATTCTCCTTTGGAATATCTTCGCGGCACAAGATCTACTTAGATCAGCCGCGGACACCCGGTTGGTTGCGGACAGCCAACGCCGTGCGATCGCCGTCACCGACTTCACCGCCGAGCGCCGCAACAGTGCCGTCGACCTCGCCGAGAGCCACGAGATCGAGGCCTACCTGATCAATCTCGCTTTAGGCATGTCCTTGCAGTACGGATTGAACACCAATCTCGATGCCATCGAGCAGCGTTTCCGCCGACATTGCGAGCAGAAGACCCTGCGCGGATCGCCGCTCTACGAGCGGATCCTCTACCGCGACGAGAAGGGCGAGACACTCGTCGACCTGCAGCCCGACGCACCATCGGTGGATCTCCCGGCAGGATTCGAGCATGAATCCACGGTCTCGATTCAAACCGATTCACACCGCTTGATCGCGAGCGCCCCGGTGATCCACAAAGGGGTCTACAAAGGCGTCGTCATCACGGTCGGCACTCTCGATCAACTCGCCTGGCTGCTGATCTCGAGCGGGGACGAGGAGACATCCTCCGCACGCTATCAGGAGCTTCTCGTCGGACCGAACGGCCTGGTGATCGCACCGCCCGGTTCCGAGATCGCGGTCGATTCCGAGCTGGCGCAAGCGCTTGCGCGGCTGCCCGAGGATACCCTCCTGCCGATCGGCGCGGACCCGGATCGCCGAACGGACCGGCGGGGGGCGCGTCGGGCGGACGCTCCGGCGGATCTCGACGGGATGCTCGCGGTGCGCAGCGCTGTTGCCGGTACGCCCTTATCGCTGCTCACCTTGATGACGGAGGCCTCGGTCTACGGACATCTCAGCTCGAGGCTCTTTCTCTACACCTTGGGTGCTTTTCCCTTCGTCCTGCTGTTCGCGGCCGTCGGCTTCGATCGCATGCGGTTGCGGGCCATTCTGTTCGAGGAGAAATATGCCCGATCGGATCGTCTGCGCGACCGTCTCGAGCACCAGAACCAACGGCTCTCCGAGGAGATCGCGCGCCGCGAGGCCTTAGAGCGGGATCTGCTCGACAACACCCGTCGGCTCGAAGAGATGGCGGAATCCCTGAAGACCAGCGTCGCGCGGGCCGAGGATGCCAGCCGTGCGAAATCCGAGTTTCTGGCGGCCATGAGCCACGAGATCCGAACACCGATGAACGGCATCATCGGGATGACCGAATTGGCGCTCGAGACACCGCTGACCGAGGAGCAACGCGACTATCTCGTCGTCGTGAAGTCATCGGCCGACGGCCTGCTGATCATCATCAACGATATCCTCGATTTCTCCAAGATCGAGGCCGGCAAGCTCGCGGTCGAGTCGATCGATCTCGACCTGCATGCCCTCGTCACCGAGATCATGCGCTCCTTGCGTTTGAAGGCCCGGGAGAAACCGCTGGAGCTCCTCAGCGAGCTTGCGCCGGGCGTACCGCGCCGCTTGATCGGCGACCCGGGTCGTCTGCGCCAGATCCTCGTCAATCTTCTGAACAACGCGATCAAGTTTACCGAGCAGGGCGAGGTCGCCCTGTGCGTGGATGCACGGCCGATCGCAGAGGATCGGGTGGAGGTTCATTTCGCCGTGCGCGACACCGGGATCGGCATCTCGGCGGAAAACCAGAAGCGCATCTTCGATGCGTTCTCCCAGGAGGACGGCTCGATCACGCGTCGGTTCGGCGGTACGGGTCTGGGTCTGACGATCTCCAATCGATTGGCCGCCTTGATGGGCGGGCGTATCTGGGTCGAGAGCACCCTTGGCGAGGGCAGCACCTTTCATGTGACCCTTCCGCTCGGCGTCGGCGACAGCAACATCGCTGCACAGCAACCGCCCGAGCTGAGGGAGAAGCGCGTCTTGCTGGTCGACGACAATGCGGTGAATCGCCGGATTCTCTGTCGCATGCTTGTTCAGTGGGGCATGCAGGTGACCGAGGCACGCAACGGCCGTGAATGCCTAGCCGTCGTCGCCGATCCGGACATCCGAGCGTTCGATCTGCTCCTGCTCGACTACGAGATGCCGGATCTCGACGGTTTCGCAGTGGTCTCCGCGCTCACCCGGATCCAGCGCACGCAACACCTCGAGATGATCATGCTCTCCTCCGGGGTCATTCCCGGCCATTCCGAGCGCTGCCGAGACCTGGGCATACGTGCCCTGCTCGCCAAACCCGTCGCCTCCGACGAGCTGCTGAAGGCCGTTCAAAACGCCTTGGGAGAACGCGCGCGGGACACCGCGCACGCGTCCCCGCCAGTCCCGCCAGTCCCGCCAGCCCCGCAGTCACCGCGGCAAGACACGACGCCGCTCAAGATCCTGCTGGCCGAGGACAACCCGGTCAATCAGAAACTCATGATCCGACTCCTCGGGAAGTGGGGCCATGAGGTGACCCTGGCCAACAACGGCCGAGAGGCATTGGATCAGGTCGAACGGAACACCTTCGATCTCGTTCTGATGGACATGCAGATGCCGGTGATGGGCGGGTTGGAGGCGACCCAGCTGATCCGCGAGCGCGAGCGCGCCGACCCGACGGCGGTGCGCATCCCGATTCATGCCCTCACGGCCGCCGCGCTCCCGGAGGAGCGCGCGGCTGCATTGGCTTGCGGTGTGGACGGTTATCTCACCAAGCCGCTCGAACGGCGCGAATTGCTCGCCCTGCTCGAGCGTCTCTCGATGGCCCCTAGCGAGCGGGTAGACGCGCCTGCGTAGACCCGCAACGATCGAATTCACGACCCGAGGCGATTTCCGGGACGGGATCGACCAAACTTTAGGGACGATTCAAGTCGCCCCAAAGTCCTTGCAAGTATCCATACTTAAAAAGGTGAAATCCTGAACCGCGCCTCCAAAAAGTTCAGAACAATCCTGGAGCCCGACACAACATGAAAATGTCGCATTTCACTCGGGGCGCGGTTTAGGTGCTCTGCGTCAATCCGCTTCGAGCGACCTGATCGATGAGTCGGCCGAAGACGTACTCGACCTCCTCGTAGCTGTTGTAGACGCCGTGGGTCGAGATCCGGAATCCGATCCGGTCGTCGGCGGGTGCGCGCTGGCTGCTGCGCCAGGTCACGGAGCGAATGTAGATCTTGGGCGTCTCCGCGGCGAGGCCGCTCACGATCGCGTTGATCGCGTCCCTCATCGCCGCGAAGCTAGCCGCGTTGTCTCTGGCTGCGAACGGATTGAAGCAGGTCAGCGCGGTGGCAAACCGCGTGTCTGGATTCTCCTGCACCCAGAGCGCATCACGACCCCACTGGCCCGCGATCAAACCCTTGAGATGATTGCCGAGCGCGACGCCGCGTTCGTAGATCGAGTACACGCCGATCTGATCGAAGAAGCTCAAGGCGTCGGTCATGGCATAGACCGCAGGGGTGTTGCTCTCGCCCCGAAACTGCATATAGACGCTCGGGTTCCAGGCGCGGCTCTCGTACCAGGGGCTCGGATCGACGAAAGGATTCCCGTACAAAAAGAAATTGCCCATCGCGAACGGCGGCAACGGCCCTGCTCCCGAGTTGCGGACATAGAGGATCCCGGTACCCGGACCTCCGCAAAGCCATTTGTGACCCGCACCTGCGATAAAATCCGCACCGTAGTCATGGCAATTGATGGGCAGCATCCCCCAACCGTGGGCCGTGTCGATGATCGAGTAAGCGCCGTAGTCGCGTGCCAGTGCGCACAACTCTGGAATCGGCATCCGCAGACCGTTCTTGTAGAAGATCTCGGAGATGGCGAGATACTGTTTGTTGTAGGCCCCCAAGGGCGCGGCAAGTGCGGGCTCGAACCAATCCAGGACGTCCGAGACACTCACGGCATCGGTAAAGCTCGAAGGGATATCGACGACGACGACCTCGACCCCGTGGTAGTCCCGTGCCCAGGCGATCGGGCCGGCCAAGGCGGGATGCTCGAAGCTCGTCGTGACGATCCGATCGCCCGACTTCCAGGGTGTCCCGGCAAAGATCAGATTGCAGGCGTCGGTGGTGTTGTAGCTTAAGACGATCTCGTCGGCGTTCGCACCGTAGACCGCGGCGACCATCGCCTGACGCGCGCCGGTCGCGGAGGGCGAGGTCGGAAACAGCGCCGGTGCCTCGGCCGCCAGGTTGGCCGACCAGCTCAGCGGATCCGCGGCCTTGTAACGGTTGTAGACGGCGAGATTGTTGAGCACGAACTCGGGCGGCGAGCCGGTGGTTCCGGTATTCATATGGATATAGTCGCCCGCCAACGAGAAGGCTTGGCGGACCCGCCCCCAGTACGCCTCGCCCGTCGGCTGTCCGGAGATGCTCGGCGGAGGCAACAGCTCCCGGCCGAACTGACCCGGCGGAACCCCGAGCGGCCCCGACTGGGCCTTGGCAAGAACCTCACCCGGCCCGACGAACCCCGCCGCGATTCCCGCGGAAGCAAAACCCTTTAGAAAATCACGCCGATCAAGACCGGAGCCCTGTTTGTTCGCTGCCATTCCACACACCCCTTGCGCTTAAAATCGATCCGGAGCAATCCACTCTCTGGTGAGCTGCTCATACCGTGGCACACCGAACGCACGGTTCCAACGACGACGGAAGAAAGAGGTGAAATCACACGCACCCCATCCATCGCCGGGGGACCGAACGACACGGGTAACGGGAGCTTAATCAGGATCGATCGACAGACCTGTGAAGGCAATCACAGGACGGGAGGGGCAGAGACCGAGAGGGGCACCGCCGAACGCGGTGCCCGATACGACAGTGTCAGCGAGAGGCGGCAACGAGCGGGATGGACTCTTCGTCCTGCCTGCCCTGCTCGTCTTGAAACGCTTGGTTGACGCGGTCCCGGAGCTCCTTGCCGGGCTTGAAATGGGGGACATGCTTCCCGGCCAAGGCGACCGAGTCGCCGGTCTTCGGGTTACGCCCGATCCGGGGCGGTCGGTAGTGCAACGAAAAGCTTCCGAAACCTCGGATCTCGATCCGCTCGCCCGAGGCGAGTGCAGTGCTCATGCGATCGAGGGTCTTTCGTACCGCCTCCTCCACGTCTTTGTAGGGAAGGTGGTCCTGCGCCGCCGCCAGTACGTCGATCAGCTCTGATTTGGTCATGGTGTCGACTCCTGGAAAAGGAGAAGGGGCCCGCAATACGGGCCCCGCCTAAAGAGACATCGTGCAAGAGGCATCGCGAAGGGCTATCAGCCCCCGCGCTGGGCCTCTTCCATCTGCTCTTTGAGGAGGTCGCCAAGGGTGGTCGCGGTGGACGAATCGCGCGAGTAGCCCTTGATGGCCGCCTGCTCTTCCTCGACATCCTTCGCCTTCATCGACAGCGAAAGGGTGCGGTTCTTGCGATCGACGCCCAGGAACTTGGCCTCGATCTCCTCGCCTGCCTTCAGGACGGCACGCGCATCCTCGATGCGATCGCGCGAGATCTCGGAGGCACGCAGATAACCCTCGACACCGTCCGCCAGGGCGATGGTCGCCCCCTTGGGGTCGACATCGAGGATGGTACCGGTGACGACGCTGCCCTTCTCGTGCAGGGCGACGAAGCTGGAGAAGGGATCCTTGTCCAACTGCTTCACACCCAGCGAGATGCGCTCGCGCTCCGGATCGACCGACAGCACGACGGTTTCAAGCTCGTCGCCCTTCTTGTAGCGGCGCAGGGCCTGCTCGCCGGCCTCGTCCCAGGAGATGTCGGACAGATGCACCAGACCGTCGATGCCGCCGTCCAGACCGATGAAGATGCCGAAGTCCGTGATGGACTTGATCTTGCCGGAGACGTGATCGCCCTTCTTGTGGGTGACGGCGAACTCGTCCCAAGGATTCATCGCGCACTGCTTGATGCCGAGCGAGATGCGGCGACGCTCCTCGTCGATATCCAGCACCATGACCTCGACCTCGTCGCCGAGGGCCACGACCTTGCTCGGGTGGATGTTCTTGTTGGTCCAATCCATCTCGGAGACGTGGACCAGACCCTCGACACCCTCTTCGATCTCGACGAAGCAGCCGTAGTCGGCGATGTTGGTGACCTTGCCGAAGACACGGGTGCTTTCCGGGTAACGGCGCGAGATGTTGACCCACGGGTCCTCGCCCATCTGCTTGAGACCGAGCGAGACGCGCTGACGCTCGCGATCGAACTTGAGCACCTTCACGGTGACCTCGTCGCCGATCTCGACCACCTCGGAGGGATGCTTGACGCGACGCCAGGCCATATCCGTGATGTGCAGCAGGCCGTCGATGCCGCCCAGGTCCAGAAAGGCACCGTAGTCGGTCAGGTTCTTGACGATACCCTTGACCTCCATGCCCTCTTCCAGGTTCTTCAGCAGCTGATCACGCTCGGCGCTGTATTCCTCTTCCACCACGGCGCGGCGGGAGACGACGACATTGTTGCGCTTGCGGTCGAGCTTGATGACCTTGAATTCCTGCTCCTTGCCTTCGAGGTAGGTGGTGTCGCGCACGGGGCGGACATCCACGAGAGAACCCGGCAGGAATGCGCGAACGGTGCCCAGGTCGACGGTGAAACCGCCCTTGACCTTGCCGTTGATCATGCCCTTGACGGTGTCGGCCGCCTCGAACGCCTTCTCCAGATGATCCCATGCGGCGAACCGCTTTGCCTTCTCGCGCGACAGACGGGTGACGCCGAAGCCGTCCTCGACCGCGTCCAGGGCGACTTCGACATCGTCGCCGACCGCGACCTCGAGCTGGCCGTCCGGGCCGATGAATTGACTTCTGGGGATCACGCCCTCGGACTTGAGCCCGGCATTGATCACAACGTTGTCGGAGGTGATCTCGATCACGGTTCCGATGACGATGGTGCCCGGCTGAAGTTGGGTGGTACTCAGACTCTGTTCAAATAGTTCGGCAAAGCTTTCGGTCATAAGCTGAAATTATCCTGAGAACGGCGCGCTGACCCGTCCCATCCGGAACGAGGGGTATGAATGAAATGAAAAGACCGGCGCATTCGGCACCGACCCGGACCGGATCGACAGAGCTCCCGCTGGACGGACTGTCGATTTCTTAGGGGACCAGCTCCGGAAAGACGCGCCTCACCTCTTTCAGGACCCGATCGAGCACTTCTTCGATGGACATCGCGGTGGAATCCACGATCACCGCATCCTCGGCCGCACGCAAGGGTGCGACGCTGCGGTTGCGATCACGCGCATCGCGCGCCCGGATGTCATCTACAAGGTCGGGGAGGTTAGCATCCAACCCCTTTCCTTTCAACTGTTTATACCGGCGGTCCGCGCGCACCTCGGCGCTGGCGTCGAGAAAGACCTTCAACGGGGCCAGCGGAAACACGACCGTGCCCATGTCGCGCCCGTCCGCCACCAGGCCCTGCGGGCCGGCCATCGCGCGCTGGCGCTGCAACAAGGCATCGCGTACCGGCGGATGCACGGCGACACGCGAGGCCGCCGTCCCCGCTTGCTCGGTGCGGATCGCATTGCCGACGTCCTCGCCGTCGAGCAGCACGCGGCCCGCGACGAAGGCGACCGGCAGGTCGGCCGCGACCTCGGCGAGCGCCTCGGCATCGTCGAGCGACACCCCGCGGCGCTCCGCGGCCAGACCCAGCACGCGATAGAGCGCACCGCTGTCCAGACAGTGCCAACCCAGTCGCGCCGAGAGCAGCTCGGCGATGGTGCCCTTGCCCGTCCCGGACGGACCGTCGATGGTAATGACCGGAGCGGCCTCACTCATAAACCCGACCACTTCGCTGATCGCAGCCGTAGGGTGGACAAGCGCCGTAGGGTGGACAAGCGCCGTAGGGTGGACAAGCGCCGTAGGGTGGACAAGCGAAGCGCAGTCCACCAGCGCCGCCTCCGAGTTGGGTGGACTTCGCTCTCGCTCGTCCACCCTACGGCCGGGATGAGGAACAACGCCATCGTGGCCGGCATCCCGTCAGCCCCGCGTCGCTTGGATGCTCAAGCCGGCGGATCCAGCCAGCTCGACGAATCCGGGAAAGGAGGTCTCGACGTTGGCGCAGTCCCGGATCGCGACCGGGCCGCTCGCGCGCAAGGCCGCGATGGCGAAGGACATGGCGATCCGATGGTCGCCGTGTGCATCGATCGAGGGAGCATCGATCGTGTCCGCATCGCCCGTCGAGCCCAGCGCCCCGCCGAAGATGCGCATCCCGTCGGGCAGCGGCTCGGCGCACACCCCGAGCTTGGCCAAACCATCGGCCATCACCTGGATACGGTCGCTCTCCTTCACCCGCAGCTCCTCGGCGCCGGTCAGAACCGTCTCCCCCTCGGCGCAGGCCGCCGCGATGAAGAGGACCGGCAGCTCGTCGATGGCCAGCGGCACCTGATCGACCGGGATGCGGATCCCGCGCAGAGGTGCATGACGCACCCGAATGTCCGCCACCGGCTCTCCGCCGGCCGTGCGCCGATCCATCAGCTCGATGTCTCCGCCCATGGCACGCAGAATATTGATGACGCCGACCCGCGTCGGATTGATCCCGACCCCTTCCAGGATCAGATCGGAGCCGGGCGCGATGCTTGCGCCGACGAGGAAAAACGCCGCCGACGAGATATCGGCAGGGATCGTCAACCGACAGCCCGTCAGACGTCCGCCGCCGGTCAGACAGACCTTGGCCGCATGACGCCGAACCGAATAGCCGAAGGCCGTGAGCATGCGCTCGGTATGATCGCGTGTCGGCGCGGGCTCGGTCACGCAGGTCTCGCCCTCGGCATAGAGGCCCGCCAGCAAGAGGCTCGACTTCACCTGCGCACTGGCCACCGGCATGGTGTAGTCCAGGCCAGTCAGACGCGCGACCGGCGCGAGATCCAGCGGCGCCGTTCCGCCCTCGGTCGTGCCGATCCGCGCACCCATCTGCGCCAAAGGCTCGGTGACGCGCCGCATCGGACGCTTCGACAGCGAGCCGTCGCCGACCAGGGTCACCGGAAACGCCTGACCGGCCAGGAGACCGGAGAGCAACCGCATCGAGGTCCCGGAATTGCCCATGTCGAGCGGGCCGTCGGGGGACTGAAGACCACGCATCCCCACACCCTGCACCCGCACCTCGCCGCCGTCGGGCCCTTCGATCCGCACGCCCATGCGCCGGAAGGCATTCAGGGTCGCCAAGGCATCCGCGCCCTCGAGGAACCCGCTGATACGGGTTTCACCCTCCGCGATTGCGGCCAGCATGATCGAGCGATGCGAGATCGACTTGTCGCCGGGAACGCGCAGGCGCCCGCGCAAGGTGCCGCCCGGCGCGACCAGGTAGCGGGTATCCGAAGGATGTGCCAAGTGCTCTCCCGCGCGACTGCGCCCGGACGCTGAAAAGCCGACTATGTTAGTCCTGCGGGCGGAGTCGGTAAACTGCGGAATCAGGGTCTCCCGTTGCCCCCGCCGGGCCGCAGCCAATTGTCGACGACCAGGCCCGATACCCGGTTGAATTCGTCTTGATTGCCCTTCGCGGCGGCGATTCAACATGAACAGGCAGGGGCAAAGCGCAGCGTGCCCAACCCGCGCCGGCATCGCAGGGAGCTGTTGGGCACGCTGCGCTTTGCCCTACGGCTAACGCATCCTACGAAGTCACGACCGAATCCGGCGGCGAGTCCGCCGGCGGGGCCAGGTCGATGTCGTCTCCCTGCAGCCAGAGGGGCCTGAAGACATCGGCGGCCGAGCGAGGGACATCGGGCACCAAGCGCGCGACAACTCGGCCGCGGCGCATGATCGCGATCGTCTCGCCGGCTTCGACGGCGGCTAATAATTCTAAAAATTTGGACTTGGCTTCAACCACTTGTACGCGACGCATGACCAACTCCAAGACAAAACCATGTGGCCAGCTTATGCCGGCAGTCGGGTCGCAGCAATCCGCTTCAGACGTGAAATCGCCTAAGCCATGCGCACGGTGTAGGATTCCGCCGACGAGCCGGGAGGCTCGCCGCGGCTGTTGAACCTAAACCGCCTCCGTAGCGACATGCGTCGTTTGCATTTTGCGTCTGGCTTCAGAGATGTCCTCGATCCCGGTGAGACGCGGTTTAGAATGATATATTTTTTAATACTTTAAACCGCGCGACTCCGACCATGATCGGAGTCGGCGCGGCCAAGCCAAGCCGACAAACGACGCATACCGCGCTGGGCGCGGTTTAGGGCATTCATTCCGTTATCAGGACCATCATGTCGATTACCGAAAAACAAAAACGCTGGCTGAAGAAGCAATCACACCACCTCAAACCCGTCGTCACGCTCGGGCAGCACGGGCTCACGGAGGCCGTGCTCGCCGAGATCGAGCTGGCGTTGAGCCACCACGAGCTGCTGAAGGTCAAGGTCAATGCCGGCGATCGCGAGGAGCGCGACGCCGCGATCGCGCTGATCGCCGAGCGCACCGACGCCGTCCTGGTCGGACGGATCGGCCATGTGGCGTCCTTCTATCGCGCCAATCCCGAAAAGCGCGATCCGATCCTGCTTCCGAACCTCTGAGACCCTCGCCGGGCTGGATCGTTGTCGTTGCCGTTGTCGTTGTCGAAATCGCAACCGGAAAGCCGATGCAATTCGGCCATGAGCAACGCGATGACTACCGAATCTCGGTCCGCTACGTGGCTGAGGCGATTTCCGGGAATCAACATCCGAACTGCGCAGACGATCGGCCGGCAGTGACGCCGACGGTCGTCGCGAAGCGGCGACACCCACCGGGATAGACGACTTGCAGTCGTCCTCTTCAGCCGGCCCGACGGCCCGCGAGGTTGCGGTCAAGGCGACCCACTCGAAAACCGCGTTGAACGCGCTTCGGCACCGGTTTCCGCTGTGCTGATCCGTTCGCGATCGTCCTCTCCTTTCAGGCGGTGCCCGACGCAACGGTCGTGCAAGCGAGGCCCGTGGAAGAGGACGACTGCAAGTCGTCTATCCCGGGGGCACGTCGCTTCGCGACGTTGCTTCCGGCCGATCGGATGTGCAAGGAACGATCGACATGTCGATGCGCATTCAGACGCACCTCAGGCTCCTTCAGGTTGTGCAAGCATGCGCAGTCGGGAGACTGATTTGCGGAAATCACCTTATTTCCGACACGTTACTGATTCCCGGAAGTCGCCCTATCCCTTCACCTTCAACGTCCCGAGCATCCGCATGGTCCGGATCTTCAGCTCGACTCTGAACTCGACCTCCTGATCGGCGCTCGGCTCGACCTCGAGGGTATAGCCGGTCTCCTCGATCGTCGCATTCTCGGGCAGCTTCTCGGGATCGATGGTGACGGTCCAGGTGCCGGGTTGCAGCCCAGCGAAGCGGAACTCGCCGTTGCCGTTGGTGAGGCGCCGGTAGACCTGATCGCCGCTGCGCACCTCGACCAGGATGCCGCCGAGGCCGCGGCTCGGTTTAAGCTCTTCCGACGTCGGCGGGGGCGGGGCCTTGACGCCGCGCCCGACCTGCACGAAGGTCTGCGAGGGCAGCAGGCTGGGGTCCGGCTCGTAGAGCTGGACCTTGCCGTCGATGGTCGCACCCCGGATGAAGGGGAGGTTTACCGGCACGCCGGCATCAAAGAAGAGGTTGACCTCCTGCGGCATCTCGACCAGCGGGATCATGCCCACCGGCAGGCGCCCACCGGCCAGGGTGAGCTGGTAGACCCCGAGCTTGACCGAGGGGAACATGAAATAGCCGTTTGCGTCAGTGATGGCGACCAGCCGGTCCATCTTGAGCACGACGTTCGCCAGACCCTTGCCGGTCTCCTGATCGAACGCACGGCCCCGCAGCGTGGCGACGTCCTTGCGCCGCAGGGTCGGGACCTCGATCGGCACCGTGTAGGAGATCATCAGACTGTTGTCCATATCCATGCCGTTGTCGTAGGTCTCCGCATAGCGTGAGCCGTGGCGCGCCTGCACCCGGATCATGTCGCCGTTCTCGCGCAGATAGCTGTACTGGGCGTTGGCGATGACGCTGTTCTGGCCGTTGTAGTTCTGCCCCTGCACATCCAGGCTGAGGTTGGAACGCTCGTTGAGGATGAGGTTGGCGCTGACCCCGGCGGTCATGCTCGGCTCTTCGTCGAAGCTCGCGGCGGCCTGATTCTCCAGGAAGAGATAGGCGCCCAGGTTCAAGCGCTTGGTCGGACGCCAGAAGAGGCTGCCGCGATAGGCGTCGGTCATGGAGCGCTCGCCGGTCACGCGATCGAGCTTCTGTCCCACGTCTACGCTCGTGTTGAGGCTCAGATTCAGCTCTTTGAAGCTCTTGGCGTAACCCAGGCGCAGGATGTTCTCGGTCTCGTCGAAGGTCGGTGCCGGATTTAGATCGTTGCGTTGGCGATAACGCAGCTCGGCCAGATAGCGGCTGTCGCTCGGTGTGCGCCAATTCACGCCGATGCCGGCCTCGTGCTCCTCGCTGTCGGGGCTGTACCAACCCCAATCGTCCGCATCCAGATCGACCACGAAGTCGTCATTGTCCTCGTCGTCTGGCGGCTCGTCGTCGTGGTACCGGTTGTAGTGATAGAAGGCGCGCAGACTCCAGGGCCGGTCCTCCGGCGCATAGTTCACGTCCAGATAGGCGCGGTCCTGGTTCTGGTAGTAACCGGCATAGTCCGGCGAGGCATAGAGCAGGGTCAGTCGATAGCGCCAAGGCGCACCCAACTTGACCAGATCCCCCCAGAAGGCGGCGCCGCTCCCGGCATCCCCGGTGCTGCCGGCGACCTCCACGTCCAAGGCGAGTTCGGGACCCAACACCGCCTTCTGTCGCAGCCCGAGGATCCGGTTGTGGCCGTTCAGGTTGTCGGTTTGGTCCAGGTAATTGAGGGCGACCAACCAGGTCGGTGTCAGCGCAAAGGTCGCACCCAAGCCGGTTTGATGGCCGTCGAAATCCTCCTCGTCGTCTCCGAAATCGAAGGAGCCGACGTGATAGGCGGAGACCTCCCAGCGTTCGCCGCGCCAGGCAAAGCGCGCCCCGCGCCCGCTCACCCCCATCTCGGTCAGCGGCGAGAGGCTGTAGCTCGCATCGCCGAGGGTCACGTCGAAGTCGCGCCCGCGGTAATCCAGATAGAACCAAGTGTCCTGACCGAAGACGGTCTCGTCGTTCAGGCCGGGCCAGCGCAGCAGGAAGCTCAGGAAACGCTCGTCCGTGTTGTCCAGCGCCCCGCTGCCGGACCATTCGAGCTGCACGCCCGCGCCGTCGTCGCCGTCGTTCTTGCCGCTCCAACTGCCGCCGACCCGCCGGGTGAAGTAGGTCTTCATGCTGTGATAGGGCATCTCCTTGCCGGTCATGCGCGGCAGGGTCTCGACGCTCTTCTTGGCGGTGTCGCTGAGGGGCGTCTCCAGCCCGGGCGTGGATGCGGTCGCGGTCAGGCTGATCTCGTCGCGGGTCGGCTCCGTGATGGCCGGCGGCTTGATGGTCAGCTCCACCGGGCGCACCTCGCCGGCCGCCAGGGTCATGCTGCCGGCCGCGGGCTCCACCTTGGATTCACGGCTGCTTTGGGCGCCGAAGCCGACGGTCAGCTCGGTATTGCTGTAGTTGCCGATCTGGAAGGTCGCCTCGTAGGGCTCGTTCGCGATCGCGATGGCCGGCATGTCCAGGATGTCGACCTGGAGTTTGAACACGGGTCGCACCCGCACCGCCAGGGTCGAGCCGCCGAGTGCGCCGGGTCGGCCGCGGAGACCGACCTGATAGCTCACACGATACTCGCCCGCCGCGACCCGCTCGGGCACGAAGAAGCTGACCAACCGCATGGCCGAGCCGCCAGCAGGAAGGCTGAAGGGGAATTCAGGCGTGATGGCGCGCCAACCCTCGGGCATCAGCAGCCGGCCTTCGAAGTCGTTGGGCTGACCGGTCTGGTTGACGATCTGAAAGACGGCCGTGACGACCTCGCGCGGGTCGACCGTGAACACCCGCGAATCCATCGGCCGCACATCCACACCGCGCGCCTGGGCGAGAAGCGGCGAACCGATCAGAAGCAGGCCGAGCAGGATCCAGGAGAGCGGCCCAGGTCCCGGGTGCAGCCGACGCCACCGCCGGACACCGCGCCCGTCGCGCAGCGTGGCGCGTCGGGATACGGTCTCTGAGCGATTGCGGCCGTCGGGCCGGGACATCCGGAAAACCTCCGGGTCGCGGGTGACGGTCGTTCCGGCCGCTGCCTGTTCAGGCGCTCACCGGCAATGTCGACCTTGTGCGAACCGGGGCACCGAATCCGCCATGATGGCGAGCGGCGCTGCGGTCCAGGCATTGGCCGGATCGGTGGCGAAAGGACCCAGTGGCGTGCGTCACCCTTGACCGAGCTGTGCGACCGTCGCGTTGGGTCAATCGGCCGCGGGTTATTCTTCTGTTGTTCGTTCGCGAGTCGGCGGTGCCGCATGGCTCCGCCATCGACACCGACGCCCGCCCTGTCCGTCCCTTCCCCCCATCGGAGCGGAGCCGGGAAGGGGTCAGGCCGCGCCGCTCCGTGGCGTCCTTGGCCTGCCTCTTCTCAACCCCGACCGCCGGGAATGGGTGACTCATGCCCTTGGGCCGGGTCGAGGGGGCTATTCGATCTCCAATTCGACGTTGGCGCCGAAGAGGTTGTCGCCCGTGCCGTCGGCGACGACGAGGCCGAGGTACTTGCCGTCGGGGACCTCGCCGAGATCCATCTGGAAACGGGCGGACGTCGCCGGGTACAAGCGCTTGGCCGGGCCCTCGAACTTCCCGACGGGGGCCCCCGATTGGTTGTAGAGCTCCAGCGACAGGCCGGGGCTCAACCAGCGCTGCCCGGTGTTCTCGACATCGATGGTGAACAAGCGTTGGCCGTTCTCCTTGACGATCTGCGGATTCGTGAAGACCAATCCGGCCTCGCCGGTCTTACCGAGATGCGTGACGATCTGGACGCCGTAGCGTACGACCTGTGTCAGGCGTGTCGTCCGCTCCGGCAGGGGTTCCGCGGCCTCGGCCGACGCCTCGGTGATCGGCTCGATCATGACCATGCTCCAATAGGTCCCCGAGAGCCCTTTGTCTGCCGGCACCTTGACCTCGAAGTCCAGCCGCTCAGTCCCGCTCGGCGGGATCTGCACAAGCTCGCGGCTCAGGCTGATCCATTTAGCGTTGGAGCGCGGCAGGCGGCCCGGCGCACCGTACGCATTGCTGCCATCCGAGGCGAAGCTGTAGTCGGTCTGATAGACCTTGGCCTCCGCCATCGTCGCTCCCGTGTTGCGCAGCACCAGGGTGCCGCGATAGTGCTCGCCGGGCTGGGCCAGCTTCTCCTGGGTCAGTTCGCTCTCCAACTTGACCCCGGCATGGATGGCAGAGGTGAAGAGAAGCGCCATCAGTGCGCCCGCGAAGGAGAGCTGTTTCTTCCCGATGAACATCGTCCGATACCTGCTCAGTAAATTCGGTAGATCAGAGTGGTGTCGTATGCGCCTGGGCCGTTCCCGACCGACACGCCGTCGAGCCGCAATTGCAGCCGGATTCCGCTACGGTCGCCGCTGCCGTAGAAAATGGCCTGCTCCAGGCTTCCGACGGTCAGATAACTTTGACCGCCAGTGATGCTGCCCCCGCCACTGCCGTCGCTCGTGCGGCGCACGGCGAGCGTCACGCCGGACGGCAGGCTTGAGCCGGAGCGCTGCACTCCCACAGTCCAGAGCGCACCGCCAGTGTTGCTGATGTCCAAAGTCGCCTGGTAGGACCCGCTCTCGATCGGCGAGCGGATGTCGCTGCCGGCGCCGGCGATCAGGTCACCGGCGTCAATGGTCTCCGACCAGTCGCCGCCGGTCAGGCTGATGTCGGCCGCCTGGGCGCTGAGGGCCAAAGCGGCGAGTGCTATCATGCGAAAGAGCATCGGGGATCATGAGTTGCGGGTGTCGACCGGCCGGGCATTTGGCCCGGCCCCGGTCCTAAGGGCGTCGGCTATCAACCGTCGACGATGGTCAGCGTGACCGTCTTGGTGGCGGACGCGACGACGCCGGCGCTCACCGTCGCGGCGAGCTCGTACGTCAGGCTTTGCGCGGCCTCGGCAACCTGAGTGAGGCCGGTAACCACGTCGGCTGCAGAATCGCTCAACGTCAGCTTGCCGCCAGTGGTTCCACTTGCTGACGCTGCGGTCAGTGAAAGGGTGAGCCCAGCGGGCATCGCCGTATCGAGGGCGGCGGTGATCTTTTTGCCGGTGCCGTTAGTCGTGATTGCGTAGCTCGAGGTTGCATCCGTCTCGGCGTCGGGTTGGCTACCGGCGGTCGCGCTATCAATGACGAGGGCACCAGGGTTGCCGGTGACGGAAATCTCGTTGATGGCCGTGACCTGATAGGTCACGGTTTGTTCTGCCGAGTCCGCGGCAAGTACGCCGCCGCTCACAACCAGCCCAACTGCCGCCGCCAACGTAGAAAGTTTCATCGTTCTGTTTGCGTTCATACTATTCACCCTTGTTGTGCGTCTTCATGGCTACTCATCCGGGAGAGTGACCCTGGCCCGCATCGCGCCGGCTCGGGCCGAAGCCCTAGGTGCGGCGGCTGGGCGGTGGATCCCTTGCTCGCTTCCCACGGCAGGAGTATGGAGCGCGCCCGTTCGCAGGTGAAATACCTTTAGACTATGCTTATATACCCGAAAGGTATTGCGTAAGGCACTGGGCTGGACGCCCTGCACAACAGGCGCGTAAAGCATTGAAATTGAGGCAATTAGAGTATTTTCACGAGGTCATCGAGCAGGATTTCAACATCTCGGCCGCCGCCAAGAGGCTCTACACTTCCCAGCCCGGCGTGAGCCGCCAGCTCATCGAGCTGGCCGACGAGCTGGGTGTTGAGCTCTTCCTCCACGAAGGAAAGCGCTTGGTCGGCCTGACCCGTGCCGGGATGGAGATCGCCGAGATCGCCGCGCGCATGCTGATCGACGTGCGTCGGATCCACGAGATCGGTCGGTCGCTCGCGACCGATCGGCACGATTGTCTGAAGGTGGTCGCCAATCGGCACGCGGCGCACAACCTGCTGCATCATGCGATGGTCGACTTTCGCGAGATGATGCCCGGGATCGAGGTGGACGTCTCGGAGGAAAACACGCTCCAGGCGACAGCCATGCTGCGCATCGGCCAGGCCGATCTGGGACTGCTGGCGGAGGCACCGGATCAGGATCCGGACCTGCTCTATTTTCCGATCGAGGAGTGGCGGCTGCTCTTGGTGGTGCCGCGGGAGCATCCGCTGGCGGGGTTGCCGACGGTCGGGCTGGAGGATCTCGCGCACTATTCGGTGGGCTCCTACGACAACGCCGCGCAATCGCGCTTTGTCATCGACGAGGCGTTTGCCGGCGCGGGACTTCACTCCCCCGTCAACATCTCCTTCGCCAGCAGTCACATGATCCTGCAGTTCGTGAACAGCAAGATCGGTATCGCCATCGTGGCGGAATCCGCCTTTTCCGCCGACGACTACCCCGAGCTCCTCGGGCTGGACGTGACCCACCTGTTCCGGCCCCTGACCACCGACCTGGTGCTGCCGCGCCGGACCTCGCCCCCGCGCGATGTCTTCAACTTCCTAAGCATCCTCGCACCCCAAATCACCCCGACGACCATCGGCGAGGCCATCGACTCGTAGGGTGGGTAGAGCGTCGGCGAAACCCATCCAGCTCGTTCCAATCGCATCGGACCGAAACGCGGCAACCCGGCGGTTTGGAGGATGGGTTTCGCTGTGCTCTACCCATCCTACGGTTTCTCAAGGTGTTCACCTTGTTTCGGAATCGTCACCGAGCCGCGCCGAGACCGTCTCAGTCCGTCCGCGGTCCGAAACGGTCGAACGCGTAGACGATGAGGAAGCCCAGCACGCAGGTCAAGATCGCGCCGAGGACGAGGGGGTCGCCCTCGTAGCCGGAGGGCAGGACGTTGACCTCGGAGAGGATCTTCTCGGGGGTGAGTCCGTCGGCGGCCATCACGACCTGGCCCGTGCCGTCTCTCAGCCAGTCCTCCGCATTGCGCCAGGGATAGACCTTGTTCAGCGAGCCGACGAGAAAGCCGGTCAGGATGGCGAGCGTGAGGCTTCTGTAGCGCTTGAAGGTCCAGGAGAGCAGGCGCGACATGGTCATCATCCCGGCCAGACAGCCCAGGGCAAAGACACTCAGGACAAGGAGCTTCTCCAGGGAGAAGTCGACCAGCAACCCCTTGAGGGTGTCTTGGATGATGAATTGATACATCCCCAGCACCAGGAGCATGAAGCTCCCGGAAACGCCCGGCAGCATCAGTGCCGAGATGGCGATGGCGCCGCAGAGAAAGACGAACCAGAGCGCCTCGTTGCCGCTCGCGGGCGTGAGGGTGGTGATCCCGTAGGCCAGGATCGCACCGAGGACGAAGAGCCCCACCTCGCCGGCGCGCCATTGCGGGATGCGCCGGACCATGAAGAGGATCGAGGCGAGGATCAGCCCGAAGAAGAAGGCCCAGATCAGCGGCGGATAATGCTCGAGCATCCAGGAGACGCCGAAGACGCCGACCAGGATGCCCGTCGCCATACCGGCGAGCAGGAGCGTCAGGAAGCCCCCGTCGAGCGCCCGCCAGACGCCGGCGATGCCTTCACGGCGATGCACGCCGATCAGCCCCGGACCGAACGCCTTCACGGCGTTGAGCAGACGCTCGTAGATGCCGCTGATGAAGGCGATGGTGCCGCCGGATACCCCCGGGATCACCTCCGCGACACCCATGGCACCACCCTTCAGGATCAAGCTCAAACGCGACATCGTTTTATCCTTAAACCGCGCCCAGCACGGTATGCGTAGTGTGTTGAATTGGCTTGGCCGCGCCAGCTCCGACAACTGTCGAAGCCGGCGCGGTTTAAGGTATTGAGAAATTTACAAGTCTAAACCGCGTCCCCGCTAAGGGCCACGGATGCACCAAACCTCGAGCTCACGCAGAGCGAGCATCTCGCTCCGGACGCGGTTTAGATCCGGCCCGGATACAACTCCGGCAGGGCCGTCGAGCGATCGGACGTGCCTTCGTGCGCGTCGCCGGACAGACAGGGCGCGAGGACCTGCCAGGCGTCGACACCGTCCCAGGCTGCGCCCGCCCCCGCGCCTGCATAGAGGACCCGGTCGAGTTGCGCCAGTGTTTCGGCGGCGGCCCCATCCTCCAGCTTCAGAGCCAAACCGCCGAGCCCCGCCGGCGCCTCCCCTGCCCAGCGGACCCGCCCCCAGGCAAGCAGGGCCGCGCGCGCGGTGCGCGCGTCGTTGTTCAGGCAGGCCTGCTCGACGCGACGGCGCGCCTCGCGCAGCGCCTGCACCGAGGCACGGGGCTCGACCCGATCGGGGGTCGCGCGACGGCGCGATCCGCGTTTGAGCCAGACCAGTGCCGCGAGCCAACCGAGACCCACGAGGCCGAGAGCGGAAACCCCGAGGCCGATCGGACCGGCGATCGCCCGCCGGAGCCAGTCCTCGGCCGGGGTCGGCCATGCGCCGGCGGGCCGAGCCTCGGTGTCCTCCTCGTTGCGATCCGGTACTGCGGCCGCGTCCTCCGACGCCGGTTCGCCCGTGGTCTCAAACGTCCGGCTCGACGCGCCGCCCGAGGCGCCGGCGGGTGCGGCGGCCACCTCCAGGGTGCGCGCGGGCACGATCGCCACCCGCTCGCGATCCTCGCGGGTATCCCACCAGGGCACACGCACCTCGGGAAGGGTCACCGGCCCGGCGCGGGTGGGAACGAAGGCCACTTCGAGGCTCCTGACTCCGACCGGCGCACCGACGCCGGGCAGATCCTCCGCACGCGTCTGGCCGGGATAGATCTGCGCGCCGTCCGGCGGATCGAGCACGAGCGGCGGCAACTGGGCCGCGGTGGCTCCGCGCGCGGTGACGGTTAGGACACGCGTCACCGGCTCGCCGACCTGGAATCGCGGCGACGATGGGATCCACTCATCCGAGATCTCGACCGACTCGGCCGGCAACCAGGGCGAGCTCGAGCCGGGCGGCTGCGCACGGACCTGGATCTCCAGATCGGAGGAGCGCTCCACGACCCGTCGTCCGCCGGTCGTCATCCGCGACAGCCCGGAAAAGGGTCCGGCGCCGAACAGCGCATCGAACTCGTCGGCCGCACTGCGTCCGGCCGGCCGCGGGGCCGGCATGACCGCCTCGAGTCGCGGACCGCGAATGACGAGAGGTCCGCTCTGCAGCGGGATCACCAGGAAGCGTCGTTCGATGACTTGATAACGTTGGCCGTCGATGACCTCGACGGAGGCGCGATCCTCGCCGTCGCGCTCGATCGTCGCACCCTCCACCTGCGGATCGGAGAGGACCGCACGTTGCGGCGCCTCGCGCTCGCGATAGAGCACCTGAACCCGATAGTGAAACGCCTGCTGCACGTAAGGTGTCGCCTCGTCGGTTTCGGTCCGCAGGAAGATCGGCTTCGGGCCGGCGGTGGGGTCATCGGCCGCGGCATCCTCCACGACATCCACCGTGAGCGGCTCGCTGCGCGCATCGCCCCACGCGAGCGCGGGGATCTCCAACCGACCCGTTCGCTTGGGGGCAAGCTCGATGCGCCATTCACGCGTGTGCGACACGGCCCCGTTCACGACGCTCATGCGCTCGCTCTGGCTGCGGCTCAGGATGTCGAAATCCGGCTCCAGCACCTGGAGCGCGGGCTCTCCGGATAACCGACCGTCGCCGAACAGCTGCAGGATCAGGGTCTCGTTCGCGGCGATGCGGTCGCGATCGATCTCGGCGCGAACCCCGTCGGAGGGTGTTCCCTGCGCCAGCGCCTGGGTAACGACGGTCAGGGCCGCCAACAGCGCGACGGCGCACAGCATCGGGAGCAGAACGGCAAAGGGCAGGTGCCGAGGCCGCTTCCCCGTCCTGTGGTCCGGGCGTCGAGAAGAGGTCGGGTCGAGTCGGTTCAAGTCATCCATCCGGGATCAAGGTCGAAGCATGCGTGCATGCCGAGGTGTCGTTGTCGCGCATGACGCGTCTCAGGGCAAACGCCCTTCGCGACGCAGATGCTGCAGCAGAAACCGCTGTCGCAGCAAGCCGCCCGGGTCGTCCGGGACTCGGCGCAACTGCGCCTCCATCGCCTGCTCGCGCTCCAGGGCCTCCGGGCTCGGCGCTTGCGACAGGGTGCTGTCCGAGGGCGCGCGCTCTTTGGTGTTCGGATCCGATGCCCCGGCCGAGTGTTCTGCCGATCCGGCGGACGCATCCTCCGGCAGCACGACGTCCTCGGTCTCGGCGATGTCGTCCGGACCGATGTCGCCGGGGTCGCCGGTCGGCCCGGATTTTCCGCTCGGCGGCGGTCCGGCCTCGGATCGGGTCGCCGATGTCTGATCGGACGAGGCGTCGGCACTTGGCTCGGTTGCTGCCTGCGTGCCGCCGTGCTCGGCCGAATCGGATGCGCTCTCGGATGAGGATTCGGACCCCGGCTCGGCACCGTCCTCGCCCTCTCCGGCCTGCTCGCCCGCGTCCTCGGCACTCTCGGCCGGCTCCGATTGCGCGTCGCCGCTGCCCGGCGCGTCGGACGGCTCTCCGCCGCCGGAGGGCTCTTCTCCGGAGGTGCCTTGCGAGTCGCCTGCGGCGTCACCCTCATTGCCATCGCCCTCGCCCTCGCCCGATTCCCCGCTCTCGGAGGACTCGGGCGGCCGGTCCCGCAGCACCTTGACGACCTCGAGATTGTGACGGGCATCGGCATGGTCGGGGTCGCGATCCAGCACACGCTCGTAGGCGGCGATGGCCTCGTCGAGCCGTCCGAGACGTGCCAGCGCATTGCCGCGGTTGTAGTCCGCATCGGGATCCGGCACGTCGGACAAGGCCCCGAGTGCGCGCTCGTAATCGCCGGCCCGATAGCTGGCGGCGGCACGCCACGCCGGGTCCCGAAACCGCTCGGCCGCCTCGGCGTTCGCGCCGGCGTCGAATTGCCGGGCGGCCTGTTGATCGTCCGTCCACCAAAGGTCGGACCACTCGAAGGCCCAACCCGGGGTCGGCGGCAGGATCATGACACAGGCGAGGATCGACAGCAGCCAACCGCGCCGGAAGGCCAAGGCGGCGAACGGCAAGAGTGCGAGCAGGAGCCAAGGACCCTCCTCGCGCCATTGATCGGACAGGAGCGACGGCTCTTCCGTCATCTCCGCCTCCATCGACCCGAGCCCCATGAGTGCGCGGGTGTCCGTGTCGCCGGCATGGGTTTCCACGTAGCGGCCGTTGCCGAGCCGGGCAAGCTCGCGCAGCTCGGACTCGGGCAGACGCGCGATGCGGACACCGCCGTCGCGGTCGGGCTCGAAACCGCGCGCGGCGTCCGAGGCCAGGGGCACGGGGGCACCGTCCGGCGTGCCGACCGCGAGCACCGAGACCCGATGTCCGCCGGCCACCAACGCCTGCACGGCAAGCCGAGCCGCGGCCATGTCGCCGACCCCGTCGGTTACGAGGACGATGTCGCCCCGACCGGCGGAGGCACGCCCGAGCATCTCGCCGGCCGCACTCAAGGCCCGTGCGGTATCGCGCGCCCCGGGCACCGGGACGAGGTCGGTCGTCAGTTGCGGCACCTGGGACGAGATGGTCGCGGCATCCCGCGTCAGCGGCGAGACCACGAAGGGCTCCGGACCGAAGGCGAGCAGGGCGACTTGGCCTTCCTCCGATGCCGTCAGCAGATCCATGACCTCGAACCGAGCACGCGCCAGACGCGACGGGCGCAGGTCGGCCGCATTCATGCTCGGGGAGAGGTCGAGCAGGATGACCCGCGCCGCACTGCTCCCGTAGACGGGCTGCGCGACACGCTCCCAGGCCGGTCCGGCCAGCGCCAGCGTCGCCAGGAGCCAACCGAGACCCAAGAGCCACAGCGGCAGACGCCGCGGGGCGCGATCGGCACCCACCAGGAGATGCGGCAGCAGATGGGCATCGACCAGACGGCTCCACACCAGCGCCCCGGCAGGCCGTCGCCACAGCAGCACGAGCAGGATCAGTGCCGGGATCAGGGCCAGCAGCCACATCGGACGCAGAAGCTGCAACTCAGGCCACACGACGGCGTGCCCCCCCGGACAGAAGCGGTGCGGCGGCCAAGCCGAAGCTCAGGAACAATGCACCGGCCGCCGGCCACATGTAGAGCGAACGCCTCGGCGTGAGCGAGCGCTCGTCGCGCTCGCTCGGCTCGAGACGGTCGAGCTCGGCGTAGATCTCTTCGAGCTGCTCGCGGGCATAGGCCGAGAAGAAACGCCCGCCGGTCATCTCGGCGATGCGCCGGAGTGTCTCCGGGTCGAAATCGCTGCCCGCGCGCGCCGGAATGCCGCCGAAGGGCGAGCGCGACTGCGCCATCCCGCCGCCGTGTCCGCCGCCGATCCCGATGGTGTAGACGCGCACGCCGGCCTGAACCGCCAGCTCCGCGGCGGCGAGCGGCTCGATATGTCCGGCGTTGTTGGCGCCGTCGGTCATGAGGATGACGACGCGATTGTCCTCGGGCTGATCGCGCAGATGCTTGACCGCCAGTGCAAGGGCATCGCCGACGGCGGTCTCGCGACCGGCCAGCCCGACGACCGCCTCGCTCAGCATGGTCCCGACCGTGGTGCGATCGAAGGTGAGCGGCGTCATCAGATAGGCCCTGGAGCCGAAGAGGATGAGTCCGAGACGATCCTGCTCGCGCCGCCCGATGAAACGATCCGCGACGGCCTTTACGAGTGCGATGCGCGAGACCATGCGGTTGTTCAGCTCGTAGTCGGCCACCTCCATGCTCCCCGAGATGTCGAGCGCGATCATGAGGTCGCGGCCCGAGACCGGCAGCCTGACGGGCTCCCCGACCCATTCGGGACGCGCCGCGGCGAGCACCAGCAGGACCCAGGCGACCAAGGCGAGGATGAGGCGCGGGCTCAGCGAGCCGGTCCCTCGGGTGCCCTGCCCGACCTGCGACGCGAGGTCCGGATCCAAATGAAAGCGCAAGGCCGCGCCCTGCTCGTCGGGTGCACGCGGGAGCCAGGTCGCCAGAAGCGGGAGGGGAAGGGCGAGCAGGACCAAGGGCCAAGCCATCGTGATCATGCTGAAACGCGCTCGGCGGATCTTTGGAAGGTCATCGCATGTCCTTGAAGTCGAGGCAACATCTCGGCCTTGGGGCGGCGCGTTTCAGAAGGTTTAATCATCTTCGATCATGACCGTCGGTCGGCTTGGTGGGGGTGATCGCGCCGGGCTTCGTTCAGGATCCCGGCCACGTCGCAAATCGGAGCCGTAGGGTGGACGAGCACCGTAGGGTGGACAAACGCCGTAGGGTGGACAAGCGCCGTAGGGTGGACAAGCGCAGCGCAGTCCACCAGCGTCGGCGCAGGACTCGGTGGACTTCGCTCTCGCTCGTCCACCCTACGGGCCTGCGCCGGTGTTGTTGACGAGGCGATCTCGGTCGGCAAGCGTTCCACCAACCATGCGAATCGCGGGGCGGGCGTGGCGACGGTTGGCGCGGATCCAGGCTTCGGCCAGCTCGGCCAGGGCATCCGGATTCGGCGGTGGATCGCCGGCGCGGTTCGCGCCGTAGACCAGGTCGGCAAGTGCCCGCCCCGGCCCGTGACGAAAGCCGTCCCCGCCGCCTGTCGCGTCCAGGAAGGCGAGCCAAGCATCCCCGGTGAGTCCTGCGACCTTCTCGCGCGGGAAGCGTGCGAGCGCGAATCGTCGCAGCAGGCGCGAGAGTGCGGCAACGAAGGCGCGGGTGTCGCCGTCGGTCCGGACGGCCGCCCGCAGCGCTGCAAGCTCGCGCAGGGCCGAGCGGGCGGCGGCACCGCGACGCCGATGGCGGCGCCAGCGCGCACCGGCCACCCAAAAAAGAACCGCCAAGAGTACGGCGGCGGAGATCCACCAACCCGGCGCCGGCGGCCACCATTGGATGGGATCCGGCAGATGCCAGTCGCGCAGCTGCGCCAGAGGATCGCCGTTCACGCGAAGCCCCCCGCGGCCGGCAAGCGCCCTCGCCCGCCGAGACCGAGCGCCAGTGCGGGACCAACCGGAACGTCGGCGCTCAAACGCAGCAGGTGCGCGCGGTTGCGCCGCGCCAGCCGTTCGAGGCTCTCCATTCGGCTGCGAAACAGGTCTTCGTACGCCTCGCGACTCCCGGACCGGGTCAGATCGAGTAAACCACGCCGGCGCCCGTCGGTGACCGGATAGCGTCCGGAGGGCGGCGCCCGGGACTCGATGCTGTCGTGGACCGGCAAGAGGATGACCTCGCAAGCGGCGGCGAGCTCGGTCATCCAGCGTGTTTGCGTGCGCAGGATGTCGGCGAAATCACTGATCACGGCCACCAAGCTGCCGGGGCGGACCAGCCTGACGAGGTGTCCGGCGGCGTCCGCGAGCGAGGCGTAGCCGCCGGCCGGGCCGGAGGACTCGGCGTCTGCGCGGAACGCAGGCGCCGGACTCGCCAGACGGTCGAGGAGCGGCAGGAGTCCTGCGGCACGCGAGGCCGGGCGGCGCTCCAGATGCCGTGTCTCGTCGAACACCAGACCGCCGACCCGATCGCCGCGATCCACTGCGGCCCAACCGAGCAGCGCGGCCGCCTGCGCGGCCACCACGGATTTGAAGGCGATACGGGTGCCGAAGCGCATCGAAGGCCCCTGATCCACCAGCAGCCAGACCGGACGCTCGCGCTCCTCTCGGAAGAGTTTGACGTGCGGGCGACCGGCCCGGGCGGTGACACGCCAGTCCATGTTGCGCGGGTCGTCGCCGGGCTGATAGACGCGCGATTCGTCGAACTCCATGCCGCGCCCGCGAAAGCGCGCGACGTGGCCGCCGGTGCGCGTCGCCAGGACTCGGCCGCGCGGCGCGAGGTCGAGACGCCGCGCCTGCTCGCGCAGGGCGATCAGCTCGGTCAGCTCGGGAAGGACGCCCTCGGCTCGAGCATGCGGTGTCTTCGCGGCCTTCGCCGTCGGGGGGTTCGATCGCATGACGACCACCACCTACGGCGCCGGGACGCGCGCGAGCAGTGCCTCGATGAAGTCGTCCGGCCGGCGGCCTTCCGCCTCCATCTCGTAGGACAGGAGCACGCGATGACGCAGCACATCGGGGGCGAGCGACTGGACATCCTCGGGCGAGACGAAGGTGCGCCCGTTCAACCAGGCGAGCGCGCGCGAGCAGCGATCCAGTGCGATGGTCGCCCGCGGGCTCGCGCCGAAGCGCAGCCAGCCGGCCAAGTCGGGCGAGTAGGCCTCGGGCTGGCGGGTCGCCATCACCAGATGGACCAGATAATCCTCGACCTCGGGGGCCATATAGAGATCGAGAATCGCGTGCCGGGCTGCAAAGACGCTGGCCTGACTCAGGACAACGCCGGGCGTCGCCGCGCGATCCCGTCGGGCCTCGTCGCGATTGAGCCGCAGGATGGCTCGCTCGGTCTCGATATCCGGGTAGTCGACCCGGACATGCATCAGGAACCGATCGAGCTGAGCCTCGGGCAGCGGATAGGTGCCTTCCTGCTCGATGGGGTTTTGGGTCGCCATGACCAAAAAGAGCCGCGGCAAGGGATAGGTCTCGCGGCCGACGGTCACCTGCCGCTCGCCCATCGCCTCCAGCAGGGCGGACTGCACCTTGGCCGGCGCACGGTTGACCTCGTCGGCGAGCAGCAGGTTGTGGAAGATCGGACCACGATCGAAGCGGAAGGTCCCGTCTTGGGGGCGATAGACCTCGGTCCCGGTCAGGTCCGCCGGCAGGAGGTCCGGGGTGAACTGGATGCGATGGAAGTCGCCCTCGAGCCCGGCTGCAAGCTCCTTAACGGCCGTGGTCTTGGCCAGCCCCGGCGCGCCCTCGACCAACAGATGCCCGTCGGCGAGCAGGGCGATGAGCAGACGATCGATCAGGCCGTGCTGACCGAGGATACTCTCGCCGACCTGTCGGCGGAGTGCGGAGAATTCCATCGCGAGCGTGTCGGGCGCGGTGTCGGCGGCAGCACGTCCGGGCGCGGGCACGGCCGTCGCGGGGGCGTCCTGTTCGTATGCGGTCGTCTGATCCAAGGTCGTCGGTTCCTCAGTCGTGGTGGCGGCTCGGACGCCATCGGCCCGTGCCGTCATGCGTCTCTTATTATCCTGCGTTTCTTGTCCTGCGTTCCCGTTGCCTCGGGCTCAGGCATGACCGCGGCTCGGCCGAGCGCCGGCGTCGAGTGCAACGCCGCGCAATTTACGGGGCCATTCGCGCTCGGATCCGCGGCGGACTGAGCTCCGTCGACCCGGGGTACCGACTGACGTCGGCGTACCCGGGAGGCGGTATCGAGACCTCCGCGGTGCTGCACTAGCGCTCCCCGCACTCGATCCAAGCGTGGATCGTGAGCAGATCCCGCGGATGGCGGCACTGATAATCGGGACCGGCAGCCGCCAGACGCGCCAAAGGCGTGTAGCCCCAGGCCACGGCGGCGAAAGGCACCTGCGCCTCGCGCGCGGCCTCGAGATCGCGCAGCTCGTCGCCGACATAAATCAAGCATTCGGCGGCGATTCCCTGCCTGCGGACCTGCCGGCGCAACGCACCGGCCTTGCCGAAAAGACCGGTTCCTCCGACGACGGCTTCCAGACCGGGCAGCCGATGTCGGCGGATGTACTCGTGCACGCTCGCGCGCGCATTCGACGACAGGATACCCAACCGATGACCGCGTTGCAGCAGCATCTCCAGGACCTCGCCGATCCCCTCGATCGGGGCCGTCTCCATGAGATCCGCACGCATGGCCCGGCGCATCCGTGTCGCCAGTTGCGGCAATCGGTACATGGGCACACCCAAGGCATGCACCACCTCGAGCGCGTGCATCCCTCGGAGTCGCTCCAACCGCTCCCGGCTCAGCGGCGCACACCCGAATTCCGGGCCGACCTGCCGGAAGGCCGTGTAGGCCGCCTCGAGACTGTCGACGAGGGTACCGTCGAAATCGAACAGGATATGAATCGCCATCCGTCATTCCTGAACCGCGTCTCGGCATCGCCGTTGGCCGCGACAAGGCCGAACGAATCGACTCGCGAAGCCTGTCGCTCCGGACGCGGTTCAGCTGCGGTTCAGCCCTTGAACCCGATCTTCTTGTGGGTCCCGTCGCAGAACGGCTTGTTCTTCGAGGCCCCGCAGCGGCAGAGAAACGCCTTCTCGCCCTGCCAGGCGAGACGACCGCTACCCGCGCGGATGCTCAGATTGCCGGTCAGCACCAGCGGGCCGTCGGGACGCATCTCCACGCCGAGCTTGCCGCCCGTCTCGTTGAGCCCGGGACCCTTCGCGCCGACTGCGCCGGGATCCTCGAACTTAGCTTCGACATGACTGTTGTCGCAGAACGGCTTGTTCTCGGAGGCCCCGCACCGACAGAGCGCGGCACGAAAACGCACGCCGGGCATGTCTTCTTCGGCACCTTCGATCTCCAGGTCGCCGGTCAGATAGAGCGGCCCGTTGCAGGCGACGGTCAGGCTGTTCTGCGCAGGCGCCGTCTCAGGCGTACCGGCCTTGTCGGTATAGGTCAAGGCGCCGCTCGGACAGCGTTCGACGATCTCGCGGACCTCCGCTTTGGACACCAGGTCCGGCATGCACCAGGGCTGGCGCTCGGCCACGAAGAGCTCGCCCTCGGAGTGACCGCATTCCCCGACATGGATGCAGAGACGCCCGTCGAACCGGACGTCGATCTCCTTCCCCTCGAAGTCCAATTGTCGTTTCTTAGTCATGCGTGCCTCGATTGGATCGGCCGGGAACCGGCCCGCGATATTCGGGGGCGATCCGCCGACGGCTTGGGATTATTGGTTTCTCGGACCGGCGAAACGCGACGGCCCCGTTGATTCGCGAGCGCGCGGCCGCCGCCGCCATCGCGCCTCGATTGACAGTGGGGGCCCGCGCTTGAACAGGCAACGCCCGGCACGGCGAAGCATCGCCGAAGGTCTCGCGTCGGGCCACGCAAGCCTTGCCCCTGGTCGAGGATCGGATCAGCAAAACGGCTTTCGGGTTATCATCCCGAGCGATCCGGTCACAGCCTCCGCAGACTAGCCTCCGATAGCCATCGTCGAGACCGCCCGCAGGCAACACCTCGGCCGGGATCCTTCTCACTCCACCCAATCGCGCGGATCCGCCCCCGATGCCGAACCTGAACATGAAGCACCTGCGCTACTTTTGGGCTGTCGCCAAGCATGGGTCCATCGCCCGCGCCTCGGAGGTCCTGCACCTGACGCCCCAGACCATCAGCGGTCAGCTACGGGAGCTCGAAGAGCAGATCGGGACCAAGCTATTCGGCAAGTCCGGACGCAATCTCGCATTGACCGAAAGCGGACAGGTGGTTTTCTCCTATGCCGACGAGATCTTCAGGCTGACGAGCGAGCTGCAGGACGTGGTCTCGGGTCGCCCGCCGGCCTCCGGCATCACCTTCAGGGTCGGGATCGCGATGGTCGTGCCCAAGCTCCTCGCCTATCGCGTGCTGGCGCCCGTGCTGGCCCTTCCGGGCCCGATGCGCCTGGTCTGCCACGAGGCGCCCCTGACCGACCTTTTGGCCGATCTCTCGGTACACAAGCTCGACCTGGTCCTCGCCGACAGCCCGGTGAATCCGGCGCTCAACATCCGTGCCTACAACCATATCCTGGGAGAATCCGGGATCAGCTTTTTCGCTGTTCCGCAGCTCGCTGCCCGTCATCGTGAGGACTTTCCGCGCTCGCTCGACGGCGCGCCGATGCTGATGCCGACGGGCTCGAGCGCACTCTATCGCGCACTCGAGCACTGGTTCGACCGCCACGGCGTGAAGCCCCGCATCGCCGCCGAGTTCGAAGATCGCGCGCTGATGAAGGCCTTCGGCGAGGCCGGAGTCGGGATCTTCACGACACCGACCGCGGTAGAGCAGGACATTCTCGACAAATACGGGGTCGTACTGATCGCCCGGGTCGACGACATCAAGGAGCGCTATTACGCCATCTCGGCCGAGCGCCACATCAAGCACCCGGCGGTCTCGACGATCACGGAGTCGGCGCGGCATGACCTCTTTGCACCAAGGGGGTGACGGCCTCGGGCCCGCGATGCGAGCCCACCCGGGCAGCGAGTGCCGCCGCGCCCTCCGCGTCTGTTCCGATCACAAGTCCGGACATCTCCTTGCGATGACCCAAGGTCCTCGTGTCGGGGTGGACCATGGCCGACCGCGCAAATGCCCGTCGATGATCTCGGATTGAACCCCGGGGGTTTTGACGCATCAAAGCCCAGCGCAATGCTGCGATAATGCCGGCGGATGTCCGATCCCGGACGCCGTGCCCACACCGATCGACACGAGGATGAGACCATGAACAAAAAAACCATCACGCCTGCCGCCGCCCTGGTCGGTGCTGCCATCGTCGGCAGCCTCGGCACCTTCGGCCTTGCCCAAGCCGCCGGCAACCCGTTCGCCGCGGAGCCGCTCGACACCGGCTACATGCAGATCGCCGGCGCCGATACCGAAGGCAAGTGCGGCGAAGGTAAATGCGGCGGCACCAAGGATGCCGAAGGCAAATGCGGGGAGGGCAAGTGCGGTGCCGAGAAGGACACGGAAGGCAAGTGCGGCGAAGGCAAGTGCGGCGCCGACATGGGCATGGACAGCGGAACCGACAGCGCCACCTAAACCGACCTCGCCGGCGGCCATGAACCCTTCACCTACCGCGTTCATGGCGCCGGTCTAGACCGCCCGGCGCTCCTTGCGCTGCGCTTCTCGTCGGCGATAGCACTCGCCACCCCGCCCCGAGGGGAAATCGTCTGGTACAGCCTCGCTCCGACCGAGTAGTATCGGCGACCCCGCAAGCCACCGCGGAAGAAACCATCCGCAACAGGCTCGCGCTTTGTTCCGGCCCCGTCGGTGCGCATGCTCAAATCACCCAAACAACCGGAACCCTGCCCTTATGGCCTCGAATTACGAAGACTTCTTTACCCTCAGCCGCTTCGGTGTTGTCGGACACACCGCAGCCAAGCCCTTTCCGCTCATCAGTTACCGGCGGTTGAAGGCGATGGGGAAAACCGTCTACCCGATCGACCCCAGCACCATGCTTGTCGACCGTGATCCCGCGTATCCCTCGCTCGTATCCTTACCCCAACCCGTCGATGGTCTCATCATCGAGGTGCCGAAGGCGGAAACCGCAGGCTGGGTTGCAGCGGCAGCGGATGCGGGGATCGGCCACGTCTGGATCCACATGGCTCACGAGACCCCCGAGGCGGTGGCACTCGCCGCGGAGAAAGGCATCAACCTGCGCACGGGGACCTGCGCGGTCATGTATCTGAACCCGGGCATGTCTTACCACGGCATCCATAAGCTCATCATGAAGCTGACCGGAAAGTATTGACGCGCGAGCTGCGGTCGCCCGGAGAGTGACTGGCGTGGCGTCGGCGATCTGTCCTTCGCCGATGGAGGCGTCATGGTCAGCCTCGACGCGCGGATGGGTGCGAGGGTCGGCCCGATCGGCGAGAGCTGTCGGTGCCGACCCGGGTACCGACCGCCGGGGACGCCGGCGGTCGGCCTGCAAGGGACGAAACGAGGGTCGATTGGTCAGATGGTCTTGCCGGCATCGGAGTGCTCGAACCGGCGCACGGCGCGACTGACGGTCGAGTCGTGCACGCCGAGACGATTGACCCGCTGGGTGAAGACGCCGTCGAGCTGCCGCATCCCTTTCGACAGATTCCCCTCCGGCGTCTCGACCACGACGTGATAGTGATTGGTCATTTCGCAGTAGGCACGACCGCGCCAGCGAAAGCGCTCAAAGACGTCCGCGAACACCGCCAGTCAGTCCTCTCGGTCCGCATCGTCACGCTAGATCGTCTCGCGGCGATCACCACGCGAGGTGACGTGATACAACCCGCCGGCGAGCTCGATTCGGAGTGGTCTGGCCATGGAGACATGGCTTAGCCCCACAATGCAGGATTGCAGGACCCTACATCCCCGAAGGCCTGCGGCCACGACCTGCTATACTCAGTAATAGCCACGGATCTTATAGGGAAATACGTAGAACGGACACCGTGACAGGTCCTGGCCACCGCGACGGCGACCGGGTGTACTCGGAGCATTCGAGGAGTGTGGTCATGATTTCAAGACAGATTTCGCAGATGGCCGGCATGGCGCTGGGCGTATGCCTAGTGGTCGCGGCGGCGCAGATCCAAGCATTCGAGGCGGTAATCCAGGTCGCGCCCGGGACGCTCAATATCGGCAGCTCCAGCGAGGTGGTCACCGTCCACACCGACGTGGCCTATGGCGATGTCGTCGCCTATTCGGTTCAGCTCAACGGCGTGCCGATCCAGAGCTGGAAGGCCGACGATCGAGGCAACTTCGTTGCGAAGTTCGATTCGACCGCAGTCAAATCGCTCGATGGTCTCGCCATCGGCGGAGACAACGAGCTGATCCTGATCGGTGCAACGACGGACGGCGATTCCTTTGTCGGCAGCGACTGGATCAGAGTAATCGACATCCTGCCGCGCAAGCGCTGATCCAACCCAGCATCCGACAGAAAAAGCCCTGCCACGACAGATTACCGAGGCAGGGCTTTTTTCGGGCAGGCATCGCGGCTCTGCTCGTTGTTCTCTGGCCGGCCCTTCCGGCGGACCCTGGACGGAGCCGCGCTGCGGATCGGACGGAGCGGCACCTCGTTCCAGTGGAGCATAATCCTAGATCCGGCAGTTGAACGGCCCCTGGAGTGCGTCCCGCGTGGTGTCCGGCAAGGCGCGACGAGGCGTCGTAGTGGTTCTACGACACCGAGTTGCAACGCAGTCGGGCGCCGCGCGGGGCGTGCTCCAGGGGTCGTAGCGGCCATCACCCAACAGGTGACGCGTCATTTGGCTAATCTCCTCAACGCCGTCAAACCCTTGCATGTGGTACGAAGCGGTCAACTGCCGGATCTAGGATAATCCGCCGTGGGTGTATCCGATTCGCTTCGTCGTCCTTCCCGCCTTCGGCGTTCCCATCTTCGCCTGCGACCTGAGGATCGGGATCGTGATCGACTGCCCGGGTTGGACCCTGCTCGCGGCACTGCGGATCATCCGAGGCCGCGGCGGGACCGTGCTCGACCCGACCATGCAGTCCGTGGGTCCTTCACCCCGCACCACAGCCACGGACGACGGGGGAAGCGGGCAACGTCGGGCGACGCGTGCCGACCTGACGGCGAGCAGGTTAAAGTACAACGCGATAACCCCGTGAACCTTTGACCAATCCGCACCGGCGCGAGGGTGAGCGTACAGATCACGAACCGAGGCGAGCATGAGCCGATTGGACACTCCAGAGAACCCTTACCTGCGCGCCTTTCGCGGCAGCTTCACCTCCGCCTTGCGCTGGCATCAGCTCGATGATCTCTGGGCGCGGATCGACGAACGCGCGGATGCGGGTTGGTTTCTCTACGCGGTCGGCGAGTCGCCGCCGACTGCGGCGACGGATGCGGCGGGCGTCAGGGCCTTCGTCGCGGAGATCGATCGGCTGCTGCGCACCGAGCATCGCGAGGACTTTTGCGGCATCGTCTATGCCGACGATCCGCGCGAACCGACCTTCGTCAAGATCTATGATCCGAACAATCTGGGCGTGGTGTGCGGTTTCAGCGACGCCCCTCCCCTGCCCGGCTGGGTGATGAGCCTGATTCCGCCTGTCGATCTGCCGAGCACGCGCCCCCCGCCGAAGAACCGGCGGCGCTGGTGGAACCGATTGTTCGGATAGGCGAAGCTCGGATCCGAGTGGAACGCCGATTCGGCATCGCCCGTCGGCAACGCAATCCCTGGATGGAGGCACGACACGATGGATCCGAGTCAGGCGTTCTCGATGCGTGTGGACGATCGCGAGGCATCGAGCCCGGTCCTCGCGGCCTTGCGTCGTCACCCGGAATTCCAAATCCAGGTCGAGCGCCTTCCGGTCGGCGACTACCTGATCGACGACAGCCTGCTCTTCGAGCGCAAGACGTTGATGGATCTCGCGGCTTCGATCAAGGACGGGCGTCTCTTCGCACAGGCCGAACGTCTGGCGAGTGCCGGGCCGCGCGGTGCGCTGATCCTCGAAGGGACCGCGAAGGATCTGACCGAGAGCCGCATGCGGCGCGAGGCGATCCAGGGCGCGCTCGTGACACTGACGTTGTTCTTCGGTCTGCCGCTGCTGCGCGCTCGGGATCCGGATGAATCCGCCCGGCTGATGCTCTTCGCGGCACGTCAGCACAGGTCGTTCGCCCGGGGCGCAATCCCGCGACACGGCAAGCGGCCACGCGGGAAGGCGCGTCTCCAGAGCCATATCCTGCAAGGGCTGCCGCGGATCGGACCCGAGCGGGCGAAACGACTGATCGAGCACTTCGGCAGCATCGAGGCCGTGATCGCCGCGGATGCCGAGGCATTGACCGCGGTGCCCGGCATCGGCGATGCGGTCGCCGAGTCGATCCGCTGGGCGGTGCGTGAAATCCCCACCGGTATATACTCACCGACTTTTCCGAGTTGGAGCAGAACGATGGCGCAAGGCGCAATCAAGAAGGTGGTGTTGGCCTACTCCGGTGGTCTGGATACCTCGGTCATCCTCAAGTGGCTGCAAGAGGAATACGGCTGCGAGGTCGTGACCTTCACGGCCGACATCGGCCAGGGCGAGGAGCTTGAGCCGGCGCGCGCGAAGGCCACCGCGGCGGGGGTGAAGGAGATCTATATCGACGATCTGCGCGAGGAGTTCGTGCGCGATTTCGTCTTCCCCATGTTCCGCGCCAATGCCATCTACGAGGGCGAGTATCTCCTCGGGACCTCGATCGCGCGGCCATTGATCGGCAAGCGTCTGATCGAGATCGCCGCCGAGACCGGCGCGGACGCCATCTCGCACGGCGCCACCGGCAAGGGCAACGACCAGGTCCGCTTCGAGCTGACCGCCTATGCGCTGAACCCGGACATCAAGATCATCGCACCTTGGCGCGAGTGGGATCTGCTCTCGCGCGAGAAGCTGATGGACTATGCGGCGAGCCGCGGGATCGCGGTCGAGATGAAGCGCGACGGCACCAAGTCGCCCTACTCGATGGACGCCAACCTGCTGCATATCTCCTATGAAGGCTACGACCTGGAGGATCCCTGGGTCGAGCCGGGTGCGGACATGTGGCGCTGGAGTGTGGCGCCGGAGGATGCACCGGATCAGCCGACCCTGATCGAGCTGATGTTCGAGCGCGGCGACTGTGTCGGGATCGACGGCCAGCGGATGTCGCCGGCCGAGGTCCTCGCCGAGCTCAACCGTATCGGCGGGGCCAACGGCATCGGGCGCAGCGATATCGTCGAGAACCGCTATGTCGGCATGAAGTCGCGCGGCTGCTACGAGACCCCCGGCGGGACCATCCTGCTCAAGGCCCATCGCGCGATGGAGTCCTTGACGCTCGACCGCGAGGCCGCGCACCTCAAAGACGAGCTGATGCCGCGCTATGCGAGCCTCGTCTACAACGGCTATTGGTTCGCACCGGAGCGTCTCATGCTTCAGGCCGCGATCGACGCGACCCAGGAGGTGGTCAACGGTGTCGTGCGCCTGCGGCTCTACAAGGGCAACGTGATGGTGGTCGGGCGCAAGTCCGAGACCAACAGCCTGTTCGACGCCTCGATTGCGACCTTCGAAGAGGATGCCGGGGCCTACGATCAAAAGGACGCGACCGGGTTTATTCGGTTGAATGCGTTGCGGTTGCGGGTGGCCGGGCGCAAGGGCCGCTGCTAAACGGCTGCTAAACCGCGTCCGAGGCGATCTGCTAGGCCGGAGACGATTCCGACCGCGTCGCCGTCCATTGCGTTGGCGCGACGCGGTTTAGGACAAAAAAGCGTTTCGGGAGAGGTGTTTTTGAATCCTAACCCATCTTTAACACGGTCGGGTCCGATTTCCTGTCCGCAGGCCGCCCATGCCATTGATTCATATGTACACGGCAACCTCGCCGTGAAAAGTAGTGCCATATTATTTCGGCCTGCCACTAGGCAGCCGGCAGCGCATGGGCTAGCGTGTGGGCATGTACATCCGGCGCACCCATACCCGCAACACCGCCACCGGCGAGCGCTACCACACCCACCGGCTGGTGCGCTCCACGCGCGTCGGCGGCAAGGTCCGGCAGATCACGCTCCTGAACCTCGGGCGCCATTTCGCGGTGCCGCCGGCCGAGTGGCCGACGCTGTGCGTGCGCCTGGAGGAGTTGCTCGGCGGGCAGGGCGTGCTGCTGGAGGTTGAGCTCTCGGCTGAGCTGGAGCGCATGGCGCAGCGCCTCGGCGCCCAACTGCTGGCGCGGCAGCCGGTCACGACTCCCGCTGCGTCGCCGACACCCGAAGCGCCCGTACCGGACGCGGCGCCGGCCCCGGCGGCACCCGCCGAGGTCGACACCATCGAGGTGGACTCGCTGATCTTCAGCCGCCCGCGCTCGGTCGGGGTGGAGTCGGTGGGGCTGTGGGCGATGGCGCAGCTGGAGTTCGCCACCCTGCTCGAGAGCTTGGGCCTGAACGCGCCCGAGCGCACCGCGATCCTCGGGGCGATCATCGCCCGCATGGCCGCGCCGGGCTCCGAGCGTGCCACCCGGCGCTGGTTGGTCGAGACCAGCGGGTTGGGCGAGTTGCTGGACGTCGACTTCGAGGCCATGAACCTGATGCGGTTCTATCGTGCCTCCGATGCCCTGCTGCGCCACCGTGCCGCCATCGAGCAGACGCTGTTCGCCCGGGTCAGTGAATTCTTCGGGTTGGACTGGACGGTCACGCTCTACGATCTGACCAACACCTTCTTCGAAGGCGAGGCGGCGGCCAATCCCCGGGCCAAGCACGGCCATTCCAAGGAGAAACGCAGCGACTGCCCGCTCGTAACCCTGGGCCTGGTCCTCGACAGCAGCGGCTTTGTGCGCCGCTCCGAGGTCTTCGACGGCAACGTGGTCGAGGGCGCGACCTTGGAGGGCATGCTCGTCGGCTTGGGCGCCCCCGCGGGCGCCCTGGTGGTGATGGACCGCGGTATCGCCACCGAGGAGAACGTGGTGTGGCTGCGCGCGCAGGGCTATCGCTATCTGGTGGTGAGCCGGGAGCGGCAACGCCAATTCGATGCGGACGCGGCGATCGCGATCCAGACCGCCGGCGGGGATCCCATCGCCGTGCAGCGCGTCCTCGACGCCGAGGGCGAGGAGGTTCGCCTCTACTGTTACTCCGAGCGCCGGGCACACAAGGAAGAAGGCATCGCCGAGCGGTTCTGCACCCGTTTCGAGGCGGCCCTGCAGGCCCTGCACGAGGGACTGGCGCGCCCGCGCACCACCAAGCGCATCGCCAAGCTGTGGGAACGTATCGGGCGGTTGAAGGAGAAGAGTCACGGCGTCGCGCAGCACTACAGCATCACCGTCGAGCCGGATGCCGGCGGGGTCAACGCCCAAGCCATCCGCTGGGAACGCCGACCGGTCGACGGCACCTTGGTCACGCACCCCGGGGTCTATTGCCTGCGCACCAACGAGCTGACCTGGGAGTCGGAGCAGCTGTGGCGCACCTACGTCATGCTCACCGACCTGGAGGCGGTGTTCCGCTCCTTAAAATCGGAGTTGGGTCTGCGCCCGGTCTACCATCAGACCGCGGAGCGGGCCGAGGGACACTTGTTCATCACCGTGCTGGCCTATCAGTTCGTCCAGATCATCCGGCGGCGCCTGCAGGCGCACGGCATCACCGACCGGTGGTCCAGTCTGCGTGCGATCCTCGCCGGCCAATGCCGGGTGACCGCCACCTTCCGCCGTCCCGACGGGCGTGCCCTACATGTGCGCAAGGCCACCCAACCGGAACCGGCGCAGCTGGCGATCATCCGGGCCCTCGGCAGCGACCCCACCCCGGGAGGTGTGCATAAAATGATTGTTTGATCCCTCATCCCGAAGAATGGCATGTTTGTAGTGCCACTCGCCCACTTCGTTCGGCGTAAGCCAATGAAAGGAAAGGGAGCTTTGGGTGGGGTGTTAAACTTAGGCTAAAGCGCGTCCGATGATGCCTTGCGTCGATGCACCGCGAATCGCGTCTCCATCCGACATGGCGGAGGCACTCGGGACGCGCTTTAGCGCGCTTTAGCGCGCTTTAGCGGGGCAGGATCCGCAGCAAAGACCCTTCTCCCGAGTCGATCAGCACATAGAGATACCCGTCCGGCCCCTGCCGGACGTCCCTGACGCGATTGCCGATGGTGAGCTTTTCCTCGTCGACGACCCGCGCGCCGTCCAAGAGGATGCGCCGCACCTCGCCGAAAACCAGGGCGCCGCTGAAGAGGTTGCCTTGCCAGCCGGGATAGCGACCGCCGGTGTAGAAGGCGAGACCGCTCGGGGCCTTGGAGGGTGTCCAGTTGATCAGCGGGTCGACCATCCCGGGGCGACTGGTCTCTTCGGAGACGCGCCCCCCCCGATATTCCATGCTGTAGGTGACCTCGGGCCAGCCGTAGTTCTTGCCGGGCTCGATCAGGTTGAGCTCGTCTCCGCCCCGGGCGCCGTGCTCGGTCGCCCAGACACGTCCGCTTGCGGGATCCAGGGCGAGGCCTTGGATGTTGCGGTGTCCGTAGCTGTAGATCTCGGCACGCGCGCCCTTTCGATCGACGAAGGGGTTATCGGGATGAGCGCCTCCGTCTTCGGTCAATCTCAGAATCTTGCCGAAGTGCGTCTCCGGACGCTGGGCTTGGTCGCGGATGTTGCCGCCCGCGAAAGAGACCGGGGGGTTGCCGCCGTCGCCGATACTCATCAGCAGACTCTTGTCCGGAAGCCAAAGCAGGCGCGAGCCGAAGTGTTGTCCGCCGCTCTTCACGTCGGCGTTCTCGAAGATGATCTCGACGCCCCGAAGCCGATCCGCTTCGAGCCGCCCGCGTGCGAGTGCGGTTCGATTGGCGTTCGGGGTTCCGGTCGCAAAGGTGAAGTAGACCAACCGGTTGCGCTCGAAATCCGGATGCGGGGCGACATCCAGCAGCCCGCCTTGGCCGTGGGACAACACCGCAGGCAATCCGGCGACGGGCTCGGGCACCAGGGCGCCGTCGCGCAGGATTCGCAGTCGTCCCGGGCGCTCGGTGATCAGCGCCGACCCGTCCGGGAGCCAGGCGATGGACCAGGGATGCTCCAGTCCGTCCACCACCACATCGCTGCCCCACCCCTCCGCCTCGGGCACATCCCCGGTAGGCTGGACCGGGCCTTCGACCGGCGCGCAATGGGCGAGCGGAAGCCAAAGCAACCCGATGACCGCAAGGAGGCTCGGGCGGATCACGGCGTCGCCTCCTCCGTGGCCTCGGCCGGACTCGCCGCAGTCCGATTGGGCAGCTCCGACGGCGCCTCGCCGCGCGCCTTCATGGTCTCGAAGGGATCCGGTGCCGTACGCTTGTAACCGGCCGCGCCGATCTTTTCCAGATAGTCGAACCAAAACGGCTGCCAGGCCCGTCCCAGTTTGTAGAGGTACTCCCAGTCATAGAGCCCGGACTTGTGCCCGTCGTCGAAGAAGATCTTCACCGCATAGCTGCCGACCTGTTGCAGGTCGGTGATATTGACCTCTTCCTTCTTGACCTGGAGCTTCGCGGTGCTCGGCGAGTGCCCCCGGACCTCGGCGGACGGCGAATAGACCCGCAGGTACTCGCACGGCAGCCTGAAGCGTGCCCCGTCGTCGAAGGCGACCTCGAGGATACGGGACTTTTGATGCAGGTTGATTTCGGTCGGTCGGGCACGTTGATCCATGGTCCATTCCTCGCAGCTGGCGATCGTCTAGCCTAGATCCGGGCATCAAGCCGCGGCCCCGAGGGCGACGGCGCGGCTGTGTCGTTCGGCCAGCGCCGCGTCGTCGGCCGCGCCCCGGGTGACCTCCGGCCAGCCCGCGGAATGTCGTTCCACGAGACCGGCCAGCATCTCGATGTGCGCGGCGTTGTCGTTCAGGCAGTGGATATAGCTGAACGTCTCGCCCCCTGCACCGAGGAAATAGCCGCGGTTCTCTTCGTCGATCTCCTCGATGGTTTCCAGGCAGTCGGCCGAGAAACCGGGCGACAAGACCTGAACCGAGCGCACGCCTTCGGCGCCCCATGCCTTCAGGGTCTCGTCCGTGTAGGGCTTGAGCCACTCTTTGAAGCCGACGCGCGACTGGAAGGTCAGCGCCCAGCGATCCGACGGCAGGCCGAGCCGATCGGTGATCAGACGCGCGCTCTTCTGGCAATGGCAGAAATAGGGGTCGCCGTTGTCGAAATAATCCTTGGGAATCCCGTGGAAAGAAAACAGCAGGCGCTCGGGCTCGCCGCGCTCGGCCCAGTGATTTCGGATGCTCTCGACCACCGCGTCGATATAGGCCGGCTCGTCGTGGTAATGGTTGATGAAACGCAGCTCGGGGAGCCAGCGCCAGCGCTGCAGCTCGCGCGTGACGGCATCGAACACGGAAGCGGTGGTGGATCCGGAATACTGCGGATAGAGCGGAAAGACCAAGACCCTGCGCGCGTTGGCTTGGCGCAGCTCGGCCAGGGCCGCGGGGATGGACGGGTTGCCGTAGCGCATCCCCAAGGCGACCTTCACCGGTCCGGCGAATCGCCCGCTCAGACGGGTTTGGACCGCGGCGGCCTGGCGCCGGGCGATGCTCAGGAGCGGCGAGCCGTCCTCCTCCCACACCGCACGATAAGCCTTTGCGGAGCGGGCGGGACGCACGCGCAGGATGACGGCGTGCAGGATCGGGAGCCAGAGCGCGCGCGGCAGCTCCACGACCCGCGGATCGGCGAGGAACTCGGCCAGATAGCGGCGCACGGCCGGCACGGTCGGCGCATCCGGGGTGCCGAGGTTGACGAGCAGGACCCCGAGGCATTCCGGGGTATCGTGGCGAAAATCAGGGGTACTTACGAACGTCATGACTCCGTCTCGGCTTTGGAGTGGATCCGGACATGGGCGAGCCGACGGATCTCAGGCGCGATCGCGTCCGAGCCCGGACCGGCATCCGGTTGGAGATGTCTTTGGCGAAAAGACAGGGGTATAGGCGCCGGATAGCATCGACAAGGCGCGCATGACCGACCGCCGCGGCGAGCTCGCGTCGGACAGATCGCGAAGGCCAGGCAGAGCGAGGTGAAGCCGGGTACGCCAGGCGTCGCACGGACGCCGATCGGCATCCTCGGGCCGGTGATCGACCCGGCCGATGCCGATCGCGCGGGCATCGGGGCGGCTCAGCCCCTGGATTCGGCCGCTAGGCGCGCGTAGAGCGCTTGATACCGCAGCGGATCCAGCGTCCCGAACAGGGGATCGTCCTGAGTCGGTGCCTGCGCCTCGATCTGCGCCCAATCCTCCTCGGACAGACGTTCGAGCGCGATCGGAAACGCCTCCTCGTCCTCGAGACGCTTGTGGGCACGCAGTGTCCCGATCAGCTCGCGCCCGTGCGCCTCGACGTCTTCTCGCAGCAAGACCTCCTCGTGGAGGATGCCGTCGAGCGATTCGCGAAAACGCTTGCTCAGCTGCCCGAGCGCCTTGTGCTGTCGCATCAAGACATCGAAGACATCATGTCGCTCGGTGCCTTTCTCCAAGACGCGCTCGAAGATGATGTCCTCGGTCGGGTGATGGACGATGTCGGAGTAGTTGTCCATGTACTCGAGCATCTCGGCCATCAGCTCGTAATCGGGCTCCGCGCCATCGTGAAAGCGATTCAGGAGGTCTTCGAACAGATCGAGCAGCCTTGCGAGACGGACGTGGTCCTCGGCGAGTCGAGTCATTACCGGGTACATAGGCCTTTTCCTCGTGACAGCGGTCGACGGACCGCAGTATGCCATCATCCTCATCTCGATACCGAGCACGCGCGGATTTTTCGCCGCGTTGTATGCCCCGCGCGGGACGCATCCTGCGTTTCGCGAAGCCCGGGTGCACTCCCCTAGACCCAACGTCGTGCCGAGACGAGGCGCCGACGGATGCGGATCAGGTGCCGGAGGCGGCACGCCCGCGACGCGCTGCCAACCGGCGCCAGATCAGCCCGCCCGGGGCGACGTTCCCGGTCAAGACATAATCGAGCACGTTGAGATTGCGCAGTGTCCAGGCCAGACTTCGGCTTGCATCGGCGCGTCCGCACAGCAACAAACGATCGCCCCGGCGCACCTGTACGTCCGGCGCGGGGAGCAGCTCGTGCTCCTCGGCATCCATCCGCAGCAGCACGATCAGCGGCAGGGTCCGATCGCGGTCGCGCGGATCGCGCGAGAGCTCTTCGACGGTGACGGGAGTGCCGCGCCGATCCATGGCGCACAAGGCCGGCGCCTGGTTCTCGTCGATCGCGATCTCCCAGACGTGCGGCGCATGCTCGTCGACCAGCGCGACGACTCGGCTGACCAGCTCGCAGGCCCAGTCGTCTCCGCGAACGCGCGCCAGCATCGTGAGCTGCGCCAGCAACGGCGTGCCCAGACGCACCCGGATGCGGTCGGCGATGATACTGCTCGGCATCATCACGACCTGTGCCCCGACGCGCTCGAACAAGACCTTGTTGTGGCGTTGATTCTGTCGCGCCACGACGAACAGGGACCGGTTCAGCGCCAGCGCGGTCATGATGATCGAGAGGTTGTCCGCGTCGCTGTCGGTGCCGGCCACCAGGCCGACGGCGTCGCCGATCCCGGCTTGTTCGAGCGTCACCGCCTCGGTGCCGCGCCCGTGCACGACGCCTTCCTTCGGGATACCGGTCTTGTGCGGAAGCGCCTCGATCACGGTGATGTCCAGGCCCTGCTCGCTCAGGTGGCGGTACATCGCCTTGCCGAAACGCCCGAAACCGCAGAGCACCCAGCGCCCTTCTGCCGGCGGAAAGATAGGCGCATCGAGGGCTTGGTCCTCGTAGCCGGCCAGCCATTTGCTCAACAGGGCGAGACAGGGCGCCTGAATGGCAATCGCCATGTCGAGTGCGAAGGTATCGAAAGGGTCGTAGATATGATCGGTACCGAACGAGGCCATGTTGGCCTCGACCTCGTGCGAGTCGGCCCGGCAGATCACGGTGATGTTCGGATGCAGGAGCTTCGCAGCGATCGCGATCTTGAGATTGGCCTCGTTGACGTTGGTCAGCGCCACGACCCCTTTGCACAGCCGATGTCGAAGACCTGCGGCCTCGAGGCTGGACGGCTGCCGGGCATCGGTGCACAAGGCGGGGACGTATTCGCGCAGGTTGTCGAGCCTGAGCAGGCTCACCCGTTCCGGATCGATATCGATCGCCACCACGCGCTGGTGTCGGTCCGTCAGACTGCGCACCAAGGCCGTGCCGGTTTGACCATAACCGCAGACGAGATAGAAGGGCTCGCGCAGGCGCCGGACCTGCCGACGGAAGCGTGCCTCCGTGATGGCCCGCTGAAATGTCGTGTCCTGCAGCAGCGTGATCACGGTTCCGATCGCGTAGAGCCAGACCGCGACCGTGGCGAACACGCTGAAGGCGACCCAAATCCGCTGTGCGTCCGTGAAGGCATTCGGCAGCTCGCCGAAACCGATGGTGGTCGACATGTAGCTGACGAAGTAAAAGGCGTGGAAGAGGCTCATCGGGACCGGATTGCCGGCCGCGTCCTGCCCCGGAATCAGCGCCATCCCCGCCATTGCCACGGCATAGGTCCCGATCAAGACCAGCAGCGGTGCGCGCATCCGCCGCATGATGAGATAGACGACGTTGTCCATAATTAAACCGCGCCCGGCGCGGTAGGCGATTTTTTTGGATGGGATCGGCCCCGGCAGACTTGACGACCGCTGGAGCCGGCGCGGTTTAAGATATTAAAAATATTGACGTTTAGACCGCATCTCACCGAGATCGAGGACATCTCCAAAGCCAAACGCAAAATGAAAACGGCGCATCTCGCGCCGGACGCGGTTCAGCGACGCAGGGTGAAGGTCTCGATCACCAGCAGCACCACCGACACCACGTTGGCGATCATGGCCCCGCCGCTCAAGGAGACGATGCTGGCCATGATCGCGGGTGTCATTCCGGCCTCGGTCGCGTGAACCGCAATCGTCCAGATCATGGCCGCGCCGATCAGCTGCAGCATGGCCACCAGGCTGGTCGCCAACAGCAGGGCGCCCATGTGGGTGCGGTCGCCGAACTTCAGCACGGTCGCGACCAAGTTCACCAAGATGACGGCGAACAGCTCCCAGACATGGTGATGTTCCGGGTTGTCGATCTCGCCGACGAAGAACCCGAAATTCAGGGTCAGGGCCAAGACGATGAAGAAGCCGAAGACGACCTTTTCGGGATTCATGCGGCGGGGCTCCTCGCGCTATATCTTGCGTTTATCCTCATCGCGGCGCGCGTCGAGGCGTGTCGCATGAACGGATGCACGCCGTTACGCCGCCGAGCATGCCGCTTCGGCGGCGCGCTGCGCGGCAAGCGCACGGTGCATGACGATGTTGAGCATCCGTACGGTCGCCCCGATTGCCGCGAAGACCTGATTGGCGTGGACGCCGCGGGTGCGCAGCTCGCCCTGGTCGGTGGCCCAGGTGATGCTGCACTCGGTGAGTGCATCGGTGCGCCCGCCCTTGGGGATGCGAACCTCGTAGTCGAGCAGTGTCGGCAATGTCAGACCACGCTTCTTCACGATCTTGGCGAGCGCGTTGTTGAAGGCATCGTAGCCGCCGTTGCCGCTGCCGGCGGCCGTGTGGATCTCCTCGGCGATACGGATCCGGATGCTCGCCGTCGACTCCAAGTCGAGGGTCGAGGAGACCGAGCACGCGAGCAGCTCGGCGTAGTTGTAGTCCTTGCTCTCGAGAACCTCGGCGATGATGAAGGGCAAGTCTTCGATCGTGATGGTCTTTTTCGAATCGCCGAGCTCGACGATCCGCCTGAGGACCTTGGCCTGATTCTCCTCGGAGAGCGTGATATCAAGACGCTCCAGATTCTTCGCGAGCGATGCCTTGCCGGCGAGCTTGCCCAGCGCGTATTTGCGTCGTCGCGCGAAACGCTCGGGCGAGAGGCGCGTGTGGTAGAGGCTGCCCTTGCGATCGCCGTCGGCATGGATCCCGGCGGTCTGCGTGAAGACATCGGCGCCGATAATGGGCGCATTGTCGGCGATGCGCTTGCCCGAGAAGTATTCGACCAGCTCGCTGATGCGAGCCAGATGGCTCTCGTCGATCCCGATCCTCAGGCCGAGCTGATCGCGCAGGTTGACGGCGACCTCGGCCAGGGAGGCATTGCCCGCGCGCTCGCCGAGACAATTGACGGTGCAGTGAACGGCCGCTGCGCCCGCCCGAGCGGCGGCGAGCACGTTGGCGGTCGCGAGACCGTAGTCGTTGTGCGGATGGAAATCGAGCTTAATGCCGGGAAAGTGCCCGAGCATGTCGGTAAAGGCGTCGAAAACACGCTCCGGCGTCATGACGCCGAGCGTGTCCGGGAGCATGAAGTGCCCGACGCCGCAATCGGCCAGGCGCTCGACCAGCCCGAACACGTACGACGGGTTGTCGCGGTAGCCGTTCGACCAATCTTCGAGATAGAGATTGACGGCAAGGCCACGGTCATGGGCGATCGCAATCGTGTCTCGGACGTCGGCGGCGTGTTGATCGAGGGTCTTGCCGAGTTGGCCGCGACAGTGCTTCTCGCTGCCCTTGGCCAGCAGGTTGATCACGTGCCCGCCGGCATCGCGGATCCAGTCGACGCTGCGCCCGCCGTCGACGAAACCCAATACCTCCACCCGCCTCGCCAGATCACGCTCTTCGGCCCAGGCGATGATCTGAGCGACGGCATGGGCCTCGCCGGAGGACACGCGGGCCGACGCCACCTCGATACGATCCACCCGCACAAGCTCGAGCAATACCTTGGCGATATTGACCTTTTCATCGGGCGAGAAGGAGACGCCTTGAGTCTGCTCGCCGTCGCGCAGGGTCGTGTCCATGATGAAGACATCGCGACCGGGCACGCTCGCGGCCGGGACGTCGTCGTGCGGTGTGCGTGTCGTCGGGCTCATCGGGTGTCCCTCAAGGTTTCCCGAATATGTGCCTTGAGGGTGTCGGCGCCCGCATCGAGCTCGAGGCAGCGCGTCGGCAGATCCATCAGCCCCTGCAGCACGGGCGGCAGCGGGGCATCGCAGCCGATGGCCAAACGGATCGCCTCGTTGAATTTGGCGGGATGAGCCGTCGCGAGACAGATGGCGTCGCCGGAGCCCGCCGCCTTGACCCCGACGGCGGTGTGCGGACATAGGATGTAACCGCTGGCGGCGTAGGTCTGCCGAATCTGCTCGAGCGTCTCGGCGTCGCTCACCGCGACGGCATCGAAATCGGCCCGGGCGCGCTCGTGATGCGCTGTCTCCACTTCGAGCCGGCCGGTTGTCTGCAGCGTCTCGAGAAGAGCGCGGACCCTTCCGGCGTCCTCGTCGTGAAGAAAGTAGAGGTAGCGCTCGAAATTCGACGCGATCTGGATGTCCATGGCGGGACTGAGGGTCTGAAACACCTCGCCGACCGCGTAGACGCCCGTGTCGACGAACCGCGTCAGGATGTCGTTGCGATTGGTCGCGATGATCAAACGATCGATCGGCACGCCCATTCGCTTGGCGAGATACCCCGCGAAGACATCGCCGAAGTTGCCGGTCGGCACCGCAAAGCTCACCCGATGCTCCGGATCGCCGCCGCTGCAGCGCGCCCAAGCGAAGACGTAATAAACCATCTGGGCGAGGATCCGTGCCCAGTTGATCGAGTTGACCGCGCCCAGGCTGAATTCGGACTTGAACGGCAGGTCGTTGAAGAGCTCTTTGACGATGCGCTGGGCATCGTCGAAGCTACCCCTCACGGCGATATTGTGAACGTTGGCGTCCAGCACGCTCGTCATCTGACGTTCCTGGATCGGCGAGATGCGGCCCTTCGGATGAAGCATGAAGATGCTGATCCGCGCCTTGCCGCGGACGCCGTAGATGGCCGCGGAGCCGGTATCGCCGGAGGTGGCGCCGCAGATGTTGAGCTCCCCGCCATCGCGCGCCAGGAGATACTCGAAGAGATTTCCGAGGAATTGAAGCGCAACATCCTTGAACGCCGCGGTCGGTCCGTGGAAAAGCTCGAGGATCCGTCGATCGCCGACACCGACGATCGGCGTCACTTCGGGGTGCGTGAAGGTCGCATAAGAGTCATCGATCAGCGTGCGCAGCTCGTCCCGCGGGATGTCGCCCCCGACGAAGGGGGCCATGACCTCGAGGGCCAAATCCTCAAAGCGCAGACCGGACCAGTCACGCAGGGTCGCCGCGTCCACCCGCGGTAACTGCGTCGGAACCAAGAGCCCGCCGTCGCTCGCCAGACCCATCAAGACGGCCTCGGCAAAGCCGACCGGTGCAATCCCGCCGCGCGTGCTTGAATACTGCATATCGATCGAACCCGCCGCTCAGTGTTGTGACATGATCGCGATGCAGGGTAAGAAACACCGCGACCGTTGGCAACCGAGATTCCGCCGAGACTCGGCCCGCGCTCGGGAATGTGCGACGGGATGTTGCCGACGATCGTGCTTTACCGATACATTCTCGGCACCGGAGGGCCGTAGCGTCGTTGACAGCATGACGTGGCGCACCAGACAATGCCGGCGCCTAGCCCGGAGATGTCGGGCGAGGCATGAAAGGAAAAAAGGAAAAATTGCCGGACCACGCCAACGCGCAAGACCGGCTTCGCAACTCGATATGAGAGCACGGGTTCGGGTTGCGCGACCGACTGCTCGCTTGGCCTGTCTGCTAGGCTGGATGCGCGCTGCGAGCAGTCGACAACAACAAGATCGACCGAGGGGGCACAGTTTACGGCCGACGAGCCAGCCGCATGAAGGGTTCCGTCATCGCCCCGTCACCCCGACCCCGAACACTCATCCGACACTACGGAGTGACACAACCCATGACTCCTGGCAAACGAGCGGAATACTGGAGCGCAAATCTGCGTCTCCTGGCGATTCTGCTGACGATCTGGTTCATTGTTTCCTTCGGCTTCGGCATTCTGTTGGTCGAACCGTTGAACACCATCATGCTTGGCGGCTATCCGCTCGGTTTCTGGTTCGCTCAACAGGGATCCATCTACATCTTCGTTGCGCTGATCTTCATCTATGCCGTCTCGATGAATACGCTCGACAATAAATTCGATGTCGGCGAGGATTCGACGAGCAGCACGCCCTATCAATCCGGCAGCGATGACATGCAGTCCTTGCATTCACCCGCGCAACCGAGCAAGCACGCACAGTATTGGAGCGAGAATCTGCGTCTCCTCGCCATCCTGCTGACGATCTGGTTTGTGGTGTCCTTCGGCTTCGGCATCCTCCTGGTCGAGCCTTTGAATGCCATCATGCTCGGCGGCTATCCGCTCGGTTTCTGGTTTGCACAACAGGGATCCATCTACATCTTTGTCGTCTTGATCTTCGTGTATGCGACAGCGATGAACCGTCTGGACAAAAAATACGACTTCGGCGAGGAATAAGGGGCGCAACACCATGACAACACTTGAACTTTGGACTTACAGTATCGTCGGCGTGACCTTCGCGCTCTATATCGGGATCGCCATTTGGGCCCGAGCGAAGACCACCGGGGACTTCTACGTCGCGGGCGGGGGTGTACACCCGGTCGCCAACGGCATGGCCACGGCAGCGGACTGGATGTCGGCCGCGTCCTTTATCTCCATGGCCGGCATGATCGCCTTCGGCGGTTACGGCGGATCGGTCTTCTTGATGGGCTGGACAGGCGGCTACGTCTTGCTCGCACTGCTCTTGGCCCCGTACCTGCGCAAGTTCGGTAAGTTCACGGTGCCGGAATTCATCGGCGACCGTTATTACTCGCAGACCGCGCGCGTCGTGGCCGTCATCTGCCTGATCCTGGCATCGGTGACCTACGTTATCGGCCAAATGACCGGTATCGGCGTCGCCTTCTCCCGCTTCCTCGGCATAACCTACGAGATGGGCATCATCGTCGGCATGGGCATCGTCGCCGTCTACGCCATCACTGGCGGCATGAAGGGCATCACCTACACCCAGATCGCGCAGTATGTCGTCTTGATCTTCGCCTACACGGTTCCGGCGATCTTCATCTCCATGAATCTGACCGGCAACCCGCTCCCGCAGCTCGGTCTCGGCAGCGAATACGTCGCCGACGGCACGGCAAGCGGGCTGACCCTGCTCGCCAAGCTCGACCAGGTGGTCACCGACCTCGGCTTCAAGGAATACACCACGCAGGTGATGGGCAGCTCGCTCAACATGTTCGTCTATACCCTGTCGCTCATGATCGGTACGGCCGGACTGCCGCACGTCATCATCCGCTTCTTCACGGTCCCGAAGGTGCGTGACGCACGCTTCTCGGCCGGCTGGGCGCTGGTCTTCATCGCGATCCTCTACACCACGGCACCGGCAGTCGGCGCTATGGCTCGCCTGAATCTGATGGATACCATCCAGATCGGTCCGGTCGGCAGCGAGACGGGCAATCTCGTCTACGACGAGCGTCCGGACTGGTTCAAGCGCTGGGAGACCACCGGTCTGCTCAAGTGGGAAGACAAGAACGACGACGGTCGTATCCAGTACTACGACGACAAGAACGAGGCGTTCGCGGCGAAGGCCGAAAGCTTCGGCTGGAAGGGCAACGAGATGGTCACGGTCAACAACGACATCATGGTGTTGGCCAACCCCGAGATCGCGAATCTACCGGCATGGGTCATCGCCTTGGTCGTCGCCGGCGGTCTTGCGGCTGCGCTCTCGACCGCAGCGGGACTGTTGCTTGCCATCTCGTCCTCGATCTCGCACGACCTGCTCAAGGGCGTCTTCATGCCGAAGATCTCGGAGAAAAAGGAGCTGATGGCGGGACGTCTGTCGATGATCGGCGCGATCATCCTCGCCGGGTATCTCGGCATGAATCCACCGGGCTTTGCGGCAGGAACCGTCGCCATTGCATTCGGTCTCGCGGCCTCGTCGATCTTCCCGGCGCTGATGCTCGGTATCTTCGCAAAGCGCATGAATACGGCGGGCGCGGTGACCGGCATGATCGCGGGTATCTCGGTGACCTTGCTCTATGTGTTCCAGCACAAAGGGATCTTCTTCATCCCGGGTACGGAGTTCCTTGCGCCGGAGCTCGGCATGGGACCTGACTGGTTCTTCGGCATCTCGCCGAATGCCTTCGGTGCGGTCGGTGCACTGGTGAACTTCGTCGTCGCGATCGTGGTGTCGAAATTCGCGGCTGCGCCCCCGGAACATATCCAGCACCTGGTCGAAGACGTGCGTATCCCGCGCGGCTCCGGAGTGGCAACCGGCCACTGAGCGCGACGCGGACCGGCAGGCACCCGAAGCAAGTGCCTTGCCGGCGCGCGAGCGAGTGACCGAAGGACGGATCCGCAAGGTCACTCGCTCGAGGTTCAAGCCCCGCTTCGGCGGGGCTTTTTATTGCTGCAGCGCCGGTCCAGTCCGGCCGCGTCGGCCACCCAACTAGCCAGACCACGAGCGTCGCGCGATGAACATCGAGCTGATCGAGATCCGAGACTTCCTGGCCACGCACCCGCCCTTCGATCAACTCCCGCAGGAGACGCTCGAGCGTCTTCCCCAGCGCCTGTCTGTCCGGTATTTCCGCCGAGGCACGCCGTTTCCGCCGGAAAACGCCGATCCGTCCTCCGTCTATCTCCTGCGCCGCGGCGCGGTAGAGCTCCGTGACGCCAACGGCGAGCTGGTCGGCAAGCTGGCCGAAGGCGATCTGTGCGATATGCCCTGTCGGCCCACGCCGGAAGGCGGTCGATTCTTCGGCAACACCTCGGAGGATACGCTCGTCTACGCCCTGCCCTGCACCGAGCTGGCGGACCTGCGCGAGCGTCATGCCGAGTTCGCCGAGCATTTCGACCAATCCATCTCCAGTCGCCTGCGTAAAGCACTCGACATCATGGTGGACGCTCCAGCCGCCGGCACCGGACTGATGACGGTGCAGATCGGCAACATGATCAACCGCACGCCGATCGTCGCGAGCCCGGAGACGAGCATCCGCGAGGCCGCACGGGTGATGTCCGAGCACCGCGTCTCCTCGCTCTTGATCATGGAAGGCGATCGGCTCGCCGGCATGATTACGGATCGCGACCTGCGCAGCCGCTGCGTCGCCGTCGGCCTGTCGACCGAGCGACCGGTCCGCGAGATCATGACCGAGAAACTACAGACCGCGCAGGTCGATACACTGGGTTTCCAGGCCCTGATCACCATGACGCGTCTCAACGTGCATCATTTGCCGGTCTTGGACGGGGAGCGGGTCGCCGGCCTGATCTCGACAACCGACCTCACCCGTTTTCAGAGCGCGAACGCGGTCTATCTCGTCGGCGATATCCACCGCGCGACATCGATCGAGACGCTGGTGCAGATCAGCGCCAAGATCCCCGAGCTTCAGGTCCACCTCGTCAACGGAGGTGCAACCGCAAACCACGTCGGGCAGGCCATCAGCGCCGTCACCGACGCCATCACACAGCGTCTGATCACGCTGGCCGAGGCGGATCTCGGCAGCGCGCCCGTCCCTTACGCCTGGATCGTCGGGGGCTCGCAGGCGCGTCGGGAGCAGTCCTCGCACTCCGACCAAGACAACGCGCTCTTGATCGCGGATCACACAAAACCGGACGACGATGCCTACTTCGCCGCACTCGCCAAGATCGTCAACGACGGTCTGGACGCCTGCGGCTTCGTGTACTGCCCGGGCGACGTCATGGCGTCGAACCCGAAATGGCGCCAGCCGTTGAAGATCTGGCACAAATACTTCACCAACTGGATCCTGAAGCCCGAACCGATGTCCTTGATGCTCGCAAACGTCTTTTTCGACCTGCGGGCTGTCTATGACCCGGCCAATCTTTTCGGCGAGCTTCAGGAGCGCGTTCTCGAACGCTCCAAGGCCAACCGCATCTTTATCGCCTACATGGTCGCGAACGCGCTCAAGTATCGACCGCCGCTGGGATTCTTCCGGAATATCGTGTTGATTCAGGGTGGCGACCACGACCACACCTTCGATATTAAACACAAGGGCATCGTGCCGATCGTCGACCTGGCGCGGATCTACGCGCTCTCGGGCGGACTCCCCGAGACCAACACGATCGAGCGCCTGAGCGCCGCGGCACAATACGGGACCTTGAGCAAGGACGGGGCCGCGAACCTGACCGACGCCATCGAGCTGGTCGGAACGCTGCGGATGCGTCATCAGGCCGATCAGCTCGCGCACGGGAAAAAAGCCGATAATTTCCTGTCGCCGGACGAGCTCTCTCCGCTCGAGCGCGGACATCTGAAGGACGCCTTTCTCCTCATCAACACCATGCAGGAGTCCCTCGGGCAGCGCTATCAAGCGGGCCGCTTCGCGTAGCGCCGGCCATGTCGCGACTGCTCGATTGGCGCCGCCGCTGGCGACTACGCCGGACCCCGCAGGGGCCCTTGCGCTCCTATCTGGAACACCCGTTTCCGCTCGCCAAAACGGACTATCGGGAGGTTGATTATCTCGCTATCGATCTCGAAACAACCGGCCTGGACATCGCCAATGACCTGATCCTGAGCGTCGGCTACGTCGCCGTCAAAGGCATCTGCATCGATCTGTCGAGCGCCCGCCATCGGGTCGTGCGGATCGATCGATCCATCCCGGAGGCGACGGCGATCATCCATCAGATCACGGATGACGAGGCGGCCCAAGGCAGCGAGCTTGCCGATGTCCTAGAGGAGCTTCTCGAGGCGCTGGCGGGGAAAGTCATGATTGCCCATCACGCACGCATCGAGCGCGGCTTCCTCGCCAACGCCTGCAAACGACTCTGGAAGCAGGGGCTGTTGATGCCGGTCGTCGATACCCAGACGTTGGCTTATCGAACCTTCGAGCGCCGCCAGACCCCCTTCAAGGCGTCCGATCTGCGCCTGCATGCGCTCGGGGATCGTTACAATCTGCCCCGCTACAGCGCACACAACGCGCTGAGCGATGCCCTGGCCTCGGCCGAGCTGTTCCTCGCCCAGGCCGCCTACCGAGACGACGGCAACGGACTGCCGCTGCGCGATTTCCTGTGTTGAGACTCGACGCGCCCCGCGCAGGCATCGGCATATCCCGGCTGGCTGCGCCCTATTGGAGCGTTTACTATTAGGCGTTCGCTCGCGCCGGCACCAGGGACAGCCTGCAATACGCCGGCACAGATCACTCCACCACCTCGAGGAGACAACAACCATGTCGGAAGAGAAGGTCTATCAGGTTCCTGCGGCCATCGCCGCGAAGGCCCACGTCAACGCCGAGCAGTATGCCGCCATGTACAAGCGGTCCGTCGACGACCCGCAGGGCTTTTGGGCCGAGCAGGCCGAGACGTTCCTGACCTGGTCCAAGAAGTGGGACTCGGTGATGGACTACAGCTACCAGGCCGAAGATCTGCACATCAAGTGGTTCCAAGGCGGAAAGCTGAACGTCTCCTACAACTGTCTGGACCGCCATCTCGAGACCCGCGGCGATCAGGTCGCCATCATTTGGGAGGCCGACAACCCGGCGGAAGACCGCAAGATCACCTACCGCGAGCTGCATGCGGAGGTCTGTAAACTCTCGAACGTGCTCAAGGCGCGCGGCGTGCGCAAGGGCGACCGCGTCTGCATCTACCTGCCGATGATCCCGGAGGCGGCAGTCGCCATGCTCGCCTGTACCCGCATCGGCGCGACCCATTCCATCGTCTTCGGCGGCTTCTCCCCGGACTCGCTGCGCGATCGCGTGCTCGACTCCGAGTGCCGCCTGGTCATCACCTCCGACGAGAGCGTGCGCGGCGGGCGTCACATCCCTCTGAAGAAGAACGCCGACACCGCGCTGCAGGAATGCCCCAACGTCGATACCGTCGTGGTGGTGCGCCGTACCGGCGGCGCCGTGGAGTGGACCGAGGGTCGCGACATCTGGTACGACGAAGCCCTTGCAGGCGCATCCGCGGATTGCCCGCCGGAGGAGATGGACGCCGAGGATCCGTTGTTCATCCTCTATACCTCCGGCTCAACCGGCAAACCGAAGGGTGTCCTGCACACCACGGGCGGCTATCTGGTCTTCGCTGCCATGACCCACAAGTACACCTTCGACTATCAGGACGGAGAGGTCTACTGGTGCACCGCCGACGTGGGCTGGGTCACCGGTCACACCTACATCGTCTATGGCCCGCTGGCCAACGGCGCGACCTCGCTGATGTTCGAGGGCATCCCGAACTATCCGGACATGTCCCGCTTCTGGGACGTCATCGACAAGCACCAGGTCAACATCTTCTACACGGCACCGACCGCCATCCGGTCCTTGATGCGTGCGGGCGAGGAGCCCGTGAAGAAGACCTCGCGCAAGTCGCTGCGGATCCTGGGCTCGGTCGGCGAGCCGATCAATCCCGAGGCATGGGAGTGGTACCACCGCGTGGTGGGCGACGAGCGCTGCCCGATCGTCGACACCTGGTGGCAGACCGAGACCGGCGGCCACCTGATCACCCCGCTGCCGGGCGCGACCGCACTCAAGCCGGGCTCGGCCACGACACCTTTCTTCGGGGTCGTCCCTGCGTTGGTCGATCCGGCCGAAGGCACGCTGATCGAGGGTCCGGGCGAGGGTGCGCTGGTCATCAGTCAGCCGTGGCCGGCGCAGATGCGCAGCGTCTACGGCGATCACGCGCGTTTCATCGACACCTACTTCAAGCAGTATCCGGGCTACTACTTCACGGGTGACGGCGCACGTCGCGACGCCGACGGCTATTACTGGATCACCGGACGCATCGACGACGTATTGAACGTCTCCGGGCATCGCTTGGGCACCGCCGAGATCGAGTCGGCCCTCGTCCTGCATCCGCATGTCGCGGAAGCCGCCGTGGTCGGTTACCCGCATGACCTCAAGGGTCAGGGCATCTATGCCTATGTCACGCCGATGGCCGGCGTCGAGCCGACCGACGACCTGAAGAAGGAGCTGGTGGCCATGGTGCGCGGGGAGATCGGTCCGATCGCCATCGTCGACATCATCCAATGGGCGCCCAGCCTTCCGAAGACCCGTTCGGGCAAGATCATGCGGCGGATTCTGCGCAAGATCGCCGCCAACGAGATCGACTCGCTCGGCGATACCTCGACCCTTGCCGATCCCACCGTGGTGAACGATCTGATCGAGAATCGAGCCAATCAGTAGTGCGAAGGGGTCGGTCGTGTGCCGGTCACGGCACGCGCGACCGGCCAAACGACGCGGTCCGCCGACGGCGGACCGCAAGGTATTCGCGATCCTCGCGCTCGTTGAACACGAGCATGAGCACCGCGTTTGCCGCGCCCCGAACGCGAAGTCATCATCCCTATGAGCTCCAGCTTCCGAGTCGGCGTCTTCGTCGATGCCGAGAATGTCCGCTACAACGGCGGTTTTCAGATGCGCTACGACGTGCTGCGACGCTTCGCCGCACGTGAAGGCGGTATCCTGCAACGCTTGAACACCTACATGGCCTTCGATGCCGAGCGGGCTCGCGAAGACCTGGAGTACAAGAAGAAGGCACAGACCTATCAGCAAATGGTGCGGGACTTCGGCTGGAAGATCACCGTGAAGCTGGTCAGGCGCTATACTGACGAGAGCGGCAACGTCACCACCAAGGCCAACGCCGATCTCGATATGGCGGTCGATGCCATGCTGCAGGCCAACAAGCTCGATCAAGTCCTGCTGGTGACGGGCGACGGCGATTTTCTCCAAGTCGTCGAAGCACTTCAAAATACCGGTTGCCGAGTCGAATTGATGGGCTTTAAGAACGTCTCACGCCAACTCCAGCAACAGGTCGACGCCTACTATTCCGGGTTCCTGATCCCCGACCTCTTGCCGATCTCCTATGAGCCGCGCAACGAATGGGGCAAACCCGGATCCTGCGTCAGAGGGGTCTGTACCAAATGGTTTGCGGACAAAGGCTACGGGTTTCTGCGGATCATGGAGCGCATCTCGCCTTCGCTCTGGGTAACGGATCCACGCGAGGCGGACTCCCCCTACATCAGCGTCTTTTGTCATGTCAACGAGTTGGCCGACGATGTCACCGAAGACATGCTGATGAGCCGTGAAACGGTGCTCGAGTTCTATCTCAACGAGAGCGAGCAGAAGGACAACGGCCTCGTTGCGAGCAATGTCCGACTCGCCTTTTCAGTCAACCGCTGAGGCCCGACGACACGCTCCATGGCGACGGACCAGACAGCCAAGAACAAGCTCTCGGGCCTCGCGCTGCGCCTGGTGCGAGACAATCTCATCACCGAGATCGAGGCAATCGCCGCCCACGACGACGCGAATCGGCGTCGGCAAGCCTTCGTGTCGTATCTCGTCGAGCAGAAGCTACTCGACAGTCGGCGAATCGCCGTCGCGGCCTCGCACGAGTTCGGAGTGCCTCTGCTCGACCTCCATGCGCTGGATTTGCTGAACCTTCCGGTAAACCTGGTCGACGAGCGTCTGGTGCGCAAACACCGTGCGCTGCCGATCTTCCGCCGGGGTAACCGCCTCTTCCTGGCCCTGTCGGATCCGACCAACGACCAAGCGCTCGAGGAGATCCGGTTCAACACGGGCCTGGCGACCGACGCGGTCCTGGTCGAAGAAGACAAGCTCAAGGCCGCGATCGAGACCGCGATCGAAGCCCAGGACACGACCATGACCGAGCTCATGGACGCGGACCTGGAGAAGCTCGAGATCACCCCGGACGACGAGGAGCTGCGCGAAGACGCCGACATCAACATCGACGACGCGCCGATCGTTCGATACGTGAACAAGGTGCTGGTCGACGCCATCGCGGCGGGCGCCTCGGACATCCACTTCGAGCCATACGAGAAGTTCTTTCGCGTGCGTTTCAGACAAGACGGCATGTTGCGCGAGGTGGCGAGTCCGCCCATGAATATCGCCGGGCGTCTGGTTGCGCGTCTCAAGGTGATGTCGCGGATGAATATCGCCGAGCGCCGCGTCCCGCAGGACGGACGCATCAAGCTCAAGGTCAGTCGGACGCGCGACATCGATTTCCGCGTCAACACCTTGCCGACCCTGTACGGCGAAAAGGTCGTCCTGCGGATCCTCGATTCCGCCTCGGCCCAGGTCGGCATCGAGGCCCTGGGGTTCGAGTCCGAGCAGCGCGCGGCATTCCTCGAGGCCATCCATAAGCCCTACGGCATGATCCTGGTCACCGGGCCGACGGGGTCCGGGAAAACGGTATCGCTCTACACCGCGCTCAATCTTCTGAACCAGCCCGACATCAACATCTCGACCGTCGAGGATCCGGTCGAGATCCAAGTGCCGGGGATCAACCAGGTCAGCATGAATCCAAAGACCGGGCTGACCTTTGCCGCTGCGCTTCGAGCCTTCCTGCGGCAGGACCCGGACATCGTCATGGTCGGAGAGATTCGCGATCTGGAAACCGCGGAGATCGCGGTCAAGGCCGCCCAGACGGGACACCTGGTGCTCTCCACGCTTCATACCAACGACGCCCCGCAGTCTCTGACCCGTCTCGCCAACATGGGCGTGGCGCCCTTCAACATTGCCTCCTCCGTCCTGCTCATCATGGCGCAACGTCTCGCGCGGCGCCTCTGCACGCACTGCAAGGCGCCCGAGGATCTGCCGCGAGAGGTCCTGCGCCAAGAGGGATTCAGCGAAGCGGATATCGAGGAGGGAATCGTCGTCTTCGGGCCCGTCGGGTGCGAGCGCTGCACCAAAGGCTACCGAGGACGTGTCGGTATTTTCCAAGTGATGCCCGTATCCGAGTCCATTCGACGACTGATTCTCGAGGGCGGCAACTCGATGCAGCTCGCCGAGCAAGCCCATCGCGAAGGCGTCGCGGACCTGAGAGAATCCGGTCTGCGCAAGGTCAAAGAAGGGATGACGAGCCTCGAAGAGCTCAACCGAGTCACCAAGGAGTGACGAGAACGCTCATGGCAACCGCACTCAAGACGAAGCCGAAACCCAAACCGCAGGCCGACAAGGCTTACGTCTTTACCTGGGAAGGACGCGACCGGCGCGGTGCAAAGGTGACGGGGGAGACCCGCGCGCCCAACATGACGATGGTGCGGGCCGACTTGCGTCGGCAGGGCGTGAGTCCGACCAAGGTCAAGAAAAAGCCCCAACCGCTGTTCGCCGGCAAGAAGAAGATCACCAGCACCGATCTCGCCATCTTCAGCCGGCAGCTTGCGACCATGATGTCCGCCGGCGTTCCCTTGGTTCAGGCGTTCGATATCGTCGGTCGCGGCCATGAGAACCCCGCGATGCAGGATTTGATCCTGGGGATCAAGCAAGATATCGAGAGCGGGACGGCGATGGCGCTTGCGATGGGCAAGTATCCGCTCTATTTCGATGACCTGGTGTGCAACCTGGTGGCCGCCGGCGAGCAGGCCGGCGTGCTGGACGTTCTGCTCGACAAGATCGCGACCTATAAGGAAAAGACCGAATCGATCAAGGGCAAGATCAAGAAGGCCATGTTCTACCCGGTGGCGGTCATCGCGGTGGCCATCATCGTGAGCGCGGTTCTGCTCATCTTCGTCATCCCGCAGTTCAAGGATTTGTTCGCGAGCTTCGGTGCCGACCTGCCCGCCTTCACGCTCATGGTCATCGGACTGTCCGATGCGCTGCAGAAATGGTGGTGGGCGGTCCTGCTCGGACTCGGCGCGGTCGGCTATGCCATCGGCAACAGCTACAAACGCTCCCGCGCGTTCCGCGAGGCCATCGATCGCACGGCGCTGAAGATTCCGATCATCGGCCCGATCCTGAACAAGGCCGCGCTCGCGCGTTTCGCCCGAACCCTGTCCACCATGTTCGCCGCCGGCGTACCGCTGGTGGAGGCGCTGGACTCGGTCTCGGGTGCCACCGGCAACATCGTCTACCAGAACGCGGTCTTGAAGATGCGCGAAGAGGTCGCGACCGGACAATCGCTGCAACTGTCGATGCGCCAGCAAGACTTGTTTCCGCATATGGTCATTCAGATGACATCCATCGGCGAGGAATCCGGATCGCTCGACGACATGCTCGCGAAGGTCGCCGACTTTTACGAGGAGCAGGTCGACAACGCGGTCGACAGCCTCAGCAGCCTGCTCGAGCCTCTGATCATGGTCGTGATCGGCGGCTTGGTCGGCAGTTTGATCATCGCCATGTACCTGCCGATCTTCAAACTGGCCTCGGTCGTTTAAACCGCGACCGGTGCGGTATGCGTCATGTGTTGGAGTGGTTTGGCCGCGCCAGCTCCGATGACGGTCGGAGCTGGCGCGGTTTAAAGTCTTAAAAAAATTTCGAATTTTAAACCGTGTCTCACCGAGAGAGAACACCTCTCCAAAGCCAAACGCAACATGAAAATGACGCATTTCGCTTTGGACGCGGTTGAGTGCGCATCGGACCTTGCCCACGCCGCCAGGCAAGCGGCCGCCGTCACGGCTGCAGCGCGGAAATCTACGTTCATTGACCATCGACTCGTCGGCCAAGGGGGCTCTGCATGGATTGGATTGACGTCTTCGAGCAAACCCCGCTTCTGCTCTATGCGGTCTCGATCCTCGTCGGGCTGATCGTCGGCAGTTTCCTCAATGTCGTCATCCTACGGCTTCCTCGCATGCTCGAAGACGACTGGGCGCGCGACTGCGCCGAGCTCTCCGGCACGCCGAGCCCGAGCACGCGACCGGACCAAGAACGGCTTTCGTTGGCCCATCCGCCATCCACCTGCTCGCACTGCGGCCATCGGATTCGCGCCCACGAGAACATACCGGTGTTGAGCTATCTTCTGCTGCGCGGCCGTTGCTCGGCCTGCGGCGCGGGGATCGGTCTGCGCTATCCATTGGTCGAGAGCTTCACTGCGCTGCTGACCCTGATCGTCGTCCTGCAGTTCGGTCTCGGCTGGCAGACCGGCCCCGCACTCCTGCTCACCTGGGCACTGATCGCTCTCGCAGCGATCGACTTCGACACCCAGCTGCTGCCCGACAGCATCACGCTGCCGCTGATCTGGCTCGGCTTGATCCTGAG
>NZ_AFWV01000017.1 GCF_000223985.1 Thiocapsa marina 5811
ATTGCGTGAACGGACAATGGAACTACCTCGTCGATCCAAATGGGTTCGCTTGTTAAAATGTTTAACTAGTTTTTGAACCGTTACTTTCACTATTGCTCAAAGAACTCTTTTTCGACATCTGTTTTTCCTCTCAATTGAGAATACGAATTTGCAGGGCGTTGTAGTCGTGCCCGAATTCGACTTTGACCTTCCCGCCACACTTGATATTGATCACCGAGCCAATCGTAGCTTTACGCAATTCAAGGGCGGTTTTAATGTAGCCGTTGACCCACACCGACCAAATATCGTCGTTCTTCTCTTGGACAACGATCACGTCCTGCATGACGCCAGAAACGTTCGGTCTCGTTTCCATGGCTTTGATTATGCCGGTCAATTGTTCTCCATCCAGACAGCGCCAATAGGGCGGATAGCTTTCGGATGATAACGAATGCTGGAATCGGGCGATTTTGCCTTTCTCCTCATCACTCAGCGGCTTTTTCACCATCGCGTTTCTCCTCTAAAAATGATGCGCGAACGCAACAATAGGTCAAGGGATAGGTGACCGGCGAAGAAGTCGAGGTATGAGCAAGAGGATCACTAGCGCATCGCCTTGGGTGAGATGATAGAAGGAAGCGCGGCAGAGTCAAGAGCAAAACCGAAAGAAACTTGCATTGAGCACGAATCGGCAACCCAATCGCAAGCCACAGATTACGCGAATGATTTTAACTGGATTCATTAACTAGCGTTAACACCAGCGATACTTGAAATCGTTATTAAGAGATCTCCACTTCACCCTATTAGTTGGTCGTTAAGTGCATTATTCGACTGTATACTCCCGTGACATTTCGGCTCGTTTTTTTGATTCGTTATTTTGACCGGATCGACCGAAAGAACACGATAAGTGCTTGTCGAGGGTTGCCGACCCCGCCCGGACTGCCCTGCTAAGGGGCTTGAGCACGCCGTTGACCTCTATCTCGCACCAGCAGCACCAGGGCTTGGCGTAAGGTTCCAACGGTCGACTTCCCTGCTCAGTGCACGCCGTGCACTGGATCGGGCGTACTACCGACAGCCACAAAAAAAAGGACTCACGCTTGCGTGAGTCCAGCGACGAGCCTCATCTAAGGAGCAACTTCTCGGCGACCTTGAACAGCTCGTTCTTCAGATCGGCAATATCGTCGATCCGTACCGCGACGGGAAACAGCCGGCCTACATAGACACCGATGCCGACCCCGATACACTCGATTCCGGCTTGGGTGGCGCGGGTGACCAGATCCTTGGCACTAAGCACGTCGTTGGGCGCACCATCGGTCAAGGTCAGGAGCACTTTGCGGTCTTCGGACCGAGACAGCAGGTCCGCAGCCCCGAACCAAAGTGCTCCGGTCATGGGCGTGCCTCCCCTGGCGTCCTGCACGAAGGCACCGGCTCGGCTGGCGACCCGCTCTCCATGGCCGAGAATCGCCGTCACGTTCTGATCTTGACCCCGAAGACCAGGGAATGCCGAGACGGCCCGCGAAACATGATTGATTGGCTCCAACGCAAGAGCCAACGCCATTGCAGCATCCAGTGCGATTCGGTCTTGCCCGCCAGCCATCGAACCCGATAAGTCCACCAGCAGATGCAGCGCCGTGTTTGGTGCGACCTTGTCGTTCTTGGTCCTGAAGATACGCGGGTCACCGACACCGGCCCGATGCAGGCGCGCCGGGCTCAAGTCGCGACCGCGTTGCACGGTGCGATGACGAGTCAGAGTGCGGGCTTGGACCAGCCCCTGAAGACGGGCGGTTAGTTTTGAGGAGTGGATCTTGACGCGCTGTAGGGCGGTTCGACCCACGTGAGGATTACCGACATAGTGCTCCTTGGTCGGCAGCAGTGTCGGCGACGAAATGCTCTCGGCACTGAGAGTTTCGGCAACGGTCGCAAAGACATCTTCGGGAAGTTCCTCCTCGGTGGCGTTCAGTGCGGACTGAAGGGCATTCTTGATATCGGAACCTACAGGCTGAGCGTCTGAAGTTTGGCTCTCGGCGCCTTGAGCTGGATTCTCGGTGCTTTGAGCTGGATTCTCGGTGCTTTGCTGTTCGCCCCCGGAACCATCATCTATGTCCTCCCCTTGTGGATTGTCAGTGTCGGATTCCGTGCCATCAGCACCATCATCCGCGCCCTCCCCTTCTTGATTCTCAGCTTCGGATTCTTCGCCTTCGGAACCTTGAGCTGATTGCTCGTGCTCCTGATCGTCATCTTCTGAGTGCTTGTCGTCCTCTGATGTTGTCGGGTGGGGTGTTGGGTTCTGTGCCTCCTCCTCGACCAATGACACAATCTTCCGGGCCAGCGCCATGGAGTCAGTGGTACTCGCCAGCGTCGGGATCTCGGTCAGAAGTCCATGTAGCCGATGAACAAACCTCGTACCCAGCACTCGGCGCATCACTTTATCTGCTTGCTTCGCATGGGTGCGCAGTGCCTTCTGATGACGGTACCGATGTCGGCTCAGATGAAGGAGGCCGTTGCCGAAGATCTCGACGGGATCGGCTTGAGCGTTTACTGGAACCAACGTGTTGTCCGCAATCAGTGCGTCCATGACGCTGTCGAGAGTGGTACGCGTACCGGGATAAATCCTAATCATGGCATTCTCAATCCGGACATCTTCCAAGATGCCCTCGACGAATCGACCGAGCGGCTGAGTATGTCGGGACAGGGTAAAGTCCGTGAAGCGAACATGACCGGCCTCGTGGGCGAGATACCCGTAGGCGAGGCTTTTGGCGGTGTCGGCAACGGCGGGTATTTGGATGACCTTACCGTTGGTCTTCGCCTCGTTACCGCCGATCGCAATTTGCACTCCGAACTTGCGCCCGTAGGCTGCGGCAACGATGGGCAGTGCGTTGGTGAGTGTCGAGTTGCTGTTCATTTGATGCACCTTTTGTTAGGTGCGGAAGCTGACGACCCTTGCGGGGTCGAAAGACCCCCGCAAAGTCGAAGAATAGGACCCGGTTGTTGGCCAGGTCCAAGAGCGGCTAAAAGTAGAAGCTAGTATTTTCGGGTTTCACAAACGGCCGTTTCGACGGAATGATTGGATCCATATCGGCATCGGCATCGGCATCCTTTCCGAAATTGTCGACCGATGGCGGAAAATTCGCCGTAGCAATTGCTTCCGTTGTCGCATCCATCAGGCTAAGTTGCCCAGCGCCATGCAACGACATTAAGCTGGAATCAGACAGCAACAGCGCCAGACCCATGCCTTCGTTGAAGATCGGACCCTCAATGGCTCCTGATTCCGGCAAACGACGCGTCCAGTCATCCAGTGTTTTGACGATCGGAGCAATTCGAATATCGAGAAACGACAGACACGCCAATTTCTCTCGAATGCGGGCGAATGTCGCCAGTGACTTACGATGCAGCTTCTGCCGACCGGCAAAACTACCTTCCAAGTCCCGCGCCATCAGTTCGATCTCTCCGAAGAGGGAATCACCGAGACCGGCAACCTCTTCATGCAGCGTCCCTGCATTGTCGGAGGGGTTGATTTGGATCAGTTGAAACCCGAATTTCAGGCGATTGGCAACGGATTCGGCGGGCTCGATTGCCCGTCGTATCGGAGCTTCCCAAGCGGGCAAACTTTCGATCCATTGCGCAAGCGCCGAATCGTAGTTCTTGAGAAACACGTCGGATGCTTGGTCGTACTCGGCCTTGAGCCGATACAGTTCGGACGCCACCGCATCAGCTTCGTTGTTGGGAACGGCAAATCCGCTCAGAAACCGCGTGCCGACACCAAGACAGATCCGTTCGGCGTTTTGCTTGAGCCGGAAAAACGGCTTCAGCAGTTCCGGATCGCAAATGCGCTTTGATCCAAGCGTGATCAGCTCTTCCGGAGGCGTTTCGCCAGGCGAGAGATTGAGGTCTTCCGCACTCAGCTTTTTCCGTCCCGACCAGATTCGAACATCCAGTACAACGAGCGTAATCTGATCGGTAATGGTTGTTGTCGAGGTCGTCATGTGTGATCTCCGACCCTCACGACGCACGCGCCCGCCTTGCGGCGAACGTGGCGCCGCTCGGGTTTTGGTTGGTGGTGGTGGCTAGAAGTAGAATCCGCCGTCCTCGGAACCGAGGAGGTTCGAGAGGTCAACGGCTGGTTTGGTATTGCGGCGGTTGGAGGGAGTGAGCTTTACGTGCGCGCCCGACTCATCGAGCATGACGATGCCGACCTTGACATAGCCCTTGCGGACTTTCTGTAACGCACGCTCCCATGCTTCGCGCAGCGGCTTGACTTGCGCGTGACGAAGCTGGTTTTGCGGACCCCAACGAATCTCGGCGTCTCCGGTGCCGAGATCGCAGTAGGCCCACTCCTTGGCGGTTCCGTTCGGATGCGTGAATCGGTAGAGTTCAAACGCCTTCACGGTGTCGCCTCCCAGTAGTCGCCGAACACGTCGGCGGCAATTCGGTGGATGGCTTCACGTTGCTCCGGTTCTGCTCTGGCGGTCAGTGCTTGCTCCAGGGCGTAGTGAAAGACATTCGGCGCACCCTTGAACGTCAAACTCAGCGATGCCCAACGCACCAGCGTGCGAGTGCTCATGGTCACGGTCAGCTCGCCGGCCTCCCGGTCCGAGCCCAGAAAAAGGCGTCGAACTTCTTCGGCGACGTGAAGCATCTTCTCGACGATAGTCTCCGGCATGCTCGGCACAGCACTCAGAACGACCTGCTTCTCGATCACGGCATCCGGATAGCCGACGTGAATCACACGAAAGCGATCCATAAAGGCCAGATTCTGGCGAAGCACGCCTTGGTACAGACCGGAACCGTCACCGGAGCCGGCACTGTTGCCGGTGGCGAACACCCGAAACTGCGGATGCGGCTTGATGACCTCTCCACCGTTCTCGGCGATAACCAAGGGTTGACCTTCCAGAATATCGTTCAGGCCGGCCAGCTCGGACGGGTCCATCAGGTCCGACTCGTTGAGGATGAGTAGATGCCCGTCGCGTGCAGCGACGGACAACGGACCATGCACGAACTGCGTCGAGCCGTTGATCAGCACGAATTGACCGACAAGCGCACCGATCTCCATGCGTCCGTGACACGTCACCGACTGCACGGGCCAATTCAGCCGCGCGGCAACCTGGTTGATCAGGGAGGTCTTACCCGCACCGGTAGGACCGGTCAGAAACATCCCGTCACCACCGGCGTCGTGCAGGTAGGCCAGCACGTCGCGCAGCAGCTCGGGGCGAAACACATAGGGCTTGCGGACGGGAATCTGCGGATGGGTGTCGTCGGCGAAACCCTGGACCTCAAGTCCGGGGCGCGCGTTGACACCGAAGGTCGTCGCAACATCGTAGCGTTGTGTCTGAATCATCATGGTGGATGTCCAACAGTCGGGCGTTTACAAACGAAAATGCGCAAGTCAAAGCGACTGCGCCGTTCGATTCCGCAAACAGCGAAACTAATCAGACATCTACATATAAAAAGCCGAAATACGGAGTAAAAAAACGACTCTCTTGCGGGAGTCGTCAAGGGGGGTCGAGCGGTCTTCCTAAGCGGCTATGGATTGTTGCGCGGTCTTCTGTGACGCCTGAAATTGGTCACAAAACGCAGCACAGGGACAAAAGCGTTCACACCGAATGGATTCACCCGAACGCACCTGTAGCGCACTTCCAGGCGTTGCCTCAACCAGCGTTTCGGCCTCTTCACGCGTCGTAAACACACGAAGAGCCCGTGAGCGACCGGGTTTGACGACAGCATAGGTTGCGTCTTTTTCCCACCGCTCAGCCGGCGTACACTCCGGCAATGTTTGCTCGGTTTCCGCCTGTTGATGCAGTTTCACACGCGAGACAATGTAGTCCTCGGTGTCGACCAGATCCCAGACCGGAACCTCGATCCGGACAACCGGAATCGCTGGATAGGACGGATCACGCAGCGCTTGTGCCGATTGCCAGTCTCGCAACACGGCGATGATTTCCAGGCGATCGACGCGGTACCGATTCAGCGCGAGAAGATACCGCAGCACATTGAGTTGTTTCTCCCACTCCGGTTTTACACCGTTCAGAACGCCGTAGACCGACGTGACTTTGTAGTCCGAGAGCAACCCGATCGCGGTATCAAAGCGATCGAATTGGCCGGAGACGTTCCAGCCGTTGATGTCGACGGACATGCGTTGCTCCGTCAGAACGTCCTCGTTGTCGGTATTCCAGGCGAGGACCTGATGCAATGCCGATCCGAGCAAGGCCCAAAGCTGATCGGTGACATCGGCGGTCAGTTGTTCCCCGTAACGTTTCTGAAGTTGTACGATACGGGGAGAGTCGATCAAGCGCGTGACACTGATCGCGTTGCGCTTCGAATCGATGGGTTGGCGGACGTTCTCAAGAAAGCGCACCGCGTTGCGGAAGGTTTCCGGTAGCGCATGGACATTGGTGATGTTCATCGATGTGAGTCTCCGAAGGGTTCGGGATGCCCTTCCGTGGGCTGTGAAATTGACTTATCCGGCGCGATTCTCGATCGGACGCTGCTGCTCGGAGGCCCAGGCGTTCAGATTCTGCCAAAGCTGCGACGCTTGTTGAGCGGTCAGATCGGACAGCCGAGTGACACTCCATTTGCGTCGCGTCCAATTCAGGACGCGGGTTTCTTGAAGGTTTAACGCATGGATTCGCGTTTGCAGGCGTTGCACCTGCTCGACCGTGATGGTCGAAATGCTCGAAGAGGCGGCAGGTTTGATTGAACGAACGACGGATGCTTCGGCGGGCATGTCTTCGATGTCTTGAGTAAAGACTTCAGACAAACCACCGAGTCGCAGTACCGCGTCGATGTGAGCGGATTTCTCCGCCATCTTCAGCGCCTTGTTCAGGTCGCCGTAGTCCTTTTTCAGACTGCGTGCACCGACACCTTGCGCAAGGACGCGAGACGTCGTGTCGACGAGCTGGCAATGCACGACGACATACTCGGGTATGACGCCTTGCGCCAACAGCGAATCCAGATCCTGAAAGGTGAAGCGCCCGACAACGCCGAGCATTCCGGCAATCTTTTCGGCACCCGGTTTCCAAAGTGACTTCTTCGCGTTGCCGTTCTTCGTCGGAATAATTCCGAAATCGACACCCTCCGTAAGCGCCGAACGAATCCAGCTCAACAGCATGGCTCGATTGTTGGACCGCCGTTCGAGACCCTCCTTAAAAAGTTCGATTGGAAGATCCAGTGGCGATGCCAAGTCGACCGACTGTCCGACCTCGTTCTCGGACATCTGCGGTATAAGATTCAGCTCTTGTGACATAGCGATACTCCTTCATCCGTTATGATGGCATTGAGTTCAGTCGGAAATCGTGACAGCTCCGCTTGATCAAGGTCTAAGTCTTGCGTTTGATCGGCGAAAAGCGACAGTCGGAAACTTCCCGAGACGCTGTGAATCAGAATCTCACGGGCGTAGAACAGACGCTTGTTGTCTCGGCAGAAATAACTGCGAACGCAACCCAGATCGATGTTCTGAACATCGTGGACATTTAGACTGAGCATCAGAAGGACTCCTTCTCCGAAGCAGACGTTGAAGACACTGAGTTCTTCCAGCCAGGCAAATCGTCGATCATTGATCGATCTCTTGACTTGCCTTCTTCCTCTGGTTCCCGAGGATCGTCCAGAACAGCGTCGGATAATTCGGGTAATCGGTCATGCATATCCAGCCAGCACTTGATTCGAGACATAATTTGAATCTCCAACCAAAAAAGCCGCACGACACCGAAACGGCGTCAATGCGGCTTTCTTGAATAGCAGAAGGGATTGGGGTTTGGACGATAATGGTACCGTCCATTACTATATTTACATATTACTCGGCCAATTCCTGCGTGTGACAACAACGACGTGATGACATCGTGTAGATGTGATGGCCAATCATCTGATGCTGAGCATCGCAGAATAGTGCCAACAACTACGCCGGTGATGCGTTCAACACCCGTGCGATCGCTTCCACGTCTTCGAGTGCGGGGCGTCGGATGCCCTGCTCGTAGTTCGCCAGTCGACTCGGACTGATTGATCCATCTAAACGTGCACTGACATCCTCGCGCGTTAATCGGGCATGATCACGCGCTGTGCGAAGACGCTCACCCATCACTTGATCCCGCGATTGTACTTTGTGCATCGTCACATCCTCCCCGTGTATGTCGCGGTGACATCCACTTTCTAAATGTGTGCGTTGTGAAATCGATTATCTCGATCGATCAGCCCCTTGTCCCTAACCTGCTACAATCGCTTCAGCCATCTGCGGTCTTTGTCAGGTGGATGATTCGGCAACGTGCTCGTGTCTTCTGCACGTTGATCTGACATCGACGATGCATCCGTTCGTCTCGTCGGTTGACTGGGTCATGTCTGCCGGACTGAGCGACGTGGACCTTTCGTCTGACGGATCGACCGTTGGTGTTCGACTTGTCACGTTAGAACGGGCACAAGAAAGCCGCCCTTTGTGAGGGCGGCTGGTTGGGTGAGATTCGAGGATCGCTTACGCGGCTTCCTTCCGGTTCTCGTCCTTCAGTTCTTCCTTAAGAAGTGTTTCCAACAGGATAATGCGAACAGCTTTCGGATACTCATGCCATTTCGGCTTCATCGTCTCCTCCCAGAGGTGGTACAAGGCATCCCCCTGCTGTTTTTCCTTCTCTGAAAGGTTCGTCGAATCAAGACCACGCGAGCGCAGATCCGCCAGCTCTTCAAGCGCCTGTGTTGGGCTCGGAAGGCGGACAATTCCGTGCTTGGCCAGATCCGCCTGGTCAGTTGGCGTGTTTGCGTCCTCGGTCGTTGGAGCGATCGCCTCCGTGTGCTCCGCTGCTGGTGGATCTTGACGTTCCTCGGTCCCAAGCGCTGTTGGTTCGGCCTGATCCGTGTCTGGCCGATGCATCACGGCCGTCTGCTCCGTCCCTGTTACAGCACTGGCCGAAGCCTGGGCCGATCCGGTGGCAGTTGCTGTTGTCGCATCCGCTTCTGGTTCATTGGTCACCTGAGTGGATGAACCACCGTCATCCGGTGCCGTCGGTGGCACTGAATCACTTGTGGTTTCGGTGCTCGTCGTCGCAGTCGGCTGCTCCTGTTTGGCCGGCTGATCCAACGCTGGAATCAGCCCGATCCAAAACGCTCTGTCGTGCAGATCGACTTTATCCCCTGCATTGATCCGAGCTTGCACCTGCTGGACGGCGGTTAGAACGAGGTTCTTATCCTTGACACTCGCCAGGAGATTCAGCAGCGCGACACTGCCCGGCAAAAACGAACTGTAGTTCGGATTTGCCAGCGTCGGGTGTTCGGCAATTCGTTTGTACTTCTCGGCTTGGCGTGCACCGAATTGGATCTTGGTCTTGATCATCTTTGTAAAATTGCCATGACCCAAGGCTTCCTTGGCTTGGGAAAGTTGCGTTCCGATCTCGATGATGGCGCTGACACCCTTCGCGTGAGCCGTGTTGATCTTAGCGGCCCACATTTCGATCTTCGCCTCAGGTTCTTCGATCGTCTCGGTTGGAGACACTGACGCTTGCGCAGCCGTCGTCTCGTCTGGTGCGATCAGAGAGGGGACAGAACCGAAGCAAGAGCTGGTGTTCTCCGGCAATGCGGAGGACATCGCTTCGGCCAGGACAGACTTCTTACCTAAGTAGGGAGTAGACTCTTTGTTAAGCATGGAAAATATCTCACTGGCCGTTGATGCCCATCGGCCAAAAAAAAATGAGATACACTATAGAAAGGAGGGCAAACCTTTGATAATCCAGCCACCGCATGACGGTCACTGACGATATAAGGCTTATTTGTTAATTGGGTGACTTAGTTCCCGAGAAGGGTTGTCACCGCTTATATAATGCTCGGCTTGGCCGAGCCAGATGGGAAAGTGTGATTAGAGAATCACTACCATCAGTTTAGTCCGTCGTCTGTCGTTGTCAAGCCGACATTTGTTGTTTTGACGCAACTCCACCGCTTCGCGTTCCTGCGTCGGCAGTGTAGCCGAATCGGCGAAAGCGGGCCTCAAACCTGATGACTGTCGGCTGGCACATTGCGACGATCAGTGTACACACTGTCCTACCCGTCATATCACCTCGCATAAATTATGGATCATATGTCGGGACATAGCGCTTCGGAAAGGACAGCATGTTGAACTGAATCTTTTCTCTACCTCGCAACCAACACTCGGTCGGCTTCGGATGCACTGCATGTCAGAATCGCAAGTATCGCTCCGGTCGTTTTTTTGAACTTATATCGAAGGTTCAAAGATGGTTCGTCGCCCTGCGATGCCCGCAGAAGGTAACCTTTAGTTTCAAATCCGCCGTTCGATCACCATCGTCCTGGATCTTGCCAAAAGGAGTAGTCAATGAATCCACCAAGTATTCCTAACAGACTTCGCTTCCTGTTGGCAACCGCCCTACTCTTTTCAGTAACTGCTCCTTACGCCCAGCACAATGCTAACATGCAATCTCTGGATGATTGGCAAACGTTCTGCCCGACTATGATGACATTGAACAGCCACTGGAGATTCATTTCGGGCTACTAAAAGATCGCCCAGCCTTCATACCCGGCCCGACAGACAGCGTTTTATATCGGGAGTATGTCGAAGGAATGCCGTTACATAAATGGCACAGTATCATCGAACTCGGCAAGAGCCTGGCTTCGGGCTAAGCGATTTCGTACTGACGTCCCCAATGGGCATCGAGCAAACAGCAGTTATCGACTTCCTTAAATGGTGTACGGATGAACTGCGGTTGCGTCGGGCGGAACTGGTTCAGCTCGTTTTTGTGCCAGCCGCTAACTGTCGTCGGCCGTTTCAGAAGTAGCCGACCGGTCGATCGAGTTGAACCTGCTGCTGGTGCTTACCCCTGACCCTCGCGGCATTCTTGTGCACGTTGTGCACTTGGTGCACTTGGTGCACTGTCCACGGCAGTTTTCGGGTCGAAGCTAAAAGGATGCAAAGGTCCTGCGTCCTGCGCATAAACGATTCGCTCACGTTTGGCTTAGCTGGAAGCCGGGCTAACTAAATCCATCAGCTTGGCAAAATCGGTAACGACATCGTACTTCACCTTATCCTCGGTGATGCGCTGGCCGATCTCATCGAAGAACTTCCGCGCACAGGCGATCTTGGTCTGCTCGATCTCGCGCAATTTCATCGACGACATGCTACCCTTGGTCTCGGCGACGAAGTAGATGTGCCGCACGCTCCCGGCGCGGAATGAAATCGCCCAGTCCGGGTTATAGTCACCGACCGGTGTCGGAATCAGGAAGCCGCGGGGCAGTTTGGCGTAGACCACCACTTCGGTGCTGGTATCCAGCTCGTTGACAAAACCCCGCTCGACATTGGAATCGACGATGGCGTAGTCGTAGATATGGTGCTTCAGCTTGGCCGTGGCGCGGGAGAAATCCTGCCCGGTCTGGCTGGCTGTGAAGATGTCGACGTCATAGTGTTCGTCGACCTCGTCATAGGCCAAGCGCTCGATTACCATGGCGGCCTTCTGCTCGGTGATCAGCCGTGAGGCTTCGGCGATGAAGTGCTCCGGGTTCTGCGGGAACTGATGGAACACGGCGGGCTGGATACCGCTTAGAATATCAGCCACGGTCTGTCGAACGAGCTGGGTGTTTTCGGCGACCTTGCCCAAGAGGTCATAACTCACCCGCGAGTGGATGGAGTCGCCCTGTTCGGTCGTCGTTTCCGAGACCTTGAAGCCATCCCCTTTGCGCAACTGCTCGTCGGTTAGCCCATCCTGCTGCAGGCCTTTCTGCACGATGTACTGCAGTGGCGTGACTCGTAGCTGGCGATCGAGTGCGCTGATGCACTTGTCGACCAGCTCATCGGATTCGAAGTCAACGCGATAAACGGCCTTGCGGTTGATGCGTTGCCAGAGTTCCTGAAAGGCATGCTTCTCGAAGTTGGCGTTGAGCGGATTGGTCTTTGGTTTGCGACCATCCTCGGGTGTCGGCAGCTGCTTTTCGCTGAAGACACTGTCGATGAGCTCGAAGATCTGGTCGGCGTGGGGCTGTAGGTCAGCCGGTAGTGCTGCCAGAGTGCCCGCTGCCTTGGCCTCGTGATAGGCATCGGCAACGTGATCGGAATCGTCTGTATAGTCGTTCTTGACCAGATAGCGGTAGAGCTGTTTCGCCATTGCAGGGGTCAATTCGACCGGCCCCTGCTTGGTCTGCAGCACCTTGCCGGTGAAATAGGTTTCAGTGGCCTGCCGCGGGCGCGAGGATAGGGTCTCGACGATCTCCTGCTGCAAGCCCGCGACGAAGTCCTTGTAGCTTTCGCTGGCGACCACGGTCAGCACGTTGATGTCATGCACCAAGCCCGGGTGGTCCATGCGGTCGCCCTGCTGGTCAACGCTCAGCCGCAGCCCGCGCCCGACCTCTTGCCGGCGGGAGATGCTGTTGTCGCTGTGCTTGAGCATGCACATCACGAAGACGTTCGGGTTATCCCAGCCTTCGCGCAGTGCCGAGTGAGAGAAGATGAAGCGTACCCGTTTCTTGGCGCTGTCCTCCGGGCTGTCGTGCGGGCCAGGGAACGCCAGTAGGCTCTCCTTGTCCCTCAGGATCAGGTCGTAGGCGTCGACATCGTCGGAGTCGACGGATCGGGCACCAACCTCCGGGTCCTTGAGGCGTTTGGTCTTCTTATCGATCGCGAAATAGCCCTGATGGGTCTTGGCTGGGTCGATCTCGCCGAGGTACTTGCGGTAGTCCTCGTTGTCGATGGCCAGCTCGGACAGATACTCATCCTTGAGCAGCGCGTATTCCTCCTCGAAGACCCGGGCATACTCGCCTTTTTCGTCGGCCTGACCGTAGTCGCGGTACTTGATCACCTCGTCAATGAAGAACAGCGACAGCACCTTGATGCCCTGGGCGAAGAGCTGCTTCTCCTTGTCCAGATGGGCCTTGATCGTCTCGCGGATCTGAATGCGGCGAATGTCGCGCTCCGAGACATCACCGTTGGCCTCGCCCGCCGCCAGCACGACGCCATTGGTGAACTCGACGCTGTCGATGTTGTAGTCGATTTGACTGATGGTAAAGCCTTTGTACTGGTCCAGCCCACCGGACGCCACGAACAGGTCATCGCGGAAGCGCAGCCGGCGTAGCTGCCGCTTGATCTCGCCGGACTTCAGCTTGACCTCCAGCTCGATGCGCGCCACCGGTGCCTGCTTCGAGATGTCGATGCCTTCGAGGTAAAGATAGGCATTGGTCCCTGCGAGCCCGCGGGTCTGGATGCCGCGCACGGCGATCTTCTTGACCAGCTTCTGGTTGAATGCATCCAGCGCATCCAGCCGATGCACGCGGTGGTGTTGGGTGCGATGGGTGGCTGAGTAGCGCAGGATAAATAGCGGCTTGAACTGGGGCAGCGCCTCCAAGGTCGCCTTGCCTTCCATCTTCTGCGGCTCGTCGATGATCAGGATCGGCCGATTCGAGGCGATCACGTCGATCGGCTTGCGCGATTGGAAGTCGTCCAGCTCCAGATAGATGCGGCGGTTGTCGGCCCCGCGCGCGTTGAACGCCTGGATGTTGATGACCATCACGTTGATGCCAGCGTCTGAGGAGAAGCTCTCAAGCTGATGCGGATTCTTAGAGTTGTAGACGAAAAACCGCGCCTTCTTGCCGTAGCTCTCGGTGAAGTGCTCGGCGGTGATCTGCAGCGATTTATAGACCCCTTCGCGGATGGCGATCGAGGGCACCATGACGATGAACTTCGACCAGCCATAGCGCTGGTTCATCTCGAAGAGGGTCTTGATATAGCAGTAGGTCTTGCCGGTGCCGGTCTCCATCTCGACGTCGAGGTGAATCGGCGTGGCGGCGAACGCTTGCTTCCTGTACGCGGCCGTTGCTGGGACGCGGGCGCCCTTCTTGTCAAAGGCCATGAAGTCCGACAGCGACGATGAAACCGGCAGGTTCTGCCGGCGCTGGACCTTCTGGATGTTCTCGAGGATCTGCGCATCGCTCAACGTGAGATCGGCGTTCTTGAAGCCCTCATCGAAGGTGCTGACCTGCGCCGTGCGGCCAGGGTCGATGCGATAGGTCAGGCCAGCGGTCATCGGCTGGCCGGCGAAACAGTCCACGACTGACTCGACGGCGTTGGTCTGGTAGGGCTGGACCTTGAATTTAAGCTTCATGGCCAACCTCAGATCGATTTGACTTCAGTGGACGGCGAAAGCTGGCGGAAGATCTGTTCGACGTTGATCTTCACTGCATCCGAGACGAAACCCTTGTCGCGAAAGATAATGCGCAGGGGCTCATGGCCGGCCAGCTCCTTGACCAGATCCTCGGTTACGCCAGGCTCGAAGCAGGCGACCAGGGCGTTGTCGTCGACGAAGAAGACCATCTTGCCCTGAATGGTCTCGCGGCGGATGGGCAGGGTCAGGTCCACGCCCCAGTCGACCAACACCTGGAACAGCAGATCCTCTGCGGTGCGATCTTCCTTGACGTTGTCCACCATGTCGAGCAGATCCGCTTGTTTGACCTCGTCGGGGCGGTAGTACACGTCCTTCATGTTTGAGGTGTCAACCTTGAGAACGCGGAAGCCGACATCGCGGTTCCAGTCGGGGTGGCAGTCGCCTTCAATTACTTTCTTGCCGGCGCGACGAATACGTTCCTTCGAAATTTCTGCGACTGTGGCTGGACGATCGCGAGCTTCAAGGAAACGTATCGCGTTCTTGGTGATCTTTTTTGCGGCGCCGGTCGCAACCTTAAGGCTTTCCTCCAAGCTCTCCGCAATCTGAATCATGTGAAATGCGCAACGGCTTCCCTGTATGCGATTCAGTTCAAATACGGCGTGCGCCGTCGTCCCAGATCCACCGAAGAAATCAAGAACGATGTCGTTTCCTCTGACTTTCATTGCTTTAAAGAGTTCTGCAAGAAGGAACTCATCCTTTGGATTTGTGAAGACTTTTTCTCCAAAAAGCGTTCGAAGCCTTTTCGATGCAGCGCGGCCATCTAAAAAGCGCATGCTTGTAAGGCTAACCGTCTCTGTACTTTTCAGATAGGTTTTAAGGCAAGGTACCGTTGTCTCATCTTTGCCAAAGTGGACCCTGTCTTCCGAGATAAGCGAAAGAAGATGTTCCTTCGGGCAAGACCAGCCTCGCGATGGCTCTTTAACCGGTCGCTTGGTGATTGGGTGGTCGATCGAATACACATATTGGCCGTCGTTTGGGCCAGAAATGTCAGCTGGAAAATAAACCCCCCTGTCATCCATCCAGCTATAGTGTTTGCTGTCATAGATCGGGTTTGAGGGCGGGAATTCCTTATACCACTCTAGTGCAGCTTTGTGGATCGCATCCCACTCTTTTCCATACGTAGATAGAAATCCACCAAAAGCCTTATATATTTCATCAAGCCCAGCCTTTCTCTCGGTCCAGTCTCCTGGATTTGTTTCCTTATCCTTCACATAGACAACGAAGTACTCATGCTGGATCGAGATATAGGCTTGGTCATTCTTGCTGCTATTTTTCCATACAATTTCGCCGCAAAAGTTTTTGGCGCCAAATATTTCGTCACAGACTTTCTTTAGGTTTGCATGCTCTTTCTCATCAACGGAGATCACTATAATCCCCTCTTGGCACAAAAGGTTGCGAGAAATGAGAAGACGACTATAAATCATGCTAAGCCATTCAGAATGAAACCGACCTTCGGTTTCTCTGAGGGCGAGCAGCCTATTTCCGTCGTTATCGTGCTGCATTGAGCGCTTTAAGAACTCCGTGGATCCTTGCGCAAAATCGTCCTGATAAACGAAATCCCTACCGGTATTGTATGGGGGGTCAATGTAGATTAATTTAATCACACCTAGATAAGCTTCCTGAAGAAGCTTTAAGCCCTCAAGGTTATCACCCTCAATAAAGAGATTGCGTGAACTTTCGAAGTTAGAGCTTTCTTCGAGAGACGGTCGGAGAGTTTTTGCAATCGGAGCATTTGCGATGATAATGGCCTCTTTTTTGCTTGGCCAATCCAACCTATACCGTTCCTGTGGCCCATCTACAATGTGGTCGCTCAACTCCTGCTTGAGCTGATCGAAGTCCACCGACAAACGCAGCTTCCCCGTTGAGTCGTCGCGCGCCTCGGTCACGCAGCCGGGGAAAAGCTCGCGGACCTTCGCGATGTTTTCCTGGCTCAGATCGGGGCTGTGCATCTTCAGTTTGTCCATGCTTGTTCTCTCAATCGTTCGTCGCGGCGGTGTCGGTATGTCCCGCAGTTAACCGCTCAAGTTCTAGTTTCGCCGCGCGTAGCTCCGCATTGATCGCCACGCGCCTGTTGAATTGCTTCTCCCGCGATAGCCTCGCCTTGATTCCCTCGACTTCACGGGCCTTCGCCTCGATGGCTTCTGCCTGCGCAATGCGGGCCTCCAGCGACATAGGCTCAGCTTGCGTCTCGGGATTGGCATATCCTTGCGGCACCTCGGCCACGCCAGAAGTAGCGCCGGGCATCAACCGCGCAGTCTGTCTCTCGACCAACGGGCTCAGAAGCCGCTCATAGAGCGCGCCAAGATTCATCGCCACCGGCAGCGGCGCACGGGGCACCTTCTCAAGCAGCCAATCCGCTTCGAAGTAGTCGCCGACGACCCAACGCGCGCGGTCGGCTCCGCTTCTTCGTTTCCAGGCGGCGACCAGCTTGATGCGGCTGCCATGGCTCAGCTCAAAAATCAGCGGAAAGGGGATGGCCTTGTCGATTGCGCGCAGCAGATCCCGGTCGAGCACCGCCGTCTTCTGAGCAATGCGGAAGATCTGGATTTCTGCGACTGCGTCCGTGGCTGCGAGGTTGATGGTCTCAGGCGCAAGTTTGTGCGACCAGATGATCAGCTCGACCTCGCGCACGAAGCCCTCCTTGAGTGCCCGGCTGGCGCCGGCATGTTCGTAAATCTTGGCCTTCGGGATCACTCGACCGTAAGCGGCGGCATCCGGCCAGGCATACAGGGTCACGCGCTGCCCCCCTCAATCACGAGAAAAGCGATTAGCTCAAAATCATCCAGCCCCTGGATGGTGGTGGTCAGCGCTGTGGTGCGGCCACCGCCGAAGAGGCTGTCGATGTCCTGCTCCTCCTTGACCTCGATCATCGAGTGGATGGCCTGGCTGAGCAGCTCGGAGTAGCGCTCCATGCGACGGCCGTCCCCGGTACGTTCGTTGAACAGCCGGCACAGCGCCCTGACTGGCTCGGACTGGCCCTTGCAACTGGCGCGGATCAGGTCGAGCAGGCGCTTGACCTCGGTGTGGTCGGCGATGATCTCGCCATCGTCGCCGATGTAGACCAGATAGAACGGGTGCAGGCGGTTCTGCTGACTGACGTTGACGCTCTCGTGAATGTTCTTCAGCGCGAAGATGGCACCGGGATGCAGCCCCATCGGTGCCTGCGCGGGTACGATGGCGTGCAGGCCAAAGGGCAGCTGATCCAGCTCGCCATGGGCCTTGACGTACTGCAGCAGGTCCATGCGGAAGTCGTTCAGGCCCAGGTCGGTGATCGAGACGCCGGCCTTGGCGTCTTCGAGCTCGATGATCTCGTCTTGCATGCGCTTAAGCTGGTCCTTGCGGTAGGCGATGTCGTTGCTCTTGGCGGTCAGCACATTGTCGTCGCCGGTGGCGGTGACGTCGGCGATGACCATGCGGTTCTCGACCCGCTCCTTGAGGTTGATGTACTCATCGAGGCTGATGTCCGGCCAGTAGTTGATGAGCTGGATGCGGGCGTTGGGTGACCCGATGCGGTCGATGCGGCCGAAGCGCTGGATGATGCGGACCGGGTTCCAGTGGATGTCGTAGTTGATCAGGGTGTCGCAGTCCTGCAGGTTCTGCCCCTCGGAGATGCAATCGGTGCCGATCAGCAGATCCAGCTCGTGCGGCTCGTCGGGCAGGACCAACGCCTTCTCTTTGGACCGGGGCGAGAACAGGGTTAGCACAGATTGATAGTCGTAGGCGCCCTTGAGCGTGGTCTTGGGCGCGCCGGAGCCGGTGACGCGACCGCTGTGCAGACCCCGCTCGCGCTGCAGCCAGGGTGCGAGATGGTTGAAGAGATAGTTGGCGGTGTCGGCGAAGGCGGTGAATAGCAGCACCTTGCGGTTGCCGGTGTTGAGCGGCTGGTCGATCTTTGCGAGCAGGGCCTGTTTGAGATGCTGAAGTTTGCTGTCGTCCTCGGGTGCGACCTTGTCCATCGAGGCGAGTAGTTCGTCGATCAGAGCCAGATCGGCGCGCAGCTCGCGCTGCCAGGAGAGCCGGTCCATGTCGGCGAGGTGGATCTGGATCTTTTTGCCGACGGTGAAGTCGCCAAGGCCGTTGAGGTCGTCGTCGTCCGGGTCGAAGCCGGCGAGGTCTGCATCGAAAGCTGCGTCGATGCTCGTGCCGGGCTGAGCGCCGCCGGTGGTCTCGAATCGCTCGATGGCCTCGAGCGTGTCGCTGATCTTGCCGAGCAGGGCGCGCAGGGTGAGGCGAAAGGCCTCGACCGAGCTTTCCAGGCGCTTGAGCAGGTTGGTGGTCATCAGCGCTTGCAAGCTGCGCTCGCGATCGACCTGCCGCAGCCGACCGCGACCGCCCGACGTCTGGGTGTCGTAGAGCGCCTCGTAGTGAGCAAGCCGCGAGGGCAGGATGTAGCTGACCGGGGCGTAGACGGCGAGCTTGAGCGCAGTCAGTCGCTCAAAGATCGCATTCAGGTCCATCACATCGTGGCGCGCGGTGATCGGGCAGTGATGCGATTGGGGCTTGAGGCGCTCAGGAAAGGGGCCGATGTCGCGGGTGTCGTAGAAGGTCTCGATGTGGCGCCGCGAGCGGGCGATGGTGACCGCGTCGAGCAGCTCAAAGAAATCGAAGTCCAGGGTTTTAAGGATGCGGGCGGCGGTGCGCTTGTCCGGCGGTAGTTGCGACCAGCTGTTGAAGGCCTTCTGGGCTTGGCGAAAGATCTCCTCGACGCTGTTCTTGCTGCGCAGCTGTTGCGAAAGGGTCTCGGATTGGCCTTCATAGGCGAGCGCGAGCTGATTGCGCAGGTCGGTGAAGCGGTTGTTGACCGGAGTGGCGGAGAGCATCAGTACCTTGGTCTTGACGCCTTCGCGGATGACCTTGTTCATCAGCTTCTGGTAGCGGGTCTCGCGATCCTTGTAGACCTCGTTGTTGCGGAAGTTGTGTGATTCGTCGATGACGACGAGATCGTAGTTGCCCCAGTTCACCCGGTTCAGAGGGATGCCGAAGGACTCGCCGCGGGTGCGCGAGAGATCGGTATGGCAGAGGACGTCGTAGTTGAAGCGGTCCTTGGCGAAGAGGTTGGTCTTGAGATTGGTGTTGAAATTGCGCCAGTTGTCGGCGAGCTTCTTTGGGCAGAGCACCAACACTGCACGGTTGCGCAGCTCGTAGTATTTGATGACGGCGAGCGCAGTGAACGTTTTGCCGAGGCCGACACTGTCGGCCAGGATGCAGCCGTTATAGGTCTCGAGCTTGTTGATGATGCCGGTGGCGGCATCGCGCTGGAAGTTGAACAGCTTCTGCCAGACCAGGCTGTCCTGATAGCCGGTGCGATCATTGGGCAGCACGTCCTCGTCGATATCGTCGAGGAACTCGCGGAAGATGTTGTAGAGCATCAGGAAGTAGATGCGCTCCGGCGCATTCTCCTGATAGACCGATTCGATATGGCTGCAGATCGCGTCGGTGACGTCGGCGAGTTGCTCGGGGTCGCGCCAGATCTGCTCGAACAGCTGCAGGTAACTGTTGGTGTGCGCGGCTTCGTCGAAGCGGTTGACGAAGTTGGAGACCGCATCGCCCTTCTGATAACCGAGGTCGGCCAAGGTGAAGCCGTTCAGCGGCATGTAGGCTGCATTGCAGGCGTCGTTGCTGACGTGGGCAAACGCCTGCATCGGCGCCTGGGTGCGGTTGGACTTGAAGCAGGCCTTGCGGCGAATCCAATCCGCGCACTCGCGGGCGATGGCGCGCTGCGTGAGCTTGTTACGCAGGTGAATCTCGAATGCCGTGCCGTAGAGGCTGGTCTCGCGGCCGAGCTTCGGGATGAAGAACTCGCGTCGCTCCTTGCGGAGACGGTCGGTGACCTCGGCGGCGACAAAAGTAGGCGCGGTGAAGATGAACTGCAGGCTCTCAACCTTCGAGAACTCGGCCTTCAACGCCTCGAAGGCGTACAACGAGAAGCAGGAGGCGGCGATCTTCAATCGCGCGCCTGGCAGCAGTGTTTCCTTGAGGTCGTCACCGAGCAGCGTGTTGGTGTTGTCGAGGAGCTTCATCCTGGGAGCTTCAAATCGCGCTTGGACATGCGCAGGTCTTGCTCGGTGTCAAGAACGCACTGATTGAAGCTAGCGGTGGAGAGTGGCATCTCAAACGAATCGAACAAGAACTCGCTCATCCGCGCGCGACAGAAGCATGTGCCATTATGCGCGACCAGGGGATAGTCGCCGACGAAGTCCGCAATCTCGGACATGAGCGGCTTTGCGGGAGGTGCTTCGCGCACCATGGTTTTGCTGATTCCGGTGAGATACTCGATGAACGAGGGGATGCGCCGACCGGCGTTCATGAGGCTTTGGTACTGATCGACGATGCGACCATCGCGGATCAAGACTGCGGCGATCTCCGTCGCACGATCCCCGTAATCCGGCGACAGGCCGGTGGTCTCGAAGTCGATCACAACAACCGGTTCCATTCCTCCTCCTCGTTGCCCCTGATTTCCTTGCTGTTCAAGGATGTCGATCCGTTCCATGACATGGCGAAGGCGAACCGACCGGCACGAACGGTTCCAATAGTGCACGACTGTCCACGGAACACAAACGCTGTCGCAAGCATAGCACTGTCGGTCATACTCTACCCATGATGATGCCTGACCTTGGTCAACTACTCGACCCCGCAAGATTCCCCAACATGTCCCCGCAGATGGGCGCTATTTTGGGGTATCTGTTCGAGCGCGCCTACACGACGCCCGCGTTGGCCGAGTTGTCGGTAACGCCCGACGGTCACCTCGTCGGGAGGACCCAAGTTTCGGGCGACAACGGCCACACCCTCTACCTGGGCCGTGAAACCGATCTGCGCGCCAATCTTCGACGTCTCGGTATCGCTGCGGGGCTGAACCAGATGAGTGGACGGCGTTAGCAGAACGTGTGCGCGTGCGGATCGGACTTAACTTGGGCGACTTCGATCCTGAGGGGCGGATATAACATCGTTGGGGATGGACTGTGAAGATTCTCTGACGCCTTTACGGTTTCAGCCTTAAAGTGCAACTCACCCGGATCTTGTCGATTGGCGGCTCGACGCGCGTTGCGGTCGGTTCGGCAGCTCCCGTGGACGACGGTCCACGACATGTAGCGACCGTCCGAGTCGTCACCCGATATGTCGGCAGGCAGACACAAACCGGACGTTCGGTGAGCTGGCACAACCGCCAGCCATCGACGCGTCGTTCAGTCGACGCGTATCCGGACTTTCAGTCCGTGATGCAAACCCACCGGCTTTAGCAGGTGGTTGTTTAATATAGTAATTTTGATTGCCACTCTGCACAAATGAGGATTAGTTCACGCGACATGACATGCGGGCACCTGGCCGCTCCCGGCACGGAGGTCAACTCGCCATCGGCCTTCGGGTCATACTTGAAGGACCATGCCGTCAGGCTGCCTCAGGACTGCTCGCTAAAGCAGATGGTGGAGTGGGGCTGGATCTCTCCTATTCTCCGAGTTGCCCTCTCGCGTTCCGCGCTGGATTCCTGGAATAACTTCCCGGTGTCCCCAATGGTCGGCACGGAGTCGTGCCTTGCTGATGACCGCTGGACTCTGACGCTTTGGAGCAACGTGGTCACATCGCAGGTGGGGCTAAAGCCGGGAAATGGCGAACCGATGTGGTGGACACACTTCCTGGATGATCTGGGTGAGCCACTCACGCAAGAGGTCTTGAAACACGTCATAGACCCCGCGAACCCGATGCTGCGACCGCAGCCATTCCAGCAAACATCATCTGGACGGGAGATCGCTCCATGGATCGATTTCTTTGCCTACTGGCAGTCATACCAGGTGGCCGAGCTATTAGGGGCGGTCTCGTTTGTGATCCGAGCTACTCCGGAGTTCAACGAGAGAACTGCCGGCGGTGAGGAGTTCCGCCTAGCCCTCATTGATGCGCAGGTTAGGCGAGTGAAATCTAGGTGGCAAAAAAGGAGGTCAACGTACGAGTGGCTGTCACGGTTCCGAGTGATCTTGGCCGCGTGGTCCAGCACCAAACGCCCTTGGTCCGATGTCGAGACGGCGGCCCACGCGCTTGCTGCGAAGTACCGACTGACGGGCCCGCGGGTCGTCACGAAGATCCGCAATGTTCTCTTGGTTACCTGGCAAGACTGGGCCAACGTGGACGATGTCGCTCTTCCAGGCGGCTACAAACTACGGGCGCTTCTCAGGCAGGACATCGAGTACGCCCTGGTCTTGGCAGAGATCCTTTCGGGCTCTGAGGTTGATTTTCTGGCTCCCTTTTGGACCAACTCTGACCGCCGAAGCCGTCGATGGGCGCAACTGATCGACGCCTTGCCCTGGGAAGCTGAGCTTGCGAGGTATCACTTCCCGGACCTGGCGATGATGTACCTAGAGAGTCATGTTACTGTCGTCCCCTCTTCCTTCAGCCTTGATGCTGAGGAGATTCGCAGCGTTATCTCGGCTTACTGGAGCCGGTCTCGTCCGCTGAGGCGCTTCTGCTTGGCTTTCTACAGGCTCCACAAGGAGCTGAGCGACGAAGATCTTGGCGCAGAGCAGGGGGTAGTGCGATCGAACGAGCGGATCGAACAGCTTCTCCTAACTGTCCTGAATGCAGAGAAATTGTTGGTTTCGATCGCTCAAAATCGGAACGGAGGCAGCGGAGATCGCAAAACACGAAAAATCGCCAAGGACCAACTCAATTTCACCCTCGGCAAATTCCGACTGCACGGTAACGACGTCGGGCGAAAGTCGAGGGAGGCTGCAAAGAGGTTACTCGATGCGTATGCTGACCTATACGACCTTGGCAGTCGTGGAGATCGCATCTTCGTTTCAGCCGACGCTGTGGAATCAGGGTCAGTTCAAGCGGACTACTTCGTGGCGGCTTTTGTGAACTTCGTCATAGTCCGAAACTATGCGGCTCACCACGACAGTCTTGACAGTCAGCTTGTCTTCAGGAATGAGTGTGATGTAGGCGAACACCAAGGACGCGTCGCACTGCGCAGCGTGCTTTCCGTGGTGATTACTTGCCTACAGCTTGACCGCTGACGGAGGGCACTCAAAGGCATCACCAGAGTTCTCCGGGATCGTGGCGTCGGTTTCCTTCTCCGTGCAGCTACGAGCTGGCGTGGAGGGCGCGCTATTGGGACATTCCGTCAAGCCCCCCGAGTTTTATGCCGAATGACTGTTCTTCGAATCAAACCCGCCATTCGTTTGGAGATTCGGAACGTCTTCTTCGGCCGTCGAGATTCGCTCGCAGGGTCGACTGCGGCAGTCCGCAACGCGTCCACAACGATATCTTCACACCAAGCGCCGACCGATAGCTCTGACACAGTGTAGACGGTCCTGTAAATTAGACAAAAACCAGGAACCGCGTTACCGCAGATTAATACTTACGGTCAAGATACCATCAGTTACAGCAAACGAATCCTCGCTACAACAATAAAAAGCGAGACCGTTTTTCACGGTCTCGCGTAACACAAATTATCCTGTCAACGAACGACGCAACATCCGCCGCCAAGGCAACCACAGCGTAACCGCCAGGATCAACATGCCATACAGAACCGAGTGCGGAAGATGAACCAAGAGACGGGCAACCTTCTGGACCACCTCACCCTTGTACGCAATCTTCGTACCGCGAGCCGAATACTTGACGAATCGAGCCGGTCCCACGCGATCGAGCAGACGCAGCCCGTTCGGTCCATAGGTTGCCGCCAGCCGGACGGTCTCGGCAGACTGTGCACTTGGTGCACGTCGTGCACTGACCAGGAAGGTCTCGCCGCCCAGGCGAAACAAGGTACGGGTCGCACCTCCGAAGGTCTCGCCGGCCTGAGCTAACCGAAACAGAGATTCTGCGTTCCGGGTGCCACTCAACAAACTGAGACCTCCTCGAACAGTCGCCAAGCGCCGGACGTTTTCCAGAATCTCCGCAACAGAGTCGATACTGCCGGTTTTACGCACCGTCTTTGCGCCCGAGATCAACGACTCACTCAGCCACGCCGGTAGATGTCCAACCCGACAAGCCTGTTTCAACATCGTCACGGAAGATTTTATCATGCTGCTGACAACAACCGACGGCGCAGCAGCTCCGGCGGTGCCAACTGTCGCAACCGTGCTCGCCACTTGACCCGCCGTTGCAAACAGACCGATCGTGGACAACGCAACAATCACCTGGTCTACGGAATCTCCCCACACCCAATGTCCACCTTGAAGAACCAGATCACGAATGTCGCCGATCACCAGAAGATCCGACACGACACCTGAAATCTGACCAAGGGATTCGTCGCTGGTGCCTTCGAGTAACCCCTCCGTCACCTTCTCTGCTTGATATGCCAGACTCGCCCTCGTCGTCGCAATCTCCTCGTTCAGTGCCAGTGCTGTCGGATCACTCAGTACATACTCATAGTTTAGAAAGAACTCCAGATACTCCGCCGCTTCAGCAAACCGACCGTCCATCATCAGCGCTTTCGTCTCGGGTACCGGATCAATGCGTGTCAACGCCAGTAACGCCAGTTGCGAATGTTGCCAAATTACCAACACGACCAGCATACTCAGTAGCAGGGTAAACCAACGCAGAAACCGAAGCATCGCGTTCACCTCCGAATGATCTGAAAAAGAAAGCGTTCATGTAGAACGCCTTTGTAATAAGCCGCTGTTTGAACGGAGGAATCTTGGTTAGACCAGGCCCCGTTCGGCCAAACTGACGATGCTGCCGTCGCCGATGATCATGTGATCCAGCACACGTACATCGATAAGACTCAGCGCCTCACGAAGACGTTGTGTGATGCGAAGATCTGCTTGGGACGGTTCAGAAACACCGGAGGGATGGTTATGCGCGAAGATGACAGCAGCGGTATTGGTTGTCAGAACCTTTCGAACGACTTCACGGGGATGCACACTTGAGCCGTCGATGGTGCCCCGAAACAACTCTTCGTAACGAATGACACGGTGTCGGTTATCCAGATACATCACGGCGAAGACTTCATAGGGAAGTCCGTAGAGATGGAGTTTGAGATAGTCCCGTGTGGCTTCTGGGCTTGTCATCGCAACACCACGAACGCGGTAGGTGCGTTCCAGGCATTGAATGGCCCTTTCGACCAAGGATTGTTCTTCGGGAGATAAATCAGCGCGTCGAAGCGCTTGGGGTTCCAACGTGAGAGAACGCGGAATACGTTTCATCGTAGACCTCTTTGATTGAACGGCGAATGTTATGCAGAGTTATATCTACATATTCGCAGTCCGAAACCACAGAGCGCTGGCTTGAGACTTAAATAGTATTCCAGCGATTAGTTGGAACGCAGATTGGTATATTCCTCCGGCATAAAAAACCCGCCGAAGCGGGTTCTCATCAGAGCGGGATATTCTAAGCCAACCTATCCTCTTTACGGGTTGAGTCGGGACATTATCGTAGACGTAGCGGTAGGGCTATACATAGAGGTTTCACTGACGCCCCGGATTTGCTTTAGCAATCGAGTTTAAAGAAACCAAACAGTGCATCAATCGGCTCTCGCTAGTGTTTGGATTCGAGGTTCACAATCGGCTATCGCAGCCGTCAAACTGGATTGAGACAGAAGTTTCCCCAACGCTCAAGGTGCCCGCGAACGTCCCTACGCAGGTCGTCGGGAAATGTCGGGTCGTCTATGACGAAACGGCCAATGCGGCAATAACGATCACCTACATCCGGATCGTCCCGCAAGAAATAAGCGACCGTCATCTGATTCTTGATGCGAAAACTAGGGTCAGAGATATAATGTTCGTCAAGAATCCGCTTCGCCTCATCGACACGCTTGTCACGCAACAAAGCTGTCACGACATAACGGTGTATTGCCTCGTTGTCACAAGCATTTGCCGCCGTGACCAAGGCGTCTGCGGTAAGATTGCAGAAGTCGGGCGCGATCTCGCTCCTCTCCGTACTACCTGCACAAGCCAGCAGCGCAAAACAAGTGCCTGGTTGGGGATACTCGCGCTGATCAAGATACTCAAGCCAATCTCCCTCAAGTCTCTCTAGCTCCTCGGGCGCATCAGCATCAGTGCCAGACAGATAACGCACAAAAGTTTCGAGCAAGCGAGACTGATCATCGTCTCGAACCATCCTCAACATTGCGGCGGACGCCACCGCACTGTTAAAACGATCATTCGCGAGATCGTCGTCGATTAATTGCATATAGGCTTGTGTCAAGCGCTCTCCGGCAAGGTCATCTCGATCAACGTCAGCGATTGAAACATACGCGTAGTTGAGGATCTGAAGTACCGTGTTGAGATGCTCAGGCTTCTGTATCTGATCCGCAAATCCGATGAAGGTTTGGACAGCCTGACCGGCGAATCTCGGATCGTCGAGTGCTCGCTCGGCATAGACAACCATGCGATAGTAGCTGGACAGAGCATGCTGAATCCAAAAGCCCTGAAGCATTTCTGAATCCGTATGATCTTTTGACAAAAAATTTTCATAACGCGCTTGTGCACGGGTAAAGTCATTTTCCGCCGCACTCAGACTACCTCTATCTCCGGTGCCGAGATAAACATCGTACTGTTTCAAGCCGGACTGGAGGGCGTCGTCGAACTGTGCCTCTTGGAGCGCCAATCCGTAATCCTGTTTGAGATCGACCAAGAGCAGTGACTTAGAGAGACCTGCGAATCCAGCATCCATTACTGACCCGAGATGATCTATGCGGTTATCCATTCTTACGCTGAGTTCATCTATTTGACTGGACAACTCTTGACTACGACGGTCCAACATCTCCATTATGAGAGCTGCGCGATAGTTGACATTCTCGCCGAGAGTCTTAAGTTCCTCGTCGAGATGGGTTTGCATTCCCTGGATATGTGTATCGATCTTGTTGTCCAGATATGAATCCACCATGACGGCGCTGATAGCTGCTGTCGCAACCACGATCGCAGTCGGCGAAACCATCGCAGCCGCCATTGGAAGCGAACGACCTGCTATAAGAAGCGTCCCGCCCGCGAGTTTGCCCGCCGGACCCGCTTTCGATCCCAGGTTGGCACCGAAGTAACGGCGGATCTGTTGCATCAGTGGAGTCTTGCGAAGCTCGGAGGCAACGGGCCTTTTGACCGGCGGCCGAGGTGCCGTAGGATCGGCCGTGTGTCTGATACTGAGTTTGGAGTCGGGCGACGTGGAGGTTGAACTGCCGGCGACGTTAGGCATGCTGGGCACCTTCGCACCCGCAGGCGGCTTCGCATACTCTGTGGCGAGCCCCATGGCTTTATTCATATTTCCGGTGCTTTCCAATTCCTGGATCGCAGCCTTGTACGCATTCTCTGTGCACAGACGACCATTTCCACAGAGGTTCCTGACTTCATCCTTCACCAGTCGGCGAAATGGGCCGCTTTCCCGTAAGTATTTCCAATTTAGGTTGCGAATCTCGCGAGGCTGGCCAGAAGGGTTTCCAAACCCATCAAGGGGTTGCGCATCGACCGAAAAACGCCCGTCCTGTGACCGTACCCGTATCAGTTGATTGGTATAATTTTGGCTCGCTATATCCCGCTCTACTCGCCTTAATTGCTCATTCGCCTGCCGGTTGAGCGCTAAGAGTTCGCTCCGACGACGCTGGATCAGGTCATTCAGTGCAGTAGTATCTTTACCAACGGCTCGTTCCAATAGCCTTTCTTCAACAGGAGAAAGCGCTGGATTCAGATTACGGAGGTGCACTGCCAGCTTCTCAGTATCTTGCTTTCCGACGACCTCGCCACCTGTCAGGCCAGACAAGATGCGTTCCACATTTGCTTGCCGCTTCGTTGCCCGGTCGATCTGGACTAGGTTATAGCCGTGCGAACCCTGTGTGATCTGGTAAGTGTTTCCGCCGAGATGCTGGGGAGTGATGCCATGCTTCTTCAAAAGCGACTGTTCATCGACATTCAGTTTGAGCTTTTGCGTCTGTTGGCTTCCGCCGGCCTTGACCTCCGTAACGTGTAGCACTTCGCGGCCATCGACGCGATCGTAGTAGAGAAAATCCATCCCATGTCGGCCATGTTTGACTTCGACGATCGTGCGCTCATGACCGCCTGTAGCGTGGCGGGCCATGCCTTCACCAATCTCTCCCATCGATGTTTGCGGTGACGCAAAAGCCGCGGACGTTCCAACAACCATGGCGACGACTAGCCATATCTTGAGTGTATTCCCTCGCATCTCATTGCCCTCCTTAGAACTCCTGTACATCGCCCGGTGATGCAACTGCAAGTTGTCCGTCGCGCATGATCAAAGTTTGGCGATACTCACCGCCCTCACGAGATGTAATCTTGAGGATAGTGCCATTGTTTAGGCGTGCCTTCGAGACAAGAGCAGATGTCTTCGTTCTGATAAACCGAGGCTCGTCGACAGGCTCCACCCATGAGATCGGAAGCGCTGCACCGTCCAGGGACAGTTCACGGACCAAGAAATCGGTCGTAAGTTCCAATTGAGTGTTCACTACCGCGTCGTCGCCGGATTCTGAGCCCGATTCGCCTTCGAACCGCGCATTGATCGTAATAGTATTACCTTCACGAATAGTCGGCTCGACAGTAAACGTACCCGCATTGGGGTGAAGCATCCGCTTATCATCGGACAGAAAAATGACATAGGTACCGGGCTCCATGATGCGATTCTTCCCGTCGGACCGCAGCGCCAAAGGGCTTTCGAGCACGCCGCGGCGCGCGGGTAGTTGATGCCACTTCTGAAATCTGGGTTGGCCATTTCGAGTAGCCGCCTCAGCAAATATATTCAAAGCGACCTCGAAATCCTGCTTAACCTCCCGGCCAGCCAAGTGACATGCACCCAACATCACCTGAGAATCCGCATCTCCCTGCTCAGCAGCCTTGCTTAACCACTTTACGGCTTGAGTATCATCTTGTTCGACTCCGCGACCCTCGCCATACATGATCCCGAGTAAGCGCTGGGCATCCGAACTACCCTCCTCCGCTGCTTCAGCGTACCAGAGCGCCGCCCTACCGTCGCTCTGACGGACTCCGGAACCGGCTTCATACATCGTCCCGAGAAGGTACTTAGCGAAGGTATTCCCCTGTTTAGCCGATTCGTTATACAACCTAGCTGCCTTAGAAAGATCCTGTGGGACTCCGGAACCGGCCGCGTACATGATCCCGAGAAGGTATTGGCCGACTGGGTTCCCTTGTTCAGCGGCCTTACGGTACCACTGTACGGCTTGAGACTCGTCCCGAGGAACTCCTTTACCGTTTTGGTATGCGAGGCCAAGGGCGACTTGTCCGAGAGCATCTCCGTTCTCAGCCTTAGCGCGGGTTTCCCGTAATTCAAACGCTGCCTCTACAGATCCCGAAGTTACCTCCGAATATACGGTAGCCGATAACATACAAACCACTAAGATAAACGAAACTTTTCTTCCCCCGCACGCCATCTTCTGATAAACGGTACGGTAGTCTTTTGAAGTAGGCATCTTTGGCTGTCCATGGATGCAATCACGATATGCACCCGATTGGTTCGATAATCAGTAGCAAGCGATCTATTTCTCTAAACAGATCGAAGCACCCTGGTGTCTATTTGCATTTTTGAACTTTTACTCGCCGACAATTGCGGTGCCTTCGGAAAACAATAACCGCAACTGAGCGATACGTGCTGCTGATGATTATTATTTCTCCAGGCGGTTTGGCTTGTCCTGGCGTCATGAGGTTCGTTACCTCCGGAACATGTGCGGAGAATGTAGCACCTGATTCTCTGGCAACTGTCGAGTGCGTCACACGTTTGCACCCTACTACCGTCCCACTCCCAGCTCGTCAATCTCTATCTAACGACCCTGTTCGATCGACACCCGCACGGGCCACAAACCGGCTGAGGAACACCTCACGTCAGCCCAGTCCCAAGGCCCACCTACGTCCGCCGTTGAAAAGCCCCCGTAGGAATCCCCGTACAAGGAGAAACGCAGGCTCTAAACATGAAGACAGCCTCGACGGCCTCGCGAATCGGCCTAAACATGTCAAAAAGTGTACTAACGAAACTCTTGCTGGCATCCTTAGGACACATTATGCTTTGCTCTCGATGCCCGAACAAACAAGGAGAGTCATCATATGAACAGAGAGTTATCGAGATCGGAACAGATTGGTCAGCGTCTCACATCAACACGGATTCGCAACGGATGGAGTATCGAGGAACTCGCACTGCACACAAACGGCACAATATCCAAATCGCGCATCTCAAATTTCGAAGCCGGTCTTCGTCGTCCGGATATCGAGATTGCCGAGATTCTCGCCACGACCTTCGGTGATGTCTCGGCGGCATGGTTGTTGAAGTTGGAGAAAAGTCCGGACTCTTCAGCACAACGCCCGAAAGACGAACCCACCAAGATCGCTGGTCAGGGATCGGTGCGGGGTTTTCTGTAGTGTAGCCATCGTGAGCGGTCGACTTAATGTCGTGCCGCTCCTGATCGACGTAGATTCTTTGGTGCTTCTCGGGTCGAACGGCGAATATTCAGGCGCACCCACCATTCCCTTAGACACGTCGACCGACAGTGGCGTCAACGAGATCAGTCACGTTCACCGGAACCTTCTCAGGCTCAGCAACAGTCAGCGCGTTCTTCTCGACTGCGAAGTGGTCAATTTTCCGGTCCCAAGTGATCAGGTATTCCCACGGAAGTGTAGACTCAAGATGAGTAATTAGCGGATATGGCATCTGGACGGCCGAGTCAGAAGGCGTCGAGAATCGTCCAAATTTACTCCGAAAGTCCTCTTCGTACTTTCTTGGAATGAATATCCACGGCCTTACCGCCCATTCGGAAGGCACACTAGAATCACGACGAATGGAATCAGCGACTTCTTGCCAACAACTGCGCCAATCGGCCAGGCGAGATATCAGTGCGTAGGCATTTGAGGAGTACGTGATTTCACACAAATAGATGCTCTTCTCCTTCAGATCTACTGCTACCGAATCACAGTACCAGTGTCTCCCTTTTTTAAGTTTACCCTCATCCAACGATATCAGGTATTGTGGATTCACGAAAATGGAGCGCTTTGCTCGAAGGTACTCAATTACGACGCCCTGAAAGTAATCCATACGATTCCCCCAGCAACGATTGTGGGCACGTTTTCCTTCCTGAGAATCTTGAAACTGACTCTGCCTCGTTCAGCCTCGATAGTTGCATGACACAACATTGGATCGTGTTCCTTCAGTCATGTGGTCCTATAGCAACTCCTTTGCTCCAATAACTTGCTGGATCGCTACCTTTTGGATAATCATGACAGAGGCTCTGGCGTGCACTCGGCAAAGCAATAAGTCTCGCCTCGACATTACCGTCTGCCGAAATGAAATCCTGTGCCTCTACTCGGGTGAGGGGAATCACGGTCCAATGCTGAGGATCTTCACCAGCAACCCAATCGATTCTCTCAGTGAAAACTGATAAGTACTGTTGTGCACACTGAGTGCAGGAACGAATCTTGATCATGAAATGCGACTCATCCACGAGTTCAACATCTGTTTTCATGCTCGTGAGCGCTTCCCAAGCGGACTCTGCGGACGAAGGCCAGCAGGCGATACAACCAAAAGCATTGGTTTCTTTATTCACGATACTACTCTCTGTTCGCCCAAGTTATTCTCGCCGGAAGTATCAACTCGTTACTTTATTCGCCAGATTGACACTCGCCTGTTTGGCTGTCTCACGATCGACCTGTTCCTGCTGCTGTACTTCCTGCAACCCACGTTGCCTTTGCTGAATCTCTCCGGGCGACAGGTTCGGGTCCGTATGGTCTTTGAGCACCGGCTTTATATATCGAAAATCGTCGATCTGACTCGGCTGCGCCCTCAAAGGTTACGCCCTTTGATTGAGGCCAGAAAGACGGTTTCGTGCTGGATGCACTGCTTGCGGCAAATGAATGGCGTCGCTGTCTTGCTTCGCATTATCTTGCGGACCTGAGATCGCGCCGTTGTTTTCCCTAACCGGGATGTGCTGCTCCCGTGCGTAAAAAGAACGTAGCGTGTTGACGGATTGTTTATTGCTTTTTGGAGCGCGTCTATTGTTCTCTCAGAGACGTTGGCCATCTTTTCGTAATACGGAATCGGCGGCCCTAGCTCCCTCGGTTCGCGGTAATCATGGTGAAAATCTACCACGACAACACCAGGCAGGCTTTGATACGCTGACCAACTGCCCTGTCCTTTGATAAACATTCACCTATCCTGCTTGCTCAGCATCCAGAATGTCGACGTGCATCTTCGGGTAATCGAAGGGATCGTTAACCGACCGTGGCTCAGCTCTCTTAGTTCTGGTTCGAAAACCCGTCGGGCAATTCTCTGAAAGCACAGCAAAAATTCGCAATGTTCAACATCGCGGTCTGCGTGTGCTTGGCTGGATCGTAGGTAAATTCAGATGGCCCGTCAGGCGGACGGAAGGTCGTTGCGACCTGGGGAAAGGGTGGGAAATCGGAAGACTGCGCGAATCGGGACACTGATCTGGTTCCATGTGCATCCTGTACACCCACTACACCATGCGATGTCCGGCTCGGCGATTACCAACGGGAGTTGCCGAAACCGGATGTCCTTGGTCGATGCCTCATGATCGACGAGGTGGCCACTGTTGGGCAGCAACAGGGCCACGTCACCTTAGCGTAGGTGAAGATACTTCCGTGTCAACGTTTGGAGTGTGCAAACGGTCGCAAAACTGATCTACCGCAAGACGTGGCTCGGGATCGTCAAAGTTGGGTTTTTGAAGTCATTGTTTCTCAATACTTTCCGTAGTTCTGACTTGGGTACACCAGTTTGCCCATTCCTCCATCATCTTGCGCCGCTTCTCGAACAGATCGCCCCGACGGTAAGCCGCTTCAACTCTGCTCTCGATCGCATGCGCTAGCGCCATCTCGCAGACGTCCCTTGGAAAACTGGAGACCTCCCCCGCCCAATCTCTGAAGCTGCTTCGGAACCCATGAGGCACGTAGGCTCCTCTTGTGCCACCAACGCCATAGTCCATGCCACGCATAAGTTGCAACAAGGCCATGTTGCTGATCGGCTTTTCGTTTTTAGCGCCTGGGAACAGATATGGGTTTCCTTCTACCCTCGGGAGCGCCTTCAAAACAAGCAACGCAGCTTCGGTCAGTGGTACGCGGTGTTCACGTTCCATTTTCATCCGCACGGGGGGAATGGTCCAGACGCCGCTATCCTGGTCAATCTCCGACCATGTGGCGCGGATCACCTCACCGGTTCGACAAGCGGTGAGGATCAGCAATCTTAGGGCCAGAGCGGACACCCCTGGTTTGGCGTACAACTCCGTCATAAATTCAGGCACATCCGTGTATGGCATTGCGGGGTAGTGGGTCACCCGTTTCACTTTGCGCGGACTCGGCAATAGCGTGTCGAGGTGGCCCTTCCAGCGAGCTGGGTTTTCGCCGGTGCGAAATTTTCGAGCTGTCGCCCAGTCTAGAACACGCTCGATTCGACCTTGCACCCGCGAGGCTGTCTCGGTTTTCGTTGTCCAGATCGGTTGAAGAACCTTCAGAACATCCTCAGTGACGATTTGGTTGATTGTCTTGGTACCGATGAGAGGGTACACAAATGTACCGAGAGACTGATTCCACTGGTAAAGATGTTTCTCGTTTCGCCAACCTGGGCTGTGCGCTGCGATGTACTGCTCCGCGGACGCTTCGAAGGTCGGTAACCCGGTTGGCTTTCTGGCACGTGTAACGACTGGGTCCAAGCCCTGCGCAACGGCCTTGCGGCTTTCCTGTGCCTTGTCTCTTGCATCCGATAGCGAAACTGTCGGATATGACCCGAGACCCAACTCTCGACGCTTGCCATCCACCGTAACCCGTAGAACCCATTTCCGCCCTCCACTTGGAGAGACAACCAGACGCAGACCGTCCCCGTCTTCGTGCTTGCCCGGTCCCGCTGTCTGTACCTTGCGCGCTGTCAGTTTGCCCATGTTGCCTCTACCATTGCCTGGAGGCTTAGAATCAAGCGGCGGCAGTCCCCCACTTGGTCCCCCATTTAGACAAGGATTATAGCGAAACCTAGCGAACGCTGGCGACTTATCTATGAATATTTTTCCGGTACTTATGATCTTTAACGGCCAACTGCGGAAGCCATATTGGTGGACCTCGGCTCCACCAAATAGCCCTTCCATGTTATCCGCAGATATCGAGGAGCCCGCCTAAGTGCGGGTTTTTCTTTGCCTGGAGTCTGTTTCTGCCGGGCGCTTCGGAGATCAGCGCCGGCGACAGCGTGGACGATGCGGTGCGTCAAGCCGCCGAGGCGCTGGCCTTCCACGTCGCCGGACTCGAGGAGGACGGCACACCGATTCCGCCGCCCCGCACCCTGGAGGCCATTCAAGCCGCCGGCGAGGACTGGATCGAGCGGGAGGGTGCGATAGTCGCCCTAGTCCCGCTGCTGCCCTCGCCCGAGATCGACCAGCGCGTCAACGTCAATCTGCCCAAGCGCCTGTTGGCCGAGATCGACGCGGTCTCGCGCAGCCGATCCACCTTTTTGGAACAGGCCGCCCGCGACAGCCTGCATCGCCAATCCTGATTCTGGAAGCGCATCGGCTGCGACACTTGTTGAAATCTTCTAGTCAAGTAGACTCAGGATCGCACCGATCATTGCTCCCCGAGAATAGCCGCACCAGGGCCGTTTGTGTCTCTGCCGTCAGGCGTGCGAGCTCGGGGAGATCGGAGGTCAGACCATCCAGGTCGCCGCGGCGTCCGGCCTGCTCCATCTTTAGCGCCAATTCCCCCAGCCGGCAGGCGCCGAAGGTCAAGGCGCTTCCCTTGAGCGCATGTGCCTCGTGGCAGGCGGCGGCCGAGTCGCGGGCGGAGACCGCGGCTTCGATCCGACATCGCCGCCGCTCCGACTCTGTTCGGAACAGGCCCAGAAGGTCCGTCACGGACTCCCGCCCCAAATCATCGTCCAGTCGCGAAAGCACCGCGAGATCGAGCAGCGACGTGTCGGCGGGTGTTGCGAGCGAGCCGGCAGCATCTTTATCCACGGGCTGCGTGACCTCCTCGTTCATGCGCGTGCGCCGAACATGGCGGCGCCCGGATCGCGAGCACGGCCGGCTCGGGACGCCGCATCGGGACGGGCTGCCGATTGCTCCGGGGCGAACGTGATCACCGGAGACGGGATGACGCCCGGGTGGTCGAATGTGGTCGAGGGCCGTGCTTCGGCAATAGACATCGCGGCGTGCCTCCATCGCAACTGGGGCGAGAACCTGTGCGCGGCAACGCGAGCCCCGGTGTCGGGGAGACGCATGGACGCGCACGCCTTCGGGCGATGATACGCCATTCGACACCGCGCTCGCCTTTCGGTATCGGGCCCTCTCGACAATTCCGAATCTGCCGCCCGCCGCGATGACCCGGGCAGCAGACCCCGCATCCGGACCGCCGAGGAGCCTGGTTTGAAATCGCCCGCAGCCGGCATGGAACCTCGGGCGGTCGGTCCAGCGCTCGGTATAATGCCGGCCGACGCCGATGCAGCACCCGGAAATCGACGTGCACGGCGCTTGAATCGAGCCCCCTTGACCTCATCGACAAGGAGCGATCGAGCAGTCGGGTGACGAGCGGCCCGAAAACCGGCCCGTGACCATGATCGCGGCGCGGGAGGCGCGATCGGAAATAACGATCCGATCGATACAAACAATCCATTTTTCTTATCACAAAGAGCCCGCTATTCTGCATTCCATCGACGCAGATCAGCCACCCTCAACCGTATCACTCAACCTTGGAGATTGACCCCATGTTCGAGAATCGCATCGGAAGCCGTGTCCCGCAGGTCACCTTTCACACCCGTCAGGGCCACGAATGGGTCGACGTGACCACCGACGACGTCTTCAAGGGCAAGACAGTCGTCGTCTTCTCCTTGCCGGGCGCCTTCACACCGACCTGCTCATCCTCGCATGTGCCGCGTTACAACCAGCTGGTTCCGACCTTCAAAGAGCACGGCGTCGACGAGGTCGTCTGTATGTCGGTGAACGACACCTTCGTCATGAACGAATGGAAGAAGGCCCAGCATGCCGACAACGTCACCTTCATCCCGGACGGCAACGGCGAGTTCACGGATGGGATGGGGATGCTGGTCGACAAGGACGATCTGGGCTTCGGCAAGCGGTCCTGGCGTTACTCGATGCTCGTGCGCGACGGCGTCGTCGAGCAGATGTTCATCGAGCCCGAGGTCGAAGGCGACCCCTACGGTGTCTCCGACGCCGATACCATGCTCGCCTATTTGGCACCGGAAGCGGCCAAGCCGCTCGACGTCACCGTCATGACCCGCGACGGATGCCCCTTCTGCGTCAAGGCGAAAGAGGCCCTGCGCAACGCCGGGATCGACTACGAAGAGCTGGTGCTGAACCGTGACTACACCGAGCAGACCCTGCGCGCCGTCGCCAACGCCGCAACCGTGCCGCAGGTCTTCGTCAACGGCAAGCTGATCGGTGGATCGGAGGCCGTCGAGGCTTGGCTGAAGGAGCATCAAGCCGCTTAAGGCCGACTCGGCGAGATCGACGGGCGATCCGGCTGCGGCCGGGTCGCCCGATCCCAGAGGGATTCGAAGACAGGACCGGGAGTCAAGAAAATGAGTCAGCATTTCGACCTGATCGCCATCGGAGGCGGGAGCGGCGGCTTGGCCGTGGCCGAGAAAGCCGCGCAGCTCGGACGCCGCGTCGCCGTGGTCGAGACAGGAAAGCTCGGCGGCACCTGCGTGAACGCCGGCTGTGTCCCCAAGAAGGTCATGTGGTACGGCGCCAACCTCGCGGCGGCTGTCGCCGACGCTCCGGGTTACGGCATCAAGGTCCAATCCGAGGGAATCGACTGGTCCACGCTTGTCGCCGGACGCAACCGCTACGTCGCCGATATCAACGGCTACTGGGACGGCTACGTCGAGCGCCAAGGCATTACACGCATTCAAGGTCAGGCGCGTTTCGTCGACGCCCGGACCATCGCTGTCGGGGACGATCACTACAGCGCGGATCACATCGTCATCGCGACCGGCGGTCGCCCGATCGTACCGCGGATGCCGGGTGCCGAGCTTGGCATCACCTCGGACGGTTTCTTCGCGTTGGAGTCTCAACCCAAGCGCGTCGCCATCATCGGCGGTGGTTACATCGGCGTGGAGCTCGCCGGGGTCTTACGCGCTCTCGGGACCGAGGTCACCATCGTGGCACTCGAGGATCGCGTGCTGTTTCTCTTCGACCCCATGATCAGCGAAACCCTCGCCGAAAACATGGGCGCGGACGGGATCCAAATGCGGCTCGAATTCGAGGTTGCTGCGCTCGAGAAAAACGCCGACGGCCTCGCACTGGTCGCACGCGACGGGGAGCGCCTGGGCGGTTTCGACACCCTCCTCTGGGCAGTCGGGCGTACGCCGAACACGCGCGAGCTGAATCTGGAGGCCGCAGGCGTCACGATGCAGCCCAACGGCATCATCCCGGTTGATGCCTATCAGAATACGAACGTCTCGGGCATCTATGCCATCGGCGACGTGATCGGTCGCGAGCCCTTGACCCCGGTCGCCATCGCCGCCGGACGTCGCTTGGCCGAGCGTCTGTTCGGCGGCAAGCCGGATTTGAAGCTCGACTACGACAATGTCCCGACCGTCGTCTTCGCTCATCCGCCGATCGGCAAGGTGGGCTTGACCGAGCCCGAGGCGCGCGAGCATTTCGGCGACACCCTGACGATCTACGAGACCAGCTTCACCCCGATGCGCTACGCACTGAACGCGCACGGACCCAAGACCGCCATGAAGCTGGTCTGCGTCGGTCCCGAGGAGCGGGTCGTCGGCATCCACGCGATCGGCGACGGTGTCGACGAGATGATGCAGGGCTTCGGCGTAGCGGTGAAGATGGGTGCGACCAAGGCCGATCTGGATTCCACCGTGGCGATCCACCCCAGTAGCGCCGAGGAACTGGTCACCCTCAAGGAGCCAGTCAGACGTCCGGGACAGGGCTTCTGATCCTAGATCCGGCAATCAGAACCGCAAAGGCGCAAAGGGCGCAAAGGAAAACAAGACGTTGCAATGCGAACGACGTTCACCCTTTCGGTGAAGAGCATCATTGAAGCAAGGCATTGAACGCCTCTACGTTCTTTGTGCTCTTTGTGTTCTTTGCGGTTCAACGACTCTTTTTAGGCTGATCGCGAGGGCTCCGGTCGAGCGATCCCGACCCTCGAAATGGCGGTTGATTGCGAGCAGCGCAGTCACGGCAGGACAACTCCTCGACCGCGCGAAACGCGGAGATCGCCACCGGGCCTGCCCGCGTGCTCGCGCAAGCTGCGAGATTTCTCGCCCCTCGTCCTAAGCCGGTACCCGCCGGCGCCGTACGCGGATAGACTAGCGACGTCTGTCGGTTTCACCGGCCCATCCAATACGCCCCGTTGCAAGGCACGTCTTTGACTTCCCTCCCCGCACCCTTGCTGGACCGCCGCCTGTCTGTCGCACCCATGTTGGACTGGACGGATCGGCACTGCCGGTATTTTCTGCGCCTCATCAGCCGGCACACCCTGCTCTACACCGAGATGGTGACCACGGGTGCGCTGATTCACGGGGAGCGGGAGCGCTTTCTCGCCTTCGATGCGGCAGAGCACCCGGTCGCGCTGCAGCTCGGCGGATCGGACCCGCGGGACATGACGCACTGCGCACGGATGGGCGCCGATCGGGGCTACGACGAGATCAACATCAATGTCGGTTGTCCGTCGGATCGGGTCCAGAACGGGCGGTTCGGCGCCTGCTTGATGGCCGAGCCGAGTCTGGTCGCGGACTGCGTGGCGGCGATGAAGGATGCCGTCGCGGTGCCGGTGACCGTCAAGACCCGCATCGGGATCGACGATCGCGACAGCTACGACGAGCTCTTGGACTTTGCCGGCACGGTGACCGAGGCCGGCTGCGATGCGCTCGTCGTGCACGCGCGCAAGGCCTGGCTCGCCGGGCTGAGTCCGAAGGAGAACCGCGACATCCCGCCTCTGCGCTACGAGGTCGTCGAGCGGCTCAAGCGCGATCTGCCGCATCAGACCATCGCGATCAACGGGGGCATCAAGACCCTGGACGAGACCGCAGGGTTTCTCAAGACGCTCGACGGTGTGATGATCGGGCGCGAGGCCTATCACAACCCCTGGATTCTCGCCGAGGCCGACCGGACGATCTTCGGGGATGCCCGTCGGGCGCCGACACGCAACGAGATCCTCGACGCCTTCCTGCCCTATGTGGAGCGCGAGCTTGCGGGAGGCACACCCTTGAGCGCCATGAGCCGGCACATCCTCGGTCTCTTCCAAGGCCAACCCGGCGCGCGCGCGTGGCGACGCCATCTGAGCGAGCAGGCACACCGTCCGGGCGCGGGGGTCGAGGTCCTGACCGCGAAGCTGCCGCCCGAGCCGCGGCCTTAGTCGACGGATCTACCGCGAGGCGCCATGGACTGGGTCAGCCTCTCCCTGCTCTGCGCCTTCTCCCTGGCGAGTGCGGACGCCGCGACCAAGGCCTGGCTGCAAGGCTTCTCGGCCCGCGAGCTGGTCGTGGTGCGCTTCGGTGTCGCCGGGCTCCTGATGACACCGCTGCTGGTCGGCATGCCGCCGCTGCTGGACCTGCCGCCTGCTTTTTGGGGGTGGATCGCGGCCCTCATCCCGCTCGAGATCGCCGCGATGCTGCTCTACATGGCGGCGATCCGCGATCATCCGCTCTCGCTCACCCTGCCCTACTTGGCCTTCACCCCGGTGTTCGTCATCGCCGTGGCGTGGGTGCTGCTCGGCGAGGAGGTCAGCCCGCACGGCGCGGCGGGGGTCGGGTTGGTGGTGGCCGGCGCCTGGCTGCTCAACAGTCGGCATGCCAAACGCGGCGACTGGCGAAGCTGGACACGTCCGTTCGCGGCGATCGTCGAGGAGCCCGGCTCGCGGATGATGCTGGCGGTGGCCGCCATCTATGCCCTGACCGCCACCCTGGGCAAAGGCGCTATGCGACACATGGACCCGGAGTTTTTCGGGGCCTTCTACTTCGCCCTGCTCGGCGCGGCCGTTTGCCTTCTGATCCTGTTGCCGCGTCCTCGGCTTCTCCTCGAGCTGGCCCGCCGACCGCTGCCGGTGCTGCTCGTCGGCGTCCTGATGGGGTTGATGGTCTACACGCACTTCCTTGCCGTGCAGCAGGTCGAGGTGGCTTACATGATCGCCGTGAAACGCACCAGCCTGCTCTTCGGCATCCTCTACGGCGTCCTGGTCTTTCGCGAGACCGGGCTCTCGACCCGTCTGCCGGGCGGCGTGCTGATGCTCGCCGGTGTGGCGCTCATTGCTCGGTAGGCGCGCTCACCGAAACGAAGGCCGCCTCGATGCGTTCGAGCAACGCGTCCAACGAGGGTGTTCGGCTGGTGTCGATGAAGACCGCGTGGGCACGCTCGTCGGATGCCAAGGGCTCGAGCGCCAGCCGTTGGCGCTCGAGAACCCGCACGTCGGCGTCCGAGACATCCTGTTTCTCGGCACGCCGGGAAATGATGCGGCGACGCAGCACATCCAGGGGGGCATCGAGCGCCAGGATCGCGACCGGGATGCGCTGCCGCCGAGCCAAGTCCCAAAACAGTGCTCGCCGCGCCGCGCGGATGAAGGTCGCATCGACCAAGACGTCGTAACCGCAGCCGAGGATCGTCTCTGCCAGACGCAGCAGACGGGCGTAGGTCCATTCGGTCGCGGTCGGAAAATAGATCCCGGCATCGAGCGACGCACGGGTGGACACGGTCTCGGAGATGCCGAAGAGACGCTTGCGCTCGATGTCCGAGCGCAAATGGATCAAGGGGAGTGCCTCGCGAAGCAGTCTCGCCATGTAGCTCTTTCCGGATCCGGACAGTCCGCATGCAATCAACAGGCGCGGCGATCGGGTGCAGGTGTAGGACTCGGCAAGCTCCAGATAACGGATGCAGGTCGAGCGATCGCGGGCCTCTTGTGCCGGATCCAGATCCGCCTGCCCGAGACGAATGGCCATGACCTTCGCCCGAACCAGCGCGCGATAGACCTTGTGAAGATCCAGCAGGGACAACAGCTCGTAGTCGCCGCTGCGCTCCAGATAGCGGTTCAAAAAGCGCCGCGCCAGCGGCTCCGCGCCGGATTCATCCAGGTCCATGATCAGGAAAGCGATCTCGCTCGCCGTGTCGATCCAGCGCAGGAAGGGGTTGAACTCGATCGCGTCGAAGATGCGGATCTGACCGTCGACCAAGGCGATGTTGCCCCGATGCATGTCTCCGTGACACTCGCGCACGAAGCCGTCGCGCCGCCGCCGTTCGATCATTGGAGTTAGGGCTTGCCAGCGCGCGCGTGTCCAGGCGTCGAGGCGATCCAGACGCTCGCGGGGATCCGGCAGCAGGGCCCGGGCGCGAATCTGCACCAGATTCTCGACCATGGGCGCAAGCACGGCCTCGGGAGTGCCGAAAGGACTCTCGGGATCGGCGACCGGGATCCGGGCGTGAAACTCGGCAATCTCCACGGCCAAGCGATCGATCAGCTCCCCGGAGAGCTCCTGACGGTCGAGCAATGCCTCTTGCGGGAAACGGTGCATCTGCACGGCATACTCCTGCACCGGACCGGTTCCGCCGATACGCGGCGCGTTTGCGGTGCCGGTGACGGCAACCACGCCCAGATAGAGATCCGGCGCGAGACGCCGATTCAGCCGCAGCTCCTCCTCGCAACAGCGGCGACGGCGTTCCAGCGTGGAGAAGTCGAGAAAACCCAGATCGATCGGCTTCTTGAGCTTGTAGGCAAACGCACCCGCGAGAAAAACATGCGAGATGTGCGTCTCGATGTGCTCGACCGGATCGGCAGGGTGCGGATAGGCCTCCGGTCGCATCAGCGCTTGCATCAGGCACGGGAAGGCGTCGATGTCCACGGGGCAGCTACCCTTATCCGTCCGGTACAAAACCTTACGTCAATCGACCTTGAACTGAGTATAAGCGTTCTTTAATATCCCGAAGGATATTCGCCCTTCCCCAACCCGCAATCCGAACCTTTGGAGATGTTCATGTCTATCGAGCGCATCGTCTTTGCCGTCGCCGGCGCCTTCATCCTGATCTCGCTCCTGCTCGCACACTACGTCAGCCCCTACTGGATGTGGTTCACCGCCTTCGTCGGCCTGAATCTCTTCCAGTCGGCCTTCACCGGATTTTGCCCGTTGGCGCTGATCCTGAAGAAGATGGGCAAGAAGACCGGTCCCGCCTTCTGAGCCCCCACTGAACCGCGTCCGGAGCGATCAACATCGCTTCGTCCTTTGCCTTGACCTCGTGCCACACGGCAGCCTCGGCGAGACGCGGTTCAGAAAAACACAAGATATTCATCACTTGAATCGCGTCGGCGCGGACCGCGCATGAACCTTGGGCGTTGCGGCAAAACGCCGCGGTCGCCTGTCGAAACGGACGCGATTCAATCGGTAACTGGCTGCGCCCAGAGATCATGCTCGCCCGCATCCGTGATCTCGACCTCGATGAAATCCCCCGGATCCAGCTCCCACGCACCCGCGATGATCACCTCGCCGTCGATCTCGGGTGCGTCGGCGTAGCTGCGGGCGATCACCTCGTCCTCTCCGACCTCGTCGACCAGCACGGTCAGCCGCTGACCGATGCGCTCGGCGAGCTTCGACCGGCTGATCTCCGCCTGCACGGCCATGAAGCGCTCGACCCGCTCGAGCTTGACCGGCTCCGGGACAGGATCGGGCAGCGCGTTGGCCGTCGCGCCCTCGACCGGCGAATAGGGGAAACAGCCCACACGGTCCAGTTGCGCTGCGCGCAGGAAGTCGAGCAGCTCCTCGAACTCGGCCTCGGTCTCGCCCGGAAAACCGACGATGAAGGTGCTGCGCATGACCAGATCCGGGCACTGCTCGCGCCAGCGCGAGAGCCGATCGAGCACCTTCTCGGTCGCCGCCGGACGGCGCATCGCCCTTAGGATCGGCTCGCTGCCGTGCTGCAGCGGCATGTCGAGATAGGGCAGGATCAGCCCCTCCGCCATCAGCGGGATCAGCGCGTCCACATGCGGATAGGGATAGACATAGTGCAGCCGGACCCAGGCTGGCAGCTCGCCGAGCGCGCGCGCCAGGTTGAGCGTGTCGGTCTTGATCGGCCGACCCCTCCAAAAATCGGGCCGATAGCGTAGATCCAACCCGTAGGCGCTGGTGTCTTGCGAGATGACCAAGAGCTCGCGCACCCCCGACTCCACCAGCCGCTCGGCCTCCGCGAGCACCTCGCCGATCGGGCGGCTCGCCAGATCGCCGCGCAGGCTCGGGATGATGCAGAAGCTGCACCGATGGTTGCAGCCCTCCGAGATCTTCAGGTAGGCAAAATGCCGCGGCGTGAGCTTCACGCCCTGCGGCGGCACCAGACTGACGAAGGGATCATGCGGCGCCGGCAGCTGCGCGTGCACCGCCGCCATCACCTCGTCGAGTGCATGCGGACCGGTGACCGCGAGGACCTCCGGATGGGCCTTGCGAACGATCTCGGCACGCGCACCCAGACAACCCGTCACGATGACGCGACCGTTGGCATGCAGCGCCTCGCCGATCGCATCCAGCGACTCCTCGACCGCATCGTCGATAAAGCCGCAGGTGTTGACGATGACCAGATCGGCATCCTCGTAGCTCGGCGGGATGCCGTAACCCTCCGCACGCAGCTGCGTGAGGATCCGCTCCGAATCCACCGTCGCCTTGGGACAGCCGAGGCTCACGAATCCGATCTTGGGGGTTTGGGTCATCGACATAGGGTCAACCGAGATCTATTAACGTTCAAAAAAACGACAATCGGCGAGCAGTCGCTCGGAGGACACTGCGAGGGCCTTGGCCCGCACGGCCAAGGTCCGCACAGCGGATCCTCCGGGGCTCGGCGCGGTTCAACACGAAGATCAGGGCGCGATCGTCTGCCTCGGCCTGCATCCCGTGCACCTGCTCGACGGGTGCGCCACGGCGACAGAGGTTGCCCGACGACAAGCGACTGGGAAATCTCTTCCGTCGCGCGATCGACGAACGCCGGCACCGACATCCGGGTCTCCGCAAGGGCCAGGACCCTCTCCCGGTGGTACGCCATGTTACGCGTCCCGTCGGCGGAAGCGAAACGGACCTAAACCGCGTCCCCGCCAAGAGTCCGCGGGTGTTGTCACTGGCTTTACTTCAAGCAGATTCTCAGATTGAAACGCGCGGACCGTGCCGGATGATCCCACCGTCGCCATTCCGCCGAGCACCTCCGCTGGCCTCGTTCGGCTTGATGCTTCCCTTCTGCCCGGAATCGGCCACAATCCGTCGCACGTCAAGTCAAACCGAGTGACTCCTCAACACGCGTTGCGGACGCTGTCGGTCACGCTCCGGACACCTGTTGACGACCCGGATCTACCCGTCACGCAAGCCACGCGAGCGCCCGCTGTGGTGAGGTCAGCAGACGGCCGTCTCGGTTCGTTTGGTCCTACGGGCATAAAGAAAGACCGACCCAGCGACCCCTCGATGTTTAGGATCGGTTGCTCTGATCGAACGCGTCCAAGCGGGGAAAGAGTTTCCGCAATACCCTCTCCGGCAATAGGAGTCGGTCGGATCGGCCCGGAAGGGCCGTAAAGCCGAAGTGCCGATAGAATGCCGCCGCCGATGGATCCTTGGCGTCGACCAACAGCGCAGCAACCGCCAGAACACGGCTGGCTTGAATGACCTTTTTGCAGGCGTCGGACAGCATGATCGAACCGAGTCCTCGGCCCTTGAAGGTCTCGTCGACGGCTAAGCGCCCGAGCAACGCCACCGGCACCGGATAGCGGGGAAGCTTGCGTGCCAACGCCAAGGGTAAGTCCTCCACACTCACGCTTCCTGCGCTCAAGGAGAAGAATCCTGCCGGCCGGCGTGGTTCATCCCGAGGCGTGGCGACAAACACCCGCGCCACACCTCGGCGCACATCCTGCGAGGCATAACGCCGCAAATAGACGTCTAGATCCTGTTGAGGGCAGTGAAAGGCGTCCTTCTCGACCGCGTCATCGAGCGGCCGGATGAGATAGCTCACGAACGCTCGACCTGTTCGGCATGACGTTCCACCGCGCGCTGCAAGGCGGTATTGGGTCCATCGGGGGCATCGAGCGCGGCCAAGAACGCCTGGAAGTCCTCGACTCGTAGGGTGATCGATTCCTGCTGCTGCACGATTCGCTCGGCCGCCGCAATGGCCCGGGAGAGGACGAACTCGGACAGGTTGACTCGCGCGTAGCCGGCCGCTTTGTCAAGCAGCTGTCGGGTACGCTCGTCGCAGCGAATATGCAGGCGGCTGTCTTTGTTGGCGGTCTGGCTCATCGTGGACTCCGGAGTCGGAAGGCAGTAAAGTGTGCGCCGTACGTACGCACATGGCAAGCCGGCGGCGTGCATCGTCATTGCGCTGATCGGGATGGGAATCGCAAGAGGTTCTCCGGCGAAGACACGAAGACACGACGTGGTCCTCTCGCCCGATCAGCGGTCACGGGGCTCAGGTATCGTGACGGCGTGGAATCTAGCCGAAGCTGATGCTCAGCCGACGCGCTCCTAAGGCAGCAAAACGCGCGTTGCGGACGCTGGCGCGCATGCTCCGGATAAGCCGGTTAAGATCCGATCCGGTCAGCTGCGCTCACCCCACGAGCGACCGCCGCAGCGTCGTGAGCAGACGGACATGTTCGGTTCGTCTTGCCTTACGGGCAAAATCTGGCAGATCAGGGGACTCCCGGCTGCCGGAGTAACGGAGCATCAAGCATGAGCTTGGTGTTCCGGTTCGACCGACAGCCGCATGCCCATTGTTTTCAGCACGGCAAGCAACGTTTTCAGTGTCGGGTTGCCCTTGGGTGACAGGGAGCGGTACAACGACTCCCGGCTGATGCCGGCCTCGGCCGCCACCGCCCCCAAGCCGCCATGGGCTTCCGCCACGGTGCGGAGCGCCAAGAGACCGGCGGCTCGCTCGTCGGGATCGTCGAGCGACTCCATCGCTGCTTTCAGGTACGCGACCGCCAGTTCCCGGTCGGCGCGCAGTTCGGCGATCTCGCGCTCATGGTGTGAGACCACGCCTTTCAATTGATTCATGTTTGTCTCCGTTTCCACTCTGACCACAGCGTCTTGGCGCGCTTGATGTCCGATACCTGGGAACTCTTGTCTCCGCCGCACAAGAGCAGGACAACCGATGCTCCGTAGCGGCCACAGTACACGCGGTATCCGGCACCGACGTGCACACGCAACTCGATGACACCTTCACCGACCGGCTCGCTGTCGCCGAAGTTACCCGACTGCACTTGCCGCAAACGAACGCGAATCCGTGCTTGTGCCACCCTATCGCGCACGCCGTCCAACCATTCCGTGAATGGTTCGCGGCCGTCCTCGCGCTGATACCGAAAGAGCTCTATCATGGACACAAGTGTAACTTAAAAGCTACTTCTGCGCAGTGCAAAAAGACCTTGGAGCGCAAGACGGGGCCGGCATGCGCCCGGGCTGCGGCGATCCGCGCGGCCCAGGCTGCCGGATGGGGTACCTTTCGGTTTCATCTCGCTACGCATTGGCCCAAGGCAGCATCTGATCTGTGCTTGATGCACGACTGCGTCCTAACGTCGACTTCACAATGGTCTTCAGCCACTCGGAGTCGTCCATTAACGGACCGTTTTGGATCGCAACCAGCCCAACCGCAGCGTGAGCGCCAGCGTCCGCAGTGCGTCCGGAACGGTCGCTCAGGTCGAGGCGCCGGGCAGCAGGTCTGGGTCGAAAACGGCCCCTTCCACCAACTCTCGGCCGGCGCCGCAGTGCGGAAACATCGCGAAAAGTTAAGTTACCCCCCTTCAGAGCCGAGGGCTTATCTCACTGAGTCAGGTGAGCGAAACTTAGAAAGCCGTGACGAGAGTATGTTGGAAACAACACGCGGGACGCGCTCGCCGTTGGACTCGCTCGGAACTCAGCCCCTTGCTCGGGACGCGGTTCAACGCAGGAGCAAGGTCGGTATCTTGGCCGATCGCAGCAGGTCCGAGGTCTTGCTGCCGAACAAGAGGCTACGCAGCGGCGAATGACTGTAGGCGCCCATGATCAGCATGTCGATCTCATGCTCGCGGACATGTCCGGCGATGATGCCCTCCGCGTCGCCCGGGATCAGCGCGGACTCGACCTCGAATCCACCGCTCTCGAGTGTCGTCTTGGCCCATTCCAACTGGCGTGGACCGTCCTTGCGGCTCTTTCCGGACATCAACAGATGGATGGGCAACCCCCGAAACAGCGGGCTGGATGCGATCATCTCCACCCCGCGGCGGGTCATGGTGCCGCCGTCGAAGGCGATCATCGCCCGCCGCGGCTCTTGGAAACCCTGGGTGACGGCCAGGATCGGCTGCTTGAGGGCACGCACCATGCGCTCGACATTGCGGCCCAGGTCGCGCTGTGTCGTCTCCGCCGACTCGCCGCGCCGTCCGAGGACGAACAGACGCACGCTCGGCTGCTGCTCGACGAGCACCTCCTCCAGGTCGCCGTAGCGTTGACGCACATCCGGCGACGGCACCCCCGCCGCCATGGCGCGCTCGCGCAAACGATTGAGGAAAAGCCGACCCTGCTCGCGCACCTCCTTGCTGCGTGCGGCGTCCTCCTCGGACAGCTCGGTCAGAAGGTGTTGATGCGCGTTCACACCGATGGCCCCGCTCCGGTCTTTACCGGTGGAGATCTCGGTCTGACGATGGATGATGTGCAGCAACTCCATCGGTGCCCCCGTCCGACGCGCAGCCCAAGCCGCTGCATCGGTCACATTGTCGGCGAAGTGCGAATGATCGACGCACGCCAACACCTTTTTTTCGTTTTGCATGGAGAATTCCCCTGTTCAAACGCCCCCGTGACACAGTGCGTCGGTCTCGCACGGGCTTCAGGCTCCTGACTGACGACGGCTCGACGAGACCCGGTTATTCCATCTGAACCGCGCCGCGCCGACACCGTCTGTGTGAAACGAGGCCGATCACATCCGGCAACCCGTCATGTGACTCCGAGCGCGGTTCAGTGCCCCATCAGCTGCTCGACGGCATCCGGTTTGTCGTGCACCGCAAAACGATCCACCAGCGTTGCGCTTGCCTCGTTGAGGCCCACGACCTCGACCTCGGTACCCTCGCGGCGGAATTTGAGAACCACCTTGTCCAGGGCACTCACCGCAGTGATGTCCCAGAAATGCGCCCGACTGACGTCGATGCGCACCTTCTCGATCACCTCTTTGAAATCGAAGGAGGCGACGAAGCGATCGGCCGAGGCGAAGAACACCTGCCCCGTCACGACATAGACGCGCAAACGCCCTTCGTGCAGTGCCATCGAGCCGATATGCAGGATCTGTCCGACCCGATGGGCGAAGAAAAACCCGGAGAGCAGCACGCCGACCAGGACGCCTTTCGCCAGATCGTGGGTAGCCACCACGACGATCACGGTCGCGATCATGACGACGTTGGCGTTGAGCGGATGCTCGCGCAGGTTGCGGATCGATGCCCAGTTGAAGGTACCGATGGAGACCATGATCATCACGGCCACCAGGGCGGCCATCGGAATCATCGCGACCACGTCGCCCGCGAACACCACCATCAAGAGCAGAAAGACACCGGCGACGAGCGTGGAGAGACGTCCGCGACCGCCCGATTTCACGTTGATCACCGATTGCCCGATCATGCCGCAGCCGGCCATCCCGCCGATGAATCCGGAACCGATGTTGGCGACGCCCTGACCGACACACTCGCGGTTCTTGTCGCTGTTGGAGTCGGTCAGGTCATCGACGATCGAGGCGGTCATCATGGACTCGAGAAGACCGACCGCGGCGAGCGTTGCCGAAACCGGGAAGATGATCTGCAGCGTCTCCCAGGTCAGCGGGATGTCGGGAAACAGGAAGATCGGCAGACTATCGGGCATTTGGCCCATGTCGCCGACGGTGCGGATGTCCAGATCCAACGCGATCGAGACCCCCGTCAAGATCACGATGGTCACCAACGGGGACGGAACGACCTTCGTGAGATACGGGAAGAGGTAGATGATGCCGAGACCCGCGGCCACCATCGCGTACACCTCCCAGCTCATCCCGATCAGCTCGGGCAGTTGAGCCATGAAGATGAGGATGGCCAGCGCATTGACGAAGCCGGTGATGACCGAGCGCGACACGAAACGCATCAGGTTTCCGAGACGCAGGGCACCGGCGAGGATCTGCAGGATGCCGGTCAGGATGGTCGCGGCCAGCAGATACTGCAGTCCGTGCTCCTTCACCAAGACCACCATCAGCAACGCCATCGCCCCGGTGGCCGCCGAGATCATGCCCGGACGGCCGCCGACGAACGCGGTGACGGTGGCGATCGCAAAGGAGGCGTAAAGACCCACTTTGGGATCGACGCCGGCGATGATCGAGAAGGCGATGGCTTCCGGGATCAGGGCGAGCGCGACCACGAGGCCGGCGAGAAGATCGTTTCGAACATTGGAGAGCCAGTCCTGGCGCAAGGATTTCATGGTTTCAATTCCGTTTCTGATGCCTGTCGGGACGGCCGAAGAGGACGAAACAACAGGTGGCCGAGCGGCTGCTCGCGAACCGAGGAAGAGGTCGGCGTCGGATCGGATCCTGGAATCGGTCTGCAGCACGGCTCGAGCCGATGCGGGCGGCGGCCACACGAACCGTCGGAGACGTCGACTCGGAGAGGGATGGGGCTACACCGGGAAGGCTCTCGTTGGCTGTAAAGACGGCTTTCGCCGAACGCGGCGGCCGAAAAGCCTGATATCGGCGACCAAGAGCGCCGAGATGCTATCGGAACGACGCGCATCGATCAATGACCCCGGACGCCCCCTCCGGCGATCGGTCCGGCGACGCGACCCAAACCGGAATCGGTCCGGATGAAACCTCGACACGCCTTGATCACACCTCCGAACTAGGTGAGGATACTCAGGATTGAGAACCCCGATACTGAGCCCGCCTGCTCCCGCAAGGGGCGCCCCGCCGAGACAAATCAACAGGTGCCGGATGAGAGGATGTAAGCTCTGCCGATACAGGACGGTCTGCAACGATCTCCCCGGGGTCTGCATTCTGCTCATCTATGTCGCGATCTTCGTGGTGGTGACCGCGCTCGGCTACCTGTTCGTGACGCAGGAGCTGCTGCAATGACGAGCGTGGGCAAAGTCGTACATCGCCGAGGGTCGATCGCGGCCGGCGGCTGGACGCTGGTGGCTGGAGGCATTTCGGAACGATGAAACATCCTGTCGTGCTCGTCGGTGTCGGCGAGATGGGCGGCGTCTTCGCGCGCGGCCTTCTCAAGCTCGGCCATCCCGTCTTCCCCGTGCTGCGCGGGGCGTCGCTCACTGCGGCCGCCGCCCAGCTGCCCGAGCCGCAGCTCGTATTGATCGCGGTCGGAGAGGCCGACCTGGCCGCGACCCTAGGCGCCGTTCCGCCGCCATGGCGAGGGCGTCTCGGCCTGCTCCAGAACGAGCTGCTGCCGAGCGACTGGACCGACTGCGTCGAGCCGACCGTGATCTCGGTCTGGTTCGAGAAGAAGCCGGGGCGGGACCACAAAGTCATCATCCCCTCCCCCGTGTATGGTCCTCGGGCGGATCTGCTCGCCGATGCCCTGGCGACCCTGGCGATCCCCGCTCGACGCTTGAGCAGCGCCGACGAGCTCGTCTTCGAGCTGGTCCTCAAGAATCTCTTCATCCTGACGACCAACATCGCAGGGCTGCGCACGGGCGGAACGGTCGAGACCCTGTGGTCGCGGCATCGCGCCTTTGCCGAGGAGGTCGGCCATGAGGTGATCGATCTTCAGGAGGCCATGACCGGGCGTCGATTCGATCGCGATGCGCTCTTCAATGCGCTCGGCGTCGCCTTCGCGGGTGATCCCGAGCACGCCTGCATGGGTCGCAGCGCACCGGCACGCCTCGCCCGAGCGATCCGCAACGGCGAGACCTATGGCCTGGAGTTGCCGGTCCTGCACGCGATCGCCGCCGAGCAGGCATGAGCCGCGCCGTGACCGACGCCACCCCGCCCGAGAGCCCGCCTGCAAACGGGGCCGTGAACGAGACCGAGAGCGTGACGGGCGCGCTCCTCGCCCCCGGTCGCGCCGTCGAGCTGCATCTTGAGGTCCGATTCCAGGACGGCTTCGTCGCACTCTCCACCTTCGACGCCGACCCGATCGCCTGCACCATCGGCGACGGCACCCTGACACCGGCGTTCGAGTCGACACTCCTCGGTCTTGCCCCCGGCAGCGAGACCTATGTCGTCGCCCATGGCTCCGAGCTCTTCTCGCCCTATGACGAGGCCAATATCCACTGGATGGAGCGCGACGATTTCCCGCCCGACATCGCGCCCGTACCCGGCCTGGTCGTCGCCTTCGAGACGCCCGGCGGGCACGAAACCAGCGGGGTCGTCCTGGCCGCAGAGGCCGATCGCGTGCAGGTCGACTTCAACCACCCGTTCGCCGGGCGTTCCTTGACCATCCGCGTTCGGCTCTTGTCCGTGGCCGAATCCGAGCCCCCGCTCGAGCGTGCCCCCGGGACGTGAATTTTCCCGATCGATCCCCTATCCTCTGGACACTATGAACATCCTCCTCGCCAATCCCCGTGGGTTCTGTGCCGGTGTCGACCGCGCCATCGAGATCGTCGATCGCGTGCTCGAGCTCTACGGAGCGCCCGTCTATGTCCGGCATGAGGTGGTCCATAACCGCTTCGTCGTCGACGGTCTCAAAGAGCGCGGCGCCGTCTTCGTGGAGGAGGTGGACGAGGTCCCGGACGGGGCGACACTCATCTTCAGCGCACACGGCGTCGCCCAAGAGGTCCGGCGCGCGGCGGAAGGGCGCAACCTGCGTGTCTTCGACGCGACCTGTCCGCTCGTGACAAAGGTTCATCTGGAGGTCGCGCGGCACTGCAAGAACGGGATCGAGGTGATCCTGATCGGTCATGCCGGCCATCCCGAGGTCGAGGGCACCATGGGCCAGTGTCTGAGCGACGGCGGGGCGATGCATCTCGTGGAGTCGGTCGCCGACGTCGCCGGGCTCGAGATCAAGGACCCGTCGCGGGTGGCCTATGTGACCCAAACCACACTGTCGGTCGACGACACGAGCGGGATCATCGACGCACTGCGTGAACGCTTCCCCGAGATCCAAGGGCCGAAGAAGAGCGACATCTGCTACGCGACCCAGAACCGACAGGACGCGGTCCGCGATCTCGCCGCACGCTGCGATCTGCTGCTGGTTGTGGGCTCGGCCAACAGCTCCAACTCCAACCGGCTGCGCGAGCTGGCGGAGAAGCAGGGCTGCACCGCCTATCTGATCGACGGTCCCGAGGACATCCGCCGCGACTGGCTGAGCGCCGCGCCGCGGGTCGGGCTCACCGCCGGGGCCTCCGCCCCCGAGGTGCTGGTCGAGCAGGTCATCGCCCAGCTCCAGGCTTGGGGCGTCGCCGGGGTCGAAGAGCAGGACGGCATCCGCGAGCAGGTCGTCTTCCCCCTGCCGCGCGAGCTCGGCGCGAGGGCGGCATCATGAGCGATGTCCTCGTCGTCGGCGGCGGCATCATCGGTCTCCTGACCGCACGGGAGCTGGCCGAGGCCGGGGCCGATGTCACCTTGATCGAGATGGGCGAGACCGGCCGCGAGTCATCCTGGGCCGGCGGCGGCATCATCTCGCCGATCTACCCCTGGCGTTATCCGGAAGCGGTGACGGCACTCGCGACCTGGAGCCAGCACGCCTATCCGGAGCTGGCCGAGGCGCTGCTTCGGGAAACCGGGATCGATCCCGAGCTGACCCCGAGCGGCATGCTGGTGCTGGATATGGAGGAGCACTCGCTCGCCGTGTCCTGGGCCGAGCGCCATGGCCATCCGATCGAAGCGGTCGAAGGCGCACACCTGCACGAGATCGAGCCTCAGCTCGGAACCGGTCTCACCCGCGGACTCCTGCTGCCGCGCATCGCGCAGGTGCGCACGCCGCGCCTGACCAAGGCGGCTCGCCGCTCGGTGGAAGAACGCATCCAGCTGCGCGAAAACGAAGAGGTCTTGGAGCTTCTCGTCGACAGCGGTCAGGTCACCGGGGTACGGACCCCGGACGGCGCCATCCAGGCACGCCGGGTCGTCATCTGCACCGGCGCCTGGACCGCCAGGCTGCTCGAGCAACTCGGCGAAACACCGGACATCGCGCCGGTACGCGGTCAGATGATCCTCTTCTACGGCAAGCCCGGTCAGATCAACCACATCACCCTGCACCGCGAGCAGTACCTCATTCCGCGGCGCGACGGACGGATGTTGTTCGGGAGCACACTCGAGCACACCGGATTCGTCAAAACGACGACCGCCGAGGTCAAAGAGGCGCTCTACCGTGCGGCCTTCGAGATGTTCCCCGTTCTGAAACGCACCCCCATCGAAGACCATTGGGCGGGGTTGCGACCCAGCTCGCCGAGCGGCATCCCCTTTATCGGGGCCTATCCGGGTGTGGATGGCCTCTTTATCAATGCCGGACACTTCCGTAACGGCTTGGTCACCGGCCCCGCCTCTGCGCGCCTCGCGACCGATCTGATCCTGGGGCGCACCCCGATCCTGGACCCGGCCCCTTACGCGGTGGATGCCGCGCGCTGACCGGCTTACTCTGCTATAGCACAACAGGTATCTCAGCTTCGCTGCGCCTCGCTACCGCAGGGAACAACGCACCAACTTACCGGTGACCGGATTGCGCCTGCCGCCCGAGCAGCAAAGAGCTATACTCAGCCCTTTATTTAGCTCCATGGCAAGGGCACCATAATCATGCGTCCATCAACCCAGATCAAGCCGATCAGTCTTCTCAAGACGCAAACCGCCCAAGTCATCCGTCGCGTATGCGAGGATCGTGAGCCCCTAATCATCACTCAAAACGGCGAAGCCAAGGCCGTGATCCTGGATATCCAGTCCTATGAAGACCAGCAAGACACGGTTGCTTTGCTGAAGATACTCGCCCTAGGCAGTCGGCAGATCGCCGCAGGGGAGGTCAAACCGGCAGGCGAGGTGTTCGAGAGACTCCGCAAGCTCGAACGGTGATCATGTGCACAACAGGATCGTGAGACGTGTCCTCGGGATCGAGACCTCCTGCGACGAAACCGGCATCGCCGTCTACGACGGCGAGCGCGGTCTCGTCGCGCAAGCCGTCTACAGTCAGATCGAGATCCATGCCCAATACGGCGGTGTCGTCCCTGAACTGGCCTCGCGCGATCACGTGCGCAAGACACTGCCGCTGATCCGGCAGGTGCTTGAAGAATCGGGGCTCGATCCCGCGTCGATCGACGGCGTGGCCTACACCGCCGGGCCCGGCCTGGTCGGGGCACTCCTGGTCGGCGCGGCCTTGGGGCGAAGCCTCGCCTGGGCCTGGGGCGTGCCGGCCGTCGGCGTCCATCACATGGAGGGGCATCTGCTCGCGCCCCTGCTCGAAGACCCGGCGCCCGCCTTCCCCTTCGTAGCACTCCTGGTCTCGGGCGGACACACTCAACTGGTCGACGTGACCGGGGTGGGCCGCTACCGCATCCTGGGCGAATCGCTCGACGACGCCGCCGGGGAGGCATTCGACAAGACCGCGAAGATCCTCGATCTGCCCTACCCCGGCGGACCGGAGCTCGCCAAGCTCGCCGAGCGCGGCAACCCCGAGCGTTTCCGTTTCCCGCGCCCCATGACCGACCGACCGGGCCTCGACTTCAGCTTCAGCGGACTCAAGACCTTCGCACTCAATACCGTTCGCGAGACCCTTCCCGAGGCGCTCGACCCGGACCAGGCCCGAGCCGACATCGCCCGCGCCTTCGAGGAGGCCGTCGTCGACACCTTAGTGATCAAATGTCGCCGCGCCCTGCAGGAGACCGGCCATCGACGCCTGATCCTCGCCGGAGGCGTCAGCGCCAACCGCAGACTGCGCGAGCGCATGAACGCCGCCGTCACCGCCGCGGGCGGGGAAACCTTCTACCCCAGACCCTCTCTCTGTACCGACAACGGGGCAATGATCGCCTACGCCGGCTGGCAGCGCCTGCGCGCGGGCCATGTCGAACCACTCGCCTTCAAGCCCCGGGCACGTTGGCCGATGGAAGAGCTGACCCCCGCCTAAGGTCTACCGAGCCACCTCCGGGATCCTCTCGCCAACAGGGTCGCTCCATCCGTACCTGAAACGCAAAGCGGCCCAGTAAAGACGTCCACGTAAAGCCCCTATTCGATCGACGAATATCCTTATTGAAACAACATTGATTTCGGCCACGACTGAACCGGCACCGAACCGATGCAGAATCGCGTGAATCCCATTCACGAAACAAGGAATACGACTCGGCGCATCGACTGACCGATAGAGCCGTCATCGAGACCGACAAACAGATAGTGTGCAAACCAAACAGGCATTATGATACGGCGCCTTCTAATCATTCATCCTAACCGGAGGACATGTCGATGCCATTGATGACACGTGCGCTCGCCGAGCTGATCGGCACCTTTTGGCTTGTACTCGGCGGCTGCGGAGCCGCCGTCTTCGCCGCTGGCGTTCCCGATGTCGGAATCGGCTATTTGGGCGTCTCTTTCGCCTTTGGCCTGACCGTCTTGACGATGGCCTATGCCATCGGTCATATCTCCGGCTGCCATCTGAACCCCGCCGTCTCGCTGGGACTCGCCGTGGGCGGCCGCTTCCCCTTCTCCGATCTTCCGGTCTATGTCATCGCCCAGGTCCTCGGGGCCATCGCCGCAGCCTTCCTGATTTGGTTCATCGCCTCGGACATGGGGATGCACAAAGAGGGGCAAGCAACCTTCACGCTCGCCGCCAACAGCCTGGCCGTCAACGGCTACGACAGCCTCTCACCGCAGGGCTACGGCATGATCGCCGGACTGGTGACCGAGATCGTCATGACCGCGATGTTCCTCTTCATTATCCTGGGCGCGACCGACAAGCGCGGCATCGGCACCCATGCGGGTCTCGCCATCGGCCTGGCGCTCACGCTGATCCATCTGATCTCGATCCCGATCACCAACACCTCGGTCAACCCGGCGCGCAGCACCGGACCGGCTTTGGCGCTGCTCACCGGCGGAGAAGGTCAGGCGGCGAGCCAGCTCTGGCTGTTCTGGGTAGGTCCGCTGGTCGGCGCGGCAATCGCTGGCGTGGTGTATCGTCTTTTCGAGCAAAAACATACGGCTTGACGCGAGCAATCACGTTGGGACGCGACGCCCCTCGCGCTCGCGACCGACCGCCGACCGCTCGATCGGTACCGATCGAGCGGTCGGCGCAATTCGCCTCGAAGGCTTCGAGGAGCGGACCTCGGCCGCCGATCGGACCAACGGCAGCAGAAGACCGCGTGCAGCCTGACCTCGCCACTCCTTTGCGGCTTCGATCCCCGCCTGTAGGATGAGTCGTCATCCAGAGGCCGAGAGACAGCATGCAGCAGGAACCGCTACCGATCCCCTTGACCGACCTACGCCGTCGCGTCAACGTCGCACGTCATCTGATTCGAGCCGTCTTGACGGAGTTGGTCGGCCCGGTAGAGCTCGCGTTTGACTTCTACCGCGAGTGGAATGGATGCTGGCGCGTACGCGTCGAGATCAAGGACCCGATCAACGGACGACTGGAGTTCACCCTGATGGACACCCCGGGCGGCGGAATGCTCGCACTGCCCCGCCCTCTACCCGAACGCTGGCGCCTGGAGACCGGAATCCCGGCAACCGACGGCACACGCTGGACCCTGGATACGCAAGGGCACCTCCGGCCCTTCGTGCCGCCGAATGCAAAATCGCCATAGCCAGCCTATGGAGTCCGGTGCGCGCCGTCGATCGGCGACGCCTTTTCGCGAGGATTCTGCTCCAGTCTTGCGGCTTGCGCTGCCGGTCGCCTGGATCGCACTTCGGACGCACGGAGCCTGTGGCGCGAGGCGCTCGGAGAAGAGTGATGACTACCCTAGCGTTGCCGGATTCCGTTAGGATTGGCCGAGGAGAAGAATCGGCTATCGGCCTCGTCGTCACAACCAGCCCGAGGGGATCACGCTCATGAAAGGCGTTGTATTCGTTGAGTTTCTCGAAATGGTCGAGGCCCAGTTCTCCCCCGAGATGGCGGATGACATCATCGACGCCAGTGATCTTCCCTCGGGCGGTGCCTACACGAGCGTCGGCACCTATAGTCATGGCGAGATGGTTGCTCTGGTCGGAGCCCTGTCCGAGCGCACGGGCACCCCGGCACCAACCTTGATTCGGGCGTTCGGAGAGTTCTTGTTCGAGCGGTTTCACGTCCATCACGGTGACTTCTTCCACGGTATCGACGATAGCCTGGATTTTCTCGAGCGGATCGAGGACGTGATCCATGTTCAGGTGCGCAAGCTCTATCCGAATGCGGAGCTGCCTCGCTTCGAGATCGAGCGACCGGACCCGGATCACCTGCGTATGCTCTATCGCTCCGACCGGCACATGGGCGATTTGGCCGAGGGCCTGATTCGTCAGTGCATCGCGCACTTCGGGACGCCCGTCGTCATCGAGCGACATGATCTGGACGACAAGGGCGGGCTCGTGCGCTTCGAGTTAAGCCGCGTCCAGAGCGAGATGCTCACTTTCGAGTGAGCTCGACGTTTCGTGCATCCATGACCCTTAGCGGGGACGCGGTTTAAAAGTTTTATATTTTTTAAAACGTTAAACCGCGCCGACTCCAACGGTCGTCAAGTCTGCCGGGGTCGATCCCATCCAAAAACATCGCATAGCGCGCTGGGCGCGGTTTAAGCTGACCATGACCGAGACGCAAACAGATCCGGATCGGCTGCTGCGGCGCGCCGAACGCGAGCGACGTGCCCGCAAGGAGGCGGAACGACTCTTGGAAGAGAAAAGCCTTGAGCTCTACGAGGCAAATCAGGCATTGCAACGCCAGGCCGCTGCGTTGGAGGAGCAGGTACAGACGCGCACGGCCGAGCTGCACGCGGCACTCGAGCGAGCCGAGGAGGCGGTCCGCGCGAAGAGCGACTTTCTGGCGGTGATGAGCCATGAGATCCGCACGCCGCTGAATGCGGTCATCGGCATGTCCGAGCTCCTGTCGCTCGAGTCTTTGGCGCCCGAGCATCAGGAACAGGTTTCGCTGATTCACGATAACGGGCGCAATCTGCTCGCGTTGATCAACGACATCCTCGATTTCTCCAAGATCGAGGCAGGAAAACTGCAACTGGAGCAGGAAGTCTTCGATCCTGCCGATCTCTTGCAGAGCACCCTGCGCTCGTTCGAGGCACAAGCAGCTCCTCGCGGCGTGCGACTTCATAGTCAGCTTATGCCTCTGCCGCAGTGGGTCGTCGGAGATCGCCTTCGTTTGAGGCAGGTGCTCGCCAATCTCATCGGCAACGCGTTGAAATTCACCCTGCGCGGAGAGGTGCGCCTCGAGGCGGAAGCGAACGAGATGCCCGACGGCTGGCGCCTGCAAGTGCGCGTCGTGGATAGCGGCATCGGCATGAACGCCGAGCAGCAGGCGCGTCTGTTCCAGCCGTTTTCCCAGGCGGATGCATCGACCAGCCGACATTTCGGAGGCACCGGACTCGGGTTGGCCATTTGCCATCGGCTGGTGCACGAGATGGGCGGAGAGATTGCCTGCCGCAGCGCCCCCGGAGAAGGGTCCGTTTTCGCGTTCGATGTACAGCTTCAGCGGGCTAGCGACGTGCCGAGCGCCCGCGATGGCGCCGATGACGAGACCCTCTGTCGATGCACGGCGCCAAGCATTCGCCTTCTGATCGTCGATGACAATCCCGTCAACCGATTGCTTGCACGGCGCATGGCCGAGCGCCTCGGACATCAGTCGGAGATTGCCGCCTCAGGTCCCGAAGCACTGGAGATGGTTCAGCAGAACGACTACGACGTGATTTTGATGGACTTCATCATGCCCGAGATGGACGGCCTCGAGACCACGCAGCGGATCCGTGCGCTGGATCTGCCCCGCCAGCCGCGCATCGTTGCCCTCACCGCGAATGCCTTCCCGGAGGATCGGGCCAAGGCGCTGGAGGCCGGCATGGCCGGCTTTATCAGCAAACCCTTGCGTCTCGAGCAGCTTCGACTCGAGTTGTGCTCGATCTGTCTCGCGAAGCACGCGCAGGGTTCCTCCGTCGTGCCCTAATCCGTGCGATCTTAAACCGCGCCCGGCGCGGTCTGCGTAGTTTGTTGAATTGGCTTGGCCGCAGCGGCCCCGATCATTGTCGGAGCCGGCGCCGTTTAAGATTTTGAAAAATATAACATTCTAAACCGCGTCTCTGCGAAGAGCGGTGGATGCACCCAACTTCGAGTTCACGCGAAAGTGAGCATCTCGCTCTGGACGCGGTTTAGGTCACATCGCCGGGCCTCGCGCCTCCTCGCGGAGGTTACCCCAAGACGTCCTGCCCGCCCATGTAAGGCCGCAGCACCTCGGGGATGACGATGCGCCCGTCCGCCTTCTGATAGTTCTCCAGAATCGCGACCAGCGTGCGACCGACCGCCAAGCCGGAGCCGTTGAGCGTGTGGAGCAGCTCGGGCTTGCCGGTCTCGGGGTTACGCCAGCGGGCTTGGAGTCGACGGGCCTGAAAGTCGCCGAAGTTGCTGCAGGAGGAGATCTCGCGATAGGTCTCCTGGCCGGGCAACCAGACCTCGAGATCGTAGGTCTTGCGCGAGGAAAATCCGAGATCACCGCAACAGAGCGAGACCACGCGATAGGCGAGCCCGAGACGTTGAAGGATGGACTCGGCATGCCGGGTCAGGTCTTCGAGGGCCTGGAGCGAGCCTTCGGGCCGCACGGCTTGGACCAGCTCGACCTTCTCGAACTGGTGTTGGCGGATCATCCCGCGGGTGTCCTTGCCGTAGGAACCGGCCTCGCTGCGAAAGCAGGGTGTGTGGGCGACCCATTTGCGCGGCAGCTCGCCCGCCTCGAGGATCAGGTCGCGCAAGAGATTGGTGACCGGCACCTCCGCGGTGGGGATCAGATAGAGATCGCGCTCGCCCGGGACCTTGAAGAGATCCTGCTCGAACTTGGGAAGCTGGCCGGTCCCGTAGAGACTCTCCGCGTTCACCAGATAGGGAACATAGACCTCGGTATAGCCGTGCTCTGCGGTGTGGGTGTCGAGCATGAACTGGATCAGCGCCCGATGCAGACGCGCGAGCGGACCGGACAAGACCACGAAGCGCGAGCCCGTGAGCTTCGCAGCAAGGTCGAAGTCCATCCAGCCGTTGAAGGCGCCGAGGTCGACATGATCACGCGGTTGGAAGCCAAAGCTCGGCGGCTCGCCCCAGCGCCGCTCCTCGCGATTCTCGCGCTCGTCGCGCCCGTCGGGCACGCTCGGATCGGGCAGGTTGGGCAGCCCCAGGGCGATCTCCTCGACGGCCGACTGGATCTCGTCGAGCCGCACCTCGGATGCCTTCAGACGCTCGCCGAGGTCGGAGACCTCGGCCAGCAAGGGCCCGATGTCGGCACCGGACGCCTTGGCCTTCCCGATCGCCTTCGAGCGGGTGTTGCGCTCGTTCTGCAGCGACTGAACCTCGACCTGCAAGGCCTTGCGCTCGGCCTCCAACGACTCGATGCGCGCGGTATCCAGGACCAGACCGCGACGTGACAGGTGCGCAGCAACCTCGTCCAACCGGTTGCGCAGCAGGCGTGGATCTAACATTCGGATTCCTCGAATTCAACAGTAATCGGCCAAGAGACGAGATGGCCCGGACCGACGAAGCGCTCGACTCGAGCAATCGCCGCCGCGGCCTTTTCGGGTCGATCGAAAAACTCGACGACCAAGGGCAGGTCGAGCGAGAGATCGATCAGAGATGCGCCGTGCCGTTTCCCGGACGCCCCATACCCTTCGATCCCGCGCATGACGGTGACGCCTCGAACGCGGAGCTCGTCGTGCAGACAGGCAAGCACCGCCTTGAGCGCATGATCGGACTCGGACAGATAGATCCGAACCATGAGCGCCTCGACCCGACTCATAGCGACCTCCCGAGGATCACCCCGACCCAACAGACAACAATACAGAGCCAAACGCTGACAAGCATATTGAGAAAGGCCGTCAGCAAGGACCCCTCCTCCAATAGATTCAGCGTCTCGATCGAAAAGGTGGAAAACGTCGTAAAAGCGCCGAGAAAGCCGATCAGGATCGCACCGCGCCATTCGGGCGCCCAACTCAAGCGCTCGATCAAGAGGACGAACAAGAGGCCCATCAGGAAAGAGCCGAGCAGATTGACCGCCAAGGTCCCCCAAGGAAAGCCCCGGCCGAGCCACGCGTAAACACCGTTCGACATCCCGTAGCGTGCCAGTGCACCGAGTGCCCCGCCGGCGGCAATCGCAAAAAGCTGAAGCATCGAAGACCTACTTCAGAAAGCCCATCGTGAAATCACCGCTCAGATAGCCTTCCTTCAAATGCGGCTCCGCATCCAACTCCAGTGCCAAGCCGTGAAGATCGCGCGGCTGCTGATAGTTATAGCTACCCGGACCGTCCGTTCCCTTCAACAAATTGAAGATGAAACCGTGCCGGGATGCAGCAAAGCAACGGCGGATAAACTCCCACGTCTCCTCGCGGGTCAGGTTATTCATGGCACCGCTGCAAAGATAGTAGTCGGCGTGCGGAAGCCGATCCTCCAAGACATTGCAGACCCGGATCTCGCATCCGGTGCGACGGCGTGCGGCCTCCACCATCGGTTCCATCACATCCAGTCCGATGTAGCGCCCGGGCAGGCTGTTGCATCGATCGAGGTAGCGATGGAGATCGCCGAATCCGCAGCCCGCATCGACCAGGGTCAACTCGGACAGATCCTCGGGCAGGATCTCGCGCAGCACCTTGAAGCGCAGCTCTTGGCTTTGGGTCGACTGCCACTGCACGCCTTTGGCGGTCTCGCCGTGCGAGGTGAGCGAGTCGAGATAGAAGCTGGTGTTGTCGAGTCTCGGCATCGGTGGAAGCGATTGGGGTGTCGATCGAGGAAATGAACCGTCCGGGCGCATTCGAGCGCCGGGGATTCGGATCTGCGCCGGCTGCGGCGAGGAGCGAGCCGCATTCAACCGGTGCGGCGCGGAATCGGCGCGGCCTCAGACCCTCGAGAGGTTTTGGATTGCAGCGACGGCGGCTTTCCCGGCCGCATCGATGTCGGCCTCGCGCCCGGCCAGGGTCAGACGCCCGAATGCACCGACCGCACGCACGTCGATCAGGGTGACGTTCGATGCCTTTTCCGCCTCGTTGGCGGCATACACGACATAGCCGGCGGGCTCGGTCTCCAAAAAGAACATGCTCTGGCCGGGCAGGATCATGGATCCACGACGATCCTGCCGATTGATCAGGACCGCGTGGTCCGGGGTAATCGAGCGGATCGTCTCCCTCCAAGCGATTCGGCAGGTCTTGCGGGCGCCCTCGGTCGCATCGAGCGCGTTCAAGACCGCTCGACCGGCGTCCAGGACGTCGCTCTGATCGCGGTGGTGGATGACCATGGATCCGAAGGCACGCTCCACCACCTGCTGGCCGAGATGGACACGCGTCGCCTTCAGTGCGATATCCGTCAGTCGATGGACCGCCATCCCCGGCGCAACCTCGATCCAGAGACAGGCGTCCCCCGGCACCGGCAGAAAGCCTTGCGAGACGGTGCCCAAATACTCGGCGAGCTGCGGCTGAAGCGAATCGATGAAGACGTAGGTCCGTAGCTCGATCATTGGGTCTCTTCTGATGCTGTTGTCCCGCGCCGACGCCGATGCGAGCTGCGCGATGAAGTGGATGAATCCGAGGGACTCGGCGCTGCCGCGGCGCAGGTCCGGCGCAATGCGCAACGCTCGCATGCGGGACGCGTCCGACAGACCTCTTTGCCCTGCGACACGATGAGCGCATGGTACTCCTTGAGCATCGGCACGTCAGGGCCGAGTGCCTGCTCGAAGCCACGACGAATGACCTCGTAGGTCTCTCCGCCGGCGAGCAAACCCAGGCGTTCGAAGATCCGGCGCGTGTAGGCATCGACGACGAAGACGGGGCGGTCGAACGCGTAGAGCAGGATATCGTCCGCGGTCTCGGGGCCGATCCCTTTGATCGCCAAGAGGCGAGCGCGCAGATCGGGCGTCGCCAATGCAGCCAGCCCGGGATGCCCGCCGGCCTCCAGATAGGCCGCGCAAAAACCGCGCACCCGTTGCGACTTGACGTTGAAATACCCGGAGGGTCGCAGCGCGTCGGCAAGCTCAGGCGGATCCAAAGCGAGGATCGACTCGGCATCGAGCGAAGAGCGCAAACGCAGACGCTCCAATGCGCGCTCGACGTTCGTCCAGGCGGTATTTTGCGTCAGGATGGCCCCGATCATCACCTCGAAGGCGCTCTGCGCGGGCCACCAGTCCTGCTCGCCGAAGGCCTCGAGCAGCATCCCATACACGCGCAGCAGCTGCTCGGCGTTCACTCAGGGGCTCTTGGTCACGACCACCACACCCTTCTCGGAGACGGTGAAACGCTCGCGATCGCTCTTCGGATCGTGACCGATCTGCATCCTCGGCGGGATCTCCACGTCCTTCTCGACGATGCAGTTGCGCAGGTGCGCGCCCTCTCCGATCGTCACGCCGTTGAACAGGATGGAGGCCTCCACGATGGCCCCGTCCTGGACCCGCACCTTCGGAAAGAGGACCGAGTGATTGACCCCGCCCCCGCTGATCACGGTGCCGGCGGCCAGCATGGAGTTGACGAAGATGCCCTCGTTCCCGCTCGTTGCGCCCGGAACCGTGCGGGCCGGCGGATACTGACCCTGATAGGTGTGGATGTTCCAGTCGGCCTGATAGAGATCCAGAGGCGGCTCGGCGCGCAACAGGGCCATATTCGCCTGGTAATAGGCGTCGATCGAGGCGAGATCGCACCAGTAGCGATCCGGGGTCACGCGCCCGCGGTCCTGGCCGAAACGATAGGCGACAACGCGGCGATCGGCGACGACGGGGGCGACGATATCCAGCGCCAAATCCGTGTCGGCAACCACGCCGTCATCCCGGCGGGCCTGATCCAGACGCATCATCTCTTCGAGCAGGAAATCACGATCGAAGACATAGACGCCCATGGTCTCCAAGCGCTCGGCCTCTTCCGGCACGGGTGCAGCGAGGGCATTCTCGACCGGCGGCGATGCCGGTCGACCGAAACCGGCGATGCGCTCGCCCTCGGTCAGCTCGACACACGCCTGTGTTCCCGAGCCGCGCCCGTCGACCGCGCGAACCGCGACCGTGATCTCGGCCTTCGACTCCGCATGCGCGCGCACCAGCTCGGCATAATCCATGCGGTAGACGGCGCCTCCGTCCAAGACCAGGATCTGCCGGGCACGGCTGCGCTCGATCAGATAGCGATTCTGACGGATGGCGTCGAAGGGACCGGCGTACCACTCCTGACTCTCGCGCATCTGCGGCGGAACCGGGGTGATGAACTCGCGCAGCTCCGGATTGAAGATCGACCAGCCATCGCGCAGGTGCTTGTGCAGCGAGTGACTCTTGTACTGCGTCAGCACCAGGACCTGTCGCAATCCCGAATGCAGGCAGTTCGCCAAGGTAAAGTCGATCACGCGGAACTTGCCCCCGAAGGGCACCGCCGCTTTCGTACGGTGCTCGGTCAGCGGAGCGGGACCCGCACCGCGATCGATGGCAAGGACCAGGATAAGCGTTTCGGTAGGCATAGCGCAGCGGAATCACCGACGGGACCCCTCGTCCCGCCGCACAGTCTAAACCGCGCCGAGTGCGGTATGCGATGTTTTTGAAGGAGATCGGCCCCGGCAGACTTGACGGCCGCCGGAGCTGGCGCGATTTAAGAGATTAAAAAGTATACCATTTTGAACCGCGCCCCCGCTAATCGAGACGGTCGAGGCACACGCATCAGGGCCCTGCGGCCACCGCCGCATCGATCACGCCCTTCATGTCCCGAACAGCTCGATCGAGGCCCGAGAAGATCGCTCGGGCCACGATGGCATGTCCGATATTGAGCTCGCGCACGCCGGGAATGGCAGCGATGGCCTTGACGTTGTGGTAATCGAGACCATGCCCGGCATTGACGTGCAGGCCGAGCGAGAGCCCGAGGTTCACCGCGCGTCGAATGCGGGCCAGCTCGTCCGCACGTGCCGCTGCGGTCTCGGCGTCGGCATAGTGCCCGGTGTGGATCTCGATCACGGGTGCACCGACGGCGTGCGCGGCCTCGATCTGCTCCGGATCGGCGTCGATGAACAGCGAGACCCGGATCCCGGACGCGGCCAGGCGTGCACAAAAATCACGCAGGTGCGGCCGATTCCCGTGCACGTCCAGGCCGCCTTCCGTCGTGAGTTCCTCGCGCCGCTCCGGCACCAGGCAGCAATCGGCCGGTTTCAGACGACAGGCAATGTCGCCCATCTCCCGGGTCGCCGCCATCTCCAGATTCATCCGGGTTTGCAGGATGCCGCACAGCAGCTCCACATCGCGTTCCTGGATGTGGCGACGATCCTCGCGCAGATGCAGCGTGATCGAATCCGCACCTGCTTGCTCTGCGACGAGTGCCGCTTGGATCGGCTCCGGATAACGGGTCCCGCGCGCCCGGCGAATGGTGGCGACATGATCGATGTTGACGCCGAGCAGGACCCCGGCAGTGGTTTGACTGGTCAAGATTCAAGACTCCGATTCGTGATACCGGCATTCGGGGCGGAGGTAACGACAAAGCGCCGAAACAGCTCGCGGCTCTTCAACTCACGCCCCCCGAGATGGGGCTCCAGAAGGCGTCGCAGAAGTGCCCGGGCCTCGCGCAGCTGATCCGGGGCCAACCGGTTGCCTTGCGCCAATGCGAGCAAAGTCGCGCCGGAAATGCGGCCGTCGCGATCGTCCGCTCGGGCCCGCCGCATGCCCTGTCCGGGGACGAGCACGTAAACCCCGTCGGGCGCGACCGGCCGTTCGCTGTCGGTCTCGACATCCAGAGCGAGCGCATAACCGAGCTCGTCGAGCAGCCGAATCTCGAACTGACGGAGCAGGGTTTCAAGGTCCTCGCCACTCGCCAAGCCTGTCAGCGCGGCGGAATAGAAGGCGAACAGGGGATCGTGCGGATCATCGCGACCGAGCAGGCGAACCAACAGCTCATTGAGATAAAAGCCGCAAAACAGCGGACGCCCGAGCAGTCCGATCGCCGGCCCGGCAGCCTCGACCCGGGTCAGGGTCAAGACCTCGCCGCGGCCGATGGCGTCCAACCACAGGGGCTGGAACGGCTGGAGCAAGGCGCTGGTCGGATGCCGCGGTCGGCGCGCGCCCTTGGCGATCGCGGGAAATCGCCCTCGCCCGGCGGCGAACACCTCGAGCAGGAGACTGCTGTTGCCGTAATCGCGCCGATGCAGCACGAAGGCCTGAAACAAAGACCCGCGGGCGTTCACCGCACCGACTCAACCGCCCCCGCGCCCGTCCGAGGGCCCGTCTCCATAGCCGAGACGCCCCAGGGCGGCCTCGTCGCTCGACCAGCTCTTCTTCACCTTCACCCAGACCTCGAGATGCACCGGGCAGCCGAACAGCTTCTGCATCTCCAGGCGCGCCTGCGTGGCGGCGGCCTTCAGGGCCTCGCCCTGCCGACCGATGATGATGGCCTTCTGGCTCTGGCGCTCCACCCAGATCAGCGCATTGATCCGGTAACGTCCGCCGACCGCCTCGAAGCGCTCGATCTCCACGGTCGTGCGATAGGGCAGCTCCTCGCCGTAACGCTGTACCAGTTGCTCGCGCACCAGCTCGGCGGCAAAGAAACGCTCGGAGCGGTCCGTGATCTGATCCTCGGGGAACACCGGCTCGCCCTCGGGCAGACCGCGCAGCAGGGCAAGCTCGAGCACCTCGACCTGATCCCCGTTCGCCGCGGAGACCGGGATCAGGTCCACAAAGGGGTGACGCTGACCGAGATCCTGTAGGTAGGGCAGCAGATCCTCTTTGCTCGCGACCCGATCGACCTTGTTGACGGCCGCAATCACGGGCACGCCGGCGATCGCGATGGCTTCGAGTGCCGCAGCGTCCTCGTCTGTCCAGCGCAACGCCTCCACCACGAAGAGCGCCAGGTCGGTATCGCTGATCGCCGTGCGGGCTGCACGATTCAGATACCGGTTGAGCGCATTCGCCCCGCGCTGATGGATGCCGGGGGTATCGACAAAAAGGATCTGGCCCTCCGGGCGTGTCTTGATGCCGAGGATCGAGTGACGCGTGGTCTGCGCCTTGTGGGAGGTGATGGCGAGCTTTTGCCCCATCAGCCGGTTGAGCAAGGTCGACTTGCCGACGTTCGGCCGTCCGATGATGGCCACGGTCCCGCAACGACCGACGATGATTTCAGGCATTCTTCAGCTGCTCCAGCATGGCGTGTGCCGCCGCTTGCTCTGCACCGCGTCGGGTGCCGCCCTCTGCGCGGGTACCGAGATCCGCGTCGGAGAGCGTGCAACTGACCACGAAGGTTTGGGCATGTTGATCGCCGCCGGTGGCCACGACCGCATATTCGGGAAGCGGCCGGCGCTGCGCCTGGAGCCATTCCTGGAGTTGCGTCTTGGGGTCCTTCCCGGCATGCGTCGCGCTGGTCTGCGCCAAGCGTGTGGCGAACAGACGCAGGACCAGCTCTCGTGCGGACGTAAATCCCGCGTCCAGGTAAACGGCCCCCCAGAGGGCCTCGAAGGCATCGGCCAGGATCGAGTCGCGGGCATAGCCGCCGGTGCGCAGCTCCCCGGCCCCCAGATGCAGGTAGTCACCGAGATCGAGTCCACGGGCCAGCGCAGCCAAGGTCTCGCGCTTGACCAAAGACGCGCGCATCCGGCTCAAGGTCCCCTCGTCCGCCTCGGGAAAGCGCTTCCAGAGCGCCTCCGCGATGACGAAACCGATCAAGGCATCGCCGAGAAACTCCAGACGCTCGTTGTTTGCGGATGCTGCGCTGCGGTGAGTCAACGCCTGCAGGAGAAGCTCCTCGCGCGTGAACTCGTGTCCGATGCGCCGGGCGAGCCTCAGGGGATCGGCGTTCACTGACCGACCTTCGTAAGATCGTCGCTCATTGGCCCTTCACCTCCACCTGATAGGCGAAGGTCAAGACCGTGTCGATGTTGAAAAAAAGATGCTGGCGCTGCTCGTAGTCGAGGGACACCTCGTAGAGGTTCTCGCCGGTACGCCGAATCTTGAAATCCTTGACGCTCACCTGACTGACGCTGTTGATGTCGAGCCGCTTGCCGATCTGATTGGCGATCTCGCGCGCGCCGCCGGTGATCGGTGTCGATTGCTCCGCGACGTTGTCCATGACGGATTTGATCGTCCAAAAACCCATGTATGCCGGCCCGAGCTTGAACGCAATGGTCACGAAAAAGATGATCAGCGAAAGGATGACAAGGATCGACAACATCCCTGCCCCGTTTTGACGGCCGTGCAGACGCGATCTCATAAGCACCTCCTCGAGGACCGCAGCTGGCGCTCCGGTCCGTCCTGATCGGATCAATCGATCCCGTTGCCGAGACGCCCCCACGCGATCGGGGAACCGTCGCGACGCCCGTCCCAATGCATCCAGATACCGAACGCCTTGCCGACCAGGTTGTCTTGAGGCACGAAGCCCCAGCACCGGCTGTCGTTGCTGTTGTCGCGATTGTCGCCCATCACGAAATATTGACCTTCCGGGACCTTGATCGGCCCATAGGCCAGCACCCGGCATCCCGGCGGCAGGTCCGGCGCGTTCTGTCGGGTCAGGATCCGATGCTCGACCTCGCCGAGCTGCTCGAGCGCCTCGCGCGCGCCGGTCATTTCCGCGCCCGACCCGACACCCGTATAGCGACCGATCGGCAGCTGCGCGACCGGCTCGCCGTTGCGATAGATGGTCTTGTTTTGGTAAGCGATCTCGTCGCCCGGAACACCGATCACACGCTTGATGTAGTCGACCGAGGTGTCCTGCGGGAACTTGAAGACCACGACGTCGCCGACCTGAGGGTCGCCGATTTCGAGGAATCGGGAGTTGAGCACCGGCCACCGCAACCCGTATGCGAACTTGTTGACCAGGATGAAATCGCCGGTCAACAGCGTCGGCATCATGGAGTTCGACGGGATCCGAAACGGCTCGACCAGAAAGGAGCGCAGCACCAAAACGGCGAAGATGACCGGAAAAAAGGAGCGCGCATACTCGACCAAGACCGGTTCCTTGTAGGCCGGCTTGGACCCGTCCGTGAGCACGCCGCCGCCGACCGCAGCTTGGGCCAATCGACGCCGGCGCGGCGCGAACATCACCGCATCGACCAGCCAAATCCCGCCGGTCACGACGGACGCCAATACCAAGAAGGCAGGGAAATCGAAATTCATGGGTAGGTTTATAAAATCTCTCGGTGATCCATAGATAACGCTGCGATCGGTTCTCGGTGCTTCATTCTCATCGCCGCAGCGTGAACAAGCGCCGTAGGGTGGACAAGCACCGTAGGGTGGACAAGCGCCGTAGGGTGGACAAGCGCAGCGCAGTCCACCAGCACCGGTGCAGGGTTCGCCAAACTTCGCTCTCGCTCGTCCACCCGACCTGCGACAGGCATCCCGGATTCGAGAATACCGACCGCCTCCGATCCGACGCCTTAAAATAATCCCCTAATCACTTGAACCGCGTCGATTCAAACGTTCATCGGCCCCCGCAAGGCCGATCCAACGCACACCGTCGCAGATCACGCGGGACGCGGTTCAATTATCTTTGCCGACCTGAAGCACCGCAAGAAACGCCTCCTGCGGGATCTCCACGCGCCCGACCTGCTTCATGCGCTTCTTGCCGGCCTTCTGCTTTTCCAACAGCTTGCGCTTGCGGCTCACGTCGCCGCCGTAACACTTGGCCGTGACGTTCTTACGCAGCGGCTTCACCGTGGTGCGTGCAATGACCTTGGTACCGATCGCGGCCTGAATCGCGACCTCGAACATCTGGCGCGGGATCAGATCCTTCATCCGCACGGTGATGTCGTGACCGCGGCTCTGCGAGAGTGCGCGGTGCACGATCGAGGAGAGCGAGTCCACCTTGTCGCCATTGATCAGCACATCGAGCTTGACCAGATCGGCGGCTTGGAAGCGCTTGAACTCGTATTCAAACGAGGCGTAGCCCCGGCTGACCGATTTCAGTCGATCGAAGAAATCCAGCACCACCTCGCTCAACGGCAACTCGTAGCTCACCTGGACCTGACCGCCGAGATACTGGATCTGCTTCTGCACCCCGCGCTTCTCGATACACAGCGTAATCACCGAGCCCAGATAATCCTGCGGCACCAGGATATGCGCCTCGATGATGGGCTCCCGGACCTCGCGAATCTGACCGGGGTCCGGCAGGTTGGCCGGATTGTCGATCTTGATGAGCGCCCCGTCCGAGCGCAGCACCTCGTAGACCACCGTGGGCGCGGTCGTAATCAGGTCCAGATTGTATTCGCGCTCGAGGCGCTCCTGGATGATCTCCATGTGGAGCATGCCGAGGAAGCCGCAGCGAAAGCCGAAACCCAGCGCCTGAGAGACCTCGGGCTCGTAGTTCAGCGCAGCATCGTTGAGCCGCAGCTTGCCGAGCGCCTCGCGCAGGTCTTCGTAGTCGTCGGAAATCACGGTATAGAGCCCGGCGAAGACCCGCGGGCGCACCTCCTTGAATCCGGGCAGCTTGGGTGCCGGGGCATCCGGGCGGGTGATGGTGTCGCCGACCGGCGCGCCGTCGATCTCCTTGATGCCGGCGATCATGTACCCGACCTCGCCGGCGCCCAGACGGTCGCGCTCGGTCTTCTTCGGCGTGAAGACGCCGACCGCATCGACCTGTTGCGTGCGTCCGGTCGACATGATCAGGATCTTGTCGCGACGGCGCATCTCGCCGTTGACCACACGCACCAGCGAGACCACGCCCACATAGGGGTCGAACCAGGAATCGATGATCAGCGCCTGCAGCGGCGCGTTCACGTCGCCGCGCGGCGGCGGGATGCGTTGAACCAGGGCTTCGAGCAGCTCCGGGATCCCCTCGCCCGTCTTGGCACTGACCCGCAGAGCATCCTCGGCATCCAGACCGATGATCTCCTCGATCTCCTTGATCACACGCTCCGGCTCGGCCGAGGGCAGATCGATCTTGTTCAGGACCGGCAGGACCTCGAGCCCCTGCTCGATGGCGGTGTAGCAATTGGCGACGCTCTGCGCCTCCACGCCTTGAGCGGCATCCACCACCAGCAGCGCGCCTTCGCAGGCGGCGAGCGAGCGCGAGACCTCGTAGGAGAAGTCGACATGCCCGGGCGTGTCGATGAAGTTCAGCTGATAGATCTCGCCGTTGCGCGCCTTGAAGTCGAGCGTGACGCTCTGCGCCTTGATCGTGATCCCGCGCTCGCGCTCCAGATCCATCGAATCGAGCACCTGGCTCGACATCTCGCGCGCGGTCAAGGCACCGCTGTGCTGGATAAAGCGGTCGGCGATGGTCGACTTGCCGTGATCGATATGGGCGATGATCGAAAAATTTCGGATATGACTGAGGTCTGTCATGAAGCTGGAGGTCGCCCGGGGATAGGGTGAAGAGCGCGCGGCAGGCGTACACGCAAGCCGTTTCGATCGGCCGGGCGCGCGAGCGGGTGTCTGAAATGAGGGCGAATCATAGCAGACACGGGCGCGATGGGCATGTGCTGCGAAGCACCCCCCCGGGATCGTCGACTTGCAGTCGACCCGCCGGCCGCTAGGCCGGCGAAAGAGGTCGACTGCAAGTCGACGATCCCGGGGGAATCGGTCTTAGAGCGCCAGCTCCAACACCTCTCGCGAGCGTGCGAGATCGACATCTTGTCTCTCGCCGAGCGCGGTCATGCCGTGACGCTCGAGCTGATCGACCAGCGGTGCGATCGCCTCGGCGCCGATCCCGTAGCCCGAGAGGCGTGTCGGGACCTGGAGCGACTCGAAGAAATCGCGTGTGCGCTCGATGGCCGCATCGATGCGCGCGTCTTCATCGCCCTCGCGCAGACCCCAGACCCGTCCGGCGTATTGCAGGAGCTTCCCGCGCTTGTCGAACCGCCTGACCTGCAACATCGCCGGCAGGACCACGGCCAGGGTCTGGGCATGATCCAGCCCGTGCAACGCCGTGATCTCGTGCCCGACCATGTGGGTCGCCCAATCCTGCGGCACGCCGGCGCCGATGAGTCCGTTCAGCGCCAGGGTCGCGGTCCACATGAGGTTGGCACGCACCGCATAGTTCTCGGGCTCGGCCAGCGCCTTGGGGCCCTCCTCGATCAGGGTCAGCATCAGACCCTCGGCGAAACGGTCCTGCACCTTCGCATCGGCCGGATAGGTCAGGTATTGCTCTGCGATGTGGACAAAGGCGTCGACCACGCCATTGGCGATCTGACGCGGCGGCAAGGTGTAGGTCTTGGTCGGGTCCAGCACCGAGAAGCGCGGGAAGACCGACGGATCGATGAAGGCGAGTTTGTCGCGCGTCGCGCTTCGCGTAATCACCGAGGCCGCATTCATCTCGGAGCCGGTCGCCGGCAGTGTCAGCACGCTTCCGAACGGAACCGCACGGGCGATCGGCGCATGCTTGGCGAGGATATCCCAGGGCTCGCCCTCGAAGGGGATGGCCGCGGCAATGAACTTGGTTCCGTCGATCACGGATCCGCCGCCGACGGCGAGCAGAAAGTCGACCTTCTCGCGGCGTGCGAGCTCGACGGCCTGCATCAGGGTCTCGTAGGTCGGATTCGGCTCGATGCCGCCGAACTCGAGAAAGGGGATGTCTCCGAGCGCGGCCTTCACCTCGGCCAGGGTGCCTGTCTTCACGACGCTGCCGCCGCCGTAGGTGATCAGCACCCGGGCGCCGCTCGGGATCTCCGGGCCGATCGCCGCGATCTGACCTTCGCCGAAGAGGATCCGGGTGGGATTGTGGAAGACAAAGTTCTGCATTCGTAAGCTCCGTTGAGATGCGTACTCGTCGCTCAGGCCAAACGCCCGGCACTGTAGTCACGCACCGCTTGTTGAATCTCTTGCATGGTGTTCATGACGAAGGGGCCATGCTGGGCGATCGGCTCGCGCAGCGGATGGCCCGCGATCAGCAGGACCCGTGCCTCTTCGGCTGCCTCGATGGCAACGCCGTCGGTGTGCGCATCGTTGGCGAGAATCGCCATGCGCTGCGACGGGACCGACTGCCCGGCAATACCGACCGCCCCTCGGTATACATAGATGAAGGCATTCTGCTCGATCGGAAGCGCCTGCTCGAACCGTGCACCCGCCGGCAGATGCAGATCCAGGAACAGCGGTGCCGTCGTCTCGCGCGTCACGGCGCCTGTCACGCCGTGGGTCACCCCGGCGATGACCGTGACCGCCACGCCCGCCTCGGTCCGGAAGCGCGGCAGCTCGTTCGCGGTGAAGTTGCGATACCAGGGCGGGATCATCTTCTCGCGTGCAGGCAGGTTGAGCCAAAGTTGGAAGCCTTCCATACGCCCTTGCGCCTGCTGCGGGATCTCGGAATGGACCAGACCGCTGCCCGCGGTCATCCATTGGACGCCGCCGGTCTCGATCAGACCCTCGTGCCCGGCACTGTCGCGATGCAACATGCGCCCGGCGATCATGTAGGTGACCGTCTCGAATCCGCGGTGCGGGTGATCCGGAAAGCCTGCGATATAGTCGTCCGGATCATCGCTGCCGAAGGCGTCGAGCATCAGGAAGGGATCGAGCCGTTGCTGCAACGGCTGGGTCAGCACGCGGATCAGGTTCACGCCGGCACCGTCGGTGGTCGCCTGGCCGGCGACCAGTCGTTCGATCGGGCGAGATTGCGTGACCGACTCGGTTTGAAAAATGGTTTCTTTCACCTGGATCACTCCTGAATTGGGCGCACGGTGCGGTTCGTGCCTCACCGCACCCTACGGGTGTTTGGCTCGTGCAACGGCGCATGGCGCGGTTCGTGCCTCACCGCACCCTACGGGTGTTTGGCTCAGGCAAAGGCGGCCTCGAGATCGGCCTCGGCCTCGGCGAAACCGCGCTCGGCGGACTCGGGTCCCATGTTGAGACCTTCGGCGTAGATGAACCGCACGTCGGTCATCCCGAGGAACCCCAGCATCGTCTTCAGATAGGGCACCTGGCTGTCGGCCGGGGTATCGCGGTACCGACCGCCGCGCGCCAGCGCCACATAGACGCGCCGACCCGCAAGCAGCCCGACCGGCCCCTGCTCCGTGTAACGGAAGGTCACGCCGACGCGGGCGATGGCGTCGATCCAGTTCTTCAATTGCGCGGGAACGCCGAAGTTGTACATGGGCACGCCGAGCACGATCACGTCGGCCGCCTGCACCTCGGCGATGAGGGCATCGTCGAGCGCCACGCGGGCGGCCTGCTCGGGCGTGCGCTGCTCGGGCGGGGTGGAGAGCGCAACGAGCGCGGTCTCGTCCAGGAGCGGATGGGGTTGGCTGGCCAGATCGCGGACCTGTACGCGCGCCGACGGGTTCTCGGCGCGCAGACGCGCGACGACCGCATCGGCGATTCGGGTGGAGTTGGCGCCTTCGCGGCGGGCACTGGCATTGATCTGAAGAATCGTCATCGGTTCTCTCTCGGCATCGGGTTTCATCTGATAACCAATATATTGGTGCCGAGACGGCGCGAGTAGTGCCCTGATCGGATAACATTGTCCCACTTATGGAACAGTTCGAACCCAACGACCTCCTGATCTTCGCGCACGTCGCCGAGGCCGGGAGCTTCAGCCGTGCTGCCGAGCGAATCGGCCTGCCCAAATCGACGGTCTCACGCCGGATCTCCTTGCTCGAAGACCGGTTAGGCGAGCGCCTGATGCTGCGCACCACACGGCGCCTGACCTTGACCGAGCTCGGCGAGCATCTGCTCGCGCACGCACGCCAGATCGCCGAGGAGGTCGACGCGGTGCGGGCACTCGCCGAGCATCGCCAGGCCCGCCCCACCGGACGGCTGCGCGTCTCGATGCCGGGCGATTTCGCGACCCTACTGCTGAGCGCGATGCTGGCGGACTACATCGCACGCCACCCGGCGGTGACGCTGGAGCTGGATTTGTCGCCGCGACGGGTGGATCTACTCGGCGAGGGCTTCGACATCGCGGTGCGCACCGGCGCACTGCCGGACGATGCGCTGCTCGCCGCGCGCCGTCTCGCGCTCTTCCCGATCGGCCTCTACGCAGCCCCGAGCTACCTGGCCGAGCATGGCGATCCGGCGACCCCGGACGATCTGCTCCGCCACCGGACCTTGTGCCTGGTCGGGCGCGACGGGGAAACCACGCGTTGGACCCTGACCGCCGACTCCGCGCACTGGGAAGGGCTTCCGGGCGGCCGCACCGCCGCGAACTCGCCCGACATCCTGGTTCGCTTGGCCCGCGCCGGGGCCGGTATCGCCGCCGTCCCGGACTGTTACGCCGCGCACGATGCCGAGCGAGGCAACTTGCGTCGCGTGCTCCCGGCATGGTCGCTCCCGGCGCAAACGGCCTGGGCGGTGTTCCCCGGTCGCCGTCTGATGCCGGCGAAGACGCGTACCTTCATCGACATGCTCGAGGCGGCCCTGGGCGGCGCGCCTGGAAATCTAAGGCCGGATTCACTCGATCGGCCGAACGCAACGCCGCCAAGCGTCACGAAGCAGCGCTCCCCGGGATAGACGACTTGCAGTCGTCCTCTTCAGCCGGCCCGACGGCCCTAGAGCGTCGGGTAGACCGCGACCCCGCCGGCACTCAGGACGCTTCGAAAAGGACGACTGCAAGTCGTCTATCCCGGGAGGTGTCGCCGCTGCGCGACGGACATTGGCGGCACTTCCGGCCGAATCGTCTGCGCATTGGGATGTTGATTCCCGGAAATCGCCTTAATCCTATTAAAAAATAGTAAATTCTAAACCGCGTCACTACAAAGGTCGCAAAAATCCTTGAGCCCGACACAGCGTGAAAACGACGCATTGCACTCTGGACGCGGTTTAGGCTGGGTTTGACCCGCCGAATCGGGGTCCGGATACTTCGACGAAGCGTCTTCAGCGGATCGCTCCAAGGCGGTCCGACCACCCGCTCCCATCACCTGCAATCATGGCCGCTCGAAAAAGACGCTCTCGTAAACTGCTGTTGCGCCGGATCGGACTCGGCCTGGCGGGCTTGCTGGCATTGTCGGTCGTACTCGTGTTGATCCTGCGCTGGGTCGACCCGCCCGCCTCGGCCTTCATGATGCAGCGCTGGATCTCCGCCCATTTCGAGCCCGGCGACCCGCCCTACATCTTTCACGAGTGGGTCGACTGGGCCGTCATCCCGGGGCCCGTCAAGCTCGCCGTCATCGCTGCGGAAGACCAACGCTTCCCCGGCCACGGCGGCTTCGACACCATCGAGATCGAGCGCGCCTGGCAGCGGTTTCGGGCCGGAGAGCGGCTGCGCGGGGCGAGCACCATCAGCCAACAGACGGCAAAGAATCTCTTCCTCTGGTCCGGCCGAGACCCGATTCGCAAAGGATTAGAGGTCTGGTTCACGCTCTTGATCGAGACGCTGTGGCCCAAGGAGCGAATCCTGGAGGTTTACCTCAATATTGCCCAGCTCAGCCCGAACACGTTCGGCGTCGGGGCCGCGAGCTGGCGCTACTTCGACCGCCCGGTGATGGCCTTGGGCGCGTCGGATGCCGCCCTGATCGCCGCGGTGCTGCCGAACCCGAACATCTATCGGCTCGAAACACCCTCGGCGACCGTGAAGCGCCGCGCCGGCTGGATCCGGCGCCAGATGGCGCAGCTCGGCGGCGTGTCCTATCTCGACAAGCTCTGATCGCGCCTAAACCGCGTCCGGAGCGATAGGCACACGTTCGCGTCAGCTCGACGTTGGCCACATCCACGGGCCTTCGAGGAGACGCGGTTTAGAATTTTATATTTTTTAAGACCTTAAACCGCGCCGGCTCCGATAATGATCGGAGCCGGCGTGGCCAAGCCAATTTAACGGACTGCGCATACCCCGCCGGGCGCGGTTCAACGATTCAAGTATCCCAGCTGATCGACGCCGAAGGGTGTCGGGGTCAGGCCAAGCCGGGCAAAACTGTCGTTCTCGAAGCAGACGTTCCCCTCCATCAACATCTTGATTTGATCCCGCGAGATCGGGAACCAGGGGTAACGGTCCAGCAGACCCGCGGTCGCCTTGATGGCCATGGCCGGGGCGGGCGACATCAGCTTGGTCTTGCCGGACGCCGCGGCGATGGTGGTCAAGATCGCCTTCCAGCTCAGACGCTGAGGACCGCACAGGCTGTAGGTCTGGGACTCGGTGCGCGACTCGGTCAAGGCCAGCACGAAGGCGGCGGCGACGTCGTCGATATGGACCGGTGCCAGCTCGAACCCACCTGCATTCTTGGGGATCAGCCCGCTGTAGAAGAGGGGCGCGGGCATCGGGCTGTCGATGATGTCCTTCTTGAGCTGAGAGCAGAATTCCATCCGGCCGTCCGGGTCGCCGAAGATGACCGAGGGGCGGAAGATGGTCCAGCGCAACCCGGATGCCTTGAGCGCCGCCTCGGCGAGGGCTTTGCTGCGCTGATAGGGCGTGCCCTCGACGTGAACCCCGTTGGCACTCATCAGGACGAACCGATCCACGCCTTGCCGTTTCGCCGCCGCGATCGTGTCCTCGACACCGACGCGCTGCAGCGCGTCGAAGGTGATCCCTCGACTCGGAAACTCGCGCAGGATACCGATCAGATATATCACCGCATCCGAGCCCTCGAGGCAGCGATCGAGCGCGGCCGGATCGGCCACGTCGCCGAGAACGATATCGCAGTGCTCCGGTCGCGCGACCTTCTGCTCGCTGCCCGGTCGAACCAGAAGCCGAGGCCGATGACCGGCATCGATCAGGTGCCGAGCGATGTTCGTACCGACAAAACCTGTACCGCCGATGATGGCAACCTTCATATGAGCCTCCTTTCGCGTTGATGGGATGTGGCGGACAACGCACGGTCATCCGGCCGATATCGAGTCGAGTCCCTTGCGAAGGTGCGTATGTTGTCCAGGATCGCAAGGCGTACTGTTCAGGTCTTGCAAAACTTTCGCCCCGCCTGAACCTGCCCTGATACACCTCAACCCGTTTCATAGGGGCTCGAAATGCCAAAAACCTATTTGATCGTCGGCGGCACGTCCGGGATCGGCGCAGCACTGCTCGGAAAGCTTCTCGAGCGCGGCCATCACGTGATTCAACTCTCGCGTCACCCGGAAGCGGCGCCGGATCACCCCGGGGTCACCAGTCTGCACTGGGACGTGCGAACCACCGACTTCCCGGCGGACGCACTGCCGGCGACACTCGACGGCCTCGTCTACTGCCCCGGCACCATCCGACTGCGCCCCTTCGAGCGACTGGCCGAGAAGGAGTGGACCGAAGACCTCGAGATCAATCTGCTCGGTGCGGTGCGGGCCATACAGGGCGCGATGAAGGCGCTGAAGGCGGCGGAATCCGCCGGCATCGTGCTGTTCAGCACGGTCGCCGTCGGCACCGGGCTTCCGTTCCACGCCTCGATCGCAAGTGCGAAGGGCGCGGTGGAGGGCTTGACACGATCGCTTGCCGCCGAGCTCGCCCCGCGCATCCGGGTGAACGCCGTCGCACCAACCCTGACGGCGACACCGCTCGCCGAGCGCCTGCTCGGAAACGACTCGAAACGCACCGCGGCGGCCGAACGGCACCCCTTGCGCACGATCGGAGAGCCCGAAGACGTTGCGGGTGCCGCGCTTTGGCTGCTGGAGGACGCCCGCATGACGACAGGCCAAGTGATCCGAGTCGATGCCGGGTTGGCCACGCTGAGAACGAGCTGAGTCGATCTACCGCAAGACGCGGATCGGTCCAATCGATCGGAATCGTCGCAGGCGTCGTTGCGCGGTCGGATCAGGTCTCGAGGATCAGCCCCCGATTGCACGGGTTCCCGTGCTCAAGGCGCCGTGCGGAGGCGTGCGGGGGATACTGATTTGACTGCGCGTGCGTCGCAGGTTGCGCCGCGCGAGCCCGAAGACTTGGTCGATGGCTTCCTTCGCGGTCTTGCGGGCATCCCGGACGACGATTTGGCGCCCGTGGGCGATCTTCGCGGAGAGCTCGCAGCGGACGCGGTGTCCGTGGAGCGGGTCGAATTCCTCTTGGATCGTGGCCTGAGCCTCCAAGTCTTCGCCGGGGAAGCGTGCTGCAAGTTTGGCCACTTCCGTCTCGATATGACGGCGGATATCACCGTCCAAGGCGAGGGTATCCCCGCCGATTTTGATCAGCATACTCTTCGAATCTCCGAAGACCCGTTTCCGAGCGCACAACCGGGGTTGCCTCGTTCGGTCGGGGTCGGTCTGTGAGGGCGAGCGGTGCGGAAAAACGCGTGTCGGGTGAAACTCCGAATCGGAGGGGACACAACGCGGGGCTTTCGCTCAGGGCGGATCATGGCGTTCGGCGCGCTGAAAAGCAAGGCAATGGACCAGCACAGACGCAATGGTCGTCGTCGAGCGCGGCCGATCGCAGCCGGACGACATCGACCCGAGGCAGCGCACTCCGGCGTTGTCCTCGGGCCCGAAGCGGATGACCGAGGGTTGATGGCCGGCGGCTCATCAAACCACCAACAGGATCTGTGCGGGAAATCCGACCAGATTCTGTCGAACTTTTCAGCTGCGGGCACATCGAACCTCGCGAGCCGTTTCGTAGGCTCTCTGACTCCTTGTCGTGTTCCCCGCCTCCGGCGGGGTTTTTTTTGGCCCATTGCGGTCGGGCAGACTCTCCGACCGACGCGGCACCCCCGGGACCTTGCCGATCCGGGCCGGCCGACGGATACGGGAACCCTCGGCGCACGACAGACTCGAAGGGACTGCAACGATGAGTTCTCCTTGTTCGTACGCCCCGCATCGCGGGGCGTCTTTTTGTCCGTCGGATCGAAGCTCAACCCATGCCCGAAGGCGACACCATCCACAAGCTCGCGACCTTCCTGTCCGACGCTTTGGTCGGACAGCGTCTCGTCGGTGCCCGCCTGCCGGGGCGCGCAATCCCCGCGTTCGCTCAGGAGCGCGTTCTGCGGGTGACGAGCAAGGGCAAGCATCTCTTCATCGACTTCGAAGGCGGGATCTCGCTGCGGGTACACCTGGGGATGTACGGCTCCTGGCACCGTTACCCGGCCGGTCAGGCCTGGCAGAAGCCCGCGCATCGGGCCACGCTCATCCTGAGCGTCCCCGGACAGGACTACGTCTGCTTCAGCGCAAAAGAGATCGAAGTCCTCGCAGCCCACGGCTTCACCAGACGCGATCGGACAGAGCGTCTCGGACCCGACCTGAGCCGCGATGCACCGAGCCCCGAGTCTCTGCTCCAGCGCGCCCGCACGCTCTTGGCTCCCGAGACCGAGCTCGTCGATCTGCTGCTCGATCAGCGCATCGCCAGCGGCATCGGCAACGTCTACAAATCCGAGGTCCTCTTTCTGGAGCGCTGCGAACCGCGGGCCCGGTTCGGCGACATCTCCGAAGAAACCTTCGCCGCACTCTACCGCACCGCGGAACGCCTCCTCCTCAACAACCTCGGCGGCGGCCCCCGGATCACGCGCACCGACGACGACGGCCGCGGCATCCTCTGGGTCTACGGCCGCGCCGGAAAACCCTGCTTTCGCTGCGGAACAAGCCTGTTGCGCGAGCCCCTCGGTCAACACGCCCGATCCACCTACTGGTGCCCAACCTGTCAGTAGGGTGTGGTGAGGAACGAACCGCACCGACCCACCGTCCGGTCGAGGCAAGGTGCGGTTCGTACCTCACCGCACCCTACGACTTCCGCTCCGGTCGACGATCCCAATGCCCGGCCGGCGTCTCACCGGGTTCCAATCCGTTGCGCGCGACCGCGCGAGGCAAAACGGCCCGGCGGGCGTGTTGCGGTTCCTCTCGTCAGCACAACCGACATCAGACCGAGCCGCCGGGGCGGGCGAGAAAAGCACGGTTCGTATACACTGCGCGACAGACCACATTGTTGACGTCGATCCGCCGCATGCACACCGATCCCCTGTTTTACCGTCTGTTTCAAGAACGTCCCGCGCTGGCCTTCGACCTCGCCGGCCTGACGGTGCCCGACCCCTCGGCTTACCGCATGCGGGCGATCGAGGTCAAGCAGACCGCCTTCCGACTCGACGGTGTCCTGATCCCGCCGCCGGGGCAGGCCAATGCTCCGCTGATCTTCACCGAGGCCCAGTTCCAGGGCCGCCCGACCTTTTACGCCCGATGGCTGGCGGCGATCTTCCTGTATCTATACCGCCATCGCGTCGCCCGCCCCTGGCAGGCCGTCGTGGTGTTCCCGGATCGCAGCGCCGACACCGGAATCATGACCCCCTACGAAAGTCTCATTCATTGCGGGATGCTTCGACGCGTCTACCTTTGCGATCTGAGCAATGCGCAAGACCTCGGCTTCAACGCCCGCTTGGCGCGTCTGGTTATCCTGAGCCCCGAACAAGCTCCGGCCGAGGCGCGAGCCCTTGCCGCCGAGCGCGACACCACCGCCGATCCGCTGGAGACCCTCGATCTGATCGAGACGATTTTGGTGTATAAATTCCCCCAGAGAACCCGCGAGGACATTCGAGCCATGTTGCACCTACCCGAAACCGACTTGAAGAAGACCCGCTTTTATCAAGAGGTATTCAGCGAAGGCCGCGAGGAAGGCCGCGAGGAAGGTCGCGAGGAAGCCGCACGCGCACTGGTTTTGAGACAACTCACGCGGCGCTGCGGCACACCGACGCCGCAACACCGAAAGCGGATCCAAGCCCTCTCCGGCAGTGAGCTCGGCGCATTGGGCGAGGCACTGCTGGACTTCCGCTCGGCCGACGATCTCGAAAGCTGGCTGGCATCGCACTAAGGTCGCGGTCGAGTCGGTTGTGCCCAACCACGCGAGGCAAAACCGCCCGGCGAGCGTGTTGCGCGTCCGCTCGTCAACACAAACGAAATACCCGCCAGAGCAACAATGTAGGGTGTGGTGAGGAACGAACCGCACCGACCCGCCGTCCGGTCGAGGCAAGGTGCGGTTCGTACCTCACCACACCCTACGACGTCCGCTCCGTTCGACGATCTCGATGCCCGGCCGGCGTCTCGCCGGGTTCAAATCGGTGTGCCCAACCACGCGAGGCACAACCGCGTGTAAGGTGTGGTGAGGTACGAACCGCACCGACCCGCCGTCCGGTCGAGGCAAGCTGCGGTTCGTACCTCACCACACCCTACGACGTCCGCTCGGTCGACGACCTCGATGCCCGACCGGCGTCACACCGGGTTCAAATCGGTTTACCCAACCAGGCGAGACACAACAGCAATGTAGGGTGTGGTGAGGAACGAACCGCACCGACCCGCCGTCCGGTCGAGGCAAGGTGCGGTTCGTACCTCACCACACCCTACGACGTCCGCTCGGTCCACGATCTCGATGCCCGGCCGGCGTCTCACCGGGTTCAAATCAACGTGCCCAACCACGCGAGGCACAACCACGATGTAGGGTGTGGTGAGGAACGAACCGCACCGACCCGCCGTCCGGTCGAGGCAAGCTACGGTTCGTACCTCACCGCACCCTACGCACTTGGCTCAAGGCACCGCGGGCAGCGCCACCTCCAAGGTCGCGACATCACCCAACACGGCTTGGATCTCGGCAAGCGTCGGAGCCCGCGTATAGGCCGGGTCATCGAGCCGCCCTAGACAGGTCATGCGCATCAGATTCGGATCCTGACTGTCGTCGAGCCAGAAGTGATAGCCCGGACGGATCATCTGCGACCCGCCGCTGTCGCCGTGGCCCGCGAGCTGAAAGCGCACGCCCCGATCCAGGGTCGGCGTCGGCACGCGGCTGGACACCAACGCGATGTAATCCTGCACGCGCGTAATCTCGACCGTCCCCGCCGGAATGGTTTGGATCGCCTCTGCATCGATCCGCCGCACCTCAAGCACACAACTCGTCCCGCTCTCTCGCGATGCCGCCGATCCGCGATCCACCAGGAACACCCGCGCCCGCCCCGGCTGGACCTGCACCGGCCGGTTCAGCGTCAACGCGCTCCCGGGCGGGATCCCCACCCACCCGCTGTCCGCGGACTGACGCACCAGGGTTTCGCAGCCGCCGAGCAGAACGGCCAGAAGCCCGAAGGCGGTTGATCTGACGAGGGTTCGAAGGGTCATGTCGATGTCCGGGATAGCCGATGATGTCGGAAAACGTGGTGTCGGCGCCCCCGCAAATCACCCATCCGATTGAGCCGCCCGGACTGGCAAAGCCGACGAGGGTCATCGATACTTAAACCGCGCCCTGCGCCGTATGCGGTGTTTTTGGATGGGATCGGCTCCGGCAGATTTGACGGCCGCCGGAGACTGCGCGCTTTAAGATATGAAAACATAGATCATTTTAAGCCGCGCCCCCGCTAAAGGCCGTGGATGCACCAAACCCCGACCTCACTCGAAAGTCAGCATTTCGCTCTGGACGCGGTTCAGAGCGAGTTGAAAACGTACCGGATTGAGAAGGTTTAAACTAAACCCTCTCCGCAATCCCGCGGAGCTTTGCTCGAACACGAAGGATTCGGTAATGGACTCGGAGAACCGTCGACGACCTCTGGATACCCGCCCCCGCCGGCCACTCGCGGGAGATACGTGTGCCGATATCCCCGCACCCGCGGCCTCGGCCGACACCGCACGCCCGCGGCGTGCGACACCCTGCGACAACACCTCGGATCCCACACCGGCGGCCCATGACGCCTCGTCGGTCAAGACCGACTTCCGCGACCAACCGAGACGCTCGACCGGCTTCACGCTAGAACGCCCCTCCGCGGCGTCGATTGCGTCCAATTGTGACAAGTTTGTCATCGTTTCCATCGAACGCGAGCCCGAACGTCACGCGGAGACCCCGGGATTGCGAGCCATGAGGCGGACACATGAAGGCGCGAGCACTGCTTTGGACGTTCCAAAAATACAACCCCTTAACATGGCGCCTATCTTGCGGGGTTTGAAGCAGCGCACGTTGTTATCGACCAGGGAACAGAAAACGTGACCCACCTCTCGAACCGCCGCCGAGGATTTACCCTCATCGAGCTGATGGTCGTTGTGGCGATCGTCGCGATCCTTGCGGGGATCGCTTATCCGTCCTACGTCGATCACGTGCGCCGAGCGCGTTTGACGGATGCGCAGATGGTGTTGATGGAAGCAGCTCAGTGGATGGAGCGCCAATATACGCAAGGCAACACGTACCCGACATCGGCCGTGACAGCTGCGTCTTACGATAGCGCCCCGAAAGACGGCGCCGTTGCCTACACGATTGCGAAAACCCCGACAACAGCCAGCCAAGCCTACACGCTCACAGCTACCGCTACCGGCGATCAGGCCAACTACATGCGATGCCGGACCTTGACTCTCACAAATACAGGCGACCGAACATCGGCCGACGACACCGACTGCTGGCAGTAAGGTAAGCATATCGTGATCAGCAACGCCACTAAGGGATTCACCCTCATCGAGCTGCTTTTCGGCATCGGCGTACTGGTCACTTTGCTGGCCATCGGCATACCATCGTTCCAAGGATTGACCGCTCGTCACCAGATCACAAACGCGACAAACGATCTACTCGCCAGCCTTCAGCTCGCACGGACCGAGGCCGTCAAGCAGATGCGCGACGTTTCCATTTGCCCAAGCACAAGTGGCTCCGGATGCACTGGCGGAACAAATTGGTCGGACGGCTGGATCGTGTTTCGCGACCCAAATGCCGATGCTGTAGTCGACGAAGGAGATGTCATCCTCGTTGTTGCCCAACCCCTCGTTCAGACGCTGAGCGTTTCGGGTCCGGAGACCATACGATACCTTCCATCCGGAGCCGTCGACACTCTGCCTACACCCTTTGACATTGCACAATCCAGCGAGGAGCAGGAGCGTTGCATATCCGTAACGGCTAGCGGAAGCGCCGCTTCCCGATATGGTGCCTGTCCATGATCCGTCGTATGCCTGACCGAAAAAGCCAAGGACAGTACGTTCGCCAGAGCGGCGTCACCTTGATCGAAGCCTTGATCACGATGGTGATCCTGTCGTTCGGACTCTTGTCCGTCGCAGCTTTACAGCTCAAATCGCTGCAATATGCAACCATTAGCTACCAACGTTCCATCGCTACGATCCAGGCTTCAGATCTCGTCGAACGACTCTGGGCAGGCATCTGTGTTGCGGCCGACGAATGGGAAGATATCGCGGAGGATTGGGAAGACTTTCACGCTGCCGAGCAAAACCTGCCGAATTGGGCCGGAGTTGTGGAATCTCCAGCGAACTTGACCTATACGGTGACAATCTCTTGGGACGAACGCGTGGACGACACTCGAATGACATTTGTTCACACTGCGATGCTGCCAGATCTTCCTGGCTGTAACTGATCATGAAACCTCACACGAACCATCATTTTTTTCACGGAGCCAAGGGATTCACTCTTCCAGAGCTGATGGTCTCACTCACCTTGGGCTTGTTCCTAATCGGGGGTGCGTTGACCGTATTCGTTTCGAATCGTCAGATCATGCTGGACAAGACCGCCATCGATACGGCACAGGAAGGATTACGATTCGGTTCTTTCACTCTTTCACGGATCGTCAGACTAGGAACACGGGTTCGTGAAGCGAGCAATGATGAGCAGCTTATCATTGAATATCCGGGCGGCGTAGGTATTGCGAACTGTCTCGGCATACCCGCAATCAACGCTATGGAAGATGATACTTTCTATGTGCATGTCGACGAAAACGAGGTCCCTTCGCTTGTATGCAACGGGGATAATAACACTATCGTTTCTGGGGTAACTTCGTTTTCGGTTTCCTATGGAGTTCCGAACGCCGATAACTGGATAAGTGAGGCAGACTTTCAGAACGCCGCCGACGTCACTATGGCCGATGTCCGAAGCGTCAGAATTGAGTTAACCACCGACGCAGGCACAGTCACCTTTGTGGCAACGCTGCGCCAACGCATCTTCACCGAATTCGGTGGCAGTTAGAGTAAGTACCGAATCACGATGCGGCGGACGCAATCGTTTAACTAAACATATTGTTTTGCTACCGAAAATGACTTAACGGGCTCCATGGAGCATGGATCATTACAGATGAGAACGCGAACACGAAGGCAGCGTGAAAGTGGAGTAGCCCTGATCATTGCACTGATTCTAATTTCAGTCGCAAGTCTTGTTGCGGTCAGTTCGATGCGCGGCAGCCGCACGCAGGAAATGATGACATCGAATCAGAACAATAAACTGATTTCACATATGGCGGCTGAAGCTGGCGCGAGTCGTTTTGTTGCCTGGATCACTGACCCGGACCGATCCAGCGACCTCGAAACCGACTGGGCAGGCAGGATTACGACTTCGCTTCCCATCTCTCGAAATACGGCACAGGCAGACTTTCCACCATTTGGATATTTTTGGATAGAGGAAGAGCCGAACTGGGCTGATAATCCATTCGAAGTAACGATCATCGGAGTATCATGGATGAACGAGGTCTTGGCCGAGACCCGACTTAGCTTCAGTGTTTCAGTTGGAACAGGCTTATTTAATGAAATGTATCAGCCATTCGCCGATGCCGGCGTCGTTGGCTGCGAAGGCGTCGCAACGCGCGGCAGCGGCCAGATCGACAGCTACGATTCGAGTGCGGGACCCTACAATGCGGCCAACCCGGGGCGAGAGGCACATGTGCTAACGACATCCCCGTCGGCGATGATAGAGCTTACCGGCAATGCCCCTATTTACGGCAGCGTGAACTCGACGGGCGGCGTATCCGCAACAGGCTCATCGCCGGTTTTCGGTGACATCAATGCCACCGGCGAGGTCTCGCTGAAAGGTGGCGGGGTCAAGGTCTACGGCAACGTGAATACTGCAGGAGACGTAGTTTTCGAGAGTAGCGCCGAGGTTCATGGCAATGTCTCTGCGAATGGTGATATTGCTTTCGAAAATTGGGGCGCCCGTGTTACCGGCGATGCAAACGCCGGCGGCACGATTACAAGCAAGAACAAGAATAAGCCTCCCGAGGATCATGTCGGCGGATCCGTTCAAGCCGGGTCGAATCCCGGAAACTCGGGTGTGCCGGAAACCCCTTGCGATCCTCTCGGTATCGACGAGATTGTTTCGGAATTCGACGGCCAATTCTCAACGGGCGAGATGAACATCGGACCCTGGACTTACCGTGATCTTAAGCTTTCGCCAGACGGCGTTGACTATTACGATCCGACCTGGAACGTAAAGAGCTGGAAGACAGACAATACGCGCACGATGCAGGATGTCGACTTGTTCGGAAATGAAACCCGCTTCCTCAAGGTCTCGGATTTCTCGTTGGGTCAGAACGGGAGTCTTGAAGTGACGGGCGGTGATGTTGTTCTCATGGTCGATGGCGACATGTCGATCGGCGGCAACACCGCGATTACGATTGCGCCAGGCAGCAGCCTGACCGTACTTCTGACCGGCAAATTCGATCTTCAGGGAAGTGTAACCGTCAACGACAAAAATCCGATCGACGCATCCGGTAAAATACCGTTTTCGTTGTACTCGACGTACGAGCAGGCATCGAAAAAAGGAAACAACGACGGTGTACAGATGCGTGGAAACACCGACCTGACCGCCGTCGTCTACGCACCGAAATCGCATGTTTCAGCCACCGGAAGCGGCACTCTTTTCGGCCAAGTCCGCGGAAAAAGCGTCGAGGCGACAGGGGCGGGCGGAATCCATTACGACGTCCGGCTCGGCACCTTCTCTGTTCCAACGAGCGAAAGTACCGGCGGAAATGACGATGCGACGGCGGTCCGGGTGACGAGCTGGAACGTGGTCTTGCCCGTATCCGAGTAAGGGAGCGTAAAACCGGGGACGGACCGCGGTTTCATACAATCCTCGTGCCGTCTGTTCTCGCGAGAAGGCGTAGTGTCAAGAGCCCACAGGGTCAGATCTCCCTTCGCGCACCAAATCGCCCAATACGTTGATCGTGGGATCGATCAGGACCACAAAGCCGCCGGCGGCACATTGGGCCTCGCGCAGCTCGTGATTAGCGCCGTAGGATGTGGTGAGCGATAGCGAACCGCACCGAACCCACCGAACCCGCCGCACCCGCAAAAGCCACAGGACCCGGCCATAGGGTCAGATCACCGCCGCACACCAAATCACCCAAGGCGTAGGCCGCGGAATCCATACCGGTCAGTCGCCCCCGGCATGTTGCCACGGGTCGATGACTGCGACGCCGCATCCCTCGAAGTCGCTGACGTTGCGGGTGGCCATGAGAGCGCCGCGCGCACGGGCGATGGCGGCAATCTGGCAATCGAACTGGCTGATGGGTCGTCCTGCGGCACGCCGTTCTGCCCCGATGCTGGCGTATTCGAGTGCAGCAGCGCTGTCGAAGGGCAGGAAGCGCCCGCGGAAGTCCTCCCGCAGCATTCCGTTCACAGCCTCGGCCAGCGCGTCCCGCCGCTTGCCCTTCGTCAGGACGGCCACGCCGTCACGCAGCTCCGCCTGAGCCCACAGGGTCAGATCTCCCATCGCACACCGACTTGGAGAAACTGGGGACGGACCCTGAGGTATCCCCGGATTAAAAGCCGCTAGAACAGTGCGTTGCTTACTCGACCGTGGATGCGGCGCCACGGCGGCCACTGGGAGCGCCGGCTTTCCAGCCGGCCCGCCGACGGCGTTTGCTCCGGCCGGGCGACACGGCTCGCGACGGGGCAGTGTGTCGGCGCTCGCGCGGCACAACGGCGGCGCTGCAGAGCGCGCGCAGCCGGCTGGAAAGCCGGCGCTCCCAGTCCGCATCGTCCTGGCATCCAGGTTGTGGGGATAGGTCAGGGACGGACCACGATTTCCTACAATCCTCGGACCATCTGTTCTCCCAGCAGCATAGGCGGGTCACTCGCACTCGCTAAACCTCACCGATCCCACCGCCGACGGGCGTCAGGCGCCAGCGGTTGCCCTGGTGACGCAGCTCCCGCTGCGTCACCCAGGAGATGAAGCTCTGCTTCGCGGCCATATCGATGCGCTATCGGTCGTTCAGTGGCCGGCTTCATGAAGCGGAGCTTCGTCTCTGGGGTCGCGAAGCGGGAGCTTCGCGACCAGGGTAAGTGCAGCATGGCGCGGATCTCCTCGCGGGTCATTTGAGGGAATTTATACACCAGAATCGTCTCGATCGGATCCAAGATCCGCGGCGGATGCCGACTGAAGTCGGCGTACCCAGGCGTGCCGATTAAAGTCGGCGTACCTGGGTCGATCGCCCCCCAACCCTCGGCGCCGCTGAGCACGGCACAGGCCCCGGACCGCCGGATTTCTGGCTGCGGTCGAGCGTCCTTGCAGAGGATCCCGTTTCCGTTGCGATATATCGCCTATCGATATACGATTAAGCCATGGCGATCCAATCATTTCGATGCGCCGAGACGAGACGCTTGTTCGAGCGCATGCGGGTGAATCGCTTCGTGAATATCGAGGGTCCGGCGCGGCGTAAACTGAGTTACCTCGATGCGGCCCGTGATCTGTCGGATCTGCGCATCCCTCCGGGCAATCGTCTTGAAGCCTTGCGGGGTGACCGGTTCGGCCAGCACAGCATTCGCATCAATGATCAATGGCGCTTGTGCTTCGTCTGGTCAGCCGACGGGCCGACGGAGGTGGAGATCGTCGATTACCATTAGGGTACCACTGCAATGACCGACAAACTGCTCCCGATTCACCCCGGCGAGATCCTGCGCGAAGACTTCATGCTGCCGCTGGGCCTCTCCAGCAACGCCCTCGCACGTGCTATCGGCGTCACTCCCGCACGGATCAACGAGATCGTGCGCGAAAAGCGCGGGATCACGGCCGAGACCGCCCTGCGGCTCGCCCGCTTTTTCGGGACCTCGGTGGATCTCTGGATGAACCTGCAACAGCGTTACGATCTGGAACGTGCGAAGGATCTGCTCGGCAATTCACTCGAACAGATTACGCCCATGCACCTCGCGGCCTGACCGATGGATCGGCGGCGGTCACATTACGGTGACACTTTACCATTTGCACTATTTCATTCAAAAGAACATCGGGGTCTTACCTCGCGCACATCGGCGGAAAAGCGGGAAAAGGCGGGAAAAGGTAGAACCGGGGACGGACCCTGAGGTATCCCCGGATTAAAAGCCGCTAGAACAGTGCGTTGCTTACTCGACCGTGGATGCGGCGCCACCGCGGCCACTGGGAGCGCCGGCTTTCCAGCCGGCCCGCCGTCGGCGTTTGCTCCGGCCGGGCGACACGGCTCGCGACGGGGCAGTGTATCGGCGCTCGCGCGGCACAACGGCGGCGCTGCAGAGCGCGCACCGGGGGCTTCGAGCCCCCGGCGCGCGCAGCCGGCTGGAAAGCCGGCGCTCCCAGTCCGCATCGTCCTGGCATCCAGGTTGTGGGGATAGGCCAGGGACGGACAATGGAGCATCCGCATCAACGACCAATGGCGCGTCTGCTTCCGCTGGCATAACGGCGACGCCTACGAGGTCGAGATCGTCGACGACCACTGAGAGTAAAACCAGGGACGGACCACGGTTTCCCAAAATCCTCGTGCCGTCTGTTCTCGCGAGAAGCCGTAAGATCAGATCGCCCACCACACACCAAATCACCCAACGCGTCGGCCGCGGGACCGATCAAAAGCAAAAAACCACCAGCGGCACCTTGGATCTAGCGCGGCCGGACGGACTCGCTCCTTGGCAACGTCCTGTCTGTGCCCCGGTTCGCCCCGCTCCGATCTTCATGCCTCGCGGGGACAGAGGCTCAGCCGGAGCCGGGGCAGCTCAAGGCCAACGGGTGGCTGCTGGAGGGCGCGCAGAACGCGCTCGGTGCAGAGATCACATTCGGTGAGGCTTCGTTTGTCCATGGCGGTCAGTCGCCCCGGCATGCTGCCACGGGTCGATGACTGCGACGCCGCATCCCGCGAAATCGTTGACGTTGCGGGTGGCCACGACAGCCCCGTGCGCACGGGCGATGGCGGCAATCTGGCAATCGAACTGGCTGATGGGTCGTCCTGCGGCACGCCGTTCTGCCCCGATGCTGGCGTATTCGAGGGCAGCAGCGCTGTGGAAGGGCAGGATGCGGCCGCGGAAGTCCTCCCGCAGCATTCCGTTCACAGCCTCGGCCAGCGCGTCCCGCCGCTTTCCCTTCGTCAGGACGGCCAGGCTGTCACGCAGCTCCGCCTCGCTGATCGCGGTAAGAAACCGGAATCCTCACGGAACGTGAAAGAACGGAATCTTTGGGGGTTGACCGATCGCACAGATCTAGGCTAAAAATGTACACGTATTGAGGAATCACGAGCGCTCGGCTCAAGGGCACGCGGCTCGCGATCATCGGCATGGACGGCCCTCGACCGGCGTGGAATGGAGATCGGGATGGACAGCAAGGACAGGCGCCCGGGGAACGGATTCACATTGATCGAGCTTCTGATCGTCGTCGCGGTCGTCGCCGTCCTCGCCACGGTCGCCTTCCCGGCGTATCAGGATCAGATCCGCAAGGCACGTCGTACGGATGGCCAGAGCGCCCTGCTCGCCATCGCCATGGCACAAGAGCGTTTTCGCGCCAACTGCAGCCGTTATGCGAGCACACTCGACCCCACGCAGTCCGGCATGGTCTGCGATCCGACCGACGGCTATGCACTCCCCCTCGCGACGACAAGCCCCGAAGGCTGGTACGACCTCGCCCTGAATGAGGACGCGGACGCGGCCGGCTTCATCGCGACCGCGACTGCGCTGAACGCCCAAGCGGCGGATCGGGTCGGCGGTGTTGCTTGCGACGAGCTGAGGATCGACGAGAGCGGCACAAAGACGCCCGAGGCCTGTTGGCGATGAAGCATGTCGCGCTGACGCTCGTGCCTCGCGCCGCCGGAGCACGTCGCACCGCGGAGAGGCCAATCGACCGGTCGCCGTCCCCGGGCCCGCGGCGCAGGCGATCCGGCTTCACCCTGCTGGAGCTGATGATCACGCTTGGCGTGCTGGCCATCCTGGCAAGCCTCGGTGTCCCGGCGATGCAGGACATGCTCGAGCGCAACCGGCTCAAGAGCGCGGCGCAGTCCCTGATGGAAGACCTCCAGTGGATGCGCAGCGAGGCGATCCGGCGGAATCGCACCCTGTCGCTGGTGATCGATGCCGATGCCTGGTGCTACGGCATCACGGCAGAGGATACCTGCGATTGTCGCCTGACCGATTCGACGGCCACGGATGCCTGCGTGCTGGGAACCGCCGGCAGACCCGTCCTCCAGCGTACGGGCGGCCACGACTTCCAGGGCGTGCAGATCGGGTCGATCACCAGCTCGCTCGGGAGTCCGCCCCGATTCGTGTTCGAGCCGCGTCGCGCGACCGCCCCCAGCTTCGGCGGCGTGTCGATGAGCTCACCCGCAGGTGCGCAATTGCGCGTGATCCTGAGCAAGCTTGGCCGTGTGCGGACCTGCTCGCCGGATGGTTCGGTGCCCGGATTCGAGTCATGCTGAAACGCACCGTTCAGCCGATCGGGCCGCCCGTGCGCATGCCGCGTCGGCAAATCGGCGTCACCCTGACCGAGCTCCTGGTCGGCACCACGGTCGGAGCCTTGGTGCTGACCGGGATCTCCGCGACCTATCTGATGGGTGTGCGGGCGACGACTCAGAACATCCAACAGGCACGCCTGCACCAGGAGCTGCGCGCCGTGCTCGACCTGATGCAACAGGACATCCATCGCGCGGGCTATTGGGCCTTTCCAGCGGGCACATCCAGCGACCCGGCCGAGAATCCGTTCCAACAGACGATCGACGGATTCAATACGAATCTGCGCATCGGTGCGGTCGGCGGGGAGGCAGCCGCGAGTTGCCTGCTCTACAGCTATGATCTGAACGACAACGGCAAGGTCGGCTGCGGCAGCTGCTCGCCCGAAGAGGACGCGTTGCTCGACGGCGCCAATGTCGAGATGTTCGGCTTTCGGCTCAGAAACGGCAGCATCCAGCTGCGCATGCGCAAGGATGAAGACGACGACACCTTCGACTGCGCGAGCGGCAGTGGCCGCTGGGAACGGATCACCGACGACAACAACGTGCGGATCACGACCCTGCGCTTCGACATCCCGTCCCCGACGACCCCATGCGCAAGCGGGGAACTCTGCCGCACGGCACGCGCCGTCGACATCCTCCTGATCGGCGAGCTGAAACACAGCCCGGACGTTCGACTCCGCCTGGAGGCGACGGCAGCGGTGCGCAACGACCGCTATTTTCGCCAGGAATGACCGAGTGCGCCCCATGAGAACAAGCGTCCGATCGGCATCTTCACAGCGCGGCGCCTTGACCCTTCTGCTGGGCCTGCTTTTGCTCATGGGCTCGACCATTCTCACGCTCAGCTCAGTGCGCGTCGGGATCATGGAGCAGCGCATCGCCAACAACGAGCGGCGGGGACTGGAGGCGCAGCAGGCCGCGCAGGCTGGATTGGACTATGCGCTGGCCATGCTCGGCGAGACCGAGTACTCGGGCGGCACCGTTCCCGGCCTGGCCGCAGCGGCCGACTACAGCTACGCCGTCACGGTCACGAGAAATGCGGATATCGACGGCTGCATTCATTTCACCTCGAGGGCAGAAGCCGAGAGCAACGCAGGCATCGCAGCGGTCGCGACCGAGTGTTTTCAGCGACAGCAATTGCTTGCGACCATGATCGGTTCCGGCAACGGGCTTCCACCGCTTGTCGTCAATGGCGGAATTCAGAATATCAAAGGCACACCGGATATCTATCCACGTACCTGCGATGAAGCCGGGGAAGCGGAGGATTGCCAGTCGATCGCGGTCGCCTCGTCCGCAGACGGCATCGATCTCGACATGGGACACTTCAACAAGAACAACAAAGAGGGCATTCCGATCCCGAGCGGCGACCAGATCGCGGCAAATGCCTTCGAGGGCAGCGCATGGGACTACGTCTTCGGAATCAGCAAAGACACCTTCAAGGCCCTCGCCGCAGCGGCTGATCCGCGATTCTTATGGATTTCCGACTCGAGCAAGAAACTCAAGGATGACCTTGGCGAGCCGAGCCAACCCGTCTATGTCGCCTTCGATCAGGCCGTCGGCTGCCCGAAGCTCGGCGGGACGGTCTACGGGATCGTCTATTTCGAAAGTCCGACCGCATGCAGAAGCCAGGGATGGGGGGGCGCGGAAATCTACGGCTCCGTAGTCTTCGAAGGCGGTTTGGGCCAAGACCAACCGCCTGTAGGGATGACCGCTAACGGACAGCTGAACCAGTGGAGCTGGGTGAAAGCAAAAAGCGGCACCGAAGGCGCTGATCTTCAGCAAATCCGAGCGTCGCGCATCCCCGGAAGTTGGCGGGACTGGGATTAGGAGGACCCAAGATGCAACCCGATCGCCGCCGACACCAGCGCGGCTTCACACTCGTCGAGGCACTGATCGCACTCGTCATCCTCTCGTTCGGGCTCTTCGGACTGATGCAGCTTCAGGCCCGCGTCATGGCCGGTACGAGCGCGAGCAAGACCCAAACGATCGCTGCGAATCTGGCGCAACAAAAAATCGAGGAGCTTCGGGTCACTCCCTATGCCGATATCGACGGTGACAACGGAGAACCGGACGTCATTCACGCGGGAGAAGGCGGCACGACCGCGTTCGCTCGGAATTGGTCGGTCACCGAGGAGACCTCGCCGACTTACAAACGAATTTCGGTCACCACGTCCTGGACCAACGCGGACCAGAATCCCGAATCCGTGACCCTCAGTAGTTTCATCGCCGAGTCGACCTTTGCCGCGCTTGAGCCGGTCGGCGAGGCTCCCGAGGTACCGCCTCCATCCAACGGCGGCGGTACCTCGCCGGTCATCAGCGTCGACAATCCCTACACCGAGTGTACAAGCAGCGCAAACCCCTGCGAGGTCGCCAAGAAAAAGACCATCAGGCCAAGCTTCATCGTGACCGACGATGCGGAGTTATCCACCGACAACCTCAGCATCACCGCATCGGGAGACGGCGCCAAAACCGCCGGCTCGATCACCTACGACACCTCTTCAGCCAAAGCCAGTCAAGACATTCTCACGCCAGACGATAAGGGCAAAACCTTCACCGTCACAATGAGCGCCAACGACGGCGCCAATACAACAACCATCACCCTGTATTTCAAGACCTAACGCCGTAGGGTGTGGTGAGCGAAAGCGAACCGCACCACCCCCGGAGCGCCGACAACCGCAGCCGAAGCACCCGGTCACAAACGAATGACGCGTTCAACCGCGCCCTAGCCCATGTCCCGCTATCGCAGAATCCGGGTTCCGGGCGGCACCTTCTTCTTTACGGTCAACTGCGCTCGACGCCGGGGCCATCGGCTGCTCATCGAGCATGTCGCACTGCTGGGCGCGAGCATGCGGGCGGTGAAGACAGCCCATCCGTTTCAGGTCGATGCCATCGTCGTCCTGCCGGAGCACCTGCATTGTGTGCTGACGCTGCCGCCGGGAGACACGGATTACGCGATGCGCTGGGGCCTGATCAAGGCGGGGTTCTCACGCGCCTTACGGGCGGAGGAGACACGCTCGGCGAGCCGACAAAGGCGCGGCGAGCGTGGCATCTGGCAGCGGCGCTTTTGGGAACATGGGATTCGCGACGACTTGGATTTCCAACGCCATGTGGATTACGTCCATTGGAATCCGGTGAAGCACGGCTGGGTGACGCGGGTCAGGGATTGGCCGTATTCCAGCTTCCACCGGTACGTAGCTCAAGGGCTGCTGCCGGAGGATTGGGCCTGGGAGAGCGCAGATGATTTGGATACCGGGGAATGATGTGCGGTTGCCTGCGATTCGGTGCGGTTCGCTGCGCTCACCGCACCCTACGGGGTAGGGTCTTCGGCGGCGGTTGGGGGCTGTCGGGTGTGGTGAGCGTAGCGAACCGCACCGGAGGTGGCGGTGAGCGCGGTGCGGGGATGTCTGCGGGGGTCGGTGCGGTTCGCTGTGCTCACCGCACCCTACGGGGTTGGGTCTTCGGCGGCGGTGGGGGGGCTGTAGGGTGTGGTGAGGGAGGATCCGCTTCGGAGGGGGCGGTTTTGGGCGGTGCGGCGGGGTCGGTGCGGTTCGCTGCGCTCACCGCACCCTACGGGGCGGTAAGTGTCAAGGTAGTTGTCGCATCAATCATGTCATGTTTGCGTCGGCCTTCTCCTGGTCGCGAGGGGGTTTTCCCGGGTTGAGCAAGACCGAAGCGGGTGGCGTCCAATTGCGGGTGGGTCCGGACCAGCGCGTCGGGTTGTCGTCTCTGGCGGCTCGATAGAGCG
>NZ_AFWV01000016.1 GCF_000223985.1 Thiocapsa marina 5811
GCTCGTCCAACAAACGGTTCAGATCGTCGCTCGCTTCGCTCGGACGATCTAACCTTATTCGTTAGTCGGCGACATCTCTTGGCCGTGAACGGTCACGAGCCGCTCCACGCTGTCGCGTTGCTCCGGCGTGGCCGCTCGGTCGAGCAGATGCTCTTTAGCCACCGACAGCATGCCGCCGGTCCCGCAGGCCGGGTCGTAGATGGAGATATGCCGCTCGGGGACAGGGATATCCAGCAGCTCCACCATCAGCCGGATCACCTCGCGCGGGGTGAAGTGCTCTCCGGCCTCCTCGCCGCTTTGCTCCGAGAAGCGCCGGAGCAGCTCCTCGTAGATGTAGCCCATCTCGAGCGGCGAGAGCTTGTCGGGGCCGAGCTCCAGCTCCTTGTACTGGTTCAGGATCGGGGCGAGCCGGTTGTTCTTGACCATCTGCCCGATGGTGCCACGGTAGTTGAAGTGCTCGATGATGTCGTCGACGTTGGGCGAGAAGCCGTTGATGTAGTCCCGAAAATTCTCTTCGAGGAGGGTGTGGTCTTCCTCGTAGACACTGCGCAGCGTCTTGTCGGTCCGGTTCCAAAACGGAGCGGTGCTGATCTCCAACCCCTTCACCAGCTTGGCGAGCGCGCGCTCGGTCAAGGTGGGCCGGTTGGATAACACCTCGGCCGCCTTGTCGTCCCGCCACTTGATCAGAACGCACTCCAGGCGACGGATGACGATGATCGGCAGAACAATGTTCTGGTACTCGTAAGCCTTGAACTTGCCGCGAAGGCGTTCGGCCGACTTCCAGATGTCGCCTGCGAGATTGTCGAGCTTGGGTTTGTTGAGGGACAGCGACACCGAGATGACCTATGGGGTGGGTTTCGAACAATGGGGTAGAGAACGGGGTGCCGAGGTTCAGGCCCGTCGATCCCAGAGTCCCTCAATTCTGCCAGGTTTCACCTTGCATCGGGGAACGCGATAAAGGACAGAGTGCGTGTCGTTCCTTGGGAGCATCCGGAAACGCGGTATTTCCTGACCAAAGGCACCGAAAGGAGAAATCGTTGAATCGATCCGATCGGACGGACCCGCCCTCGACGCCGGCGGACGGCGATTGCCGCGACGACTTGACAGCGGATAAATCGCGCCATAACCTTAATAACAACGATTCGCATTTGTAAACCGACTCACGCGGAGTGACGGCCATGCCGAGAGAATCCCTGTCCGAGAGCCCGAGTCAACGCGCACAGTCCGCCGCCGCGATGCACGCGGACCTGCCGCGGATCGACAGCAACGCCCTGCTGCGCGGGAACAACCTGTTGTTGATCGATCACGCAGGCGATCGTTACATCCTGAGGATGACGCGAAACAACAAACTGATCTTGACGAAATAGGCGAGCGGGAGAGTCATGCCGAATTGGACCGACGGCGACTCTTCCACCAGAGCGCCAATCCGGTGAGACCTATGATGTAGCCGATGCCGCCGAGGATGTCCTGGAGACGGACCCGATCCTGCGCGGCGACGAGCTGCTCGCGCAACGGGCGAATCTGGCGCGCAACGGCGCGCTCGATCGCCGACTCCAGAGCAGGATCAAGGTCCACAGCCGACCTTCTCGCAGCGGTAGATGCGTCGGGGTCGGCGATGACGGACACGGGGATCTGATCGGGGTTTGCACCGTCGCCGACGACCGTTCCCTGCGAACCGAATCCCGCCGCCAGCTCGGCAGCCGAGACGCGCCACTCGGCTTGGTGGCCATCGCCCGTGATGGCTCGGATCAGATGATCGACGGGGGCCTGCGCGGAGTAAACGAACCTGCCCTCGCCGTCCGGCGCCAGCTCGGCCAGCTTGGCCCCGTCTGCGTCCAGGACCTCGATCCGCGCCCCCGAGGCGGCACCGCCGCCGGCGAAGTAGGCCGATCCACCGATGCGCGGGCCTTCGGCAAAGGCAAAGACCTGAAGCTTATGAGCCAGCGCAGGCGAACCCAGCATCGACAACGCGATGGTGGCGGCAAGGCGAAGGGTGCCGCGTCTCGATGGCATCGCGCTCCGTGCGGATTTCGCCGTCCCATTGCCCGGAACCGCAATCCTCATCAGCGCATCTCTCGCGTATAGATCCAGATCAACGCACCCAGCTCGACCGGAACCTGTTCGCCGTCCGGATTCTTCATCGGCTCATCGCCCTCGAGCAGCGCGGCGAATCCCCACCAGCCGGCTCGGGGCATCGCATAGCTGAAGACGCCGTTCGCATCGGCCTTGATGACCTGCGTGATGTAGGGATCCGCGGGCGGCGTGATCGAACCGTCGTTGCGCCACTCGACCTCGACCTCGGCAAAAGGGACCGGCTTGCCGTCTCGTTTGACGATCCCTTGAAAGAGATTCCCGGCCCAGAGTCCGTAGGGACGAACCAGCGGCTCGATCTCGACCGGCAGACCGACATCCGAGTCCCAACCCTCCTCCGCGCCGAAGGCATCGACGACGACCTTGGTGTAATGGACGATCATTGCCCTCTCGGCCTGCTCCCAGTAAGGCGCGGGCTCCAGATAGAAGACGTAGTCCCCCGGCTGCTTGATCCTGTAGTCGAGACGGTAGGTCCCCTTGCCGTCGATCACCTGCTCCCGGAGGCTCGACTTGAGGTCTTCCCGCCCCCCCGGGCTCAGGACCCCGACCTGAACCGGCTCCCCCATCGCCATCAACGGACCCCCTTCCATGGGATGCGTGAAACGCATCTCCAGCGTCAGCGCGTTGCCGCTCGCGGCGTCGACGATATCCGTCGACGGGATGAGCTCTTGGAAGTGTGCATGTGCAACGGCCGCGCCCATGAGCGCGATCGCGAGAGAGACCCGGATCGGGCGAGATTGGCTGGACAAAGGCGTCATGATGGACTCCGGCGATAGTTTGCGGATCAACGCTCGTCTAAACCGCGCCCCGCGAGATGCACACCCTGAGGTGCTTTCGGCCCCGCCGTCCAGCAACTGGCTGAGCGCGACGCGGTTCAGTAGATTGCTCTTGGACTCATGAAACCGCGTCGACTCCGGCGCTCGTTGATGTCCGCAAGGTGGAATAACCCGACAAGAGGACATGACGCCACCGGACGCTGTTTCATCACGGTTTCATCAAAGCTCCGCCACCAGACGCAGTCCGAAGATCCAGCCCTCGATGTCCTCGCCGCTGTCGTAGGCGTCGGCCATATACTGAACGTCGGCGGTGAGAGCGAGGAAGTCGTTGGCGGCGAAACGGTAGTAGATTTCGGCCACGTTGGTGTTGGCGATCCCGGTGTTGGCGCCGTCGAGGTAGCCGTAGGCGATGCCGACGTTGTCGGCTTCGCGGCCCCAGAGACCGCCGCCGATGTTCAGGCCGCCGGTGTAAAGCCCGCGGTAGTCGAGAATGTCCTCATGATCGGTCCAGCTCATGCGCAGGAAGGCACCGAGACGATCGCCGAGGGCCTGGTCGAAGGACAGCCCGTAGCCCATCAGATCGGTCTTCTCCGGGGTGTCCTCGGCGGCGAGCGGCGACCCGTCCTCGGTCCCTTCCGGCTCCTCGCCGAGGGGCGCGCCCGGCTTGAAGAAGGCCGAGGAGGTGCCGGTGATCACGGCGCGATAGTTGCCTTCGCCGAGTGCGGTATCGAGACGATAGCCGAGCTGTGCGCCCCAGAAATTGTAGTTGTTGCCGTCGTCGTTCTCGCCGATGTTCAATGCCGCGGCGGTGATCTCCCAGTCCCCCAGTGCTAGCTCGAGCGCCGCGCCGGCGTCGTAGGAGGGCAGATTGAAGCCGCCGGAGTTCACGAACGCCTCGTTCATGAACTGGGTGAACTCGTCGTTGGCGTAGGCGTTCTCGTCGAGATAGCCGGTGGAGTCGATGATGCCGAAGGTGGCGCCGAGGGTGGCGTCCTCGCCCAGCGTGAAGGTGTGCTTGTACCAAGCCTGCAGCAGATAGTCGCGGCCGCGCCCGTTGATGTCCTGCAGATCGTCCTCGAGATCGACCGCCCAGGGCGCGAGCACGAAGGGCGAGACGGCGTTCAGGCCGTTGTCCACGGCGAAGCCGAGCAGGGCGTAGAGCTCGTCGCGCTCGCTCGGGCGAAAGCTCATCTCGAGCTGAAACGGCATGCCGCCGCGGCAGGTGTCTCCCTCCAGCGACTGCCCGGCCTCGTCGACCAATCCGCCGAGCCCCTCCTGGCACTGACCCGCCGCGCCCAACACCGCGCCGATCGAGAAGCTGTCGGTGACGTCGTAGGCATTCGCGGAAACGGCGAGAAAGGAGAGCGCAGCGGCGCCGACCAAGCGAATATCCATGCAATGGTTGTCCTTCAATTCAGGAATCCGGGGCTCGGGAGGTTTTGCGATTCGGGGGTCTTGGAACCTGAACCTGGCGGCCAAGGACGATGCCGCAGCCAGATCGTATGAAGGATTGTAAAAAGATATTACGGAGTGTTGTCAAGCATGGGGTTCGGCCCACCACGGAAGCGGCCAACCAGTCGAGGACGCGCGCCGCAGGTTTCCCGTTGACAAGGATCAACCTACCGATTATCTTTAATGCGAACGATTCGCATTAATAAACTATCAGAGAATCGGGTCGGGTATGGGGCTTGCCGAATCAAAAGCCGACCGCTCACGACATGTTCCACTCCGGTTCGATGCGGGACTCCCGTCAGCCAAATTCCGGACGCTTCGTCCGGATCGCCAGCGGGGCATTGTTCGACAACCGCTTGATGCCTCAGGAGACACACCATGCCCGTCGACTCCCCCTTGGTTTCAAACTCCGATCTCTCCCGACTCAAACCGGAGGATCTGGAGCTGCATCTCGGAGAGCTGATTCGCCGTTACGTTCGGCACCGGTCGGCCGATCTGGCCGAACGTGTCGTCGAATACATCGAGGCGCTCTACCTGCATCCGGATCTCGGGCCCGATGCCGAACGGTTTTGTGCCTATCGCCGCCTGGCGCGTCATTGGCGCTGGCTCGCGCAAGAGGCCGCCACCGTCGCGCATTGAGCAGACCTCGCGGGGCGAAACCGCCGACCTTCCCGAATCACTCGAATCACTCTAAGGAGCGCGCAATGCCGCCCTACATCGAGCTTGAGAACATGCCGAGCGCTGCCGTCATACCGGCGCTCTCACCACGCCCTCAACTGGAACAGGGACTCACCGCGCGCAACGTCCACTCCTGGACTGTGTTCCTCGGGGAGCTCGTCGCTGCCGGACGGATCCGGATCGGCACCAGCCTGCCTGCGGTCACATTGGAGCACCACGGCAACTGGCCGGGCATACACATCGAAGACTCATTCGGGATCGCGTCCGGCTGCCGGTTCACGCTTCGAATGGCGCTTGATCGCTGGTCCGAGATCGATCGTTCGAAAATGGATGCCGTCGGCCGAGACCGCCATTCGGATGTCTCCATCCTGGGTCGGGACGGTGCCCCCGTGCTCGATCTCGGTTTCGGCGAGGACCATAACGGGATCGCCTCCGACGTCCCGGCTCGATACGCTGCCAGGTGCCGGACCCCTTCCTGGTCCGAGCCGGCACCGAAGCGCAATGGCGACGCCGAGGCGCTCGATCACGATCCGGCTCGTGGATGGGCGGCGTCGCCGGGCAATGCGGCCGATGTCGTCGATCCCGACGAAGCGATGGGACAACTCCTGCTCAGTCCCGAAAGGCTGCGTGAACGCGGGTGCTTCAGCACCGTGGACGCCGCCCTCGTCCCCTGTTTCCTCGAAGCGCTCGCGGAGCAGGCGCTGCCGATTCGTATCGATACCGGAACCGCGGGGGTCGCTCACAGCCTCGACTGCACATTCTTCTGTCATCGACGCGAGGGCGCATGGCAGACCCTGAAGAGCGACTCGGCCCGCTTTCGAATCGACACATCGAAGATCGACTCGGCTTGGGTGTTGACGGTCTCCCAAGCGGCTCGTGAGCACTCCTCGCTCCGTCTCTACGATACGCGAGGACGATTGCTGGCGAAGATCGGGGCAGTACCCGGATTCGTCGCCATTGAGAATCCGATCTGGCGCACCCTCGTCAACGCGCTTCAAGACTAAACCGCGTCCAGAGCGAAATGCTGACTTTCGAGTCGATTCGACGTTTGGTGCATCCACAGCCCCTAGCGAGGACGCGGTTTAAAATAATATATTTTTTAATATCTTAAATCGCCCCCACTCCAGCGGTCAGCAGGTCTGCAGGGGCCGATCCCATCCAAAAACATCGCATACCGCGCCGGGCGCGGTTTAAGAGGGAGACTCCATGCAGCGGCTTATTTTAGAGGTCGCCGACCAGGCTTCACGACTCGCGATCTATGACTTCGAGAGCCAGGAGCTGCTCGCCGAGGTCGAAGGTGCTTCATGGCATCGCATGTTCGAGGAGCTGCGAATCGGCAACGGGCCGCCCAAACACCCCTGCTGCGCGCGACATTCCGAGGGTCCGACGGATGAAAACATCCAACAGGCCCGACGCGCACAGAGCAAGATCGCGCAGGCCCTCTTCCCGGAAACGGATGGGCTCGCGTCGCCGCCGATCGCACGCTCGCGCTCACTGCGCCCATTGATCTCGGCCACAGCTTCTGCGGCGACAGTGACTGTGCAGCCCGACCCGGCGAGCCGTTTGCCGACCCTGAAATCGACCGGGCGGCGCAAGCTCTGGGATGTCCCGCACAAGTACCATTGCCCGATAATCGGAACCTGTCTCACGGTGGACGAGCTGCGGCGCATCGCCGACCGGACTGCCCAGCGGCCCGATACGCCCTTGTCGGAGTTCGATATCCACGTGAGCTTTGTCGCGGCGGCGGCCGAGAAGAATCCGTTGTCGCTGGCGACACACAAGACACTGGAGAAGAAATTCACCCCGAGCGTTCGGCGCTATGCCAAGGCGCGCGACGCCGACGCGCTCCTGACGCTCTGGCGAGAATCGCTCGACACCGGGGAGGTTCCCGGCGGACTCTGGGCACTCATGACACACCCGCGTGCCGACATCCGGGTCATGACACGGGCATACGAGGAGATCCACATGCTGTCGCATCAGATCGGCGCCGGGCAGCGTGCAGATCTCAAGCGGCTCACCGAGACCCGCACCCAGCTCGAGCAGCTGCAACGCGATTTCGATCGCCTCTACACACGCACCCGTCAACAGGCGGACCTGCGCGAAGCGAGGATCCGCGCGCTCGAGACCGCTCTGGCGAGCCGCGAGAGCGACTATGCCGAGTCTCGTGCGCAGGAACAGGCTCTACGCGAAGAGCTCGACCTGTTGACGGGTCCGCGCCTGAAGGACAGGCTCAAGGCTCTTGCCGATCGCGTCGCAAACCTGGACGCGGAGCGCAAGCGGATCCGCGAGGAGAACAAGAGCCTTCGACACGCAGGCACAATCGCACGACAGGAAGCCGACGCGGCGGAGTGCGCCAGGAGTGCGGCCGAAGCTCAATGCCGGGCGACCGAGCGACTGCTCGAGCATCTTCTGTCGGATCGGTGCGACGGCTGTACGTCGGAGGCGTGCGTTCGGCCCAAGGATCTTGCGGGGCGACTGGTACTCTTTGTCGGCGGGCGCAAACAGCTCGTCGAGCAGTACCGGGCCATGGTGGCGGGCTGCAACGGTCGCTTCGACCACCACGACGGCGGCATGGAGGACAGCCAGCACCGGCTCGAGGCGATGCTGGCCTCGGCCGATATCGTCGTCTGCGCAACCGACTACGTGAGTCACGGCGCCTACTATCGAACCAAACGGTTCTGCAAACGCACCGAGAAGCCGCATGCCCTGCTGGGCAACTCGGGGCTGTCCTCGTTCGCCTTGGCGATCGAGAACTTTGCGGCCTGAAGCGATCGCCCGCCTCGGCGAGCGCCGAGCTGCTCCGGAGGGTTGCCGAATCGGGCGAGGCAGGACGCCTAGCCGCCCGGCGAGTGGTCTCGCGAGTCGAGGCAAGGGCCTCAGGGCATGTGGTCGAGTCCGATCTTCGAGCCGGCTCGGGTGTTGGCATCTCCCGGACGGAGTACCAGCGGGAGAATGACGACGAGCGTGCCGACGAGGAGCAGGATCTCAAGGGCATATACGACATCGTAACCCAGCCCGGGCCACGCAAGGTCTGCTCCGAAATCGCCTCGGTTGGCCATGCCCATGACGACGTCACGCAAGATCCCGCCGGCGGCGAAGGCAACACCCATCGCCGTCGCCTGGACGGCACCCCAGGCACCCAGCGCCAAACCGCTGAACCCGCCCTCGGCGAGCGCCATCGCAGCGGTCAAGGTTGCCACCATGAAGAGGCCTCCACCGAACCCGATCAGCCCGGCACCGGTTCGATAAAGCCAAACCGCATCAAGCGGAGCGGAAAGAATGACCGCAGCAAAGGCGAGGATCCCGATCAGGGCACCGATCGCCGCAATGCGATAGGGCTCGCTACCACGCCCCATCAAGCGCGCGGCCAACACGAAGGCGAGCAATGAACCGGCCGCCCAGATGGCGTTGAGAGCGGTCGTCTGGGAGACGCTGAGCCCGAGGATCTGGCCGCCGTAAGGCTCGAGCAGGATGTCCTGCATCGTGAAACCGAGCGTCCCGAGACCCACGACGACGAGCAATCGGCTCGCTCGACCGCCACGGGTAAAATTCCGCCACGTCTCCATGAAAGGCGGGCGCGGAACCGGATGTGCCGCACGCTGCTGGTCGATCGCCTCCTGCTTCCAGAGGGCGACGACGTTCAGAATAATCGTCGCCAGGGCGACACCCTGAATGACCTGAATCAGCAGCTCGTTGCTGAAGTTGGTGAGCAGCTGCCCGAACAGGAGCGAGCTCCCCGCCCAAGCGGCCAAGAGGGTGACGTAGAGCAATGCCACGACGCGCGGACGCTTCTCCGGCGGCGAGAGATCGGTCGCAAGCGCCAGACCAGCCGTTTGAGTCGTATGGAGTCCGGCACCGACCAGAAGGAAGGCAAGCGCCGCACCCATCTGACCGAGAACATTGAATTGGTTATTGACATCCGCGAGCAGCAGCAGGGCAAACGGCATCATCGCGAATCCCCCGAACTGCATCATGCTTCCGAGCCAGATAAAGGGGATGCGGCGCAGACCAAAAGCGGAATGGTGGTAATCGGAACGATGGCCGATGAGTGCGCGCAGCGGCGCAAAGACAAGCGGCAGCGCAAGCATCAGCCCGACCAACGAAGCGGGAACGGCAAGCTCGACGACCATCACCCGATTCAGGGTTCCTTGCAGCAGCACCATCGCCATGCCGACCGAAACCTGAAACAGGGACAAGCGCAGGATTCGGCGCAGCGGAAAATCGGCCGAAGACACATCGGAAAAAGGCAGTATCCGAGGCAGCAGCTCGCGCCAGGCTTGCGCCCAGGGATCGTCGTTACGACTCATGCCGGGATCAGCTCCACAGGTGATTTAGGCTCGGAAGGAAGAGCGATGTCGTCAAGGCGGGGGATTATCGCACTCGGAGCGTCAATGATCCACCATGCCCGGCAGGACCTCGAGGCGATATGCCCGAGCATGCCCCGTGCGGCTAACTGCAGGGCAAGGAGCTCCCGAAGATGGTGAAGGTGTTTCGACAGGGAAATAGGTTCGGAAGGGGTAGCAATCTCGACCTCGGCCGAAGGTTCACCGAGTATCGCGCTTCCGAAGGACGGGGCTGCGAGGTAGTGACAGCCCGCCCTTCGGCCACGATGGGCGCGCTTTGGAGCGCTGGCCCATCGTTACCGGGACTCATCGAAGAGAGTCCCGCCATGCGCAGGTATCAAGCCCAGCCGAATCCCATCTGGAACACGACGGCGTGCAGCACCAGCGCGATGATCAACAGCATGAAGAAGATCGGCATCAGCCAGGTTGCGGGGTTCAGAACCAGCCATACCTTCCAATCGTCTTCCGGGTTTTTCGGTTTTGCGATTTCGCTCATGATCTTGCTCTCGTCGAAGTCGGGTTAATTAGAACCAAGGATTGGCGGCGATAATGAACAGATGCACCAGCGCGGCAAGGCCGACATACGCGGTGTAGGTGATCTTGAACTGCTCCTGGAATTCCTTCGCTTGTTGTTCGGTCAAACCCGACAAGGATTGCTCGGCCATCGATGTATCTCCGATAGAGAGGTGTAATTAGGGCGCGGCCTCAAGAAGGCGGCAGCCAAGTGTCTTATTGCGCAGGCGCTTCGACAGCGACCGGAGCAGCCGGCGTCCAGGCATTGCCCGGCAGCGAGAAGGCATAGACGTGAACGGCAAGAGCGATAACCAGCAGCGCGGCGAACATCGGGATCAGCCAGGTTGCGGGGTTGAGCACCAGCCAGATGCGATAGTCCTGCTCAAGAGGTTTGTAGTCGAATACGTTCATGGGTCTCTCCTCTTAGAACCAGGGGTTGGCGGCAATGATGAACAGATGCACCAGCGCGGCAAGGCCGACATACGCGGTGTAGGTGATCTTGAACTCTCGTGAAACTCTTTCGCCTGCTGCTCGGTTAAACCCGAAAGGCTTGCTTGCTCAGCCATGGTTTAAGCTCCGTCGTGAGAATGAGTAATTGCGCCGCCGATATCGATCGGGGTGCACATCGCGTGGCACCGACTACCTCCACGAAACACGCTTGCGTTCCTTTGACCCGGAACGTTCGGACTGACTTGCTGCCCGCCCGCGGCTCGGCCTGTGCGAGCTGATATGGCGAGGTATTGGCGATCTTGAAGAACTGGATCTCAGCGTCCTCGCCTTCCCGTTCAATCACGACCAACTCGGTTCCCAGCCCAAGCCCCTGATCGGCAGCGAACTCCAGAGCGAATGCCTCGGGCGTTTCCGCCTCGCCCTTGGCCTCCCAAGATTTGGGCTTATCCGGCCAGGTTCTCTTTGCAGCATATTTCACAGATGTCTTCTCCCGACAGACCGACGTTGAATCCGGAAGGCGCCGCGGATGGGCGTCTCCCCAAAGACTGCGGGGAATTGTATGGCTGGACCCCACGCTTGTCACCGACCCGCCGCGCGGATCGTCGCCGCCGATTTCGGGCGGGGATCCTCGCGCAGGGCCGAGAAGGCACGGAGGGCGCCACCGACGAGAGGGTGTCCGTTCCTAAACCGCGCCCGGCGCGGTATGCGATGTCTTTGGACGGGATCGGCCTCGGCAGACGTGACGACTCTTGGAGCCGGCGCGGTTTAAGGCATTAGAAAATGTTAAATGTTAAACCGCGTCTTACCGAGACCGAGGACGTCTCCAGAACCAAATGCAAAATGGAAACGGCGCATGTCGCTCCGGACGCGGTTTAGGCGCCCCGGAACACCCGCGAAGAATCCGGTTCCGCTTAGGCCGGACCGCTTAAGCCGGACCGACGTCGTGCATCTGAGATTGGAGGTAGTTCTCGAGCCCTACCCGCTCGATCAAGCCCAATTGTTGCTCGAGCCAGTCGGCATGGTCCTCCTCGGTGTCTCTGAGAAGTTGGAGCAGAACGGTACGGGTTTGGAAATCCTTGTGCTGCTCGCAACAGGCGATGGCCTCCTTCAACGCGGCTGCGACCTCGTACTCGACCTGGAGATCGTTGGCCAACATCTCCGGCACACTCGAGCCGACGTGCAGACCGTCGCGCTGGCTCAGATCGGGCGTCGCCTCCAAGAAGAGCATGCGCCGGATCAACAGCGAGGCGTGCTCCTTCTCTTCCGTCGCCTCGTGCTCGATACGCGCGAACAGCTTGGCGAAACCCCAATCCTCGTACATGAGCGAGTGGATGAAATACTGATCGATCGCAGCCAGCTCGTTGGAGAGCAGGCGCTGAAGATGGGCGATGACTTCAGGGTTACCTTTCATGTTTGGGTCTCCGGGGCTGCGGTGGTCAGATGGCCGACTCGAGATAGTTGGGCAGTCCGACGCTCTCGATCAGCGACAGTTGGGTTTCGATCCAGTCGATCCGCTCCTCGCTCGACTCCTGGATCTCTTCGAGATGGTGCCGGCTCACGAAATCGCCCTGCTGCTCGCAGTGGGCGATGGCGTCGGCAAGTGCTGCGCGGTAACGCAGCTCCATCGTAAGATTGCCGTGCAGGATCTCTGGAACATCCTCTCCGATCAGTAGCTTGCCGAGATCTTGGAGGTTCGGCAACCCTTCCAGGAAGAGGACGCGCTCGACGATCTTGTCGGCCTCTTTCATGGTCTCGATCGAGGCGTGATAAATCCGTTCCTCCAGCCTCTTGAAGCCCCAGTTGCCGAGCATCCGCGCGTGCAGGAAATACTGATTGATTGCGGTCAGCGCTTCCTTGAGCACCGCGTTGTGATGCTGATTGACGGAGGGTTGGGATTTCATCTGAGCTCGACCTTTAATCGATGAATGAAGAGGTGCCAAAAGACATCTTGACACAAATACGAATCATTCCTATCCTTTTTTTACCAACGAGAGTCACGGGGAAGTCTCATGTACGTGTGCGTTTGCCAAGCCGTAACCGAGCGCCAGATCATCGCGGCGGCGGAGCGAGGGACGGAACGACTCGCCGATCTGAGGAAAGAGTTAGGCGTACCGGGCGACTGCGGTCGCTGCGGGAGCTGCGCGAGAGCATTGTTGCGCAAGGTGATCGAGAGCCGCCGATCGGGATCCGGCACAGCCGCTGCTTTCTCGTGATCCCGACGACCGTCCAACCTTGCGCTTAGAGTGCTTCTCACCCCATGCCAAACACCGACCCCTCGCACCCGCTTCAGACTCGACCGCGTAGCGAACGCTTATGGGTCGCTCTGACGCGAATCGGCCGCGCTCTGCCGCCGAGTCGGAGACAGCAGCGATGGTTGCTGATGAAGCGGTTTGTTCAAAACGATCGCGAGCAGGAGCGCAATTAGCCGCGCCAGGGAGGAGGTAACGTCGAATCGCCTCGCTTCAAGGGCTCGGCGCCGAAACCGAAGATCTCCGACGCTGCGAGGGCCGCAAACGGCACGACGTCAGGGAAGTCTGCGATGCGTGGACAGACGCAGCTTCGCCGCGTTGACCGACGGGGAATACCGGCGCAGCGCGCGCCGCACCGGAATTGCCGTTTTATCCAGTGACGGCGACGCGATCGCGTCGCCGTTCGCCGACAACCTCGCCCCCGAAACCGGGTCCAGAGTGCAATGGGGCACTTTCATCTTGTGTCGGACTCGAGGATTTGTCCGATTTTCGTAGTGACGCGGTTTAGAATTCAACAATTTTCAATCTGTTAAACCGCGCCAGCTCCGACACCTGTCGGAGCTGGCGCGGCCAAGCCGATCCAACAAACAACGCATACCGCGCCGGGCGCGGCTTAGTTCGAAACGGGTAACGCCGAGAGATCGGGCCGCGGCGTCTCCGCCGTCTCTACAGGCAGGATCGGATATTCGATCGTCGGCTGCTCCCCGGTCAACGCGTGCAGGAAGGCGACGATCCGAGCCGCCTCTTCATCCGAGATCTCGGTTCCGAGCTGCGCGGTTCCCATCAGCGCGACGGCCGCCCCCAGATCCCAAACCGCACCCGAATGGAAATACGGCGCCGTCAGAGCGATGTTCCGAAGCGGTCCGGCACGAAAGACGTACTCGTCGGACACCGTATTGGTGACCTGGAAACGGCCCTTGTCGCCCGGCGGAAGGATATCGGCACCCGGCTTCGTGATAAGACCGAACGGGAAGTAGTCTTGCCCCCCGAAGTTGACGCCGGAGTGGCAGGCGCTGCAGCCCTTCTCGATGTAGAGATCGAGACCCTGCTTCTGCTCGTCCGTCATGGCCGCGTCGTTGCCCTCGATCCAATCATCGAAGGGCGATCCGGGCGTGACCAAGGTCACCTCGAACGCCTCGATCGCCTTGGCCATGTTGTCGAAGGTCACGGGGTCGGGCTCGTTCGGGAACGCCTTGGTAAAGCGCTCGACATATTCGGGGATGCTCTTGAGCGTCACGACGACGTTTTCCGGCTTGTTCGCCATCTCCACTCCGGCCTGAACCGGCCCCTTGGCCTGGGCCTTCAGGTCCTCGGCCCGACCGTCCCAGAACTGCGCCGCGTTGAACACGGCATTCAGCACGGTCGGTGAATTCCTCGGGCCGGTTTGCCAGCCGTGACCGACCGACGTCGGGAGGTTGTCGTCGCCGCCCATGCCGAGGTTGTGACAGGTGTTGCAGCTGATGACCCCGCTTGCCGAAAGACGCGGATCCATGAACAACATACGTCCGAGATCGATCTTCTCCCGCGTCACGGGATTGCCGGCCACCTCGGGCACGCCTGCGGGGATCGGGAGAAGTCCCGCGGATTTCGCCTTCTCGCGCAGAGCCGAATCGTCCGCCGCAACCAGGGTCGCAACGAACCCCATCGAAACGGCCAAGGCGATCATTGTCTTCTTCATCGTGAATGTCCTCTCCAGGGTTTAGAGTCGCCGGGGGGCGCGTCGCCATTGTGGATCTCGGGGCATTTGCCGCAATCGATCGCAACCAAGGGCGGACTGACCCGACTCGGCCGGCGTTCCGGCCGTTTGTCGCGGCAACGTCGACGATCGCCTCTCGGGGCTTGGAACGGCCCCGTCGGGGCTCGGCACCGAGACCGTGATCGCGCTCCGAACGCGGTACTCGGGGCCAACGTCGTCTTTTTCGCTCCGCGTCGCGGCGGAGTCTAACGCCATTGCGGTAGGCGACAAAGTCGGACGCCGGTCCGACGTCGGCCCGAACCATCTCATCACCCACAACCAAATCGCGTTATCATCCCGCCGCTGCACCCCGAGTCGAAGACACCTCGACTCTCGCTTGCGCACGATGTCCAGGCGCGGTCTCGATCTCGAATCGGTCGTCTTCGGGGGACCGGGTCGTACCGCCTCTTCAATCATCAAATCCCGGCCGCATTCAAAGCCTCCTTCGGTGGCGGCCAACCCGGCCACGACGTCCGACGAGCCCCGTGAGACATTCGAGCAACATCCTCATCCCCGTGCTGATCGCCCTCTTGACGGTTGCGGCGTGGGCCCTGCTCAACCGGCCGGCGGAGGAGCCGCCTTGGCCCAATCGCATCCAAGGCTTCTCGTTCGCACCCATGCGTGCGCACAACGATCCGGCGTTCAAGAACTTTCCGACCGTCGAGGAGATCGACGAAGACCTGGCCCTCCTGCAGGGTACCGTCCACGCCGTACGCACCTACACCGTGGAAAGCACGCTCGCGGCAATCCCGCGCTTGGCCGCGGCGCGCGGCCTGAATGTGACGCTCGGCGCCTGGATCGGGTCGGACTCAGACGCCAACGAGGTCGAGCTCGCCCGTTTGGGCGAGATACTGAGCAAGGGTTATCGGAATCTCGTTCGTGTGATGGTCGGCAACGAGGCGATCCTCCGTGAGGACGTCTCCGTCGCCGAGCTGACCGCCTACCTGGACCGTGTCCGCAAGATGACCTGGCTGCCGGTGAGCACGGCGGAGCCGTGGCATGTCTGGTTGAAACATCCCGAGCTCGCGGAACACGTGGATTTCATCACCGTCCACTTGCTGCCCTACTGGGAAGGCGTCCCCGTCGACGACGCCGTAGACTATGCTGTCAGCCGCTTCAACGAAGTGAAAAAAGCCTTTCCGACCAAAGATGTCATCATCGGAGAGGTCGGCTGGCCGAGCAATGGTCGGCGCAATCGGGGTGCCGAGGCGTCGCTGACAAATCAAACGCGGTTTCTGCGCCGCTTCCTTGCGCATGCCGAGCAGGCAGGCTACGTCTACTACGTCATGGAGGCCTTCGACCAGACCTGGAAGGCCAGGATCGAAGGTGCGACAGGCGCCTACTGGGGTGTCTACAACACCGACCGAGAGCCCAAGTTCGTCTTCACTCAACCGGTGGTGCGCATCCCGCACTGGCAAGAGCTTGCCGGTCTCTCGGTCGTCATGGGCATCCTGCTCCTGGTCTTTCTTTATCGGGACAGCTCGAGCCTCTCAAGCAAAGGCAAGGGCTTTCTCGCGCTTGTGATGTACGGCATCTCGACCGCGGCGGTCTGGATCGTCTACGACTACACCCGGCTCTACATGACGCCGGCTACGGCCATCGTCGGCATCCTGCTGCTCGTCGGCGGGGTCGGCGTGATCGTCCTGATCATGGCCGAGACGCACGAATGGGCGGAGGCGTTGTGGCTGCGGCGGTGGCGGCGGCCGTTCCCCTTGCGCTCGGTACCGGACGAGGAGCTGCCGTTCGTCTCCATCCACGTGCCCGCCTACAACGAGCCGCCCGAGCTCCTGATCGAAACGTTGGACGCCTTGGCTGGGTTGGACTATCCCGGGTACGAGGTCTTGGTGATCGACAACAATACCAAGGATCCCGCCGTCTGGGAGCCGGTCGAGGCACATTGCCGGCATCTGAATGAAACCGACGGCCAGCACTTCCGATTCTTCCATGTGGATCCGCTCGCGGGCTACAAGGCCGGCGCTCTGAACTATGCGCTGCGCGAGACCGACCCGCGTGCCGAGGTCATCGCCGTCATCGACGCGGACTATAGCGTGCAGCCGCTCTGGCTGAGGCACCTGGTGCCCGCCTTCCAAGACCGCGAGATCGCCATCGTGCAGGCCCCGCAGGACTATCGCGACGCCGATCAGAATGCCTTCAAAGCCATGTGCATGGCCGAATATCGGGGCTTCTTCCACATCGGCATGGTCACCCGCAACGAGCGCAACGCCATCATCCAGCACGGCACCATGACCATGATCCGCCGCCCGACGCTCGATGCGGTCGGCGGCTGGGCCGAGTGGTGTATCACGGAAGACGCAGAGCTCGGGCTGCGACTCTTCGAGGCCGGCCACAAGGCGCTCTATATCCCCTGCACCTACGGGCGCGGCCTGATGCCCGATACCTTCGCCGACTTCAAGAAGCAGCGTTACCGCTGGGCCTACGGAGCGGTGCGCACCCTCAAGCACCACCGCCGCGAGCTTTTGGGGATCCGCAAGACCACCCTCTCGGCGGGCCAACGCTATCACTTTGTCGCCGGCTGGCTGCCTTGGTTTGCGGACGGCTTCAACCTCCTGTTCAACTTTGCGGCACTGGCGTGGTCAGTCGCGATGGTTATGTTTCCTCTTCAGGTCACGCCCCCTTACCTGACGGTCGCCGTGGTGCCTTTGGTATTGTTCGGATTCAAGATGTCGAAGAGCTTCCTGCTCTATCGGCGCCGGGTCACCGCCACGCTTCGCCAGAGCTTCGCCGCCGGCTTGGCCGGACTCGCCCTTTCGCACACCATCGCCCGCGCCGTCTTCGGCGGTTTATCCTCGGGGGGACTCGGTTTCTTCAGAACCCCCAAGCTCGCGCAGGCCCCCGCCTTTATAAGAGCGCTGGCCGATGCGCGCGAAGAAGGTCTTTTTGTCATCGCCTTCTGGCTTGCGGCCGGCCTCGTCATGCTCCGAGACGACGCCTACATGCTGGACGTACGAGTCTGGGTCGCAGTCTTGATCGTCCAATCGATCCCTTATCTGGCGGCCGTCGTGGTGTCCTTGATCAGCGCGGCGACGACCTTGCCGGCAAGCCTGGTAGGGCCAATGCCGGCGATGACGGGCGCGGGATCGACCGCCAAGATCGAGACCGGACGATAGAGCAGGCGTTCGACCAACGGCGGGGTGAGCTTTCGGGCTTCTCCGTCGCTGGCCGCCTGCCTTCACCCTTCACCCTTCAGCGGTTCGATCTGTTGGCAATGTGCGCGTTCCACCTCCACCTGCCTGAGCGCAAACGTCCGTTCCCATCCGAAAACATCGCATATCGCGCCGGGCGCCGTTAGCCGACTCCGCTTCCGCCCTCCACTTATCCGAGCAACAGCAGACCGGGATCGAAGAGCGACTCGGGTTTTCCCTAACATTAGGGTTTACCCTATAGGTGATTTCCCCTATACTCGCGGCCAGGTTATCAACTGACCGGCATCCGATGCGGCCACAGCTGCATGAGCCGGCCGATTCAAACTGGTTTGCCTTATGAATAAAACGCTGATCTTCGCCTCTCTCGGGGTGTTTCTTCTTGTCTCCGGTCCCGATGCCGAGGCTCGCGTGAAGCCCGGATTCGAGCAAAAGGGCATCGCGTCGTACTACCACGACAGCCTGCATGGCCGGAAGACCGCGAGCGGTGCGATCTACAACAAGAACATCCCCAGCGCAGCACACAAGACCCTACCCCTCGGCAGCAAGGTCCGCGTGACCGACACCAAGACCGGCAAGAGCATCGTCGTGAAGGTCAACGACCGCGGTCCCTTCGTGAAAGGCCGCATCATCGATCTCTCCCGCAGCGCCGCACGCGAGCTGGGGATGATCAAGAAAGGGCTGGCGAAGGTCGAGGTCGAGGTCCTGAGCGTACCCAAGCCAAGCGGCTCCTGATCCAATCGCGTCCGCCGCGTCACTCCCAACGAAACAACCAGGCCGCCAAGGTCAGGAAGAGGAGCGCGAGACCGGCCAGTAAGCCGATTTGGGGAAGCACCTGCAAGACGCCGGCGCCGTCGATCATGACCGCCCTCGCAGCGTCCACGACATGGGTCAGCGGCAGGAAACCGGACAGGATTTGGGCCGCGCCGCTGGCCCCCTCCATCGAGAACCACACGCCCGACAGCAGCAGCATCGGCCAGGAAATGAGGTTGAGCAGACCGTCTGCGACCTCCTCCGTGCGCAGGCGTGACGAGACGATCAGCCCGAGGCTGATCAGACAGAGCGCGCCGGCTACATAGACCAGCAGCAGCGCAAGGTAGGAGCCGCGCATCGGGAAGTCCAGCAGAAGACTGGCCCCGATATAGACCACGAGGCTCGCACCCAGAACCACCAGCAGGCGCGAGAACACCTGCGCGGTCAGAAACTCCCAAGGACTCAGCGGCGTTGCCTTCAAGCGACGCAGCACGCCGTTCTTACGGTAGCGAACGATCACCCAACCGACGCCCCAAAGACTGGAGAACATGATGTTCATCGCCAGCACACCGGGCAGCACCCAGTCGACATAACGCAAGGCGGCACCGCTCACGGCCATTCGCTGCGGGGTCGCCCCCGCGGATGCGCCCTGATCGCCGTCCGATCGAATACCGAGACCTTGCGCGCCGAGCAAGAGACGCTCGACGAGGTAGCCGTTGGCCGAATCCGAATTCACCCAATAGCGCGGTGACTCGTTCGGATCCACCAGAAGATCCAGCTGATGGCGCTCCACCTTCCCGATCGCCGCAGCCGGATCCGTCACCGGGATAAACTGGATGTGGCGGGTCTCCAGGAAGGGGAAGGCCGCGGCCGCCAGCTCGGCGCCGTCCGAGATCACGCCGACCTTGAAGACATCTCGCGAGGTGTCGGTGAAGATGAAGGCAAAGGCCAGCACCATCATGATCGGCATCAGGATATTCCACGACAGCCCGGCCCGATCGCGATAAAACTCGCGGTTACGCGCGATAAGGATGGTCAGGATACGGCGCCACATGAGATGTTCCGGGTGTTTAAACCGCGTCCAGAGCGAGACGCTGACTTTCGAGTGAGCTCGACGTTTAACGCATCCACGGCCATTCGTGGGGACGCGGTTTAAAATGATATCTTTTTAATGCCTTAAACCGCGCCGTCTGCTGCGGTCGTCGAGTCTGACCGAGCCAATCCCATTGAAAAATATCGCGTACCGTGCCGAGCGCGGTTTAAGAGCGCAGATCATGTCCGGTCAGTTTCAGAAAGAGATCCTCCAGATTCGGCGTCGCCACCCGCAGATCCGTTAGATCGGCGCCGATGCGTTCGATCTCGGCCAACATCGGCGGGACCTCTTCGGCAAAGATCTCGATCCGACCGTCGCGCCGATCCGCACCCGCCGGCAGTGCGACACCGCTCGGCCATGCCGTCTCGGGCAGGCGGATGACGGTGGCCGGGAAATGATCCCGCACCAAACGTGCGGGCTGACCCTCGGCGATGATGCGTCCGTGGTCGACGATCGCGATCCGATCGCAGAGCCGCTCGGCCTCTTCCATATAATGCGTGGTCAGAACGATGGTCTTGCCGCGCCGGCGCACGGTCTCGATCAGGCCCCAAAAGTTGCGTCTCGACTGCGGATCCAGACCGGTTGTCGGCTCGTCGAGAAACACCAGATCCGGGTCGTTGACCAAGGCGATGGCCAGCAGCAGGCGCTGGCGTTGGCCGCCCGAGAGCTTACGCGTATCCCGATCCAGGATCTCCGCGAGATTGCAGAGCCGGATGAGCTCCTCGCGGTCCGCGGTGCGTCGATAGAGGGTCGCGAACATCGCGAGCGACTCGCGAACCGTCTGAAAGTCCTGCAGCGCGGTCGCCTGAAACTGGATGCCCACCGATTCGCGATAGGCGCGATCCAGCGGCCGACCACGATAAAGTACAGTGCCCGAGGTCGGAGTCTGGATCCCCTCGAGCATCTCCAAGGTCGTCGTCTTTCCGGCCCCGTTCGGACCCAAGAGGCCGAAACACTGACCGGCTTCGACACGAAAACCGATACCGTCCACGGCGCGCACGCCAGGATAGACCCGGACCAAATCATGGGCTTCGAGCAGGCTGTTCACAGGCGCAGAGTATACGCCGTTCGTCCCGGACACGGCGGGAAGAGAGCGGACCCCGTCGGACGCCACCTCCGAGCGCATGTCTCCGGCCGAACCAGCGTCGCATCGACCTGGAGCAAGGCGCTCGCCGCCCTCATCGTCATGCTCATGCCCGTGCTCATGCCCGTGCTCATGCCCGTGCTCATGCTTAGTGCCTGCGCCTCGCCCGACATCATCGAATCAAACCGCCCGAGCCAGCGCTCGCCCGAGCTCGGCTCCGACCATGCGTGGATGGACGACGGCTATCGTCTGCCCTTGCGTGTCTGGACCGGCGCCGAGCCGCCGCAAACGATCGTGCTCGGACTGCATGGCTTCAACGACTACGCGAACGCCTTCGCGCCCTTGGGTCGGGCCCTTGCCGCCGCGGGGATCACAACCTACGCGGTCGACCAGCGGGGCTTCGGTGCCGCCGCCTTGCCCGGTCGTTGGCACGGCAGCGAGCGTCTCGCCGCGGATTTGCGCAACCTCGTCGGTCTGCTGCGTGCGCGCCACCCCGGTGCCCGTCTCTATGTCGCGGGCGAGAGCATGGGCGGTGCGGTCATCCTGACGGCAACGGCACAGGGGCCGCTGGCGGTCGACGGTGTCATCCTGATCGCTCCCGCCGTCTGGTCGCGCGACACCATGCCCTGGTATCAACGCCTCGCCCTGGACGGTGCCGTACACACGCTGCCTTGGCTGAAGCTGACCGGCGAAGGTATCCGTCTGCGCCCGTCCGACCACATCGAGATGTTGCAGGCTATGGGCGCAGACCCGTTCGTCATCAAGGCGACCCGGGTCGATGCACTCTGGGGGATCACCGACCTGATGGATCGGGCGCAAGCCGCAGCTGGCCGGCTGCAGACCCCTGCACTGCTTTTATACGGCGAGCATGACGAGATCATCCCCAAACATGCCTTTTGCCGATTTCTGGCGAAACTACCCGAGACGGATCCGGGTCTGACCTTCGTTCTGTACGAGCACGGCTGGCACATGCTCCCGCGCGACCGCCAAGGTACTCGCGTACGCGCAGACATCGCCGCCTGGCTCGAGGATCCGACGATCCCTCTGCCGTCGGGCGAAGCGACAAGCCTGCGCGGCCCTCGGGCGAGCGCATTTTGCGGCGACTCCGGGCTGCGCTGACGCTCGTGCAGGCACGGCCCGCGACAGGGAGGTGACCGCGACCCGAAGCTCAACATCCGGTTCGGCGGCGAAAAGTTGCGCCTCGCACGGCTCGGCACAACCTACGACTGAACCGAGAGTCGTTACTGACACGAGCCGCGCCGGGGACATATCATCACCGGCGAAACAGACCGATAAGAAACCAATCACCACCTCGATTATTCCGAGCGGAGATCCACTATGGCCTTCACACGTCGTCGCTTTACCCAAACCATGATCGGCGCACTCGGCGTCGCAATGCTGCCGCTGCGCCCCGCCGCCGCCAACCTGGTCGAGGGTCGCGACTGGCGCGCCGTCTCGCCGCCGCAGCCCGGCGCGGCTCCCGACAAGATCGAGGTCCTGGAGTTCTTCTCCTACGGGTGCCCGCACTGCATGGACCTGAACCCGGTCATCAAGCCTTGGGCCGCCAAGCTGCCGGAGGACGTGACCTTCCGCCGCATCCCGGTGACCTTCGGCCGGGCCGCGTGGTCCAATCTCGCCCGACTCTTCTATGCGCTGGAATACAGCGGCGACCTGGATCGACTCGACCAATCGATCTTCGAGGCGCTGCATCACGACCGGACCAAGCTCTTCACGGAGAAGGATGTCCTCGCATGGGTCGCGAGCAAGGGCATCGACGTCGCAACCTTCGAGCCCCTGTTTAACTCCTTCGCGGTCGAGGCTCAGATCAAACGCGGCGACACCCTGGTCGAGCGTTATCGCGTCGATGCGGTGCCCATGATCACCGTCGGCGGTCGCTATGTGGTGGTGGGCCAGCAGGCCAAGGGCTTCCCCGACATGCTCGCGATCGCCGATGATCTGATCCTGATGGCACGCGAGCAGACCGCGCAGAGTTGACCGAAACGCCGCACCTGATCGTTCTGCCTGGCGCCGAACAAACGGGGATCTCCTCGAGGTGACGCCGTGACCGACGCCCCGGAGCCCTCTCGATCGGGGCACAAATTCAAGGGGGAGGAATCTGCCTTGACGGTTGCCGAGACGGCTCGGCCGAACACCGAGCGCGTCTCGACCGGACTAGCCGGTTTGGACTGCGTCCTCGATGGTCTGCGTACCGGCGACAACGTCGTCTGGCGAGTCGACGACATCGAGGACTACCGCGGCTTCGTCGAACCCTTCGCAATCCGGGCGGTCGCGGGCGGGCGCGCCGTCGTCTATCTGCGCTTCGGCCGCCATCCACCCCTGGTCGCCCCGGGACCCGGCATCACGATCGTCTCGATCGACGCCCTGCGCGGCTTCGAGGCCTTTACCCGCCGTGTCTATCAGTTGATCACCGACTATGGCCGCGGCGCCTTCTACGTCTTCGACTGCCTTTCCGACCTGCTCTGCGCCTGGGCCACCGACCTGATGGTCGGCAACCTCTTCCAGGTCATCTGTCCCTATCTCTATCGGCTCGATACCGTCGCCTATTTCGGGCTCCTCTCGCGGGATCACTGTCATGCGACGATCGCGCGCATCCGCGAGACCACGCGCGTCATGATCGACGTCCGACGCGCGGACAACGCCTGCTACGTGCAGCCCGTGAAGGTGTGCGAGCGCCAATCGCCGACCATGTTCCTGCCGCACGCACACGAGGGCGAGACCTTCCGCCCGGTGATCGACAGCAGCGCGGCGACCCGCCTCTATGCCGATCTCGCGCGCCGTCACAGCCGGACCGCACACCGGCAGCTCGATTATTGGGACCATCTTTTTCTGGATGCCGCACAAGCCATGAACGGGACCGACGACGCCGAGCGCCGCCGCGAGGTGCTCGAGCGGCTCTATCCGGTCCTGATCAGCCGCGACGCGCGCATCATCGCACTCGCCCGCCGCTATCTCGATCTGCCGGACCTGATCGAGATCCGTGCGCGGATGATCGGCAGCGGCTATATCGGCGGCAAGGCGGTCGGGATGCTGCTTGCCCGGCGGATCCTGCTCGAGAACGACCCCGAGCGCTGGGGCCGACATCTCGAGCCGCACGACTCCTTCTTCGTCGGCGCGGACGTCTACTACTCCTACCTGGTGCACAACGGCTGGTGGCCCAGGATCATGCGCCAGCGCACCGTGGCCGGCTATTTCAGCGAGGCCCGGTCACTCCACGAGGAGATGCGCGGCGGCCAACTCCCCGAGGAGGTCCGCGCACAGTTGGAGCGCATGCTCGACGACTTCGGCCAGTATCCGATCCTGGTCCGCTCGAGCAGCCTGCTCGAGGACGGCTTCGGCAACGCCTTTGCCGGCAAATACGAGAGCCTCTTCCTGGTCAATCAAGGTTCGCCCGAACAACGCCTCGAGCAACTGGAGTCCGCAATCTGCCGCGTCTTCGCGAGCACCATGAGCGAGGACGCACTGACCTATCGGCACCAACGCGGGCTGGCCGACCTCGAGGAGCCGATGGCCCTATTGTTGCAGCGCGTCTGCGGGCGCTATCACGGGCGCTGGTATTTCCCGGATGCCGCCGGCGTGGGCGTCTCGCGCAACACCTTCGTCTGGGACGAATCCATGGACCCGAGCGCCGGCATGGTCCGTCTGGTGATGGGGCTCGGCACGCGTGCGGTCGACCGCATCGAGGGTGATCACGCCTGCGTGGTGGCGCTGGACCAGCCCCACAAACGCCCCTTCCGAGATCGCGAGGACGCCGCACGCTTCTCGCAACACGATGTCGACGTGCTCGATATCTGCGACAACCGCCCGCGCACGCTCGCCCTGCGTCATCTGACCGAAGCGGCGCAACTGCCGCTGCGCTGGTGCGGCGAGATCGACCGCGAGGCCACGCAACGCGCGCGCGAGCTCACCGGTGCCCCGCCGGTCTGGCGACTGACCTTCACGCCACTGCTGCGAGAGACCGCCTTCGTCCCCCTGATGCAGCAGCTGCTCAGGACGCTCGAAACCGCCTACGCCTATCCTGTCGACGTCGAATTCACCGTGCATCTCGCCGCCGACGGAACGCCCTCCTTCAGCTTGGTCCAGTGCCGCCCGCTGCAAACGCTCGGCCTGAGCCCGCGCGTCGAGCTGCCGCGCAAGGTGCCGAGTCGGCGACTCTTCTTCGCCACCGACGGACACTTCATGGGCGGGAACATCGACCAACCCGTCGCCCGCGTCATTCAGGTCGAGGGTGCGCGTTACAGCGCCCTGACGCGCGTTCGGAAGTTCGCCGTCGCCCGGCTGGTCGGACAGCTCAACCGTCGGATCAGCGATCGCGATGCCTGCCCCACGCTGCTGATCGGACCCGGCCGCTGGGGCACCAGCACACCCGAGCTGGGCGTACCGATCCGCTTCGCCGACATCAGCCGCGTCGCCGTCATCGTCGAGGTTGCCGACCTCGGCGACGGCATGGAGCCGGATCTCTCCTTCGGATCGCACTTCTTCCAGGACCTCGTCGAGTCGCGGATCGCCTATGTCGCGCTCTTTCCGACCCGCAACAAGGCGCGCTACAACCCCGGCTGGCTCAGCGCCCTGCCGGCGTCGGCGCGCCTCCCCCTCGACCTCGAAGACCCGCCGGACGAGGCCGTCGCACAGGCACTCACGGTCTACGACGTGCGCGAGACCGGCCTGCGCGTCGTCGCGGATGTCTTGCGCCAGCGGTTGTTCTGTTATCAGGCGCGGGAGTGAGCGTCTCTGTCGTCGGCGCGGCCTTGGGCCTTGTGCGGCGACGCCGACTCGAGTCGGCTCTTCGCTGGACCGGTCATCGGTGCCGGAAACACCTCGCGGTTGGAGTGTGGGCGGACATCGTTTCTAATCAGGCCTCCACATGATGACCTTCAGGCTCCGACCATGCGAACCATTTAATACATTAAACTGTTCCAGCTCAGACAGTTATCGGACGTGACGCAGCCGAGCGAAGCCAACAAACGACGCATACCGCACCGTGCGCAGTTTAGATCAACCCCATCGCCGACATGGCGTGCCCGACCTTCAGGAAGCCGGCGATATTGGCCCCGACCACATAGTTGCCGGGGGCGCCGAACTCCTCGCTGGTTTCATGGCAGCGACGATGGATGGCCACCATGATGGTCTTCAGCCGCTGCTCGGTGTAATCGAAGGTCCAGGAATCGCGGCTCGCGTTCTGCTGCATCTCGAGCGCGCTGGTCGCAACCCCGCCGGCATTGGCGGCCTTGCCCGGTCCGAACGCGATGCCGGCATCCTGAAAGACCCGAATGCCCTCGGGCGTGGTCGGCATGTTGGCGCCTTCGGCGACCGCGATACAGCCTTGCTCGATCAGCGTTTTGGCATCCTTGGCGGTCAGCTCGTTCTGGGTCGCGCAGGGCAGCGCCACCTGGCAGGGGATGGACCAGATGCAGCCGTTCTCGAGATAGGTCGCGCTCGTCTTCTCCTGGACATAGGCGGTGAGACGTCGGCGCTCGACCTCCTTGATCTGCTTGAGCAGACCCAGATCGATCCCGTCTCGATCAACCACCACCCCGTTTGAATCCGAGCAGGCAATGACCCGGGCGCCGAGCGCCTTGGCCTTTTCGATGGCATAGATGGCCACGTTGCCGGAACCCGAAACCACGCAGGTCTTGCCGACGAGCGAATCGCCCCGGATCTTGAGCATCTCCTCAAGGAAATAGATCGTCCCGAAGCCGGTCGCCTCGCGACGGGCACGGCTGCCGCCCCAGCTCAACCCCTTCCCGGTCAGGACACCGGACTCGTAGCGGTTGGTGATGCGCTTGTACTGACCGAAGAGATAGCCGACCTCGCGTTCACCGACACCGATGTCGCCCGCCGGTACGTCGGTGTGATCGCCGATATGACGATACAGCTCGGTCATGAGACTCTGGCAGAAGCGCATGATCTCGCAGTCGGACTTGCCCTTGGGGTCGAAGTCGCTGCCGCCCTTACCGCCGCCGATCGGCAGTCCGGTGAGCGCATTCTTGAAGATCTGCTCGAAGCCGAGAAACTTGATGATCCCCAAGTAAACGGACGGGTGGAACCGCATGCCGCCCTTGTAGGGACCGAGCGCGCTGTTGAACTCGACCCTGAAGGCGCGGTTGATCTGAATCTGTCCGCGATCGTCCTGCCAGGGCACACGAAAGATGATCTGACGCTCCGGCTCGCAGATGCGCTGGATCATCTTCTGCTCGGCGAATTCGGGGTATTTCACCAACACGGGACCGAGTGTCTCGAGCACCTCGCGCACCGCCTGATGGAACTCGGTCTCGCCGGGATTGCGGCGCAAGACATCCTGATAGATGGGCTCCAGCTTCTCGTCGAGACCTGCGACCATGGTGAGTGCTCCGAAACCGCTCCTGTCGACCGATCGACCGGCAGGCGTCCGACGTCAGGTGATGCGCGATAGGACCGCGTTGTGTCAGGCGCCAACATAATGCGTCGGCGATCGGTCCGCAATGTCCAGTCGGCGCGCTCTCGCGCGAATGCGGCGCCAATCCTCTTTGCGCGCGGCGCGGAGCGCCAGGTGAGGTGCAACACCGCGGAGCGGTGTCACAAGAACAGGTAGGCGATATCGCGGAGCAGTTCTCGAGCCCGCAGCCGTCAGCCGTCAGACCAACACCGGTTCCGCGTAGCTCGTGACACCCGCTCAGCGGTGTCACGCATCCCCTGGCGCTCTGCGCCACGTCCGCCGCGATTCAGCTCATCACGGGACGAACGATCGGCTAACATACACGAAATGATATACTCATGGAGCACCCATGGCCCGGACACGCTATCGGTTCGCCTCGCCTGATCAACCCCATTTCATGACCAGCACCGTCGTCGAATGGCTGCCGATCTTCACTCGCCCCGAAACCGCGCAACTGGTATTCGACTCCTGGGCATATCTGCAGGCGCATGAAGGGCTGCGTATCTACGGCTTCGTTGTGCTGGAAAACCACCTGCATATCGTGGCTCAGGCGCCGAACCTACCGGATGTCTGGCGGCGCTTCAAATCGTACTCGGCCCGCACGCTCATTGATCTGCTTGAGGAGCAGGGCGCAAGACGGCTCTTGGATCGCATGGGGTTCACGTTCAAAGCGCGGCGCGGCGATCGCGCGTATCAACTCTGGCAGGAGGGGTCACATCCACAATGCATCGAGGGTGAAACCATGTTGCGACAGAAGCTGGAATACATCCACAACAATCCGGTCAAGCGAGGGTTTGTGGATGATCCCGAGCATTGGTGTTGGTCAAGCGCTCGTTCTTATGCGGGACGCGCAGGGGTGGTGGACGTGTACCGGGATTGGTGAGCTGGTCTCGGGGCGCGGAGCGCCAGGGGATGCGTGACACCGCTGAGCGGTGTCACGAGCTAAGCGCTCGTTGTTACGCGGGACGCGCAGGGGTGGTGGACGTGTACCGGGATTGGTGAGCTGGCCTCGGGGCGCGGAGCGCCAGGAGATGCGTGACACCGCTGAGCGGTGTCACGAGCTAAGCGCTCGTTGTTACGCGGGACGCGCAGGGGTGGTGGACGTGTACCGGGATTGGTGAGCTGGCCTCGCGCCGCTGAGCGCCAGGGGATGCGTGACACCGCTGAGCGGTGTCACGAGTTACGGGCTGGTGGCTGGGTGGCTGGGTGGCTGGGTGAGTGGCTGGGTGGCTGGGTGAGTGGCTGGGTGGCTGGGTGGCTGGGTGGCTGGTGGCTGGTGGCTGGTGGCTGGTGGGATATCGCGTAACCCACATCCCCATTCTTGTGACACCGCTCCGCGGTGTCGCACCTCTACTGGCGCTCCGCGCCACGTGCCTAAAATCAGGAGTGTCTCAAGCAAGTCTCGCGGAGTGTCGGCGTCATCCCACCGGCATACGCGGCGGCGCGGTGCGCCGGATCAGGTCGATGTCGTCCTCGCTCAGGCGGTAGGCCTGACTCACCAGACCGGAGAGACGGCGTTCGAGAGCGCGGATCTCGGCGGCGCGCTGTTGCATGGGACCGGCGTAGCAGGCGTGGGTGTCGGTCAGCTCGCCGATGCTGGCGGAAGTCAGCCTGGGCGCACCCTTGGGTCGACGCTTGCGGACCTCGGCGACAAAGGCTTCGCCGCTCAGGTTGGCGAACCCTTCGAGCTGTTGGCCCGGTTTCTCGACAGCGAATTCGTAGCGCAGCCAGTTGAGCAGCTCGCAGGTTTGGGTGCGGGACTCGGTGGCGCGGGCGAACAGCGTGGCGACCTTGTCCTCGGTCTCGGCGCGGAGCTCCGGTGTGGGCTCGGCGATGGGGAGTGATGCCATGAAGGTTCCGAACAGACGCAGCGCCTCGTCCTTGCCGTGCCGCGCAGCCGTCCCATCAGCGCCTCGACCTCGGGCGATTCCAGGCTCCAGGGGCCGGCGTCGTATCGGCTCCAGGGCACCGGATAGGTGTGCTCGTGGACATAGTGCTCCAGCGACAGCTCGGTGGAGCGGTCGCGCGGAACCGGGCAGACGCTCACCATGGGCGGCTCGGCCGGAACGGCCGCGGTCCGCGGCCCCGCGCCCGAACCGCCGCCGTCGTCCGCCCCGTTCTCCGATGGCGCGGATCTCGGCCGGGCGACGATGATGCAGGGGAAGGTGTCCGCATCCTCGAAGATGGGCGCATGGCCGAAATCGAGGATCTCCTCCAGGACGGCGCGCTCGCTGAAGAGACGTCGCAGCGGCTCGCCGTAACCGGCGCGCAGCCACTTGTTGGTCACGATGTAGCTGAGCGCGCCGCGCGGTCTTGAGCCAGAGACTCAGCTTGGTGATCTCGACGGATTCCGGGTTGAGGTCGACCCCGAAGACCTTCCAGCCTGCTTCGACATTGCATCACATGGCCCCTGATCGTACAGTTACCTGTACAGTAGCGAGAGGCAATCCGCATGAATACGATGACCTATACCGAGATCCGACGCAGGCTGGCCGAGACGATGGAACGGGTCTGCGACGACCATGCCCCGATCATCGTCACCCGGAAGAACTCTCGTTCGGTGGTCGTGATGTCGTTGGAAGACTTCGAGGCCCTCGAGGAAACGGCTTACCTCTTGCGCAGCCCGACCAATGCACGCCGCCTCCTGGAGTCGATCGCGGAGCTCGAAGCCGGCGGCGGAACCGAGCGAGCGCTCGCGGAATGAGGCTCGTCTTCTCCGAGCGCGCATGGGAAGATTATCTCTATTGGCAGGGCGCCGATCGCAAGATCCTCCTTCGGATCAACAGACTCATCGGCGACATCCAGCGAGCGCCCTTCGCTGGCTTGGGCAAACCCGAGCCGCTCAAGCACGGTTTGGCAGGCTATTGGTCACGACGTATCAACGACGAGCACCGTCTCGTCTACAAGGTCGAGGAACACACCCTGCTACTGGCACAGTTGCGTTACCACTACTGACTCTTGCCTGGCGAGCATGGTCGATCGACGGAACGCGTGGCGCGGAGCGCCAGGGGATGCGTGACACCGCAGAGCGGTGTCACGAGCTATATATCCACTTTCGCGAGCTATATATCCACTTTCGCGAGCTATATATCCACTTTCGCGAGCTATATATCCACTTTCGCGAGCTATATATCCACTTTCACGCGCCATATCCCCACTTGCGACACCGCGGAGCGGTGTCGGTAGTCAAAGGCATTGACGCTCCGCAAAGGGTTGCGGGCATCGGGTGTCGCCATCTCACAGTGTCAAATCGATCCCCGACACCAGAAGACCGGGCAGCAGCGCGCTGTCGGTCGAGCGTCCGTCGTAGGTCTCGGCGGAGAGCAGCAGCTCGCGCTCCCGGGTCAGGTCTTCCAGGCGATCGCCGAGCAGGTGATAGAGGCTGTCGTCGAAGCGCATGACCTTCACCGGGGCAACGATCTCGCCGGCTTCGACCCAGTAGGTACCGAAGCGGGTCATGCCGGTGACGCGGCAGTCGTTGGGGTCCGACCAGTTGCAGTACCAGAGGTTGCCGATCCACAACCCAGTCTCGAGGTGACCCGGGACATCGGCCGTATCGAGCGTCCCTGCATCCAGGCCGAGCGAGCCGGGCGCATCGCTCGCGGCGTTGACCGTCTCGCCGTATTCCTTGCCGGAGCGGGCATCAACCAGGCATTCGGCGAAGCGACCGCCTTCGACCAGAGCAACCCGCGGGGGCGTGGGAAAGCCCTCGGAGGTAAAGCGGGGTGCGAGGCCGCGATCGTGTTCCTCATGAATCCCGATGCGCGGGTCGAAGCTGCGCTCGCCGCGTGCCATCTTGAGCAACGGTGTTTGATGCGTGCGATGGCTCTTGAGGTCGAACCCGCCCCAACAGAGCATACCCATCAGCTCGGCGACGGCGCTCGGCGCCAGATAGGCCCGGTAGCGCCCCGGCTCCAGGATGCGTGCCGGACGAGACATGACGTGCAACCCCTCGCGCATTGCCGCGAGCTTGGCGCGCAGTGTCGCGGGATCCCAATCGAACCCGCTATAGGCGGATTTGACCGCCTTGTCCGCCTCCAGGTAACAGCTCCAATCCAGGTTGAAGCTGGCGCTTGCGTGCCAGTGGCGATGCCCGATCGAGCTTGCGAGCCCCTCGGCGAGGTCACCGCTGGCCCAGATTCCGACAAGGTCCATCCCGTCGGCGGCCGCGACGAGCTCGCCGATGGACTCGGCGGCGGGCGGAAACCGGGCGTCGCCGCGACGGTCGCTTTCGGACCGCTCCGAGGAATAGCTCAGATAAGGATCGTCCGGGACATGGCCCAAACGCTCGCGCAGCCGCATGAGCAACCGCCGCGCGCGGACCTGATCTTCGGTCGGATCGCCGCTTAAGTCGCAGCCGCCCTCGACCTGCCGGGAACCCTCGATCAGGGTCAAGTCCAAGGCCGTCGAGCGCACATGACCGGCCTGACGGACGCGGTTGCGGTTGAGTCGCACGAAGTCCGACGACTCGTTTGCGAGGTTGGAAAAGAGGATCTCGGCACCGTGCAGCTCGGCGTTCAGATGGTCGGCCAAGGCGAAAAAGGCATCGGCGTTCATTCGCCACCTCCGAAGACCGCGACGTCACGAAACAGACAGGGCGGCGCCGCATGGCCCACGTAGACGGATTGATTCGGCTCGCCCTTACCACAGTTGCACACCCCGCGGATCTCCAGGCTCTCCGGCCCGCCCACACCGTCGAGGCTGCGCCAGAAGCTCGCCGAGATGCCGCGATAGCCGGGGTTGCGGACCAGCCCCTTGAGCTCGCCGTCCTCGATCAGCCGACCCAGCTCGCAGCCGAACTGGAACTTGTTGCGGCTGTCGTCGATCGACCAGGAGCGGTTGGTGTCCATCAGTATGCCTCGCTCCACTTGTGCGATCAGATCGGCGAGACTGCCCTCCCCCGGCTCGAGGTTGATGTTGCCCATGCGATCGATCGGCGGGCGATCCCACCCGCTGGCACGCGTGTTGGACGTACCCGGCAGACCGGCGCGCGCCTGGGACAAGGCTCCGCCGAGCGGACGCTCCAGGATGCCGCGTCGGATCAGATACTCGCGTGTGGCGGGCGCGCCCTCGTCGTCGGCGACACCCGAGACGAGCTCCATCGGCACGGTCGGATCGAAGGTGACATTCAGCAGCTCCGAGCCGTAGCGATAACGTCCGAACATACCCGGCGTGACGAAGCTGGTGCCGGCATAGTTGCGCTCGTCGCCGAGGATGCGATCGAGCTCCAACGGATGGCCGATGCTCTCGTGGATCTGCAGCACCATCTGACTCGGCAGCAGCACAAGATCTCGTGTGTCCTGCGGACACTCCGGGGCATCCAGGAGGGCGAGCGCCTCCTCGGCCACACGCGGGGCGTCCTCGAGCAGACGCACGGCGACAATCCGCTCCAGCCCACCCTGCTGCGAGCCATCCGAGCCGCCGCCATGCCTGCGCTGAGTCTGGCTCCCTTCATTGGCGACCGCGACCAACCCCGGATGCACATAGTCCAGGACCTGGGAGACACGCCCCCCGTCGCTCGTAATCAGAAGCTGCGACACCCGGCGGCGCGCCAACCAGGCCGACCAGTCGACAATGCGATCGTCGATCGGCAGCGCAGCGTTGGCCGCCTGCAGGATGTCGAGTTTCTCGCCGATCGGAAGCGTCGACCAGGGTTCCTCGATCGGCGTGCGATAGTCTGCACGGGTGCTGCTGCGCGGATACAGGCCGGCCTCGAAGAGCCCGAGCCGGGCATGCACGCGAGCCCAACCGCCAGCCCGCTCGGCGGCGGCACGCAACCCGGCGGCGCTCAGATCGCTGCTCGCGCCGTAGCCGATGCCGCCGTCCTTGACGAGGGTCACCATGGCGCCCGAGCTGTAGGTCAGCCGACTCGGCTCTACCACGCCCTGACGAACCTCGAGATGATCCTGCTCTTCCTCGACCAACCGCAACGTCCAGTAATCACAAGCCGGCGCCCTGCTCGAGAAGAGATCGGCGATGTCGAAAAGGTGCTGCATACTGAGATCCTGCCGTTTCAGAATCGAATGACGGCACTCTGGTCGAGCGGCGCTCCCGCTGTCAACCGTGCGACGAGCGCTCCCCGGCCTGTCACCGTCCCGATCTGCGGCCGCAAGGCCGCTCGGGTTCGACAGCGCTGCGATGCGCCTCGATCCGATGGTGATAACATCCGCACGGCAGCATGAGGAGACGCCTGGATGCGACAACAGGATCGGGGGCTTCCGCCGGCCAAGACGTGCAGGGAATAGCCTTTCGGACGGAGCCCGATACCTCGGACGTCTGTCCCGCACCGGCCGGACACGCCCGCCGGTTTACCACGTCAACTGCCCAGTCGAGGATGATGACTCAATTCAATCGTCGGCGATCCGATCAAGGCTCCACCGATCCGAAACAAGATCAGCGCACGCGTCTCGGTGCCCGGGGACTCGCCCTGATCGGCGGCGCGACGCTGACAGGCGTCGGCATCCTCTTGTGGGACCTGAACGCGCAGGTACGAGCGCTCGGGTCGAATCCGGAGCTCTGGTCCAACTTCGTTCGAACGGGCCTACCGACGCAGACCGCTCTGCTGCTCGGCACGGTCGTCGTCTCCACGGCGGCGTCGATCCTCTGGTGGATCCTGAGAAGTCGCGAAACGGGGCGCGAGATCGCTTTTCTGAGCGAAAGCCGCGCGCGGAATCGGGCGATCGTCGACAACATGGCCGACGGTGCCGTTCATATCGACGGGGCCGGCCGACTCGTCGCCATGAACCGCGTCGCCAAACGCATGTTCGGATACGACACCGCCGAGATCCGCGGCAAACCCATGTCGGTGATCTTCGCCGAGCCCTATCGCCGAGAGTACGACGAGCGGATGCGCGAGGCGCGCACGCTCGGCGACGCGCACGCCCTGACCGAGATCCGCGAGATCGAGGGACAGCGCAAGGACGCAACGGTCTTCCCGCTCTACCTGGCAATGAGCCGGGTCGATATCGGCACCAGCCGCGTCTTTACAGCCGTCGTGCGCGACCTCACCGAGACCCGCCGGCAAATGGACGCGCTGGCCCGCGCGCGCGACGAGGCGCTGTCCGCGGACCGGGCCAAGAGCGAGTTCCTGGCGATGATGAGCCACGAGATCCGCACCCCGATGAACGGCGTCCTGGGCATGCTCGAGCTCCTGCGCGACAGCCAGCTCAGTCACCAACAGCAGGACTTCATCGCCACCGCCGAAAAATCGGGCGGTCTGCTGCTCACGGTCATCAACGACATCCTGGATTTCTCCAAGATCGAAGCCGGCAAGCTCGATCTGCAGGAGATCGAGCTGGATCTGCGCAACACCGTGGAGGAGATCACCGGATTGGTTGCCTCGGGCGTGCGTGCGCGACCGATCGAGGTCGCGAGCTTCGTTCACTCGGACGTGCCGCGACTGCTGGTGGGCGACCCCTATCGCATCCGACAGATCCTCATGAACCTGATGGGGAATGCCGTGAAGTTCACCGACTGCGGCGAGGTGGTGGTGCGCGTCGGTTTGGATCGACAGACCGCGGAGGGTTGGGTGGTTCGATTCGAGGTCTCCGACACCGGAATCGGGATCGATCCGCAGACCGTCGCAACCCTGTTTCGTCCCTTTACCCAAGCGGACGCCTCCACGACACGCCGATTCGGCGGCACCGGATTGGGTCTGGTCATCTCCAAACGCCTTGCCATGCTGATGGGTGGCGACATCGGCGTGGAGAGCACGCCGGGCGTCGGGTCGCGCTTCTGGTTCACGCTGAGCTTGAAGAGCGCGGAATCGGCACCCGTGTACGAGGAAACCGACCTCAACGGCATCCGCACCCTGATCGTCGACGACAACGCCACCAACCGTCTGATCCTGGAAAACCATCTTGCGCGCTGGGGCGCGCGAACCGAATGCGCGGAAGACGGACCGCAGGCCTTGGAGGCACTTCAGCGCGGCCTCGAGCAGGATCGGCCGTTCGATCTGGCGATATTGGATATGCAGATGCCGGGTATGGACGGGATCGAGCTGGCGCATCGGATCAAGGGCGACGATGCATTCGGCGCGACCCGGCTGATCATGCTCAGCTCGCTCGGCTATCCGGGGCCCGAGGCGCGTCGAGTCGGGATCGAGGTGACCCTCCTCAAACCGGTCCGCGAGATCCTGCTGCACGATGCAGCCGCCAAGGTCTTGGGAATGTCCCGTCCGGATGCCGGCATCCTACCCGTCACCGCGAAGCGCCCGACTCGGCGGTTCGATGCGCGCGTCCTGGTTGCGGAGGACAATGCCGTCAATCAGAAGGTCGTAACCATGATGCTGCGCCGCTTCGGCATCGAGCCCGGAATCGCACCCGACGGTCAGGCGGCCATCGAGGCCGCCGCGCAAGTGCGGTTCGACCTCATCCTCATGGACATCCAGATGCCGAAGCTCAGCGGCCACGAGGCGACGCGCCATATCCGCGCAACGGAGCGGGACCGCGGCGACGGCGAGCATATCCCCATCGTCGCCATGACCGCCGGCGTCTCCGAGCGCGATCGCGAAGACTGTTCCGCCGCGGGAATGGACGACTTCATCTCCAAGCCCGCACAGATCGCCGAGCTCGAGGCCGTCCTGCTGCGCTGGTTACCGGGCCACATCGTCGGACCGATCAGTCATCTCCCCGCTGCAGACAGTGCATCCCGACGGATTGATCCGCGTCATCGTTGAGATCACGCGTCCCGCCCGACGCGAGCTGCATGTGACAATCAGGCGCGGAGTCCGGCCGGGATGTCGATACCCTTGCCGAACCCAAGCGACTCACCCCGAGACGCCGAGCACTCAATGCTGCGGATGCGGCTCGCCCGGTGCGGGATCGGTCCGGGCGGTCGCCCTGTCGATGTAGGCCAGCAGCGGCTCCGCCTCCTTGCGCTTGTCCGGATCGATTCGGATCGCTTCGTCCAGAGCAGCGCGGGCGAGGTCGTAACGCGCGCTGTGCAGATAGGCCACGGACATCCCGACGAAGGCGTTCGCGCTGTTGGGATCCAGTCTGACGGTCTCGCGAAACTGCTCGATGGCGCCGGAATAGTCCTGCTTCATCAGGAGCGCCCCGCCGAGACGCAGCCGCGCCAAGGCGGAGCCCTGATCGGTCGCGACGGCCTCGCGCAGGACGACGACGGCGGCATCGAGCTCGCCGGCCTGAATCTTCGCCTCGCCGTCTCGGATCAAGGCCTCGGCATCGGCGGCAAGTGTCGCCGACGAGGCCAACAGCACTGCAAGAAAGACGATCGGAATCGCACGCATGGGTCACTCTCGGATGTTGGGCGCTCCCGGACTGGGGAGCGGAGGGTTGGGACCGGAAGGGGATTCGGATGATCGGCGAGCGGGGGTGGGCACGGCGTTGCCTGCTCCTGTAGGGGCGAATTCATTCGCCCCTACAGCCGAGCGTCGGCGTCTTACTTCAAAGACCCCTCGCCGTAGCGCGCCTCGAAGCCCTTGCGCACCACCTCTAGCTGCTCCTTGCTCATGCCGTTGAAGTACCAGTCATGCCCGTCGATGGGCTGGAAGTATTCCTCCAGCAGGGCGACCGCAAACGCGTCGTTGCCGTCCTTCTTGACCACCACCTCCTTCAGCTCAGGGATCCACTTGAAGTAGGTGTGCTGGGCGACCTCGTACATGCCGTGCCACCAGGTGTAATCCGGTCCGCTCATGGACGCACCGTGACGCGCGCGACGACCCTCGTGATGCCAGATCTCCCACCAGGTCCACTCGATCTTCTCGTCGAAGGGCGCACCCGTGATGTAGCCGCCGTCCTTGAGTCGAACCATCATGGCCGCAATGGGAATGGCGAACTTATCGTTGTAGAGGTCGACCACGTCGTCGAACTGTTTGTAGTGACCCGTGATCACGCTCTCGGCATGACAGCCGAAGCAGACCTTTTCCATCTTGGCGCGGCGGTCCTTCCAGGTCAGTACCTCGACCACGGTCGATCCTTTGGCCTCGTCTCCGACCGCGGGGATCTCTTGACCCTCGGGCACATCGAACTCCTGCCCGTTCTCGAGCTTGACCAGATTGATCTTGGTCGAGATCGGCGGACGCAGCGTCCAGGAGATGCGCTCGCCCACGTTGTGGGTCGACCCGATCCCCGGTCCGGCGCTCATGTGGCAGGTCGCACAGGTTGGCGCTGCCGAGTAATCGACACCCGCGACCCACTTGCGTGAATCCAGGTTCATCTCGTCGACCTTGGCGCGGTAGATGATGCCGTGCTTGGACTCGTTGTAGACCTCGATCTGCGGATGATCCGGTCCGACATGGCACTTGCCGCAGGTATCGGGCGTGCGGGCTTGCGCACGCGAGAAACGATGCCGACCGTGACAGGCCGTGCAGGAGCCGAGGCTGCCGTCCGGGTTGATCCGGCCGATACCCGTGTTGGGCCAGGTGCCGGGCGTCGGTCGGCCCTTGTTCTTGCCTTCGGTGTAGAACTCCAGCTCGCCGCCGTGACATTGTTTGCAGCCGGCGTTGACCGCGGCAGGACCGCCGATGACCTCGCCGAGCAGGTTGTCCAGGGACCCGAGGATCTGACCGGCCTTCGCGTGATGGGAGCCATCCATCTCTTCGAACTCGGTCTGGTGACAGGTCGAGCAGTTCTTGGGCGTCACCACGATGGAGATGAACTCCCCCTCGTGCTTGAAGGCATCGATCGCACCCTCTTCACGCTGATGGCAATCCAGACAGTTCACGCCGGCCTGACCGTGCGCGCTGTGGTTCCACTCCCAGTAGAGGCCGGGGTTCTCGGTCATATGACAATCCACGCACTCCTCACCGCGTGGATCGCCCCAGTCGACCCCTGCCTCTCCGCTTGGACGTGCGGCATCGACGGTCGTTGCCAAGGCAAGAAGCCCGATGGCGAGACCGAATCGGGTGAGATCGACCCGACCCGGACCCGCGGGACTCGGTCCGCGAGGATGTTGCTTCATAGTGCACTCCGGATTCTTTGTTATGGATCCCGTCCCGGGGACAGTCGCGAGGTCGCACGTTGACGACACTCGCCCGATCGACCGACACGCCGAAACACCACGGACGCGCATCGGCCTTGGCGATCATCCCTATCGACCCGGACGATGCCGAGGGGATCTCCGGGCGGCCTTGATGCAGGTCAAATTTCGCCGGCGGTTGATGGATGATTGATCTTTATCAATGCCCCTGCCCTTGATCGGACTTTCGTCGGGGAGACCATCGCTGCGGCGCGACAGACGTGTCGAGACCGTTCGTTGTCGTAATCGACCATCGATCTACAACGACAACGACAACGACAACGAAAATAAACTCGGGCGATCTCGGAATCTCTTTACTGCACCAGGGCTGCGTGGCGGATGCCGGGCGGCCGAACCGACCGATCCGCCTTGACTTGAATCAAGGCCGAGCCCTCGGGAGTCGTTCAAGGTGCCGCGAAAACAACAATGATCCTCCGGTCGCAACCCTCCACACGGTCGCAACCCGGAGGCCTGTCGACCCAAAGGAGAGAGTGCCATGCCAGTATCCACTTGGAGCCGCGCCCTATGCGTCTGTCTCCTGATCGGGATGTTCCCGAGCCTGCCGCTCCATGCCGAAGAGGTCCGCTCCGAGAGCATGCTCGCCAACACCTGCGCCGGCTGTCACGGCACGCTCGGCGCCAGCGCCGGCGAGGTCATGCCGACCATCGGCGGGATGGACAAGGGCTACCTCGTCGAGGTGCTCACCGACTACAAGACCGGTCGGCGACCCTCGACCATCATGGGTCGCATCATGCAGGGCTACGGCGACCGGGAGATCAGCGCGATCGCGAGCTTCTACGCCGCGCAGCCGTGGGTCTCCACCGACCGTGTGGCCGTCGCGGATCAGCTCGCCGAGGCGCCGGCCTTGCATGAGCGCTACTGCGAGAGCTGTCATCAGGACGGCGGGCGCTCGCAGGATGCCGAATCGCCTCGCATGGCCGGGCAGTGGGCGGGCTATCTGCAGTACGCCATGCAGGCCTGTCGCGACGGCGAGCGCTGCCACCCGCGCAAGATGAGAAACCGCGTCGCGGAGCTCTCGGATGCGCAGATCGCGGCCCTCGCCCATTTCTACGAGAGTCAGAAGTAAACCGCGTCCAGAGCGAGAGGCTCATTTTCGAGTGGGTTCGACCTTTGGTGCAGCCACAGCTCTTAGCGGGGACGCGGTTTAGAATTATATATTTTTCATTAACTTAAACCGCGCCGACTCTAGCGGTCCTCAAGTCTGCCGGGGCCGATCCCATCCAAAAAATCGCATACCGCGCCGGGCGCGGTTTCAGAGGATCGACAGGATGAAAACACTGACCCGTAGAACCTTCCTTCACGCCTCCGCGCTGTCCACGGCCGCCGTGCTCGGCGGCCCATCGCTCGCCGTCCATGCCGCAACCCCGCCGAAGGCGCGCGTGGTCGTGGTCGGCGGCGGTTACGGCGGCGCCATCGCGGCCAAATATCTTCGGATGTCGGACCCGGACATCCGCGTCACCTTGATCGAAAAAGACTCGGCCTACGTCTCCTGCCCGCTCAGCAACGAGGTGCTCGGCGGCGAGCGCGATCTGGCCAGCCTCACCTTCGATTACCGCGGCCTGACCCGGCGCGGGATCGCCGTGATGCAGGACACCGTCATCGAGATCGACCCGGCACAACATGTCGTCAAAGGTGCCGGCGGCAACCGGTACAACTACGACAAGTTGATCGTCTCGCCCGGGGTGGATTACGACTGGGCGGCAATCGAAGGCATGTCCGAGGCGGTGGCCGAACGCATCCCGCATGCCTGGAAGGCCGGCAAGCAGACCCAAATCCTGCGCAGACAGTTGGAGGCGATGGAGGACGGCGGCGTCTTCTACATCGTCGCACCGCCGAATCCGTTCCGCTGTCCGCCGGGCCCCTACGAGCGCGCGGCGCAGGTCGCGCACTATTTCTCGACCCACAAGTCCAAATCCAAGATCGTGATCCTCGACGCCAAGGACGCCTTCTCCAAACAGGGCCTCTTCCAGGCCGGTTGGCAGGAGCACTACGGGGACATGATCGAATGGGTCTCGGGGGCGCAGGGCGGGATCATCGAGGCGATCGATCCCGAGACGCGGACCTTGATGGGGTCGTTCGAGGAATTTCGGGGCGACGTGATCAACCTGATCCCGCATCAGAAGGCCGGCGCACTCGCGCAAACCGCCGGACTTGCGAATGAATCGGGCTGGTGTCCGGTCGATCAGCGAACCTTCGAGTCGTCGATCCACAAGGACATCCATGTGATCGGCGATGCCTGCATCGCCGGGGCCATGCCGAAATCGGGCTACTCGGCCAACTCGCAGGGCAAGGTCTGTGCTGCTGCCGTCGTCGCCGCGATCAACGGCGACGCGCCACCTGCGCCGTCATACGTCAACACCTGCTACAGCATCATCGCACCCGAGCACGGCATCTCGGTCGCGGGTGTCTATCGGCTCGACGACGGGCGCATCGTGGACATCCCCGGTGCGGGCGGGGTCTCGCCGGCCGACGCGGACGCCCGCACGCGCGCGCTCGAGCAGCAGTTCGCGCTGGACTGGTTCCGTAACATCACCTCGGATATGTTCACCTAAACCGCGTCCGGAGCGACACGCGTCGTTTTGATTGTGCGTTTGCCTTCGGAGTGATTCTCGATCCCGGTGAGACGCGGTTTGGAATTTAAGATTTATTAATACCTTAAACCGCGCCAGCTCCGACGGTTGTCGGAGATGGCGCGGCCAAACCACTCCAAGAAACGACGCATTCCGCACCGGGCGCGGTTTACGTGTGATGCGACAGCACGGGGGAACATCATGACTCCAGCACACCCGAGCCCGGCGACGCTCCACCTTGCACTGCTCGGCCTGATCGGACTTGCACTGCTCGGGCCGTCGACGGCAGTGAACGCGCAGCCGGAGGTTGACCCGGCGAGCGCACCGCAAGTCGACGCGTCGCGTCTTCAAGCGCTGGAGCAGCGTGTCGCGGACCTGGTGCGACGTGTCGAACGCCTGGAATCCGCGCCGAGCGCGGGGGCCTCGACGCCGTCGACATCCAAGGCCGGCGAGATCCACTGGACCTTCGATGCCGCACTGAGCCGGAGTCCGTTCAACGTGACGCACCAGAGCTTCGATCGAGGATCCGGACGCTTCGACATCTTGCTCAAGGTCGTGGAGCCGCTTGCGGATCCACTCCCTTGGCAAGTGGCGACCGGCGCAGAGGTACCCGTCGTCGCCCGAATCGGACTTGCGGACGGCACCGCAAGCGAGGGCCTCGTCTTTCGCCTGGCCCGCGGGCCGCGGCTCGAGCCGGGCGCCATCCTCCACCTCGAGGCCTACGTCCCGATCGAGCAGGCCGGGGCGATCAGCGGCCTGTCGGTCGGCATGCGTCGGGAGTGAGCAGGCTCGGGATCCGGACGACGCCTCGCGGCAACCGGCCTAAACCGCGCCCGGTGCGATATGCGTCGTTTGTTGGATTGGCTTGGCCGCGCCAGCTCCTACAGCCGCCGGAGCTGGCGCGGTTTAGGGGATTAAAAAATATAAACTTTTTGAACCGCGTCTCCACAAAGATCGGAACACCCTTAGGCCCGACACAAAATGAAAACGACACATGTCGCTCTGGACGCGGTTCAATGCGTGCCGAGCCGACGCGTTTTCACGAGATCGCCGCGATAGTCGACGAAGTCCATCATGTGCGCCCCGAGACGCGCGGCATAGTCCTGCGGTGACGGCGTATCGTGGGGGTCGATGCTGCGGTCGTGGGCCAGATCCGGCTCGACCATCTCCACGGTGACATAGGCAAGCAGCCCCTCGGCGATCAGATTGGCGGCCTCGCATTGCCACTGAGGGCGCTCTCGATCCAAGAGCGCCTGTTGGTCCTCGCCGAGGGTGCCGGCGCGCAACGCCGTCCAGCTATCGATCAAGAGCCTGATCAGCTCGTCTTCGTTTGATTCAAAGTCGTTCATCGTGCTCCGAGGTATGAGCTGTTCGGGGCTGCCCCCTCGTGCCCGGATCCGCAAAGCCGCCGGAGCCGGCCGCATCGGTATCGAGCGTCTTTCGCGGACAGCTGTTTTAAGACGACCTTCAGGGCCCGTCAGACCCCCGCACCCACCAAGGCCGGTCCCGCGGCGGCGATGACGACCGTCGCCAAACCCAGGCCCAGATTCACGGCCATCAAGCCGCGGATCCACCCGAAGGCCGACGCGGCCTTCGGCCATTCGTCCGCGGCGACGCTGCGTTGCATCCGGCGAAACGGGATGAAATAGATTGCGGCAAAGATCAGCGTCATGATCAGGGCGATCCCCATCATGGCGTGGACGTAGAGCCCGGCCTTGGCGCCCATGACCCCGAGAAACACCCAGAGCCCGGTCAACCACAGGACCGCGATCGAACCCCAGACCCAGGGGAAGAAGCGCTGAAAGACGCCAAGTGCGACGCGTAGGCGGGGCTGAGGATCCAGCGCCTCCTTGAGCGTGGGACGCAGGGCGAAGTGGGCAAAAAACATCCCGCCCACCCAGACGAGGCCGGCAGCCTGATGCAGCGCGATCGGGATTGCGATTTGGAGATTCATGGTCGGTATCCTGGTGGTCAGTCAATCGGTCCGGTCGTTGGATCGAGTACGAGACAAGGGCGTCACCGCGCCGCTGCGGCGCAGGGCAATCAATTTGAACCGCGCGGCGTTGGACTGGGGAGGAGAAAGGCTCCACCCAAAGGCTCAATCCCCTGCGGCATCCGGGTCCATCAGCACATCGGTCCTGCCCAGGGCCGCGACCCGCGCGACGGGCAGATCCGCGCCGCGACGCCACGCCGCGAGTGCCTCGCGTTTGCCGGCGCCAGTCACCAGGATCAAACGCTCGGGAGCAGCCGCAAGGGCCAAGGGGGTCAGGGTCACGCGATCCGGCGGCGGTTTCGGTGCCTCGTGAACGGGTGCCGCGCGCACGTCCGTGGAGATCGCATGACCGGGGAAGAGGCTCGCGGTATGGCCGTCCTCGCCCATGCCCAGCAGGATCAGATCGAAGGGTATCCGATCCGCGATCAGGGTGTCGTAGCGGTCCGCCGCCGACTCTGCCCCCAACTCCGCGGGAATCCAATGCAGATTGTCCGGCGGGATAGCAACGCGCTCCGTTAGGGCCAATGCGATCGCGCGACTGTTGCGGTCCGGGTCCTCGGGCGGGAGACAGCGCTCGTCGCCGAGAAAGAGATGCCAACGCGCCCAATCCTCGGAGCCGTGGACTAAACGCTCGTAGGCGGCCAACGGGGTACGCCCGCCGGCCAAGACGCACAGAAATCGCCCGCGCGCATCGATTGCGCGGCCCGCCGCGTCGCGGATTCGGCGGGCCGCGTCCTCTGCCACCGCCTCGGCCGATTCGAAACGAATGAAGTGGATCATCTGCTCGCTCATGGCACTTTGCACGCTCGGACCAGTAAACTGACGGCGTTTCCTCACCTGACCGATACCGCCCGTCACAACCTTATGAAGATCCTCTTGATCGACGACTCCAGAGTCACGCGATACGCCTTGCGCATCGAACTGAAGAATCGCGGTATCGATGTCGACACCGCCGACTCCGCCGAGGCCGCCTTGGAGAGCCTCAAGAGCCGCGTTCCGGACGCGATCCTCATGGATCATATCATGCCGGGTTTGAACGGCTTGGAAGCCGTGGAGATCATCCGTGCAGACCCGCACACGGCTCATGTACCGATCGTGCTCTGCACCTCGCAGGAGGACAGCGACTTCGCCGAGGCAGCTCGGAAGAAGGGCGTCCTCACCGTCCTGCCCAAATCGCTCGCGGCCGAGCGGCTCCCCGATGTCATCGAATGCGTGCGCGCGGCGATCGAAAGCGGCGCGACGACCCCGCGCGCTCGCCCACCACAGGCCGTCGAATCCGTCACCCCGGCACCGCCCCCGCCCGAACCCTCGAGCGACGCTGCGCTGATCGCCTTGATCGACGAGCGTCTGGAGGCCGGCTTCAACAGACGGTTGACGATGCTCGTGGAATCGCTGCGACGCGACCTCACCGAGATCCTGATTGCCGAGACACGCCACCTCGTCGAGGAACGTCTCGACGAGGAGCGTGCCGCAAGCGCCGCCGCACCGTCCTCGGCAAGCCGGCAGGATCTTCGCGATCTCGAAGCACGCCTGATCCGCGAGATCCTCCCGGACCTGATCGGAGATCACATCGCCGCATCCCTCGCACGCCAGCGCCCCGAGATCGTGGAGGAGCTGCGGCAATCGCTCCCCGCCGCGATGCAACAGCAGAGCGGCACAAGCGACGGGGCCGGCAGCGGCGAGCCTGGCCCTTCGCGGCCGCAAGCCGGGTCGCGCCGCGGCGCCTCCGACATGGAGCTCGCGGAGGCGGCAAACCGTCTGCGCGACATGGCCACGACAGCGCTGCAATCGCTGCGCTCGGCGATCAAGCGTCACGACCGCTGAGTCCGCCCCCCTCGATACAAGCCGCCGCCGACCGATGGATCCCGGATCCAGCGGTTGGCCGCGTCGCGCCGCGGGCGAGGCTTTCGCGCCGTCGAGGATCTTGCTCAGCCGACGGATCCGGGGTCGATCAGGCGTGCGGCTCCTCGTCGTCGCGTTTGACCTCGCGAGAAGGGTCATCGTCCGGGCGATGCCGATCGCGTCGCGAGGCGATGAACTGGGAGTAGATCAACCAGGCGGCGAGCGCCATGAATCCGTAAAATTCAATTGCCTTTAACCCATTACCGTCCATTCTGTGTTCCCCGATCAAGGTGGCGCGGGTTCGTTGAAGCGACCCGCGACAAGCCCGTTGTCCAGCGTCGCATCTGCGCGCCCGTCATCGCCCCCGTCACCTCGCGTTCATCCGAGTCTTTTACTATGCTGGCACGACCGACGACGGACACACGGAGAACCCGATGACGACAAGCACCCTCTCCACGACCGAGATCGCCGCCAATCCCCTGTCCTCCGAGCTCCTGACCAGGATCGATGCCTACTGGCGCGCCTGCAACTACCTCGCCGCCGGCATGATCTATCTGCAGGACAACCCGCTGCTGCGCGAGCCGCTCGCCGAGGGCCATCTGAAGAAACGACTGCTCGGTCATTGGGGTGCAAGCCCCGGCCTGTCCTTCATGTATGTCCACCTCAACCGCATCATCCGCGAGCAGGCGCAGGAGGCGATCTTTCTCGCCGGTCCGGGCCACGGCGCGCCGGGCGTGCTTGCCCCGGTTTATCTGGAGGGCACCTATTCCGAGATCTACCCCAACAAGAGCGAGGATGAAGAAGGCATGCGCGCCTTCTTCAAGCAGTTCTCCTTCCCGGGCGGCATCGGCTCGCACTGCACGCCCGAGACACCGGGCTCCATCCACGAGGGCGGCGAGCTGGGTTACTCGATCTCGCATGCCTTCGGCGCCGCCTTCGACAATCCGGACCTTCTGGTCGCCGTGGCGGTCGGCGACGGCGAGGCCGAGACGGGCCCGCTCGCAACCTCCTGGCATTCCAGCAAGTTCCTCAATCCCATCCGCGACGGCGCGGTGCTGCCGATCCTCCATCTGAACGGCTACAAGATCAACAACCCGACCCTGCTCGCACGCATCCCGCGCGAGGAGCTTGCCGAGCTGATGCGCGGCTACGGCTGGACGCCCTACTTCGTCGAGGGCGACGACCCGATGCTGCTGCACCAGACGATGGCGGCAACGCTTGACGCATGCCTTTCGCGAATCCGCGGCCTCCAGCAGGAGGCACGCACGAGCGGCGAAGCGACGCGCTGCCGTTGGCCCATGATCGTGCTTCGCACGCCCAAGGGCTGGACCGGCCCCGCGGAGGTCGACGGCAAGAAGGTCGAGGGCTTCTGGCGTGCGCATCAAGTGCCTCTGTCGGGCATGCACAACAACCCGGCGCATCTCGAGCAGCTCGAAGGCTGGATGCGCAGCTACAAACCGGAGGAGTTGTTCGACAGCACCGGCAAACTGATCCCGGAGCTGCGCGCGCTTGCGCCCGAGGGGACGCTGCGCATGAGCGCCAACCCGCACGCGAACGGCGGTTTGCTGCGCAGGGCACTACGAATGCCCGACTTCCGCGAGTACGCCCTGGATGTCGCCGAGCCGGGGAAGATCCGCGCGATGAATACCAAGCCGACGGGCGCCCTGCTGCGCGACGTGATGGCGAAGAACATGGACAACTTCCGGGTGTTCGGTCCGGACGAGAACACCTCGAACAAGCTCGATGCCGTCTACGAGGTCTCCAAAAAGCTCTGGCTCTGCGACTACAAGCCGGAGGATGCCGACGGCGGCGAGCTCTCGCCGGACGGGCGCGTGCTCGAGATGCTCTCCGAGCACACCTTGGAGGGCTGGTACGAAGGCTATGTCCTGACCGGTCGACATGGTTTCTTCGCGACCTACGAGGCCTTCGTCCATGTCATCGACAGCATGTACAACCAGCACGCCAAGTGGCTGGCGATCTGCGAGGAGATCCCCTGGCGGGCACGCATCTCCTCGCTGAACCTCTTGATCACCTCCACCGTCTGGCGCCAGGACCACAACGGCTTCACCCATCAGGATCCGGGGTTTCTGGATGTCGTGGTCAACAAGAATCCGCAGGTGACCCGCATCTATCTGCCCCCGGACGTCAACACACTGCTCTCCACGGTCGACCACTGCCTGCAGAGCCGCGACGACATCAACGTGATCGTGGCCGATAAACAGAACCATCTCCAATACCTGGACATGGATGCCGCCATCAAGCACTGCACCAAGGGCATCGGGATCTGGGATTGGGCGAGCAACGATCAGGGTGTCGAGCCCGACGCCGTCATGGTCGGCTGCGGCGACATCCCCACCAAGGAGGCACTGGCCGCAACCGCGCTGCTGCGCGAGCACTTCGCCGACATCCGACTGCGCTTCATCAATGTCGTGGACCTCTTCCGCATGCAACCCGCGGGGGAGCATCCGCACGGGCTCAGCGATCACGACTTCGACAGCCTCTTCACCAAGGATCGGCCGGTGATCTTCAACTTCCACGGCTATCCCTGGCTGATCCATCGCCTCGCCTACCGCCGCACCAACCACAAGAACCTGCACGTGCGCGGCTACAAGGAAAAGGGCAATATCAACACGCCGCTGGAGCTGGCCATCGAGAACGAGATCGACCGCTTCAGCCTCGCGATCGACGTCATCAACCGGGTCCCGCGCCTGCAGGTCGCGGGTGCACATGTGAAGGAGAAGCTGCGCGACATGCAGATCGACTGCAGAAACTACGCACACGAGCACGGCATCGACAAGCCCGATGTCGATGACTGGATTTGGCCCTTCTAAACCGCGTCCGAAGCGACATGCTCATTTTCGAGTGAGCTCGACGGTTGATGCATCCACGGCCCTTAGCGGGGACGCGGTTTAGAATACTATATTGTTTAATCGCTTAAACCGCGCCAGCTCCGACAGTCGTCGGAGCTGGCGCGGCCAAGCCATTCCAACAAACGACGCATACAGCGCCGGGCCCGGTTTAACGCCCCATCGCTGCCCTGCCGACGAGACGCCGCCATGAACACCGCAGTCGCCCCCGAAACCGAGGCCCCGACCGAGGTCCCGGCCGCAACCCCCGAGCACACCCGCACGGGCATGTCGAAGGCGTCCCTGAAGCAGGCGTACATCGATAATCTCTTCTATATCCAAGGGCGTTTCCGCGAAGTCGCTACGCCGCACGACCTCTACATGGCCGCCGCCTTTACGGTGCGCGATCGCATGCTGGACCGTTGGGTGAAATCCGCCCAGGTCTACAAGACATCCCATGCGCGCACGGTCTGTTATCTCTCGGCGGAGTACTTGCTCGGGCCGCATCTGGCCAACAATCTGGTGAATCTCGGGATTTCGGAGGTCGCCCGGCGCGCGGGCGAGGAGTTGGACCTCGATTTCGAGGCCATCCTCGAGGAGGAGGAGGAGCCGGGCCTGGGCAACGGAGGGCTTGGTCGGTTGGCCGCCTGTTATATGGATTCGCTTGCCACCGTCCAGATCCCGGCGATCGGCTACGGGATTCGCTACGAGTTCGGCATCTTCGACCAGGACATCCAAAACGGTTGGCAGGTCGAGCGCAGCGACACCTGGCTGCGCAACGGCAACCCTTGGGAGATCCCGCGGCCCAAAATCAGCTTCCCGGTCAGGTACGGTGGACACACCGAGCATTCTCGCGATCAGGCGGGACGTTCCCGGGTGCGCTGGGTCGCGGACATGGTCGTGAGCGGCGTTGCCTTCGACACCCCGGTCCTGGGTTACGGCGTCGGCAACGTCAATCTGCTGCGGCTCTGGAAGGCGGAGGCACCCGAGTCGTTCGACTTCCAGGTCTTCAATGTCGGGGACTATTACGGCGCGGTCCACGCCAAGATCGAGGCCGAGACCATCTCGAAGGTGCTCTATCCGAACGACGAGCCCGAGGCCGGCAAGGAGCTGCGTCTGAAGCAGCAGTATTTCTTCGTGTCCTGCTCGATTCAGGACATGATCCGGCTGCATCTGAACACGGTCGGCCCCCTCGAGACCTTCCACGAGAAATTCGTTGCCCAGCTCAACGACACCCATCCGGCAATCGCCGTCGCCGAGCTGATGCGCCTGCTCATGGACGATCACGCGATGCCCTGGGATGCCGCCTGGGACATCACCCGCAACACCTTCTGCTACACCAATCATACCCTGCTGCCCGAAGCGCTGGAGACCTGGTCCGTCGCCCTCTTCGAGCGGCTTCTGCCCCGCCATTTGGAGATCATCTACGAGATCAACCGGCGCTTTCTCGACACGGTGCGCGTGCGTTATCTCGGCGACGAGGCACGGGTGGCACGCATGTCGCTGATCGACGAGACGGGCGGACGGCGGATCCGGATGGCGCATCTGGCCGTGGTCGGCAGTCGCGCGGTCAACGGGGTGGCCGCGCTGCATTCGGAGCTCATCAAGACGACCATCCTCAAGGACTTCTACGAGATGTCCCCGGAGCGCTTCCACAACGTGACCAACGGCGTGACGCCGCGTCGCTTCATCGTGGTCAGCAACCCGCGCCTGGCGGAGCTGATCACCGAGTTCTGCGGACATGATCGCTGGATCCGGGATCTCGACTGTCTACGCGACCTGGAGGAGCACGCCGAAGACCCCGCACTCCAGGCGCGTTGGCGCGAGGTCAAGACCGCCGCCAAGCAGGATCTAGCGCTTTGGCTGAGCCAGCACGGCGGCGTGGTCCTCGACCCGCAGACCATGATGTTCGACATCCAGGCCAAGCGCATGCACGAGTACAAGCGTCAGCACCTGAATGTCCTGCACATCATCCGCGTCTATCAGCGCCTGAAGCAGAACCCGAATCTCGGTATGGTACCGCGTGCCTTCATCTTCGGCGGCAAGGCAGCCCCCGGCTACTACATGGCGAAGTTGATGATCAAGCTCATCAACTCGGTCGCCGAGGTCATCAACAACGACCCGCAGGTCAACGGGTTTATTCGCGTGGCATTCATGGCGGACTTCAACGTCAAGAACGGGCAGCGGCTCTACCCGGCCGCGGATCTCTCCGAGCAGATCTCGCTGGCCGGCAAGGAAGCATCCGGCACCGGCAACATGAAGTTCTCGATGAACGGTGCGCTCACGGTCGGTACGCTCGACGGTGCCAATATCGAGATCCGCGATGAGGTGGGCGCCGAGAACTTCTTCTTGTTCGGCATGACCGCCGAGGAGGTTCGCCGCAAGCAGGCCGAGGGCTACCGGCCTTGGGACTACTATCACGGCGACGACGAGCTCAGATCGGACATCGACCTCGTCACCTCGGGACTCTTCTCGCACGGCGACACCAACCTCTTCCGCCCGTTGGCCGATCACCTGATCAACCAGGATCCATTCATGGTCTTGGCCGACTATCGGGCCTATCTGAACTGCCAGGACAGGATCAGCGAGGTCTACGACCGGCCCGCCGAGTGGGATCGCATGTCGATCCTCAACGTCGCACGGATGGGAAAATTCTCCTCGGATCGCTCGATTCGAGATTACGCGGAGCGGATCTGGGGGATCGAGCCGAAGCCGATCGGTATCTGATCCTCATCGTTCGGACCGTCGGGCGTGATTCCCGAGCAGAGGGCCTCGGCGACGCACCATGCGAGCGAGCCGCAAAACACTTTTGATCTCATTGTGTTCGGAATAAGGCAGCGAGGCGTCGAGGGATCTGCGCTGTTCCCTCATTGATCTAGGACAAAAAAAACAGGAACAGACGAATTCGCCGATAGTAATGATTCGGACACCTGCGCATACTGCCGCGAACACGCGAAGCCCAGATGAAGACGACGAGCAAGGATCATGGAGATGCTCAGGAAGGTCGCCGACGTGCCGTATGGATTGCATTGCTGCACGATAGACCGCTCGCCACGCCCTAGCCGGTCATCGCGTTCGGCACCCTCGTTCCGGGTGGCGTCTTGCGCGGATCGAGCTTGTGTGCACGGGACGGTCGCGGAGATTCCGGATCGGCGCAGATCGCTCGATACCCGACTGCCGAGCGGCGCAGCCGACGCCGCCCGAAGGCACGACCGTCATCACCCCCGCTCCATCTCGACTCGCAACCAGCTCCGAGCAAACCCCGGCAGAACCGATTCCCGAGACGGCGGCGCCTCGCCGACATCGCAGCGGCTGCGCCGGCTGTGGCCGCGCGACAAACAATCTCGCACGGCGCCCTTCAGGGCACACGATTCGCACACCCAAGGATTCAAACCACCAACAAAGCAAGGAGCAAGGCGATGAACGCAACACCCAAGACACTCGTCGACATCACGGTCTTGATGGACGCACTCGACAATGAGCAGGAAACGGACAACGCATCGAACCTCATCCTCTCGCTCGCCGCCAAGAACCATATTCAAGGCTTTGTTTGCGCCGCGGCCATCGACCCGCTCCACACCGAGCTTGCGCGCAGCCGAGGCGCGGCCTACGCACGATCGGCGCTCCAGCGCATCTGCTCGATCCTGACGATCGCTCCGGTCGATGCCGCGGTCATCGACGGCGCAATGGGGCTCGGCTGGCGGTACCTCGATGATGCCCTCACCTTCGAGAGTGCACGCCGGATCGGACTCGACAACCTCGTCACTCTCAACGGCCCCGATTTCGACCATCCGTCGGTCCACGTTCAGGCGCCCGAGGAGTTTGTGCAATCCATCCAATGCAAACCTTGAGGTTCAAAAGGGCTGGCGCACCGTAACTGCACGACCTGATCCGGATCCACGAAGCCGAGGGGCCCGAGCCCCCTCACTCCGAGCAATCGCTGACCGCCAGCTCGCAGTCCGCGGAGCCGGTCTCGCAGAAGTCCAAGCAGGTGAACAACCGTCCTTCAAAGGCGGCATCGACCGCGACATGCCCGGATTCGGCACGCACGTCGAATCCGGGCTGCGTGGGTGGTTGGTGTTGCACGAGCGCAAGACGATCGGCCGGATAAGACACATCCAACACGACCTGCATGGGGTAGTAGCCGTCGAGAAAGCGGCGCATATAGGGCCCGTTGCGCAGCCGGTAGCGCCCGTCGCCGAGCGCGAACAGGGCTCGGCTTTCGGCGCGGATGCAGAGCGTCGCCTCGGGCCCGATATCCGTGAGCTGGACCGAATGACCCTCCACCCAAGCACGCCCGATCCCCTGCGCGCTGACCACCTCCAGAGCGCGGATCCGCTCGGCGCTGAAGAGGATCTGTGCCGCGCGGACCGCGTCGAGGTTCTCGTGGCATTGGCTCAGCTCGATCCAACCCTCGCGCAGACTCTCTGCTCCGATGCGGATGTGATTGACGTGCCGATGGGTCTCGGCGGCACGCTCGTGACCGACGAACCGAAGCTCGCCGTCACTGACCGCCGCGATACGGGCCTCGAGGTCCATCTCCGGCCATTCCGCTTCATCCGGGAATGCGGCCTCGTCGAACGCATCTTCGGCACACGAGGGTCCGGGCGCCGCTCCCCACGAGACGATTGCGGCGAAGCAACTCAGCGGCGCGAACGAACGAGCGCGCGCGCGGATCCGTGATTCGGTGGTCGGGTTCATGCGTCGCAACATGCTCGCTCCTCATCGCACGGGGATGTCGAAATAGGTGTCGGGATAGGGCTCGTCGACCAACGTGTAATGCCACCATTCCTCGGCAAGGTTGCGGAAGCCCTCCTCGCTCATGGAGGATTTCAGCAACAGGCGATTCGCCATCGCCTCACCCGTGATGGTCGGATTCAGTGTATGTGAGAGCGGACTGAAGCAATCGAAACCCGTAGCGGATATCGAGCACGACATCCGGAATGACATCGCGGATGTCGACCAAGTCGGGCTCGACGATTACGGATGACTCGGCAAATACCGCGATCGAGACCGACGTCAAGACCGATGTCGTCAGCAAACCACTGGCCAACCTCGGAAAAAGAGCCTTTCGCATTCCCTCACCCTCAACCACTCTGTAAGATTCGCCGGCATGCCGGGCGGCCAAGCCCCATCGCGATGCCCGCGCGTCCGCGTTGCCCCTCATCCGGCCCCTCTCGGCTTGACCTATCCAGTCCGGCCGGACGATCGGGGATTCGATCACTATACTGCTCAAGCATGCGCGACCGACATTCGGCGAGAGACGATGCACCGTACGACATTACTGCGGCAACGCCTGCTTCTCCTCTTTCTAGCCGGCATGCTGTTCCTGTTCTCGCCGCTCGTGCTGCAGTTCGAAACACTCGGGCGCTGGCTCGGGATCCCCGCCCTCTTCGTCTATCTCTTCCTGACTTGGGCGGCCTTGATCGGCGCCGCGGCCTGGATCGTCTCGCGGACACGCGATTGAGCCGCGCGGCAACCGACCCATGATCAACGGCCCCCTGATCATCGGCATCTCCTTCGCGTACCTGGGTTTGCTCTTCGCGGTCGCCTATTGGGCCGACCGGCGCGCCGAGCAGGGCCGATCCGTCATTGCCCATCCGACAGTCTATGCCCTCTCGCTCGCCGTCTATTGCACCGCTTGGACCTTTTACGGCAGCGTCGGGCGCGCCACCCAGAACGGCTTGGGTTTTCTCCCGATTTATCTCGGACCGACCCTGATCGCGCTGCTTTGGGGTTCACTCCTGCTCAAGATGGTGCGGGTCAGCAAGGCCGAGCGCATCACCTCCATCGCCGACTTCATCGCCTCGCGTTACGGCAAGAGTCAACTCCTCGGCGGACTCGTGACCATCATCGCCGTGATCGGCGTCGTGCCCTACATCGCGTTGCAGCTCAAGGCGATCGCCTGGAGCTTCACCATCCTGTCGCATTATCCGGAGGTCCGAATGCCGGTGCACGGCGATGGACCCTTTTGGGGCGACACCGCCTTCGTCGTGGCCCTGCTGCTGGCCGCATTCACCATCCTGTTCGGCACCCGTCATCTGGATGCGAGCGAGCGCCACGAAGGACTCGTCGCGGCGATCGCCTTCGAGTCCATCGTGAAGCTCGTCGCCTTTCTCGCGGTGGGCCTCTTCATCACCTTCGGCCTGCTGGGACTCGGCGGGCCGGTCCTTCCGCCGCTCGAGGACAGCGCTGAGCTGAAACCCTTGCTCGAGCCGAGCGTTGCGCCCTTCGCAGACTGGTTCGCGATCTCCGTGCTGGCCGGTCTGGCGGTCGTGCTCCTGCCGCGCCAGTTCCAGGTCGCGGTCGTGGAGAACAGCGACGAGCGCCATCTGCGCCGCGCGATCTGGCTCTTCCCGCTCTACCTCCTGCTCATCAACCTCTTCGTGGTCCCGATCGCGATCGCGGGTCTCCTGACCTTCCCGGACGGCTCGGTGAACGCCGATACCTTCATGCTGACCCTGCCGATCGCCTTCGAGCAGCCCTGGCTCGCGCTCTTGGTCTACATCGGCGGTCTCTCGGCAGCGACGGGCATGGTGATCGTGGAGACCATCGCACTCTCGACCATGGTCAGCAACGACCTGGTCCTGCCCTCACTCCTGCAACGCTGGCGCCGCCGTCCGCCGGCCGCGGACCTCGGGCGTCTGCTGCTGACCATCCGCCGCGGCGCCATCGTCGTGATCCTGCTGCTCGGCTTCCTCTACTACTGGCTGGCCGGCGAGGCCTATGCCTTGGTCGGCATCGGATTGATCAGCTTCGTCGCCGTCGCTCAGTTCGCACCCGCGGTGATCGGTGGTCTCTATTGGCGGGGCGGAACGCGCGAGGGCGCACTCGCGGGCTTGTCGGCGGGTTTTTTGGTCTGGATCTACACCCTGCTCCTGCCCTCCTTCGTGAAGTCCGGTTGGCTCCCGCCGGCATTCATGGAATCGGGTCTCGGCGGGGTCGACCTCCTGGCCCCGACGGCGCTGTTCGGACTCACCGGCTTGAACGAGATCACCCACGGTCTTTTCTGGAGCTTGACCGCGAACACCGGCGCCTTTCTCTTCGTCTCCTCGCTGCGCGCACCCAATGCCGCCGAGGCATCGCAGGCCGGGATCTTCGTCGATGCCTCGCGGCGCACCGCGCTCGCAAGCGCACCCCTGTGGCGCGGGAGCGCGGAGATTACGGAGTTGATGACACTGGCCGAGCGCTTCCTCGGATCGGCGCGCACCCGCGCGGCCTTCACCCAATACGCACACTTGCGCGGACTGGACTCGCCCGACGCGCTCCCGGCCGATGCGGAGACCGTCTATTTCGCCGAAACGCTCCTCTCCGGGGCGATCGGCGGCGCCTCTGCGCGCGTGATGGTCGCCTCCGTGACCGACGAGGAACCGCTCGGCCTCGACGAGGTCCTGAACATCCTCGACGAGGCATCCCAAATTCGCGCCTACAGCCGCCAGCTCGAGCAAAAGTCGCATGCCTTGGAAGCCGCGACCGAGGAGTTGCGCGCGGCGAACATCCGGCTTCAGGATCTGGACCGCATGAAGGACGATTTCATCTCTTCGGTCACCCATGAGCTACGCACGCCGCTCTCCTCGATTCGCGCCTTCTCCGAGATCCTCTTCGACGATCCCGACATCGATCTCGAGCAACGCCGACGCTTCCTCGGCATCCTGGTCAGCGAGACCGAGCGGCTCTCGCGCCTGGTCAACCAGGTGCTTGACCTCGCCAAGATCGAATCCGGCCATGCCGATTGGCGCTCGGAGGTGGTGGAGCTTCAGACGGTCATTCACCAAGCCGTGTCGGCCACCGAGCAGTATGTCGAGGAGCGCGGATGCAGCATCCGTCTCGAGCTACCCGGCGAGTCGGCCCTGGTCTGGGGCGACCGCGACCGCATCGTGCAGGTGCTGGTGAACCTCTTGTCCAACGCCGCCAAGTTCGCCCCGACTGGATCCGGCGAGGTCTGGATCCGTCTCGCGTCCGAGGGCACCGACTGGCGGGTCTGTGTCGAGGACAACGGCGACGGCATCCCCGAGAGCGACCTGGAGCTGATCTTCGAGAAGTTCCATCAGACCGCACGCGGCGGAGCCAAGCCCGGCGGGACCGGACTGGGTTTGCCCATCAGCCGTCGAATCATCGACAATCTAGGCGGCCGCATTTGGGCGGAAAGCACGCCCGGAAAAGGTGCTACCCTCTGTTTCGACCTGCCTGCCCATCCGGGGAATCCAACGGACCGAAGACCTGACCATGAATAAGCGGATCCTGATCGTCGATGACGAGCCCAACATCGTCATTTCGCTCGAATTTCTGATGATGCGCGAGGGACATGAGGTCCGCGTGGCGCGCGACGGCGAGGCCGGCTTGGCCGCGGTGCGGACCCATCGCCCGGACCTCGTCGTGCTCGATGTCATGATGCCCAAACTGGACGGTTTCGCCGTGCTCGAGGCGGTGCGCTCGGATCCCGATTTGGCCGGAACCAGGATCCTGATGCTCACCGCGAAGGGACGCGAGGCGGAGCAGAACAAGGGGCTCGCCCTCGGTGCAGACGCCTACATGTCTAAACCCTTCTCGACCCGAGACCTGGTCGACAAGGTCAAGGAACTGCTCGATCGTACCTAACGAGGACGGAGCAACAGCATGCCCGAGACCGATCACCCTGCGAGCGAACTTTCGGATCTCCTGGCCGCGGGGGGAACCGACCAGGGGCTTCTGCGCAGCCTGGCGCGGCGAGAGCCGCTGATCGTCGGCCCCGGAACCAGCCTGCGCGAGACCCTCTATCACTTCAGTCAGGATCATCTGGACGCCGCGGTCGTCTGCGATCCCGTCAGCGGCCTTCCACTGGGCCTGATCCGGCTGCGCGATATGCTGCATGTCATCGGATTCGAGGGCGGCGGGCTCGACGACCCTGTCGCCGTCCACATGATCGGCGCACCCCTCACGCTCACCGCGGATGCACCCGCGCATCGCGCACGGGTCATGATGGCCAAGCGCGGTGTGGAGCACCTGCTCCTGACCGAGCACGACGGGCGCCTCTTCGGTCTGGTCAGTCAAGCCGACCTGCTGGGGCTACGCGCCGGCGGTGCGGACACGCTGATCGCGGGGATCAAGGCCGCTCGCGACGTCGAGGCGATGGCGCTTGCCGCGGATCGGGTGCGGCGGCGCGGCGCGGAGCTCTTCCACTCCGGCATGGGCGTCGAGACGCTCTGCTACTGGATGTCCGGTCTCAACGACCTGATCGCGATGCGGGTCATCGAGCTGATCGAAGACGAGTTCGACCTCCCCGCCGTGCCCTGGTGCTGGATGGCATTCGGCTCGGAGGGTCGCCTGGAGCAGACCTTCTCGACCGATCAGGACAACGGCCTGCTCTTCGTGCCGCCGGACCCGGAGAGCACCGAGTCGGTCCGTCGAGCCTTCCTGCCGTTCGCTCAAGCGGTCAACCAGGCGCTGCATTTCTGCGGCTTCGAGCGCTGCCGGGGCAACATCATGGCCGGCAACCCCGACTGGTGCCTGAGTGCGGACGAGTGGCGCAAGCACTTCCGGACCTGGCTGCGCGAGCCCGAGCCCGAGGCCCTGCTCAACGCCGTCATCTTCTTCGATTTCCGCCCGCTTTACGGCAACGACGAACCGGTCGACCGTCTGCGCGATTGGCTGAGCCGCACCGCGCCCGAGCAGACGCGCTTCTTCCACTGTCTCGCCGAGCAGGCTCTCGGGGTTGCCCCGCCGATCGGCTGGGCCGGGCAATTCGCGTTCGATCACAATCGCGATTTCCCGCACACCATCGATCTGAAGACCCAGGGCGCGCGCTTCTTCATGGACGCCGGCCGGCTCTGGGCGCTTAAGCACGGCATCTGGGCAACCAGCACGGCGGAGCGTTTGCGTCTGGCCGGTGCCGCAAAACGACGCGACCCCGAAGAGATCGCCGCCGAGATCGAGTCCTTCCACTTGATCCAGCGGTTCCGCATCCACCAACAGCTCACGACCAAGGATCCTGACGCCGTCAACCGGGTCGACCCCGACGACCTCAACGAGCTGCACCGCTTGATGCTCAAAGAAGCGTTCAAGCAGGCCAAAAAGATCCAGACGCGCATCAAACAGGAGCTCGCCCCGTAGGTTGCGCGGAAACGACTACGGGGTAAGGACTGCTGCGAGGATCACAACGGCGAGCAGGAGCGCCGTCTCGGTGATCTCGACGAGCGCACCGGCGGTATCTCCGGTAAACCCGGCGATCCGGCTCATCATGGTTCGGCGGGATAGACCGAAGACCAGAAGCGTCATGAGGCAAAGCGCGAACCCGATCCAGCCGGCGATCCAGACGCTGACGATCCCCGCAATCAGGGTGACCGCCCAAGCTGCGCGACGCGGCAGTTGCGCCACCTGCTCGGACGCCATCCCATGGGCCCTGGCATAGGGTGTGGTCAGCATCAGGAGCGGCAACTGCGCACGCGCCAACAGCGGAATCAGGATCAGAAGCCAAGCCGAACCGCCGGCCATCAGGGCCTGAAGCGCGGCCCATTTCGCAATCAGGACGAGCCCGATCGCGGTCACCGCGGCCGGTCCGCTGCGCGGGTCTTTCATGATCTCCAGGGTCCGCTCGCGGCTCGCGATCCCGCCGACCCAAGCGTCCGCGCTGTCGGCCAGACCATCCAGGTGCAGCGCCCCGGTGGACCAGACCCAGAGGATCAGGACCAAGGCCGCCGCGACGCCCGGATCCACGGGCACGAGCGCACCCCCGCCAAGCGCCAGCAAACAGCCCAGCAACGCTCCGATGAGCGGATACCAAGGCACCGACAGACCCGCAAGCAGACCCGCAAGTCCGGGCTCGATCTCACGGGGCTCGGGAAACGGCAGACGCGTGAGCAGACGTCCGGCAAGCCAAAGCGGACGCAGGTCCACTCAGGGAGGCCCGTGGCGCATGAGACTGGGTCGCCCGGGTGACTCAGGTATGCGCAGGCGCGTCAAACAGGCCGGTGGAACCTCGATCAAGAGCGACGCCTCGGGCGGCATCCTCAGCATCTCGGCGAGGACGACCCGGATCACGCCGCCGTGGGTCACGGCCAGGGTGAAGGGCTCGTCCTCGGCGCACACCTGATCCCACGCGGCCAGAACCCGCTCGCGAAAGCGCTCGAACGGCTCGCCGTCGGGCGGCGTGTAACCGACCGGATCATCCCAAAACCGGGTCAGCTCCTCGGCCGGGATCTGATGCGCGGCCAGCCCCTCCCAGGCGCCGAAGCCGCGCTCGCGCAGCCCGGGCAGGATCGATACCGACAGGTTGCGGCTCTCGGCGAGGCGGTGCGCGAATGCGCTGCATCGCTGCGATGGCGAGCAGACGACCCGCGTCCAATCCGGATCGACGGCGGTCGCACGGGCCATCTGATTCCAGCCTTCCTCGCTCAGGGGGTCGTCATGCCCGCCCCGAAAACGCGCACCGCCCTGCGCCTCGCCGTGGCGCAGCAGATCCACGAACCGATCAGGCATCAGACCTCGCTCACCCCGGCCTCGCCGAAGGTCGCCATCTGCTGATGGAGTGCGCACGCCAGCCGCAACAGGGGCACGGCGACGGCGGCGCCGCTGGCTTCACCGAGTCGCAGCCCCAGATCGAGCAGCGGGTCGGCATCCAGCGCGGCCATGATGCGACGATGTCCGGGTTCCGCCGAGCCGTGCGAGAACAAGAGCCAATCACGCACCTCGGGCTGCATGCGCACGGCGGCGAGCGCCGATGCGCTCACGATGAAGCCGTCGACCAAGACCGGGAGTCCACGCTGCGCGGCCGTGATAAAGGCACCGACCATCGCCGCAAGCTCGAAACCGGAGAGTCGAGCCAGCAGATCCAACGGGGTGCGATCGGAGCTGCCGTGAATCGCGAGCGCCTTGGTGATGACCTCCGCCTTGCGCACGACCCCGGGCTCATCCAGCCCGGTGCCGGGACCGACCAGCGCAGCGGCGGGCAGATCGAGCAGCGCACAGGCCAAGGCCGTCGCTGCGGTCGTGTTGGCGATCCCCATCTCGCCGCAGATCAACAAACGCGCCCCGCTGTCCACCGCACGCTCGGTCGCGGCGCGACCGGCATTCATGGCTGCGGCGAGTTGCTCGTCGGTCATCGCCGGCTCGCGCGCGATGTTTCCGGTGCCCGCGCCGATGCGCTCGGAGCGCACGTTCGGGATCGGTCCCGGGTCCTCGACCGTCCCGAGATCCGTGATCTCCATGCGCGCATCCAATGCACGGGCGAGCACCGAGATCGCTGCACCGCCGCCGGCGATGTTTCGCACCATCTGGTTGGTAACGGTCTGGGGGAAGGCCGACACACCCTCGGCCGCAACACCGTGATCGGCGGCGAACAGCAAGATCTGCACCGGATCAGGCGACGGTGTGGGGGTACCCTGCAATCCGGCAAGCCGAATCGCGATCTCTTCGAGTCGGCCCAGCGAGCCGCGCGGTTTGGTGAGCTGATCCTGCCGCCGCCGCGCCGCATCGGCGGCCATGGCATCGATCGGCAGACACGGTTGGCTGATCCAGCGCAGACCTTCGATCATGTCGATTCTCCTTTGAGCATGAGCGGCAAGCCGGCGACGGTCAGCACGACCCGGTCACAGCGCGCGGCCAAATCCTGGTGCAGCACGCCGGCGAGGTCACAAAACCGCCGCGAGAGTGCTCCGAGCGGGACCACGCCCATGCTTGTCTCGTTGCCGACCATGATCAGGCGTCCGGGCGCCCGTGAAACGACATCGAGCAGGGCCCGGGTCTGATCGTGCAGACCCGATTCATCGGTTTTCATAAGCCAATTCGTCAACCAAAGTGTAAGACAGTCGACCAGGATGCAGCGATCGGGCGCACATTCGCGCGCCAGCACCTCGGCCAAGAGGAGCGGTTCTTCAACGAGACCCCAGTCGGGCGGGCGACGTTCGCGATGCCCGGCAATCCGCCGTGTCATCTCGGCGTCCCCCGCGCGGGCGGTCGCGACATAGACGACCGGAAGTGCGCTTTCGATGGCCAGACGCTCGGCCAGGCGGCTCTTGCCCGAGCGCACCCCGCCGAGGATCAGGCAGCGTCCGCCCCCGTCGGAGCGGGGGCGGGACGGATGATCCATACTCAGAGCTCGACCCCTTTCTGCGCCATGATGCCTGCATCGAAGGCATGCTTGAGCGGGCGCATCTCGGTGACCGTGTCGGCGATCTCGATCAACTCCGCAGGCGCCGCACGGCCGGTGACGACCGCATGCTGATGGATGGGACGGTTCTGCAGTGCATCGAGAACCACATCGAGCGGCACCAGGCGAAGCTTGAGCGCAATGTTGAGCTCGTCCATCACCACCATGCCGAACGCCGGATCGGCGAGGAAGGCCGCGGCCTTCTCCCAGGCCGCCATCGCCGCGCGTCGATCCGCCTCGGCGTCCTGCGTCTCCCAGGTGAAACCCTCGCCCATCACATGGTATTCGAGCTCGGGAAACCGCCGGAAGAAGGCCTCTTCCCCCGTCGCGAAGCTCCCCTTGATGAACTGGACCACGGCGACCTTCATGCCGTGACCCATCGCGCGGGCGACCATCCCGAAGGCCGAGGAGCTCTTGCCCTTGCCGTTGCCGGTGTTGACGATCAGGACACCGCAGTCCTGATCGGCCCGCGCAATCCGTGCATCGACGAGCTCCTTTTGGCGCTGCATGCGCCGGCGATGGCGCTCCTGCGCGCTCTCGTCGGTCATTGCGGACGGGCACGCTCGGAACGCGCACCCGGCAGGGCGCGCGTCAAGGTCAGATGAACCACCGCAGCCAGGCCCACGTAGACCATCAGGTGCAGCAGGGTCGCCGGCATGTAGGTTGCGAAGCGCCCGAGCAGCTCGACCGCGCTCAGGTCGGCAAAGCGACCGGAGAAGAGATAGAAGCCGCCACTGGCGAAGACCTCCGACAGGACACCGCCGGCAAGCAGGACGCCGAAGAGCAGAGGCAGGCTATCCTTGGTCATTTCGAGACGACCGGCCGACCAGCGACCCATCCCCCAGACCACACCGTAGGCCGGAATCAACATCCAATAGGCCGCGGTCATGCAATAGCCGCTCACGCCGCCCCAACCGATCGCGGTCAGATCGATGACGGTCGCCAGACCGAACAGGGCCGGGAAGCCCCAGATCGAGCGCAGGTACAGACCGGCCAGGAAGAAGACGGCCAGAGAGGCATCCGGAAGATGATGAGCCAGCGGTGCAAACTGCTGGCCGCGGGTCGCAGCCATGAGCGCGGCCAAGCCAAGGCCGATCAGGATACGGCTGCGAGAGTCTGTGATGGGGGTCATGTGGTCGGATCTCCTGGTCGTGTCGCCGGGGCGACAATGTGGTGTTGCTCAAGTCTCGTACGGCCATTGTAGGTGGTCGCACGGGGTGTCGAAAGCGGAACGAGGTCGGGTGGACAAGCTATGTAGGGTGGACAAGCGTAGCGCAGTCCACCAGCGCCGGCACAGGGCTCGGTGGACTTCGCTCTCGCTCGTCCACCCTACGGGTTTCTACGGCTCGTATCGCAAGGTCAGGTAAAACGCCCTCCCCGGCTGGTTGAACAGATACGCGGTCTGGTAGTCCTCGTCGAGTGCGTTCTCCAGTCGCCCCTGAATGCGTACCGCAGGGGTGAAGGCGTACTCGGCGCGCAGACCCAAGAGGGTATAACCGTCCAGCCGCTCGCTGTTGGCCAGGTCGTCGAATGTTCGCCCGGCGACATAGAGGCTTAGCCCCGCAGACCAGCGCTCGAACCGACGGTCCAGATCGAGCTGGACCATTTGCTCGGGGCGTCGCGGCAACAGATTACCCTGATTCGGGCCGTTCGAGCGGTTTTCCGGATCCAGCAGGGTGAGACTGGCGCCGAAATCCCACTCACGGATGCTCAGCAATCCGGACGCCTCGAAGCCGCGGATGCGGGCCGAGGCGATATTGGCCGGCGCGTAGGTGACCGAGTCGAAGGCGATCAGGTCGTCGATGTCGGTCTCGTAGAGACTCAGCTCCCAGCGGCCCAGCGGCAAGGCGCCGGTCAGACCCAGCTCCAGGCTGGCGGATTCCTCCGGGGACAGATCGGGATTACCGAAGCCGGGGTAGTAGAGGTCGTTGAAGGTCGGCGCCTTGAAGGCGGTGCCGTAGGACAGAGAGACGCGAATCCCTTGATCGAACAGATAACCCCAAGCGACATTGCCGGTCGTCTGTCCGCCGAACTGCTGGTAGTCGTCGTATCTGAGGCTGGCGGCAAGCTCGTTCGCCCCGATGGAGCCGAGATATTGTCCGTAGACACCCGTGTTGCTGCGCGAGTCGTCCGTGTAGTCCACGGTGCCCGAGATTCGGTCGACCTGGTAGTCCAGTCCCAAGGTAAAGAGCTGCTCGGGGATCAAGGCGAGATCGTTCTGGATGCCGAAGCTGTCGCGCTCGGTCTCGAAGCTGTCGACGAAACGCTCGGGCACAAAGGCGTCGGAATAAAACGCCCGATACGTGTCCTGACTCCGACCGGCCGAGAGGGTCAGGGTCCAGGGATCGAGCGGACGCAAGGTGCCTTCCACGCCGAACACCTGTTGCTCTGAGCGCGAGAGGTTGCCCGCGAAGATGGACCCGTCGAAATCGGTCCGGTTATCGGAGGTGAGGAGACTGAAATCGACCTTGGCCCTGTCGCTGAATTCGTAGCCGGCGCGTGCACTCACGCCGAGGTTGCGGTAGCCGTCGCGATCCGGCTGGTCGACGCCGCAGCCGGCGAAGGGGAAGGCGCGGCCGTCGCAGGCATTGATCCCGTCGGTCTGCTCCATGTTGGCGCCGACGTCGAACCAGCCCCGCTCCCCGCCGCCCGAGATGCCGCCCGCAACACTCGCCGTATCGAAGCTCCCCGCGCCGACGCTGAACCGCGGTCGTAAGGCACCGCCGCCGCGGCGGGTGAAGATCTGGATCACGCCGCCGATCGCCTCCGATCCGTAGAGGCTCGAGCGTGGACCGCGCACGACCTCGATACGCTCGATCTGGGCGATCGGCAGATCCTGCAACGGCGCCGTGCCGAGGGTCGCCGAACCGACCTTCACGCCGTCGATCAGGACCAGCACATGGCCCGCATTGGTCCCGCGCAGAAAGAGCGACGCCGGCTGACCGGCCCCGCCGCTGCCCGAGATCGTGACGCCCGGCAGGCCCCGCAGGGCATCCGGGACCGAGCGAAACTGACGGCGCTCGATCTCCTCGCGATCGATCACGCTGACCGACGCCAGGGTGCGATCTTCGGGCTCCGGCGTACGGGTTGCGGTCACCACGAGGGGATCAAGGATCACAGTCTGCGTGTCCGCATGCAGCGGCAGACCGAACGACAGCGACAAGGCCGCCGCCACAAGAGGGATTCTCATCGACAAACTCCGACACAGGCCCGAGCGCACCCGCATGGGCCAACAGAAAGAAGGGGTCGAGAGAACGACGTCGGGCGAGAGCGGAGCCGTGACGATACGACGGGGCCGGCATCCCGGCCGGCCGCCCCGCGCGACCCCGGTTCGAGGCTCCTCCCGAGTGTCTCGAAGACGCGAAAGGCCGACGGCTGGTCGGCCCTTGCACGCATGTAAGACGCACGAAACGGTCCCCGATCATCCGGCCGGTCTCCGGGCTCACGAGCGGGGTCGAACCCCGGACGCGGCGCCTTCCCGTGATGACTCACAGTGGCATCTCGCCGCGTCTTGACTCGTCTACCGTTGCGGGGGCAGCGTCGGATTTGCGGGTCCCGAGGGCACCGCGCACCGACTTCCCGTTTAACCCGGAAGGCGAAGGCCTTCGAGGCACCGGACAATCAACGCGGCACTGTAGGGTTTTGGCGATCGTCGCGTCAATCCGCACGGCGCCTGTCCGAGGCCGAGCGCTGACCTGGATCAATAGATGCCGTCAAACTCGGGCGAGCGCAGATCGCGCCGCTCAGAAGATGGTGCTGATCAGATAGGACGTATAGGCGACGAAACAGCCGAGGAGGAGCAACCCCTCGAGTCGATTGATCCGACCCGGACCGCGAAATCCGTAGCCGATGACGAACAGTGAGAGGGTCAAGGCGCCCATGACCATCATGTCGCGCGAGATCACCTCCGGCGGCACCGTCGTCGGATGGATGGCCCCCGCGATACCGACGACCGCCAGGGTATTGAAGAGGTTGGAGCCGATCACGTTCCCCAGCGCCAGGTCATGCTCGCCCTTGCGCACGGCGATGAGCGAGGAGGCCAGCTCGGGCAATGAGGTCCCGATCGCCACGATGGTCAGACCGATGACGAGATCGCTCACACCCAACCCGTGCGCGATCTCGACCGCCCCCCAGACCAGGACGCGCGAGCTCACGATCAACAGCACCAACCCGACAGCCAACCAGGTCAGGGCGCGAGACAGCGGCATGGGATGGGCCTCGAGCGACTCCACCACCTCGCCGGCCAGCGCATCGGAGCGCTGACGCAGGCCCTCCCGGATCGACCAGCCCATCAGGAGCGCAAACACGACGAGGAAGGACCAAGCGTCCATGCGGGTCAGCTCTCCGTCCCGGAGCACGAGAACGGCGAAGGCGGTGACACCCGCCAGGATCGGCAGCTCCTTGCGCAAGATACTCGAATGCACGGCGATCGGGCTGATCAGCGCGGTCAGACCCAGGATCAGGGCGATGTTGGTAATGTTCGATCCGTAAGCGTTGCCCAACGCCAGCCCCGGATTCCCTTGAGACGCCGAGATGGCGGAGACCACCATCTCGGGCGCCGAGGTACCGAAACCGATGACGACCATGCCGATCAAGAGCGGCGGCATGCCCATGTGGCGGGCGGTCGCGGCAGCCCCGTCGACAAAGCGATCCGCGCTCCAGACCAGCAGGGCCAAACCCAAGATGACGGCAAGTATCGGCAGAGCCATGATGAGCGGGGCGCCTCCTCGCGAAAATCCGGATGTGAAAAGGCCCCCCATCTTATCAGCACGGAGCGTCGCGGACGCAGCCTCGCACCGCGCCGGATGCACGAGACGAGCCGCGAGACGCGACCCTCCGCCCGCGCCCTACGGCTTGAAGAGGGTGCTGATCAGGTACGAGGTGTAGCCGACATAGCAGGCCAGGAGCAGCAGTCCCTCGATGCGATTGATGCGACCCGGTCCGCGGAACCCGTAACCGATCACGAACAACGACAGCGTCAGCAGACCCATCACCATCATGTCCCGCGAGATGACCTCCGCAGGCACGACCATCGGATGGATCGCCCCCGCGATCCCGACCACCGCGAGCGTGTTGAACAGATTCGACCCGATGATGTTGCCCAGGGCGATGTCGTGCTCGCCCTTGCGCGCGGCGATGATCGAGGAGGCGAGCTCCGGCAGCGAGGTTCCCACGGCAACGATCGTCAAACCGATGATGAGGTCGCTCACACCCAGCGCATGTGCGATCTCGACCGCACCCCAAACCAAGAGTCGCGAGCTGACGATCAGCAGTACGAGACCGATCACCACCCACAGCAGAGCGCGACGCAGCGGCATCTCCGCCGCATCGAGCTCCTGCTTCATCTCGTCGGCCAAGGGATCGGAGCGATGTCGTAGACCTTCCCGAACGGTCCAGAACATCAGTGCCGCGAACACGCCCAGGAAGACCCAGGCGTCCATCCGAGACAGCTCGCCGTCCAAGAGCATCAGGACGGCAAAGATCGTCACTGCGGCGAGGATCGGAAGCTCTTTGCGGAGCACGCTTGAATGCACCGCGATGGGGCTGATGATCGCGGTCAGACCCAGGATCAGCGCGATATTGGTGATGTTCGAGCCGTAGGCGTTCCCGAGCGCGAGCCCGGGATTGCCCTGCATGGCCGCCAAGGCGGAGACCACCATCTCCGGAGCCGAGGTTCCGAAGCCGACGATCACCATGCCGATCAGCAATGGCGGCATGCCCAGATGTCGAGCGGTCACGGCGGAGCCTTCGACGAAGCGATCGGCACTCCAGAGCAACAGCGCCAGACCGAAGACGACGGATAATGAAGCTAGAACCATAAAGAGACGAAACGCCTCGTACTCGGGGTTGGATTTGACAGGCTGCGGAGTCTACAGCGCTACGGGGACGGAGCGAAGCGCCCCCGCTTGGCTAAACTCGGGGCATGGATCCGATCTCCGCCGCCATCCTCTTGGCCTCGGGCCTCTTGATGGAGAAACTCGGGCCGCGAACGCTTCGAGCCCTGGTCCGACTCACAGGGATGCTGCTGATCATGATGGCCGTGCAGCTGCTGATGGACGGCGTGACCGCCTATATCACCGACCTGCGGACGGGCTGAGCACGGGGGATGTCCTTGAACCTAGATCCGGCAGTTGACCGCTTCGTGCTTCATGCAAGGCTTTGACTGCCTTGAAGTTCGTGGTCGTCCGAGGGATCACCCGTCGGGTGACGGCCGCTACGCCCCCTGGAGCACGCCCCGCGCGGCGCCCGGCTGCGTTGCAACGCGTTGGCGTAGAACCACTACGCCGCCTCGTTGCGCCTTGCCGGACACCGCGCGGGACGCACTCCAGGGGGCGTTCAACTGCCGGATCTAGGTTGAAACGAAACGGTGTCGAGGGCGAGGTGCTTATTCTCGAGCGAATTGGACGTTCGCCGAAGCCACAACCCTTGGCGAGCTTGGACAATGGGTCCGAACCGACTTGGAGCCCGGATCGGTCTATCAACCACCCGGAGCGCAGTTGGCTAACCGCGTTCATCGGGTTCTTTCTTCGCCGCTACGGTCTCCCCTTTGACCACCTTCGCCATGGCCTCGGAGAACGCGATCGACTCCGTGAACAGCCGATCGCCCGCGCGGTGTGCGAGTTGGGCGGCGACCATCTGTTCGAGCCGCTGCTCCACCGCCGGTGTCGATGAGGGTCTCACCGAATCATCGCTCGGGATGTGGCGAATATGATGGCCCTCGTGGCGATATTCGGCATAGCCGGCCGGCTGAGCGTCGCCCGCCCGCCAGCTGATGCGCATCCAGTCGATATTGGGCGGACCATCGTCGCGGCGTTGCATCGTGATACGGACCGGACCGTTCGGCGACTCGAACCGCCAATTCAGCTGGCTGCCCGCCTCGGCAACACCCTGTTTCGGCTGCCAACCGAGACGCGAGGCCAACCAGCCGAGCAGCAACCAGGCCAGCGGCAGCGCGTGGGGGCCATGGTGCAACGCGATGGCGTCGATGCGCTGCAGCGCACCGGGCAGCGTGCTCGGGTCCAGGCTCTGTGACAGCATCCGTCGCCAGGGCTTGAGCCGGCGCCATGCCAGATTGAAGATCACGGTGCGGTTGTTCTTTGACCATCTCACCATTGCCAGCACACCGCTTGGCGGATCCGCCCAGCCGATGCTGTCGTAGATGATTTGGTTGGCCATGGGCGCGAAGGCATCGAACACCGCACCGGTGAGCGCAGGCGGTCGCGGACTGAGCCACCACAGCGCGCACGGAAGGTCGCTGATCAGCAGTGAACGCACGATCGATGCCGCGCGCGCCGCGCTGCCCACGCCGAAGCGCAATTCAATATGCTCGGCGCAAAGCTGCTGGCCATCGCCGGTGCGGCGACAGTGGGACGTGACCCAGGCCTGCACGCCTTCACCGGCCTGCTCTTCGATGAGAGCCAGCACCAGGACCCGTGCCGGGTGATGTTGCACCAACCGCGGTATCCGATCCGCGGCGTCCAACGCCTGGTCCTCGCCGTCGCAGAAGATCATGACGTTGGACATGGAGGCCCGGGTGACCGTACCGCCGTCCTTCTGCTGACCGTTCATGGTCGCCCAGATTGCGGTGAGCTCGCGTTCGATCTCCACCGGGTCGATGTAGTCGTCTGCAGAACGATTCATGGCGGCGACCCGTCTTTAGAGTTGACGCCAGGCGCAGCCGTCGGCGTCGATCAGCCGATCGGCTTCGATCGGCCCCCAACTGCCCGCCGGGTATTCCGGCAACCAGCGCTCGCCGCTCGCCTCCCAGGCATCGAGGATGGGCTGGATCCAGTTCCAGGACGCCTCCACCGCGTCGTCGCGCATGAACAAGGTCGCATCGCCCGCCATCACATCGAGCAGGAGGCGTTCGTAAGCCTCCGGCGACTGGTCGCCGAAGGTCGAGCCGTAGCGGAAGTCCATCTTGACCGGGTAGATCTTCACCTTGGGCCCCGGCAGCTTCGAGCCGATGCGCAGGGACAAGCCCTCGTCCGGTTGGATGCGAAGCGCGAGCACATTGGGCTCGAGCGGATGATCCGTGTCGGTGTTGAACAGCATGTGCGGCACCGCCTTGAACTGCACCGCAACCTCGCTGACGCGTTTCGGCATCGCCTTGCCGGTCCGGATATAGATCGGCACACCCGCCCAGCGCCAGTTGTCGATGAACAAACGCAGGGCAACGAAGGTCTCGGTGGTCGAATCCGCGGCCACGCCGTTCTCGCGGCGATAACCCGGCGCGTTCTTGCCGTGGAAGAAGCCCGATGAATACTGAGCCCGCACCACATGCCGCTCGACCTCGTCGATGCGCAGCGGGCGGAGGCATTGCAGCAGGTCCAGTCGTCGGTCGCGGATCACGTCGGCGCGCATACTCCAGGGCGGCTCCATGGCCACCAACGAGAGCAACTGCAGGATATGGTTCTGTACCATGTCACGCAGGGCGCCGGCCGTCTCGAAATATCCCGCGCGTGTGCCGACCCCCTCCGCCTCGGCCACCGTAATCTGCACATGATCGATGTATTTGGAATTCCACAGTGGCTCGAAGATCGAATTGCCGAAGCGCATGGCCAGGATGTTCTGGACCGTCTCCTTGCCGAGATAGTGATCGATGCGGTACAGCTGATGCTCGGCGAAACAAGACTGGAGTGACTGGTTGACGGCGAGCGCGCTGGGCAAATCGCGCCCGATGGGCTTTTCCACAACCAGACGGGTGAAGGGCAGATCCTGGTCCGGCGGCGCCACTAGGCCTGCGTCCCTCAACCCGAAGACGCAGGTATCGATCAAGGAGGGTGGGATGGCGAGATAGTAGAGCCGGTTTCCGGAGATGCCGAAGCGCGGCTCGATCTCGTCGAGACGCATCCTTAGCGTTGCATAGGCCGAGGCCTCGCTGAACTCGCCTTGCTGATAGAACAGATGCTCGGCGAAATCCAGCCAGTCCTCCTCGCTCAGCTCGCGCCGCGAGAATCGTTCGATGCCCTCGCGCGCGAAGTCCCGAAACGCGTCATCGCTCATCTCGTCGATGGCGAACCCGATCACTGCGAATTGTGTCGGCAACAGGCCGTCCAACGCGAGATTGTAGAGTGCCGGGATCAGTTTGCGCCGGGACAGGTCGCCCGCGCCGCCGAAGATCACGATGGTGCAAGCCTGCGGAAACAATGACTGGTTTCGACCGGTCATCAACGGGTTCGAGTCGGCCGGGTTCTCGGTCATGGCTGTCTACCTCTTCACGGATTCCTGCCGATTCCTCTCGCTGAGCAGCGCCGAGGGGATCGTGCCGGTGAGAATCGAGTACCTTCGCGTCAAGAGATGCCGCGGTCGAGGCCCGAGATGATACCGATCGAAGCGTAATGCGGACGAATCGCTTCCGGCTCAAGGGCAGAGTGAACCGAGAGTGAAGACGCTGCCCGAAAAAGAATGGTACCGCCATCTTCACAAAGGATCGACCAGGCGCCGGCGCTGATTGCGCTCGACCGTCGCTGTTCCCGGCGACCCGAGAGACAGCAAGACGCGCGTTGCTGTAACCGTCGACCCGGGGTCCGGACGCAGGCTCACGACCCGTCGGAGATGTCCGCGCCGCTCTCGGTTGAGCCTTGACCAGCCTTCCGGCCCTCGCTAGCCTCTCGTCCTGACGCCGCCGCAGGCTCACGGAGGCGGTTGAATTTCCGAATCCGTAAGCCGCGATGGCTGGATCCCCGGCGAGTTCGACGCGACGCCGGTCCTCGCCTATGCCGGCACCTGCGCCGCTTGCGGCCACCCCTCGCCGCCCCCCCGGGAGACGCCGATGTTCCGATTCACCATGGCCGCCGCCCTGCTGCTGGCCAGCGCCAGCGCCTTCGCGCAAACCGCGGACCGCATCTGGTCGGGCGGCCCCATCCTGACCATGAACGATGCGGCGATGCGCGCCGAGGCCATTGCGGAACGGGACGGCAGGATCATCGCGGTGGGCAGCAGCGAGGAGGTGATGCCGCTGCGCGGGCCGGACACCCGGCTCATCGACCTGAACGGGCGCGCGCTGCTTCCGGGCTTTGTGGATGCCCACGGCCACATGATGATGGGTGGGCTGCAGGCGCTCTCGGCCAATCTCCTCGCCCCGCCGGACGGTGACGTCACGAGCATCGCCTCGCTGCAACAGGTGTTGCGTGACTGGGTTGCGGCCAACCAGGCGGCGGTGGACAAGGCAAAGCTGATCATCGGCTTCGGCTACGACAACGCCCAGCTCGCGGAGCTGCGCCATCCTACACGCGACGACCTGGATGCCGTCTCCGATGACTATCCGATCCTGATCATCCATCAGTCCGGCCATCTCGCGGTGCTGAACAGCAAGGCGCTCGAGATCGCCGGCATCTCCGCGGCCAGCAAGGACCCGGAGGGCGGCGTCATCCGCCGGCGCGCGGACAGCGAGGAGCCCAACGGCGTGCTGGAGGAGCTGGCCATGTTCAGCGCGCTGTTCAAGATCCTGCCCGCCATCGGGGCCGAGGGATTCAAGGAATTCGCGCGCGCGGGCAGCAACCTCTGGGCGCGCTTCGGCTACACGACGGCGCAGGAGGGTCGGTCCTCGCCGGACACCGTGCGCCTCATGCGGGAGGTCGCCGCCGAGGGCAGCTTCGCCATCGATGTCGTGACCTACCCGGACGTCCTCATCGACCGCGACTTCATCAAGGCCGGCGTCAGCCCAGGCTACGACCAGCGCCTGCGCATCGCTGGTGCCAAGCTCACCATCGACGGCAGTCCGCAGGGCTTCACCGCCTGGCGCGACCAGCCCTACTACAAGCCGATGGGCAACTATCCGCCGGGCTACTCGGGCTATGCGGCGGCCACCGCGGAGCAGGTCTTCGATGCCGCGCTCTGGGCCGCGGAGAACGCTATCCAGCTGATCACCCATGCCAACGGCGAGCGTGCGATGGACCTGCTCATCGCCGCCCAGCGCGCCGCCGCAGCCAGGCATCCGGAGGCCGGTGCGCTGCGCCCGGCGCTGATTCACGGCCAGTTCGTGCGGGCCGACCAGCTCGATGACTTCAAGGCGCTGGGGGTCATCCCATCGCTGTTCCCGATGCATACCTTCTACTGGGGCGACTGGCACCTGGAGCACACCGTCGGCCCGGAGAAGGGGCAGAACATCTCGCCCACGGGCTGGGTGCTGGAGCGCGACATGATCTTCACCAGTCACCACGACGCGCCGGTCGCCTTCCCCGACTCCATGCGCGTGCTGGATGCCACCGTCACACGCCGGGCGCGGGGCTCGGGCGTGGTCGTCGGGCCGCAGCACCGGGTGGACGTGATCACGGCGCTGAAGGCCATGACCCTCTGGCCCGCGTACCAGCACTTCGAGGAGACGACCAAGGGCTCGCTCGAGGTGGGCAAGCTCGCCGACTTCGTGATCCTCTCCGCCGACCCCACCGCGGTGGACCCGGAGACGCTGGACACCCTGGCGGTCACGGAGACGGTCAAGGAGGGCCGCACCGTCTTCCGTCTCGACGCACGGACCGCGCGGGCGGCGGAGAACCCGGGCTTCACCCGCGCCATGGCGGCGCTCGCGGGCGCGAGCCATGCACCGCGCATGATCCAGCCGAGCGCCTGGTCCCAGGTGCTTGCAGGGCAGAAGGCCGCCGTCACCACCGCCTGCCTGTCCGACCTTTTCCTCGCCCTCTCCGACGGTATGGCCTCGGCGCCGGGGCGCTGAATCATCCGGTCGTCGTCGAGGCACGGGGGGCCTCGGGCGCTCGTCCAGACGGCCGGGCACCGACGCCGCAAGCCATCGCCGCACTCATCGAGCAGGTGCGCATCCGCAGGCTGGGGAATTCAACGTCCGGTCTGTTGCATCGACCAGACGCTCTCGTCCGAGAGGCCAGTGGCCGTAAGTAGCCGATTACAGACTCGTTTAACACGGCCAACCCGACGACAGCCATCGCGCTCTTTGCGCCTTCGCGGTTCAGACTCCGATCCGCCGCAGTATCCCCTCCGCCGCCATCAGCCCGTTGACCGCCGCGCCCACGATGCCGCGCGACTTCCCTGCTCCGTCACCCGCGACGAAGAGTCCCGGCACGTCCGTTTCCAACTCGGGACTGGTGGGGTAGCGGACGTCGTAGAACTTGATCTCGGGGACATAGATGGTGGTCGATGGATGGGCGACGCCGGGAATGACACGGGCGAGCAGCTCCAGGCTCTCCTGCAGGTTGCGCACGATCCGGCCGGGATAGGCGAAGGAGATGTCGCCGGGCGTCACGCCGGGGCCGGGCGGCAGGGTCGGCATCAATTTGTCGAAGCCCGACCGAGCGGAAAAGAAGCTTTCCGTCTTGGAGCGCCGGCCGGCCATGAGATCGCCCCAGCGCTGGACGACGAGACTGTTGCCGCCGCCCCAAAAATTGGCGAAGCGTGCGACCTGTTGTCCCATCTCGGTGGTGTCCTGCAGGGGCTCGGTCATGCCCACGGTGTTCAAGATCGCGAAGTTGGTGTTGGTCGTCTTGGATGCTTTGAGCGCGTCGCCGTTGACCAGGCGGAAATCGCCATGCTCCTCGATCCTGACATGGCCGCCGGGATTGGTGCAGAAGGTCCGTGTGCGATCCTGATGCGTCGGGGTACAGAAGATGAACTTGGGGTCGTAGAGGACCTCGGTGATCTCCTCGTAGACCGCCGAGGCGATCTCGACTCGGCAGCCGATGTCGATCACGCCGTGGCCGGTGTGCACCCCGAGTGCCCGCGCCTTCTCCCGGAACCAGTAGGCACCTTCGCGCCCCGGCGAGCAGACCAGATAGGGCGCGCGGAAGTCGCCCGCGGCGGTCTCGATCAGGAAGCCGCCGTCGATCTCGCGGCGGATCTCGGTCACGGCGGTCCCCAGCATCAAGGTGCCGGCGCGTTGCTCGACCGTGTCGGCCATCGCCTTGGTGACCCGGTGCGCGAAGTCGGTCCCCATGTGCCGCTGCACCACCGGGACCAATTGGATATCCCAGCGACCCTTCGAGGCGGGTCGGCGCACCCAGGAGACGCGATCGAGCCACCATTGAACGCGCGCCTCGTCCATCCCGTGCAGCGTCGGATCCGCCCCGTGGTCGAGAAAGATGCGATCCACCTCCTCGATCCGACGGGTCGCCTCCTCCTCCGACAACCCGAGCTCGGTAAGATCCAGCCCGATGTGCGGGGAGAGGTTGAGCTTGCCGTCGGTGTAGCCGCCGGCCCCGCCCGGGCGCGGGCGGCGGTCGATGACCAGGACCTTCATCTTGCCCGCGAGCCGCATGGCCGCGAACAACCCGGCGGGCCCAGCCCCGATGATGACGACGTCGAACGCTTTGGCCGGCATGCTCGTCTCCTTAAACCGCGCCCGGCGCGGTCTGCGATGTTTTTGGATGGGATCGGCCCCGGCAGATTTGACGGCCGGTGGAGCCGGCGCGGTTTAAGATTGTAAAAAAACGAGAATGAGCATCTCGCTCTGGACGCGGTTTAGACCCTCGATGATCCACGGGGTTACTCCGGATTCAGCTCCACGGAGGGAACGCGAAAGAGAACGCGCTTGACCTCGTCGAAGTAGTCCGGGAGATAACACTCCCGCAGCCGCACGGGCAAGCGCTCGAGCCGAACCTCGGGTGCCGCGGGCAGTGCGAAGAGGTACTCGAGCAGGAACTCGACGTTTTGCGACAGGTGGCCTTGGTAGGCCCGCCCGAGACGCTGGCGGATGATGCGATCCTCGTGCATACAGCGGCCGATCTCGCTCTCCAAGGTCTCCTCGGCGTCCGAGCAAATGATCTCCACGCGCACGGCGGACTCGCCGCTGCGCACGAAGGTCTCGAAGCGGTTGCGGGTCTCGTGCGGCGAAACGCCCTGGTCCCGGAAGACGCGCTCGACCTTCTCGGGAAGCCCTTGCTCCAGAATGCGCTCCTTGTCCGGAGCGTAATCGACGAGCAGATTCACCGCACGGTAATCGCCCCTGTGGACCTCCCGCTCCACCAGCCGACACCCAAGCCCGCCGAGGATCTCGGCGAGTCGCGCCTGCATGCCCGGCTCCATGACGACCTTGATCCCGGCCACGTCGTTGATCTCGACATCATGGGGCCAACAGGGCGAGGACGTCGCACGCAGACGATCCAAGAGCAGGCGCGCGTGCGCGTCGAGCGCATCCGGGTCGGCGAAGAGGTCGTCTTGCGCCGGTCCGGCGATGCCGCACCTCGTCCGAGCCGAATCCGAGATCTGCGGATCCGATCGAGCCTGCAGGATGATCTCTTCGCAGAGCCAATCGACGACCTTGCGCGCGGACTTCTCGGCAAGCCGTCGGATGCGTTTGATGCGACTCGAGCCCACATAGCGACGCTGACCGCAGGACTCTGCGAAATAGAGGGTGCCCCGAAACGGGGTCTCGCGATAGAAGCGCCCGAGGTCGGCCCGGTAGTCGGCAACCAACCGGCTTGCCCGCTCCGAGGAGCTCGGCAGGTAGGCCGCGAGCTGGTCCTTGAGGTCACCCTTGGTGAAGCATGTCCGCCGCGCGATCCGATCGCCGTGCAAGCCCTGCAGCAGACCCTGTGCAAGCAGCGGGAGATAACGCGCGACGTACACCGAGTTGAAGTGGACCAACCGGAGTAGAGCCGTCGGGTCCGACGGCTCGAACCGATCGAGCATCCAGCGTCCGATCAGGTCGTGCAGGGCCTCGCGATGGATGAATCCCGTGATCGTGATCATCGTGACCTGGTGGCCGGCGCGGCGATCCGATCGCCTGCCGATCCGACGTCCTCTTGGTGACTCGACACGGGGTCCACCCTTGCGGTCGCCCATTCCCGACCGACGCGACCGGCGTTCAGGCCGCGAAATCGCGCAGGCGAACCGGCTGGCGACGATCGCCCCACTGTCCCGGCGCGGGCTCGAAGACGCCGGCGCAGGGAGCCCCGCAGCGGTTGCAATGTCCGTCCGCGGTCAGATTCCAATCCGAGAGCCGATACCAATCCCGGCCGATGAGCGTCTGTCCGCAGGCGTGGCAGTAGGTGCTCTCGCCATTCTTGTCGTGGACGTTGCCGGTATAGGCATAACGCACGCCGTTCTCGAGCGCAATGGCTCGGGCTCGGGTCAGTGTGGATGTCGGGGTCGATGGATAATCCAACATCTTGTAGTCGGGGTGAAAGGCCGTGAAGTGCATCGGGACATCCGGACCGAGATGCTCGACGACCCATTGGGTCATGGATTGGAGCTCGGCATCCGAATCGTTCTCCCCGGGGATCAGCAGGGTCGTCAGCTCCACCCAGACCTCGGTCTCGCGGACCAGGTACTCCAGGGTTTCCAGGACGGGTTGCAGATGACCGCTGCAGAGCCGGTGATAGAAGTCATCGGTGAAACCCTTCAGGTCGACATTGGCGGCATCCATCCACTCGAAGAATTCGACCCGCGGCTCGGGACAGATGTATCCGGCGGTCACGGCGACCGACTTGATGCCGCGTTCGCGACAGGCCCGGGCCACGTCGATGGCATATTCGTGAAAGATCACCGGGTCGTTGTAGGTGTAGGCAACACCGCGACAGCCGAGCGACTCGGCTGCCCGCGCGATGGTCTCGGGCTCGGCCGCATCCGCGAGGGTGTCCATCTCGCGGGACTTGCTCATGTCCCAGTTTTGGCAGAACTTGCAGGTCAGATTACAGCCGGCGGTCCCGAACGAGAGCACCGGGGTCCCGGGAAGAAAGTGATTCAGCGGTTTCTTCTCGATCGGATCGATGCAGAAACCGGACGAGCGACCATAGGTGGTCAGCACGATCCCGCCCTGCTCGCAGGCGCGCACGAAACACATGCCGCGCTGCCCCTCCTTGATCCGACAGAAGCGCGGACAGAGATCGCACTGCACTCGGCCATCGTCGAGACGGTGCCAATACCGCGTCGGGACGACCCCGTTCGCCGACTCGCGACGCATCGCTTCAGGCTTCATCGCAACCTCCCGCTCGGCTGTTGCCGAGACTTGATCACGCCATCGCGCTCGACCCCGCGGCCGAACGCCGGTTGAGCCAATCTCTCTATTCAGTGTGGAAGAGCCGGTGACGAATGCAAGCCTGCAACGGCTGCGGCGCGCGGCCTCCATCGGCGCTTCGATCGGGCCGAGAAGCAGGGCCATGCGGACACCCGTCGGGGTCGCCCGCGAGACTCCCGACGCATCCCGACTATACTTGGAGTGTAAACCACAGCCTCGGAGACGGTGCCCGACACCGTCGCCACGCGTGCAGGAGGAACCATCCATGACACTGTCGCGACGACCCGCGGTGGCCGGTCTCTTTTACCCCGGCGATCCACGCGAGCTCAAACACATGGTGGACGGTTATCTCGCGGAGGCGCCTGCTCGGGACACACCGCCGAAGGCCCTGATCGCGCCCCATGCCGGCTACATCTATTCCGGCTCGATCGCGGCCAGCGCCTATGCGACCTTGTTGCCGGCGCATGCGGCGATCACCCGCGTGGTCCTTCTCGGACCCGCCCATCGCGTGCCCGTGCGTGGTCTGGCGACCAGCAGCGCGGAGTGCTTCGACACGCCGCTCGGCTCGGTCGATCTGGATCGCGCAGCGATCGATTCGGCGCTGGCGCTACCGCAGGTCCGGATCATGGACGAGGCGCATGCCCAAGAGCACAGCCTCGAGGTCCAGCTCCCGTTCCTGCAGGAGGCGCTCGACCGCTTCACGCTCGTGCCCTTCGTCGTGGGCGACACCAGTCCCGCGGAGGTCGCCGAGGTGTTGGATCTGCTCTGGGGGGGTCCGGAGACGCTGATCGTCGTCAGCTCCGACCTCAGCCACTATTACGATTACGCCACCGCGAAACGGCTCGATACGGCGACCTCCACGGCCATCGAGGCGCTCGAACCGCAGGACATCCATTACGAGCAAGCCTGCGGGCGCATCCCGGTGAATGGCCTGCTCGAGCTGGCACGGCGACGCGGCTTGCACGCACGCACGCTCGACCTACGCAACTCCGGCGATACCGCAGGTCCGCGCGACCAGGTGGTCGGGTATGGCGCCTATGTTTTCCATTGAGGCCGCGCCTGCCTACCGCACCGAGGAACGACAGATGCTCCTCGGCATTGCCGCCCGATCGATCGAGCACGGATTGAATCAGGGCTGTCCCCTGGAACCGGATCCGCACGACTACCCGGCCGCGCTCCAAGCCGAGCGCGCGACCTTCGTGACGCTCCAAATCGACGGAGCTCTGCGCGGCTGCATCGGCGTACTGGAGGCGATTCGACCGCTGGTCCTGGATGTGGCACACAACGCCTTCGCAGCAGCCTTTCAAGATCCGCGTTTCCCGCCCCTGACGCGCGCCGAGCTGCCGCGTCTCGAGATCCACATCTCGGTCCTGACCCCGCCGCACGCCATGCAGTTCAGCTCGGAGGCCGACCTGCTCGGGCAGATCAGACCCGGGATCGACGGGCTGATCCTGGAGGATCGCGGTCGGCGCGGAACCTTCCTGCCGTCGGTGTGGGAGCAATTGCCGAGCCCCTCGGAGTTCCTCGAGCACCTGCGCTACAAGGCGGGTCTACCGTCGGGATACTGGTCGGATACCCTCGCCGTCTCCCGCTATGCGACCGAATCGTTCGGCGCCTCGATCGAGGAGGCCTTCGGCGAGGGCCGTCGCTCCGCATGAAGGGCTGCCCTCTCGAATCCCGTCTCGATGCCGCAGGGCGTCGATCTTCACCCTGACCCGAGTCAGATCATGCCCATTGCCTCACTCGAAGCGACCGCGCTCTATCGACGCTGCGACCCCGAGCAGCTCCAATTCGAGACCACGGCGGATCTCGATGTGCGCGACGGACTGATCGCGCAGGATCGCGCGATCGCGGCGGTTCGTTTCGGAATCGGCATTCATCACGAGGGCTACAATCTCTTCGCACTCGGCCCTTCGGGGACCGGCAAGTACGCCTTGCTCCGGAGCGCGGTCGAGGAGCGCGCCCACGGCGAAGCAGTTCCGCCGGACTGGTGCTACGTCTTCAATTTCGAGGACGCACATCGCCCGCGCGCGCTGCGTCTGCCGCCCGGCAAGGGCGCTGAGCTCAAGCGCGACATGGACCAGCTGGTCGAAGACCTGCATCGGGCGATCCAGGCGCTGTTCGAGAGCGACGAATACCGGACCCGCACCCAGGCGCTCGAAGAAGAGCTCGAGGAACGCCAAGAGCGTGCCATGGGCGAGATCCGCGAGCTGGCCAAGGAGAAGGACGTCATCCTCCTGCAGACCCCGACCGGGTTCACCCTCGCGCCGTTGCGCGACGGCAAGCCGCTCGGACCGAACGAGTTCCATGCCTTATCGGAAGACGAACGCGCCCGGATCGAGGAGGACATCAACAGCCTTCAGGCCGAGATGCGCAAGGCATTGCACCAAATGCCGCTCTGGAAGAAGCGCTCGGACGAGCAGATCGAAGCGCTGAATCGCGAGATGGCCGCCGCCGCCATCCAGAGCCTGATGGAGGGACTCTGCGAGAAATACGCCGATCTCCAGGCCGTCGTCGACTACCTCAATCAGGTCCAGGACGATGTCGTGGAGAATTTCCGCCAGTTTCTTCCCGATCACGACAAGCAGCCGCAGCTGCTCGGGATCTGGATCCCGCAGAACACCGACGGCCCGCCCTGGCATCAACGCTACCGCGTCAACGTCCTCCTCGGACACGACAAGAACGGCGGCGCCCCGGTCGTCTACGCGGATCTGCCGGCGCATCATCAGCTGGTCGGCCGCATCGAGCACCGCGCCCACCTCGGCGCGCTGGAGACGGACTTCACCATGATCCGCGCCGGCGCGCTGCATCAGGCCAACGGCGGCTATCTGATCGTCGATGCACTCAAGCTGCTGATGCAACCCTTCGCCTGGGAGACCCTAAAGCGCCTCCTGCAGGCCGCCGAGATCCGCATCGAGTCGCTCGCCCAGATCACCAGCCTCATCAGCACCCTGTCGCTGGAGCCCGAGCCGATCCCCCTGGATGTGAAGATCGTGATGCTCGGCGAGCGGCACATCTACTATCTGCTCTGCGAGCTGGACCCGGAATTCAGCGAGCTGTTCAAGGTCGCCGTCGATTTCGAGGATCAGCTCGAGCGCGGTCCGGAGAGCCATCTGGTCTATGCACGCTTTATCGCCTCCGAGGTGCGCCGCGCAGGGCTGCATCATTTCGACCGCGCGGCGGTCGCACGGGTGATCGAGCACAGTGCGCGCTTGGCCGACGACAACGAGCGGCTCACCAGTCACATGCGCTCCATCGGCGATCTGGTGCGCGAGAGCGATTATTGGGCCAAGACCGCCGGGCGCGAGACGGTCGGGGCAGAGGACGTCCAACGCGCCATCGACGCCAAGATCGAGCGCGTCGACCGCATCAGCCGTCGGCTACGCGAAGAAACCACCCGCGGAACCATCCTGATCGAGACGCGCGGCAGCAAGGTCGGTCAGGTCAACGGGCTCGCGGTCATGAGTCTGGGCGGATTCGCGTTCGGACATCCGAGCCGGATCACCGCCCGCGTGCGACTCGGCAAAGGCGAGCTGATCGACATCGAGCGCGAGGTCAAGCTCGGCGGCCCCATCCATTCCAAGGGCGTGCTCATCCTCCAGGGTTTCATCGCCGGGCGCTATGCACTTGACTATCCGCTTTCACTCTCGGCCAGCCTGGTGTTCGAGCAGTCCTACGGCGGTGTGGAGGGCGACAGCGCCTCCTCCGCCGAGCTCTACGCCCTGCTCTCCGCGCTCGCCGATCTGCCGATCAGCCAATCGCTTGCGGTCACCGGCTCGGTCAATCAGCTCGGGGAGGTCCAGGCGATCGGCGGGGTCAACGAGAAGATCGAGGGTTTCTTCGACGTCTGCGCGGCACGCGGTTCGGTCGACGGACAAGGCGTCCTGATCCCTGCATCCAACGTCAAACACCTGATGCTGCGCGCCGATGTGCGCGAGGCGGTGGCTCGGGGTCGTTTTGCGGTCTACCCGATCGCGAACATCGACGAGGGGATCGAGATCCTGACCGGGATGCCGGCCGGCACGCGCGCATCCGACGGGGCCTTCCCCGCCGGCAGCGTCAACGCGCGTGTCGAAGCCCGCCTGGTCGGATTCTCCGAGCGCCTGCGGGCCCTGCATGCACGGGACGGCAAGTCCCGATCGGGTGAAGGGGCCGAACCATGAGCACCGAAGCCTCGAGCGGGCGAATCCGCCGGATCGCGGTCGCACTGGACGCCTCCCCTCACAGCCTACAGGGTCTGACCTTGGCCGCCGGCATCGCCGCCGCTCTGGACGCCGAGCTCGAGGGCGTTTTTGTCGAAGACACCGAGCTGCTGCGTCTCGCCGGGCTGCCCTTTCTGCGCGAGCTGCGCCTCGCGACACTGTGCGAGAGCGCCCTGGACGCCGAACGGCTCGAACGCGAGCTACGCGCGGCGGCACGCGGCGTTCGCGAACGGCTCGAACGCACCGCTGTCGAGCTGGGTGTGAACTGGTCGTTCCGGGTCTGGCGCGGCGATCTCGAGGCCGAGATCCTGGGTGCCGCACTCGATGCGGAGCTCTTCGCGTTGGGGCGAATCGGACGGTTTGCCCCGCTGCGACGGCGACCGCGGCCGATCGCCCCCAAGCCGCGGAACGGCGGCCCCCTCGTCGGCGTGCTCTATTCCGGCAGCGAGGGGGCCACGCGCGCCCTCGCGATCGCCTTGGAGTTGGTGGTCCGACATGCCGCGAACCTCGTGGTCATCCTGCAACCCGAGATCTCCGCGGATACGGCCACGCTGCGCGGCCGCGTGCTCGAGCAGCTCGCAACCCTGCACGAGCAGACTCGCCTCGTGTCGCTGGAGGGCGCCGATGCGGCCGGTCTCTCGGCGACGGTCGGGAAGCTCGGCATCGATCTGCTCATCCTCGACGAGACCAATCCGCTCCTGGCACGCGCCTCGCTCTGGAACAGTCTGGAGAGCCTGGGCTGTCCGGTGGTGATCGGACGCTGAGCGATCGTGCGCTCCAAGGTCGATCGACTCGAATGGCTCATCCCGCTGATGTTCGCCCACGTCGCCGCGATCGCCGCTCTGGTCAAGCTTCTCTGAGGAAGGCACCGTCAAGGCCGCGGAACCCTTGCATGCGGCAAGAAGCGTTGGGCCGTCCCTTCAGGGCTTCGGATGGGGGTCGTGTCCCGGGGCGTTGCCCCGGGCTCGCGTGGTGAGCCCCGTTGGGGCAGCCGGAGACCAGCGGGTTCGATGCATGGTCATGGCAGGCTCCGTCCGATAGTGGATCAGGGAGCAGCCTGCGCCGATCGGTGGCTTATTCCGTGAGCCTGGCGGACGATTCTGTCTAATCAGGACCACCGAAGCCGGTCACTCGCTCCGCAATCCAGGCATGCGAGCGGTCGCGCAATCCGATCGCGGCTTCCCAATCGTCCCCGTCGGGCTGGATGGGCGGACCGATCAGGACCTCGGCGTGTCCGGGACGGGGCGAAAATCGGTCGCCGGGCATCAGCTCGCGTGTCCCTCGCAGCACCGCGGGAACAAGAGGCACGCCGGCCCGAGCGGCGGCGGCGAATGCGCCCATTCGAAAGGGCAAGAGCCCGGGCTGCTCGCGGAAGGTGCCTTCGGGAAAAAACGCCAAGGTGTCGCCGCGAGCCAGCATCTCGGCAAAGCGCGCGGACTCGGCACTCCCGGCATGCGGATCGAAGCGATCGACGAAATTCGCTCCCATCCGTCGCATGAAGGCCGCCACGATCGGCCGCGCGAGGAGCTCGCTCTTCGCGACGAAGCCGATCGGACGCTCCAACGCCTCGGCCAAGGCCAAACCATCGAGATAGCTTTGATGATTGGCGACCAAGACAAAGGGATGCCCCTTCGGCGGGAGATGCTCCCGGCCCGTCACGGTGAGTCGCATGAAGGTCGATCGGCGCAGGAGTCGAATGCCGAACCGCGCCATCGACCACCGCAGACGTGGACTCGGACTCGCCATGATGCCGATCCAGAACCAGGGCGCGATCAGGTAGAACACCGCCCAAGCGTACCCCGCATAGAGTTGGCCCGGCAGGCTCGAAGCCCGTGTACGAAGTCCGGACGCAGCGGCCCGCATCAACTGCCAAACGGGGCGACGCACCTGCTCGGAGAGCCGGCCGGCGAGATAGCGATCCCGCGTCGCGGCGCGTCGCAGCTTGCCGCTCGAGGTCTTGAGCACCGCACGCGGCGGCACCAGCAGCAGCTCGTCGGGCGGCAGTCCGAGAACATCGGTCGCACGCTCGCGCAGCCGGCGGGCCAGCTCGGCACGACGCGCCGGGTCACGCTCCTTGCTCTCGGCCAGGATCACCAGCCGCTCGCTGCCCAGCTCCGGATCCAAGGCCGCGAATGCGACCACGCAACCCTTGCGCACCCCGTCGACTTTGCCGAGGGCCTCTTCGACCTCGTAGGGATAGATGTTGCGCCCGCCGCGGATAATGAGATCCTTCACACGACCGGTCAGATGGATGTCGCCGCCCGCCAGATAGGCGCGATCGCCGGTCGAATGCCAGCCGTCGCGGATGAGTGCCTGCGTGGCCGCCGGGTTGCGATAGTAGCCGCGGGTCGCGGATGGCCCCTGAAACTCGAGCAAGCCCTCATGGCGTTCCGGTCGCTCGCGACCCGCTTCGTCGACCACGCGCACCCGATAGCCCGGGAGCGCGCGACCGCAGGCGACGACCTCCATCGCCTGCGGGTCCTCGCAGCCGACCGGCAACGCATAGCCCGCGCGGGCAAATCGGTCGCGATCGATACAATCGATCCGAGGCCCGCGTCCCGCCGGGGGAAACGCCAGCCCGACCGCCGCCTCGGCCAGACCATAGACGGGCGCGAGCGCCTCGGAGCGCAGACCGGCGGGGGCAAATCGCGCTGCGAATCGACGCAAGGTCTCGGGACTGACGGGCTCGGCTCCGTTGAGCGCCCAGCGCCAGCGGCTCAAGTCCAGATCGGCGATCTGGGCATCCGTGATCCGGGTCAGGCAGAGCTCGTAGGCAAAGTTCGGAGCCGCCGAGATGGTCCCGCCGTGGCGATGGATCGCCTCCAACCAACGCACCGGACGGGCCAGGAAGGCAAGCGGGGACATCGAGACCAGCGGAATGCCGTAGTACAGGCTGCCGAGCCACGCACCGATCAACCCCATGTCGTGATAGAGCGGCAACCAGCTGACGAAGACGTCGTCGGGCGCGACCTGTACGACCTCGCCCATGGCGCGGATATTTGCGAGAAGGTCCGCATGGGTCAGAACCACACCCTTGGGATCGCCGGTACTGCCGGAGGTGTACTGGAGAAAGGCGATGTCCTGCGGCGCGGGGCGCGCGCGGGTCTCGCTCGGCGTTTCCTGCTCGAGGCCCTCGAGCGTCACGATGCCCCGCAGCGAGCGGACCTGAACCCGCAGGACGCGGCCGATGGCCCGCGCCTCCGGGACCGTGATGAGAAAGGTCGCACCTGCGTTGTCGAGGATCCGGGCGTGACGACGCAGATGCTCCTCGATCTGCTGGGGTCGGCTCGGCGGATAGATGGGCACCGGAACGCCGCCGGCCATGAGGACGCCGAAGAAGCTGTTGAAGTAATCCGACCCCGTCGGAAGCATCAGGGCCACGGTCGAGCCCGGACGCAATCCGGCTGCCTGCAGACGCGCGGCGACCCGTGCGGCGCCGTCGGCGAGCGACCGATAGCTGATCCGCTGCGCACCCGTATCCGAACCCTCGTACAGGATGTGAATCCGCTCCGCGTGGTCTTGCAGATGGCGATCCAGCACATCCAAAAGGGTCAATGCAGAGGCCGGATGACCCTCGGCGGCACGCGCGGGCGCGACGGCAAACCCGACATCGGGGGCGTCCCCCGACCCTTCGAGCAGAAAACCCATGAGGTCTCGGGCAGTCGCCGCGGAGAGCGCATGCTCGGAGAGCCTGACCCCGAGACCCTTCTCGATCCGTGCGATCAGCTCGGAGCGACCCAGGCTATCGAGTCCGAGATCGGCCTCCAACCGCGTATCCAGATCGATCCCGTCCGGGGGAACCGGCACCCTCGACTCGCGCGCAAAGCTAGACAGAATCGACAGGAGTCGTTGCGCACGCTCGTCGTCCTGAGTGGATCCCGTCATGGACGATTCCGATTCCTCGAAGGCTGTGATTCGAACCCTTCTCCGGCCTGAAGTCTTACACGAAAATAGCCCGAGCATAACCCGCATGCGGGCAGGCCGTGAAGGTGAATAGTTACAATAAAACCCTACTCGTTTTCCTGCATATAATGGCGAATCGGCTGCCATCGCATATCGCAATGTTACCTCTCATGCATCGGGATCACGAGACAAAGGAGCACACCACGCGTGTCGACTCGTCGCCGCAGAGTGCCGTCGAGCTGCGCAGGCTGCTCGAGGCACTGCCCTGCGGTGCCGTCGTGCTCGACGCACATCAACAGGTCGCCGCGGCCACCCGGGTCTTTTCGACCCTTCTCGGCTACCCGCAAGGCTTGACGGGCGATCTCAACTTCAGAGACCTGGTCGACGCCGAGGATGCCGCACGCGTCGACGATTTTCTGGCCTCGGGCGAGGCCGAGATGTCGCACAGCCTGTGTTTGCGGACTCGCGCGGGGCGACCCCTCAGAACGGTCATGCGGTTCTCGCGCCTCGCTTCGGGCAACGCGCCCGTGGCTGCCGTTGTGGGCATCCTCCTCGAGGAGCGCGCCGTCGCGAGCACGCCTGTTCAGTCGAAGCTCCCCGCGGACGAGGCGCAGGCCTTCGCGAGGGTCGCCAACTGGGAGATCGACGTTGCGACCGGTCGCACCCTGGCCTCGCGCACCTGGTACGAGATTTGGGGCCTCGAGCCCGACACGGAGGTCACCCTGGACGCCGTGTTTCTGCGGATCCATCCCGATGACCGTGACCTGGCGAGGGCCGCGGTTCAGCAGGCCATCGAGGCCGCCGTCCCTTTCCGGTTTCGCCATCGCATCATCCGTCCCGACGGAACCCTGCGCTGGGCGGAGAGCGCCGGCCGCTTGGAGCTTGCGGACTCCGACGGCGCACCCAAGCTCGCCGGCGTGGTCATGGACATCACGCAACGCCGTGCCGCCGAAGAAGCACTTGCCCGCTATTACGACATCGTCTCCGCTTCCCCCGACCGCATCGCCTTCCTAGACCGCGCATGCTGTCTGCTCGCCGCAAATGCGGCCTTCCTGACGGCGATCCGACAGACGGGCGAGAACGCGCTCGGCAAGTCGTTGCAGGAGGTCGAAGGTCAAGGTCCGCTCAGCGATCTCGTCTATCGCAACCTCGGGCGCTGCCTCGACGGGGGGCACCCGGTCGTCGACGACATCTACGAGAGCGGACCGGACGGTCAAGCCCGCGAGTCCGAGGTCAGACTCTTTCCCCATCGCGACCACGAGGACAAGGTAACGGGGATCGTCGTCAACATCCGCGACGTGACCAGCGTGCGGGACTCCGAGCGGCGTCTCCTTCAATCCGCGGTGGTCTACGCCGCAACCTCGGACGGCGTCTTGATGACGGACGCGGACGGGCGCATCGTCGCCGTGAACGCCGCGTTCAGCCGGATCACGGGCTATGCGGAGGCCGAGGTCCTCGGACGCAAGCCCAACCTGCTCAACTCCCACTGGCACACCAAGAGCTTCTTCACCCGCATGTGGCGTCGGCTGGTCAAACAAGGCGTCTGGGAAGGCGAGATCTGGAACCGGCGCAAGGACGGCGAGATCTATCTGCAGAGGCTGCATATCCGACGCGTCCTCGATGGCCGCGGCAAGGTCACCAATTTCGTCGGCGTCTTCGCCGAGCGCCCCGTCTCCGCCAACGGGCCGAAGCACGTCGAGTACCTTGCCCACTACGACCCCTTGACCAAACTGCCCAACCGCCTGTTGTTCGACTCGCGCCTGGCCTATGCGATGGATCCGGCACGGCGCAATCGCACCCCGGTCGCGCTCTTCCTGCTCGATCTCGATCGTTTCGCGAACATCAACGCGAGCCTCGGCCACCAGATCGGCGACGAGCTGCTGCGTGCGGTGGGACTGCGCCTGCGCGAGACCATTCGCCCGGCCGATACCCTGGCACGATTGAGCGGCGATCAATTCGGACTCCTCTTCGAGGGGATCCAGACCCAGACAGAGGCGCAGGAGATCGCGCGGCGCATCCGCTCGGCGCTGCAAGCGCCGATGACGGTGCGAGGACATCAGGTCTTCGTCACCATGAGCATGGGGATCGCCTTGGAGGCCTGCGCAAGCAACGACACCGACGTGATGTTCGCACACGCCGCAACGGCGCTGAGCAACGTCAAGCACGGCGGACGCGATGCCTTCCGGATCTATTCCGAGCCGCCGGTCGGCACATCGACCGCGCGGCAGCGCCTCGCCGAGATGCTGCGCAGCGGGCTCGAAACAGGCGAGATCGAGCTGCTGTTCGAACCGCGTGTCCATCTGGAAACGGGGCGCTGGCCCGGCGCCGAGCTCCGATTGCGCTGGCACCAGCCGGACCTGGGACCGGTCGCGCACGAACGGCTCCTCGCACTGGTCGAATCCGGGGGCATGACGGTCGAGCTGGGTCAGTGGATCCTCGCCGAGGCGTGCCGTCAGTTGCGGGACTGGACCCTCAGAGGCACGCCGATCGGGGTCCTTTCCGTGAGCATTTCCGAAACCCAGCTGACGCGCTTCGATTTGGTCCCCTCACTCGAGCGGCTACTTCGCAGCAACGAGCTCGACGCCGGTCGCCTCGAGCTGAGCTTCGCCGAGTCGCTCCTGTTCAAACACCCGGAGCAGGCCCGCGAGGTCATCAACGGATTGCACCGACTCGGCGTAGGTGTCGCCTTAAGCGAGGTCGGCACAAGCTGGCTTGCGCCGCAAGTACTGCGTCGGCTTCCGATCCGCAGGCTCGAGATTCATCGCAACTTCGTGGACGCCATGCCGGACTCGCCGGACGATCTGGCCATCGTCCAAGCCCTGATCGCCATGGCACAAGCCTTGGACATCGACGTGACGGCAGACGGCGTGCGCGACGACCGCCAGCGTTTCATCCTGCTCAATCTGGGGTGCCTCGAGGCGCAGGGCGACCTTTTCGCGCCGCCGCTGCGAGCGCCCCACTACGAGCGCTGCCTGCTCCAAATCTCGGAACCTCCTACCGACGCGCCCGTCGAGCCCCGTCTTCCGCTCGTATGACGCCCTAATCGCACCTTGCGACACCCGGGCATGACGTGTCTAATCCAGGGCCAACGTCCCGGAAAGAGCCCAGGCCCATGTCTGTCCCCGACCTGGCACCCTTACTCGAGCAGTCGGGTTTGGTCGATGCCTATACGCCTTTGCCCGAGCGCTACGACGAGATGCGCACGGTCGAGGGCGAGGTGCGCCCGCACTGGCAATATGTTCTCGATGCCTTGCGCACGCTCGGGCCGAGCGGCATCGAGGCACGTTGGCGCGAAGCGACCCGCATGGTCCGCGACAACGGCGTCACCTACAACCTCAATGCCGAGCCGCGCGGGATGTCCCGCCCTTGGGAGCTGGACCTGCTGCCGCTGCTCATTCGCAGCGAGGAATGGGCCGACCTCGAGCGCGGATTGATTCAGCGTGCCGACCTGCTCAATCAGATCCTGCTCGACCTCTACGGGCCGCGCAGACTGATCCGCAGCGGTCTCTTGCCGGCCGAGCTGTTCGACGCCAGTCCCGAATATCTGCTGCCTTGCCACGGTGTGGAGGTCGCCGGTCATCGCCCCCTGATCCAGTACGCGGCCGATCTGACCCGCACACCCGACGGGCATTGGCGGATCATCGGCGACCGCACCCAGAGCCCGCTCGGATTCGGCTATGCGCTCGAGAACCGCGTCGTCTTGTCGCGGGTTCTGCCCAGCATGTTCCGCGATTCGCATGTGCATCGCCTTGCCGGTTTCTTTCGTTCGATCCGGCGCACCTTGACGCGTCTCGCACCGCGACGGGCCGAGCATGCGCGCGTCGTGGTCCTCACCCCGGGACCCGAGAACGAGGCCTACTTCGAGCACGCCTATCTGGCCAATTACCTCGGGTTTACGCTCGTCCAAGGCGGGGACCTCTCCGTGCGCGACGGGGCGCTGTGGCTGCGCACACTGGGAAGGCTCGAGCGCATCGATGCCGTCCTGCGGCGCGTCGACGACGGTTGGTGCGACCCCCTGGAGCTGCGCGAAGATTCGTTCCTCGGCGTGCCGGGCTTGGTCCAAGCGGTACGGGCCGGCAACCTGGTGATCGCCAACGCCTTGGGGAGCGGCATCCTCGAGCACCCGGCGCTCCCGGCCTTCCTGCCGAGCCTGTGTCGAGAGCTGCTCGGCGAGGAGCTGCAGATCCCCGACATTCCGACCTGGTGGTGCGGCGATCCGGATTCGCTGACCCGGGTCTTGGACCGTCTCGATCAGCTCGTCATCAAGCCCCTGAACAAGCGCCACGGAGAACGTTGCCTCTTCCCCGAGACGCTGGATGCACCCGCCCGCGCGGCCCTGCTCCAGGCCATCCGGGAACGCCCCCACAGCTACATCGCCCAGGAGCGAGTGAAGACGTCGACCGCCCCGGCCCTCATCGGACAGCACCTCGAACCCAGACCCAGCGTGCTGCGGACCTTTTTGACCGCCGAGGAAGACGGCTACGCGGTCATGCCCGGCGGTCTCGGGCGGGTCACACCCACCAACGATGCCGCGCTCAATTCCAACCAGCTCGGCGGATTGGCCAAGGACGTCTGGGTCGTCGCCTCGGAGCCGGAGCGCCAGGAAAGCCTGCTGGTCACGACCGAGATGCACACCCCCGCGGTCACGCAGGAGAGCGAGGTCTCCAGCCGGGTCGCCGACAATCTGTTCTGGATCGGTCGCTATGCCGAGCGTGCCGAGGGATTGGTGCGGTTGCTGCGGATCACCATCTTCAAGCTCTCGGAGCGCAGCGATTATGCCGCCTCGACAGGGGACTCCTGTTGTCTGCGCTCGCTCCTGGAGGCACTGACCAATCAAACCCAGTCGTTCCCCGGGTTTATCGGGACCGGCGCGGCCGAGCGTCTGCGCAACCCCGTGCCCGAGATGCTCTCGCTCATCTCCGACCCCGCACGCCTGGGCGGTCTCCCGCAGACGCTCCAAGCCCTGGGTCAAGCCGCCTATTCGGTCCGTGACCGTCTCTCGGCCGACACCTGGCGCATCGTGAGCGACATCGAGGCCCATCTCGGCAATCTGACCCATGAAGCGCCCGGTCAGCTCTCGCTCGCGCTCGACGAGCTCGATCCGCTGATCACCTCGTTGGTGGCCTTCTCGGCCCTGACCCAAGAGAACATGACCCACAACGAAGGCTGGCACTTCCTCGAGATCGGACGCCGTCTCGAGCGCGCCGCCTCCACCGCAAGCCTCCTTCGCTCCATGCTGGTTCCGATCGCCGGCGAGGCGGACGAGAACATGGTGATCGAGGCGGTTCTCGGCGTGACCGACAGCCTCATCACCTACCGCCGACGCTATCGCGCCGGCACCCGGATCGGCGCGCTCCTTGATCTGGTCTTTCAGGACGAGGGCAACCCGCGTGCCCTCGCCTATCAGCTCGTGCAGCTCGAACGCCTGGTCTCGGAGCTGCCTCGCGGCGACATGGCCGTCGGGCGCACCGCGGTGGAAAAGCACGTCCTCAAAGGGCTCACAGGCATCCGCTTGGCCGAGATCGACAGCATGGTTCAGCCCGACAAGGCAGGCGCCCGACGCGCCGCGCTCGCCGCGATGCTCGCCGAGCTGGATCGGCAAAGCGCCGCCATCTCGGACGCCATCACCGCCCAGTATTTCAGGCACGAAGAGCAGCCGCACAGCCTGCTGCGCCGAGCCGCGGCGCGGGGCGCCTCATGAGATTCCGGATCAATCACGTCACCCGCTACGAGTATGCCGAGCCGGTGTCGCTGTGCCACAGCATCGCGCATCTAAAGCCACCCCAGACGGCGCGCCAGCGCTGCCTGTCCAGCCAGATCCGGGTCGACCCCTGGCCGGCGGTTCATCGCGAGCACGAGGATTTCTTCGGGAACCGGGTGAGCTATTTTTCGATTCAGCAGGCCCACGATGCACTTGAGGTGCGCGCCCAGAGCGAGGTCGAGGTCGTCGCGCCGACCCTGCCGCAACCCGAGGCGACTCAACCCTGGGAGCGGATCGTCGATCGCCTGCACGATCGCTACGACGAACCCATGACCGACCTGCGGATCTTTACCCTCTCCTCGCCGCTCGTACCGCCGGATCCCGACGCGCTGGCCTACGCAGCCGAATCCTTTTCACCGGGACGCCCGATCTTGGAGGCGACGGTCGAGCTGATGGGGCGTATCTTCCGCGACTTCGTCTACGACCCGACCTCCACGACCATCGCCACGCCGCTCGCCGAGGTGATGGAGCAGCGCAAAGGCGTCTGCCAGGACTTCGCGCACGTCGCCATCGCCGGTCTGCGCGGGCTTGGACTCGCAAGCCGCTATGTCAGCGGCTATCTGGAAACACTCCCGCCGCCGGGACAGGTCAAGCTCCAAGGCGCCGACGCCTCGCATGCCTGGTTCTCGGTGCTCATTCCCAACCTGGGTTGGATCGATTTCGACCCCACCAACGATCAGATCCCCGGCGAGCAGCACATCACCACGGCCGTCGGTCGCGATTTCCAGGACGTCACGCCGCTGCGCGGGATCTTCTACGGCGGGGGAACCCATGAGCTGCGCGTGGCGGTGGACGTGAATCGCGTGGAGCCTGCGGTGAGCGAGGTCGCCGATGTCGGAGAGGCGCCGGACCCCGCCCCCCGACCCCCGACCTCGGCTCTGCCGCCCCAGCCGCAAGGTCGCTAGTGAAGGGTTCGACAAGAAGGAATACGACTCGACGATAGAGTCACCTTGGCGTCGTTGTCTTGTCGATTACGACAACGACAACGACAACGATTGGATTCCGTGCTCCGCTCGTTTCCGACAGGTTTCCGCAGGGCAACGCAGCCCGCCCGACCAAGCAACCCGGAAACCCTCACCCGGACGCGGGTTTTTAGGTCGGGTAGAGCGCGGTTGAACCCGGCTTCCCGAACGCAAACACCCCACCGATCCCTGCCGGTCTATTGCGTCGCTGCATGAGTGGATTCCGCCCGGTACCGGTCCGCCAGCCGCACATAGTTCTGCGCGACATACACCAGGTACTCGCGCTCGCGATCCGTCAGCGCACGCACCCGCCGCGCCGGTGCGCCGAGCCAGAGATAGCCGCCCTCCAAGACCTGGCCCGGCGTCACCAAAGACCCGGCACCGAGTAACGTGAAGGGCTCGAGCAGCGCACGATCGAGCACGCGAGCCCCGATACCGATCAGACAGTGATGACGGATCTCGCACCCGTGCAAGACCACCTGATGACCGACGGTGACATCCTCGTGGACAACCACCGGCGCCCCTCCGGGCATGAATCGGCTCTCATGCGAGACATGCAGAACACTCCCGTCCTGAATGTTGGTCCGTGCGCCGATCTCGATGCGATGGATATCCCCTCGGATCACGCATCCGGGCCAGACGGAGGCCTCCGCGCCAAGCGTGACCTCGCCGATCACGACCGCGGTCTCGTCGACCCAAGCGGATGGATCGATCTTCGGGCACCTGCCTTCGAACGAGCGGATGTGTGTCATGGCAATCGGCGTTCAATGCGACTCGCGTGATCGTACCAGAGCAGGGCCGCGGTCTCGAACAAGGCGATCGAGACCCCGGTGACCCGCTCCCATGCCGCGGTCCAGACCGGTGCGATCACACCCGCGGTGCGCGGTGGAACGCTATCCGGAGCGGACCGGGCCCCCGTTTCCCGGGCCCGGTCCAGCTCCGAAGCGCCGTGAGTCAACAGGGCCTCGGGCAGCGCGCAGTCATACTCCAGCGTGCCGTCGTCCAGCCAGACCGCATGGCCGCCGAGCCGTTTGGCCAGCGCGCGCATCCCTTCGTTGTCGGCGAGGACCTCGCAGCGAAAGCGCCGGATCCCCTGTTCCCGCGCCTCGACGATCAAATGCTCCAGCAGCGCGGTTCCCACCCCTTTGCCTTGTGCCCGGTCGACGACGGCCATCGCCAGCTCCGCCGTGTCCGATCCCGGTGTGGAACGGATGCACCGAGCCGCGCCGAGAACCTCCGCCTGAGCGCCAGACACCGGCCCACGGACCGCCGCGAAGGCGAGATGATCGCGCCCGTCCGCACCTGTCAGATACGCCAGATCCGCGTCGGTCAATGCGCGCTTCGCCCCGAAGAACCGCAATCGGCGCGACGCATCCGAAAGCCCCTCGAAACACGCCGTCAGGATTGCCGAATCGCCTCCCTCGATCGGACGCATCCGACAAAAGGTACCGTCCTTCAGACGCACGACCTCGCCGCGAGGCGAGGCTCGGGTATGGGCACGCTCGATATTGATGGTCATCGCAAGGCTCTCCGGATTCTCGACGCACCGGCCCGATACGCCGTCCGGCCGGTCTCCGAGATCGAGACCGCCACCGGGCATACGCGTCGTTTTTGTGCACTGCAACATAAGATGACGGCGCGTCGCGATGGTTCAATCCGAACCGACAGGACGACGGCTCGTAACCCACCGCAGGCGGCGTGCGATGCGGCGATAAACCCACGTGCGCTCGGTATGGTGCACAATAGGCGTCTCGGAAGCCGCAGAGGCGAGGACGCGCATGAGCAAACGATTCCCTTTTACCTGGGCTGCGGCAGGTCTCGGCCTGGTCCTTGCGCTCGTGCTTGCGCTGGGCGGGGGTCCGGTCGGTACGCCGGGCGGTGAGATGGACACTCAGGCGGCGCGCGGGATGCCCTTGCTCACCCGACTCTTCATCGGCGAATTCGGTTTTCTGATCACCGCCGGCGGCGCGTTTTGGGGCTTCAAGCACCGACGCAGTCAAGGCAGCGAGATCGCGACCCTGATCGCGGCGCTGGCCTGTGTCGCCCTGGCCGTTGCCTTCCTGGTCATGGGAATCGGTCTCTGGACCGAGGCCTTCCCGAGAGGGCCGAATCCATGATCATCCTGATCCTGCATCTGCTCATCCAAATCGGACTGGTCATCCGGGTTCTGCTGCGGCCGAATCGGCAACCGGCATCGCGGGTTGCCTGGGTCGTGGTCATCCTTGCAGTACCGGTGGTCGGTGCGGTCGCCTATGTCCTGCTCGGAGAGGTGAATCTCGGGCGACATCGCGGCGAGCGGATGCGGCGCATCTTTTCGCAGGTTCCCGAATTAGCGAGCACGTTCGATCGCCAGCTTGGCCCGCCCGAAATCCCGGACAGCTATCGGCACCTGTTTCGACTCGGGGAATCCATCAGCGGCTTTGCCCCGGTCGGCGGCAATCGGGCGACCCTGATGGCGGACTCCAACGCCACGATCGATGCCATGGTCGCCGACATCGATGCCGCAACCGATCACGTCCACGTGAACTTCTACATCTGGCTGCCCGACAACAACGGGCTGTCGATGGTCGCGGCCTTGGAGCGCGCGGCCCTGCGCGGTGTCACCTGTCGTGCCATGGCGGACGATCTGGGCTCGCGTCGGCTGATCCATTCGATCCATTGGAAGCGGATGGCGGACGCGGGCGTGAGTCTGGCGCGCGCACTGCCGATCTCCAACCCCGTACTGCGACCGCTCGGTGGCCGCATCGATTTGCGCAACCATCGCAAGATCCTGGTGATCGACGACAGCATCACCTATTGCGGAAGCCAGAACTGCGCCGATCCCGAGTTCCGTATCAAGGCCAAATATGCCCCCTGGGTCGACGCCATGATGCGCTTCGAGGGACCGATCGCACGCCAGAATCAGATCCTGTTCGCGAGCGACTGGCTGGCGCATGTCGACGACGACATCGATGCGCTGCTGCGCCGTCCGGTGCAGGCTGCGGGCGAGGGATTCGCGGCACAAGTGATCGGGACCGGACCGACGGTGCGCGCCTCGGCGATGCCCGAGCTGTTCGCATCCCTGATCTACAGTGCACGCGAGGAGCTGGTGATTTCGACACCGTATTATGTCCCCGATGAAGCCATGCAGAGCGCACTCTGCGGTGCGGCCTATCGGGGCGTGAAGACCAGCATCGTCTTTCCGGCCCGCAACGATTCGTTCGTCGTGGGTGCGACCAGCCGAAGCTATTACGCCGATCTGCTCGCCGCCGGGGTGCGGATCTACGAGTTCGAAGGCGGACTCCTGCACACCAAGTCATTGACCCTGGACGGGGCGGTCACCCTGATCGGCTCGGCCAATATGGATAGGCGCAGCTTCGAGCTCAACTTCGAGAACAATATCCTCGTCTACGATCCGGCGCTCACGGCGACCATGCGCGAGCGCCAGGACAGCTACATCGCCCGATCCCGCCCCGTCGATGCCGAGACGGTCGCGGCCTGGGGGCCGGGACGCCGACTCCTGAACAACAGCATCGCCATGCTGGGGCCGATCCTATAAACCGCGCCCGGGACGGTATGCCATGTCTTTGGATGGGATCGGCCCCGGCAGACTTGACGTGCGTTGGAGTCGGCGCGGTTTAGAATATTAAAAAATCTAAAATCTTAAACCGCGTCCCCCGCAAAGGGCCATGGATGCATCGAACGTCGAATTCACTCGAAGATGAGCATATCGCTCCGGACGCGGTTTAAGCTCAGCTCGGTCCGAAAAGAAACCAAAGAATCAAACCCACGACCGGCAGCAAGAGGACGAGAGCGATCCACAACACCTTCGAGCCCGTGCCGGCCGAGCTGCCGACGATCCTGACGATCGCGTAGATCGTCAGGATCAGGTGGATCAAGCCGAGAATGCCTGTGACTTCGATCTGCATCGATGAGCTCTCCATGAGGGTGCGTTGTCTGGGTGCGAACGGCAGGAGCGGACCCTTCGCGAAGAGTCCGCAGCGATGATAGCTCAGTCCCCGTCGCTCGCGTCGGTTGCGACCGGGTCCGACCTCGCGCAGGTGACATGACCGGGACGACCGGTTGCGCTTCCCGACAATTCGACAAAGGAGATCCTACAGTGTCCAGCCTCCCGGAACGGCGCGAGCAGATCCGCCTCGTCCATGCGGCCTTCATCCGTCAGGTGGTCGCGCTGACCCAACGCCCGGAGGGCCGAGCCGAGCTCGAGGCCCTGCTTGCGGGGGCCGAGCAACAGGGTTGGAGCGCGCTTGTCGCCGTGCTGCGACGCATCGCGAAGGGGGAGCGCTCGCCTGCGCTCCTGAACGGCCTCGACGAAGAAGACGGAGTCATCGCGGAATCCGTCCTGCGCGGACTCCAAGACCCCTCCAGTCTGCCGGATCCAAGCCAGGCGCAGGATCCGACCCTCGCCGCACCGGGCCTCGCGCACATGATCCACGCCGCGCGCACGGATCCCCAGGCGCTGGTGCTGATCGGCAACATGGCCGATCAGATGAGCAAGGTCGGGGGCAGTATGGCCCGACTGGCCGGTGTTGTCCGCCCGCTGATCAACGGGGAGCGCAACCCGGACCAGCTCTGTCGCGGGATGGATACCCAGACCCGCCAACTGGTGTTGGAGATCCTCGGCGAGCTGGGCAAATTGGAGGCGCATTAAACTTTTATATTTTTTAATATCTTAAACCGCACCACCTCCAATGATCGTCAAGTCTTCCGGGGCCGATCCCATCCAAAAACATGACATACCGCGCTGGGCGCGGTTTAGCACGGCTCGACCGCCTCGGCATATCTACCCGCTCCCCTTTTGCACCGCGACGCCGCCCGATCAACGCCCGACGGGCCCCTCGCCGTCCGCGTCGCGGGGCTGCGTTGGACCGTCCTCTTCGAGCCTGACCCGCAAGGGTCCGCGCGTATCCAGGTGTAGATCGCGCTGCGGGTAGGCGATGACGATGCCCGCGTCTCTGAATTTGCGGTTGATCGCCATGTTGAGCTCCGAGGTGATGGCGACCCGATGCTCGATATCCTCGATATAGGCGCGCAGCGATAGGGTCAGGGCGTTGTCGCCGAACCCTTCGAGGTTCATCGCAGGCTTGGGGTTGGCGAGCACGCGCGGATTCTCCTGTGCCGCCTCCCGCATCAGGGCATGGGCCAGGTCCACATCGGTGTCGTAGGCCACCCCGACGAGGATCATGATCCGTGTCACCGGGTCGGACAGGGACCAGTTGAGCAGCCGGCCGGTGATCAGCTCCTTGTTCGGGACCAGCAGCTCCTTGCGATCGTAACCGCGGATCGTCGTGGCACGGATGCGGATCTTGGTAACCACGCCATCGGTCCCGTCCACGGTGATGACGTCGCCGACCCGCACCGGGCGCTCGAACAGGATGATCAGACCGCTGACGAAGTTCGCGACGATCTCCTGCAGACCGAACCCGATACCCAGCCCCATCGCGGCCACCAGCCACTGGAGCTGCGACCATTGAGCGCCGACGGTGTCGAGCGCCAGCACGATGCCCAAGGCGACGATGAGGTAGGTCGTCAGGGTCGTCACCGTGTAGCGGCTGCTCGAGGTCATGTGCAGACGCTCGCTCAGGACGATCTCGAGCATCGCCGGCAATCGCTTTGCGAGCACGCCGATCGCGACCAGATACAGCAGGGCGAGCCCGAGATCGGCCAGGGTGACAGGAAGCGCCGTCTCCTCCCCGTTCAGGATCCCGGTGGTGTGCCAGAGGGTCACCTCGTCGAGGATGCCCAATGCAGGAAAGACCGGCGACCAGATGGCGTAGAGACCGATCAGGGCGAGGGCGACGAGCGCCATCCCCAGCAGCTCCCGACCGGCTGCGCCCGCCGCCGCGAGATCCACATGGACATAGTCCGACGGCACGGCGAGGAGCTCCACGCCTGCCGAGGCATCACGCTCCGCGACGGCGACCTGACGGCGCTCGCGCGCAACCCGGCGGGCCAAGCGGGCCCGCGCGTGCATCAGCCAGCTCGAGGCCAGCGCATGCAGCAACACCAAAACGACGCTCAATCCCAAGGTGAGTAGATAGGCATCCCAGAGCACGAGCGCCGAATAGACATAACCCTCCAAAACCAGAACCATGATCACCAAAGGCACGGCCACCAAGACCGGGTACCAGATCGGGTAGGTGCGGGACAATAGACCGGCGCCCGGACGTTGCCGCGACGCCGTCATCAGACCCCGCTCGGGGTGAAACAATCGGAAAAAGAACAGGGCGATCGCAGCGACGGAGACCAGTGCGGTGAGCCGCGCGACGAGTCCGACCGCGGCATCCGGGTTGATGCTGATCGCCTTGCCGAGGATCAGCATCGCCGGAACCAGGACCCAAATCAGCCAGCCGATCTCCGACCTCAGCCGTTGCGCACCGGCCTGCGGCCACCTGAAATGCCCGATCGCCAGACCGCGCGGCAGACAGATCCCGCGCAACAGCAGCAGGACATAAAGCACGACCGCGATGCGGACCAGCTGAACCCCGGCCGTCTCGGACACCTCCGTACCCTGCGCGGCGTTCTGAAGGGCCCAGCCGGCCGCGCCGAAGAGCAGGGGCAGCGGCGCCGCAAGCAACAGGGTGAGCATCAGCGCACGCAGTGTGAGCCGCGTGTCCCCGAGACCGGGCTGCTCCGCTCGGACCGAAGCGCGCTCGATCGCCGCGATCAAGGCCCGGCGCTTCCAAAGCAGCAGGCCCGACATCAAGGCCGCGAGCCAAGACAGGGGCGAGGTCGCAAGCCGCCCTGCGAGGCTGCGGCCAAGCTCGGACCAGACCGGGGGCGACAGCAAGCGCCCGAGCTCGGGTTGAAGATTCGCCAAATCAGCCGGACGGGTCTTGGCCCCCGTACCGAGCCAAAACAGGTGCTCTTCGAGAAAGTAATCGTAGGCACGCGCGACATCCAGCATCCGACCTTCGGCGGCCTTGAGCCTCTGCAGCGCCTCGAGCTGCACGCCCTCGGCCTCCAGCTGCTTGGCGAGCAACACCTGACGCCCCACGATCAAGGTGCGCAGGGTATCGAGATCCTGCGGTTCCGAGTCATCCGAGAGCTTGGCCGCAAGCTCGGCGAGGGTGCGGCTCGGATCCGCGATGCGGGTCGCCTCGTCGAGGTGCTGCAGCCGGCTGACGTTGACAGCGGCGATCTGCTGCTCGAGCGCGCGCAGATTGCGGGTATGGACCTCGAAATCGGGCAGATCCGCACGGTGCTCGAGCAAGAGCGGACCAATGCCTTCGGTCAGCCCGCCGGCCTCCCGAGCCGCACGCACGCGCTCGAAATTGGCCTGGACCCGCTCGGCCGACCGCAGCGCCTGCGCCTCGTCCTCGTCATGTCCGTCGAGTCGCGCGGCGATGGTCGAGAGCTGCTCCGTCAGCTCGGCGTTCTCGCGCGCGAGCTGGCTCAGCAGCGGATCGGCCCCCTCGGTCAACTCCAGCATCCGCACGGCCTCCGCCTTGGCGAACGCCGCCTCGCTCTCGTGCTTGTCGTTGAGCAGCGCCTTCAGCGCCTCGACCTGCGCGCGAAGGCGCCCGACGCTCGCGGCCTCCTCGTCGCGCCTGGCCGCGAGCAGCTCCAACCGCATCGGCTGACTGATAAGCTCTTGCTCGAATGCACGAATCTCGGTGCTCAAGGCGACATAGCGGGTCTCCAGAGCCCACCACCGAGCCTGCATGAGCGAAGAGCCGGAGCCCGAGCCCAGAGAGGCGTGCTCGCCGCCGCCGGACTCCACCCGCAGGGCTGCGGCGATCCCGTCCTGCTGCTCCTGCGCCGCCGTGAGACGCTGGCGGATCATGGTCGGACGGTTCTCGTGGAAGGTGCGCTGGCGTTCGAAATCGGCGCGCCGCGCCTCTGCCGCGGCGAGGTCGGCCTGGGCCTTGCGAAGCCGCAGCGCGATCTCGACACGCGGCGTCTGCGGACCGACGCCAAGCCCCTGTGCCGGATCGGCGGAACCCGCCTCCGCGATCCGCTCGCGCACGCGCCGCGTCTCCTCCGGCGCTGCCTGTGCGACCTCCTCGAAGGCCGCGGCACGGTCCCTGTTGACATCCGCCTCCTTGAGGTTGTTCAGGGCTTCGCGGTAGCGGGCGACGACCTTGGTCTTGATTTCGGCATCCAGATCGGTGCTCGCCTCGGACCGGGCGATCTTGGCTTCCAGACCCTCCGTCGACATCAGCGACGGATTCAACGAGGCGAGGCCCGCGTTCTCCGCGCCGAGTGTCGACGACAACAGCGTCAGGCAGAGCCCCAAGGCAAGCGTGAAGCCGACAACCGGATCTCTCATGATCGACGCTTCGGACCTGGCTCGACCCTGCCGATCGCCCTGCAAGGGCGGGCTGATCGGGCCACGACGACTAATCGATCGTCTCGGGGATATACCCCGGCGCATTGGGACCCATGTTCTTCTCGCCCTCCTCGGCCTCCTCGTAGGGATCGCCGATCGCATAGGGCTCGCCGGCCGCGACTCCAGCGGCGTCCGCCGGGTTGTCGATCACGCTGTCTCCGACGAGAGCCCCGTCCGAGACGTTCACGCCTTCGACGATGACTTGATCGCCGCAGCCGGCAAGTAGCAGGAGCGCGAGGACCATGGCCAGAGAGGAGAACCGGCGATGCTTGGAACGGGTATCGGGTTCGATCATTGTGGCTCCGTTGCGTTTAAACCGCGCCCGGCGCGGTATGCGTCATGTGTTGGGGACTTGCTCATAAACCCGGCCACGTCGCTGATCGTAGCTGTAGGGTGGACAAGCGCAGCGCAGTCCACCAGCGCCGGCGCGGGGTTCGGTGGACTTCGCTCTCGCTCGTCCACCCTACGCTCTCGCTCGTCCACCCTACGGCCGGGATGATGAACAATGCCTGTGTTGGCGCGGCTTAAGGTATTAAGACTTCCTCGACCCGAAGCCGGACTGCCTCGAGAATCTTGAACAGGGACGAAGCTCCGCGTAAGGTCTTCCAGCCCCATCGGACGTCACGAAACCGGGGCCTCGTGCTCCGGACCCGGCTCCCGAACCTTCACGCCCCCGTGGACCTTCTCCCGAAGCCGCTGGAAGATCACGTAGAGCATCGGGATCAGGAAGATCCCGATCAGCGAGGCGGCGAGCATGCCGCCGAAGACGGCCGTGCCGACGCCGCGCTGACTCGCCTCGCCTGCTCCGCTGGCGATGACCAAGGGGACGAGACCGAGGATGAAGGCAAAGCTGGTCATGAGAACGGCACGGATCCGCAGACGTGCCGCTCGGGTGGCCGCGTCCAGTATCGAGGCCCCGGAGGCGCGCTGCTCGATCGCGAACTCGACAATCAGGATCGCGTTCTTGCTCGCCAGCCCGATCAGCACCACGATGCCGACCTGGGCATAGAGGTCGTTGGAGAGACCCGCGACCCAAAGTGCGCAGAGTGCGCCGAGCACCCCGACCGTGACGCTCAGGAGCACGACCGCCGGCATCGACCAACTCTCGTAGAGCCCGACCAGGAAGAGATAGGCGAACAAGACCGCCAGCGCCAGCACGATCGGCGTCTGCCCGCCGGCCTCGCGCTCCTGAAAGGCGGTGCCCGTCCACTCGAAGCCGTAGCCCGCCGGCAAGGTCGCCGCGGAGATCCGCTCCATCGCCGTCAGGGCGTCGCCCGAGCTGAAGCCGGGCGCCGGCTCGCCCTGGATCGTGACGCTGCGATAGTTGTTGTAGCGTTGCAGCAGCTGCGGTCCCAGGATCAGCTCCGGGCTCAGCAGTGCGCGCAGCGGCACCATGTCGCCTCGGTCGTTGCGCACATGGATCCGGTAGATGTCCTCGACGCTGCGACGGTCGGCCTCGCGCCCCTCCACCTGGACCTGCCAGACCCGTCCGAACCGATTGAAGTCGTTGACGTAGTAGCCCCCGAGGGTCGCTTGAAGTGCGTTGAAGACGTCGCTGATGCGCACACCCAGGGTCTGGACCTTTTCGCGATCGATGTCGAGAAACACCTGCGGGTTATCGGTCGCCCAGGTCGAGAACACGCGCGAGAGCGCGGGATCCTGATTGGCGGCGAGGATCAGTCCGCGCATCACCCCGGCGAGCGCCTCGGGGGTGCGACCCTGCAGGTCTTCGAGCTGATACTGAAAGCCACCGCCGGTTCCGAGTCCGACGATCGGCGGCAGATTGAACGGCATGATCCGCGCGCTCGGAATGCCGATGGTTGCGGCCGCGATCCGATCGATGACGGCATCGACCTTGAGATCCGCCGTCTTGCGCTCCTCGAACGGCTTCAACCGCCCGATGATGGCCGCCGAGTTGGAGAGCACCGCGCCGTCGAGGATGCTGAAACCCGTGATCGTCACCACGTGCGCGACCGCGGGATCGGCCTTCACGAGCGTCTCGAGCTCCTTCACCACGTCGAAGGTCCGGCTCACCGAGGCGCCTTGCGGCAACTGCACATGGGCCATAAAGGCCCCTTGATCCTCTTCCGGGAGGAACCCGGTCGGCGTGACCTTGAACAACCAACCGGTCGCGAGCCCGACCCCGAGGATCAGCACCACCACCAGCATCGCAACGCGCACCAGCCGCGCGACGATCGCGGCATAGCCGTCGCGGACCCGATCGATCCCGCCCATCACATAGCGCATCGGCCCGCGTCGATGACCGCCGGGCTTGAGCAGGACCGCGCACAGCGCCGGCGAGAGGGTCAGGGCATTGACGGCCGAGATCAGCATGGCGAAGGCGACGACGGCCGCGAACTGCTGAAAGAGCTGTCCGGTGATCCCGGGAATAAAGGCCACCGGCAGGAAGACCGACAGCAGCACCAAGGTGATGGCGATGATGGGGCCGGTGATCTGGCCCATCGCCTTCTTGGCGGCCTCGCGCGGAGGCAGGCCCTCCTCCTCCATGATGCGCTCGACGTTCTCCACCACCACGATGGCGTCGTCGACCACGATCCCGATCGCCAGCACGACGGCCAACAGCGAGATGGTGTTGGCCGAAAAACCGATCGCGAGCAGGAAGGCAAAGGTGCCGATCAGGGCCACGGGCACCGCGATCAACGGAATCAGGGTGGCTCGCCAGCTCCCGAGAAAGAGGAACACGACCAGGATGACCAGGACGAAGGCCTCGAGCAGGGTATGGACGACCTTCTCCAGACTCGCATTCACGAAGTCCGTGGTGTCGTACACCAAGGTATAGTCAAGATCGTCGGGAAACCGCTCGGCGAGGCGATTCATGGCCGCCTCGACGCCGTCGGCCACGGACACCGCATTCGCACCCGGCGCGAGATAGATCCCGATGGCGGCCGCGTCCTGCCCGTCCAATCGGCTGAAGGAGTCCGACTGGCGCGCACCGAGCTCGACGCGTCCGACATCCGAGACGAGAACGGTCGAGCCGTCCGGGTTGGCCCGCACCACGATACGTTCGAACTCGGCCGCATCGGTCAAGCGCCCGCGGGTCTGGAGCGTAATCTGGAACTGTTGGTCGGCCGTCATCGGCTGCGCGCCGATCCGCCCCACCGCGGCCTGGATGTTCTGGCCCTGGATCGCCGCGATCACGTCCGCCGGGGTGAGCGAGAGCGCGGTGAGCCGATCCGCCTCGAGCCAGATCCGCATGCTGTAGTCGAGCGGCCCGAACAACGACGCCTGTCCCACGCCGGGCACACGTGCCAAGGTGTCCACGACATTGATGGTCGCGTAATTGCTCAGAAACAGCCCGTCGTAGGATCCCTTCGGCGAGCTCAGCGCGACCACCTGCAACATGGCGTTGGATTGCTTCTGGACCGTCAGACCCTGCCGCTTGACCTCCTCCGGGAGCTGGGCCATCGCCAGATTGGCGCGGTTCTGCACGTTGACCGTGTTGATGTCCGGGTCCGAGCCGAGCGCGAAGGTGACGGTGAGCGAGTAGCTGCCGTCGTTGCCGCTCGTGGACTGCATGTAGAGCATGTTGTCCACGCCGTTGACCTGCGACTCGATCGGCTGAGCAACGGTGGACTCCACGACCGAGGCGCTCGCGCCCGGATAGGCCGCGCTGACCGAGACCTGCGGCGGGACGATGTCGGGAAACTGAGCGACCGGAATACGGGTGATGGCGATCAGCCCGGCCAGCATGATGACGACCGAGATGACGATCGAGAGCCGCGGCCGGTCGATGAAGACATCGGAGATCATTGCTCGAGCGCTCCGGCAGCGGGCGTCGCGGGCGCGGCGCGCACGGCCTGACCGGGCCGCACCTGCTGGATCCCTTGCGTAATGACCAGCTCCCCTTCGTCCAGGCCCTTCTTGACGACGATATCCGCTCCCTTGGTCTGCCCCGTCTCGATGCGACGCGTTTGTGCCTTGTCCTCGGCATCGAGGATCAAGACGTAGACGCCTTGCTGATCGACCTGAAGGGCCGATTGGGGGATCAGGATCGCCGATTCCGGTGCACCCGCTTCGAGCAGGACCCCGACATATTGGCGGTCGACGAGCATACCGTCCGGGTTGGGCAGCTCGGCGCGCAGGGTGACCGAGTCCGTCCCCGGATCCGTGGTCACGTCGACGAAATCCAGACGCCCCGCGTGCTCGTAGAGTGTGCCGTCCGGGAGACGCACGCGCACCTTCACATCGCGAGCATTGCCGCCCTTATCCTCGATGGTCCGGCGCGCACCGAGCAGATCACGCTGCGTCACCGGGAACTGCACATAGATGGGATCGCGACTCACGATGGCCGCCAAGGTACCCGAGGCGGGACCGACCAGATTGCCCTCCGTGTAGCTCGCAAGCCCGATGCGGCCGGCCACCGGCGCCGTGATCGTGGTGTAGCTCAGATCGAGCATGGCCTGGGTGAGGGCCGCCTGCGCGAGCGTGATGCCCGCCTTCGCGATCGAGTCCGCCGCCTGCAGTTCGTCGACGGAGGATTGCGAGATGTTCTTGGCCTTCACCAACTCGAGACCGCGCGCCAATTGGGCGGCGGTGTTCAGTTGATCGGCCCGAGCCTTTTCCAGATCGGCTTGGCGCTGCTCGACCGCGGCCGCGTACTGACCGGGCTCGATCACGAAGAGGACCTCGCCGACCTCGACCTCCTGACCCTCGGTGAAGCGACGTTCGTCGAGGAAACCCTCGACCCGCGCCCGCAGATCGACACGGTTGACCGCGACCGCCCGCCCGACGAAGGATGCCTCCTCGTCCACGACACGCGACTCGGCCGGGATCACGACGACCGAGGGTGGCGGCATCTCCGGCGCGGGGGCATCGGATTCAACGCAGCCCGAGAGGGTCGAGGCAGCGACGAGGAGGGAGCAGGCCAGAGGCCGGAGTCGACACAACAGGCGCCGGGCGCCGAGAGGACCATCCGAAGCATCAGGGCCAGGCTCCGAGGAACGCACGCAGTTGGACATCGCCAGGCATCCTCGAGAAGAAGGGATCGAAGCCCGAAGTCTATCCGAAAAGCCGCGCCGACGGCCGATCGGAGAGCCGCTGCGGGCAGACGCCGCGCGTCGAGGGCATGCTAACGTATCGCTTTTCGTCGACGAGGAACGACATCGTGAGTGTGCTTGCTCTCAAGCATCCGGTTCGACTGGCCCTGCTGCTGGTCCCCCTGCTCGGTCTTCTCATCCCCGCCCCCCCGTCCCAGGCCGCGGGGCGACCGACAATCGGCTTGGCACTCTCCGGCGGCGGGGCACGCGGCGCGGCCCACGTCGGGGTTCTGAGGGTCATCGAGCGGATGGGGATCCCGGTCGACTATGTCGCAGGCACCTCGATGGGCGCCGTCGTGGGCGGGCTCTACGCCATGGGCATGTCCCCGGACGAGATCGAGGCAACCATCGAGGAGATCGACTGGACCGCGATCTTTCAGGACGAGCCGCCGCGCCAGGATCGGCGTATCCAACGCAAGCTCGACGACAACGATTTCCTGTTTAGCGCCAGACCCGGGGTCAACGAGGAGAAGCGCGAGGTGAATCTCGTCCCGGCCCTGATCCAAGGCCATCGACTCGACCTCGCGCTGCGCCGCTACACGCTTCCCGCGAGATCGATTCATGATTTCGACGACTTGAAGATTCCATTCCGCGCGGTCGCCACGGACGCCGTGACCGGGGATGCGGTGATCCTGGGCAGCGGCGATCTCGCGACCTCGATCCGCGCCAGCATGGCGGTGCCCGCCGCGTTCGCCCCGGTCGAGATCGGCGATAAGCTGCTGATCGACGGCGGCTTGGCGATGAACCTGCCGGTCAGCGTCGCGCGCGAGATGGGCGCGGACATCATCATCGCCGTGGACGTCGGCGGACCCCGGCGCGATCGCGAAGAGATCAACGACGTGCTCGAGATGCTCGACCAGGTCATGGGCCTGGTCACCTGGCGCAATACGCAAGAGCAGATCGCCAAGCTGCGCGGACGCGACGTGCTCATCACGCCGCCGTTGGGGCGCATCGTCACGGCGGCGGACTTCAACAAGATGCTCGAGGCGATCGCCATCGGCGAGCGCGGCGCGCAGGAGCAGGAGGTCGCGCTGGCCGTGCTCGAGGTCCCCGAGGCCCGCTATGCCGCCTATCTGCAGCGGCAACGCCTGAGGAGCGAGCCGATGCCGATCATCGATCGCGTGCGCGTGGAGAATCGCTCGCGACTGGCCGACGCGGTGATCACCGAACGCCTGGATGTGCCGCTCGGCGAGCCGCTGAACCCGGATGCCCTGGAGGCGCAGATCGACCGCGTCTTCGATCAGGACAACTTCCAATCGGTCCAATACCGCGTGGAGAAGACACCCGACGACGAGACCGAGCTGGTGATTACCGCCACCGAGAAGTCCTGGGGTACCAGCTCGCTGCAGTTCGGCATCGAGCTGTCCTCGGCCTCCGGGGGCGACTCGCAGTTCAACGTCGGCGCGGCCTATACGATGGCGCCCGTCAACGCGCTGAACGCCGAGTGGCGGACCTTTCTGCAGGCCGGCGAGGAGCCCGGCCTGACGAGCGAGTTTTATCAGCCGCTCGACCCTCTGGAGCGCTGGTACGTCGAGGCGACCGCCGGCTACTTCACCGAGAGTCTGACCCTTTTCGAACCGGAGACATCGGATAACCCGACGGCTAAATATCTGATCTCGCGCGTCGGCGGCTCGCTCGAGGGCGGCCGCAATTTCGGCGACTGGGGACGGCTCGGTCTGAAGTACCGGCGCTACTCGGGCGATGCGGACCTTCGCTACGGCGAGCCCGGCATGCAGGGGTACGGATTCGACGAAGGCGCACTCGACCTCACCTTCTATCTCGACACCCTCGACAGTGCCAACTTCCCGCGTCGCGGGTGGGTGGGCACAGCCTTCGCGTTGACCTCCAGGACAGAGATCGGGGCATCCGAGGACTACGATCAGGCCGGTTTCAGTATCGTGAACGCCCAAAGCTGGGGGAAGAACACGCTCCTGACCGGCATCAGGATGGCCGGCAGCTTCGGCGGGCAGGAGCCGGCTCAGTCCTTCTACCGGCTAGGCGGTTTCCTGAACCTTTCAGGCTTCAACCAGGACGAGCTCTCGGGCGGAAACCTCGGGCTCGCGCGTGCCGTCTACATGCGCAACCTCACATCCGGGCTGGTCAGCACCTACGCCGGGGCGTCGCTCGAGGCGGGCAACGTTTGGGACCAACGCTCGGATATCGGATTCGACGACCTGCGCTTCGGCAGTAGTCTATTCCTGGGCGCCGACACCTTCATCGGCCCCATCTACCTCGGATACGGTTATGCCGACGGCGGGTTCGGGGCGCTTTACCTGATGCTCGGTCGACCCTGGAGCACGCGAGGAAACGACTAAACCGCTCCGGCTCCGGCGGCCGTCAAGTCTGCCGGGGCCGTTCCCATCCAAGCGCATCGGATACCGCACCGAGCGCGGTTTCATCCGAGGCTCCGACGACCCCGTCGGCACGCAACAGCCGGATCAGAAAGCGCTCCGCTCGGTCAAGATTGTCGGATGCCTGCTCGCTCAGGGGTGCGCCGAGCGCGAACCCATAGCCGCGTATCGCGAGCAATCGGGCCGGCGGGGGCGTTTCTCCGGTGACCTGTCGAAACAGTCTGAGCAAGGTGCCCGGAGCGAGTGCATGCGTGCTGAACGACACCTCCGGACTCGGGGGCAACGGCAGGAAGGCGAAGGGTTCCGGGCCGCTCGCGGCCGCATCCACGAAGATAACGTGCTCGCGGCCCTGCAGATCGAGGACGTGCTCGATCTGAAGCTGAAAATCGGTCAGGGTTTCGATACCGCACCGCGCGAGATCGGGGTCCAGGTTCAGGCGCTCGATCAGGAGCGGACCGAGCGCGTCATCCCCGCGCGAAGGGTTCCCGCAGGCGAGAATCAGCACCCGGCCGGCTCCCGATGGGGACGGCATCAGGCGGGAACCGCCGCCGGCTTGGTCTCGCAAACCTCGGGCAAGCGCAGCGAGAGCACGAAGGCGGCGAGCACGAAGGCGCTCGACCACCACAGACAGCCTTCGATGCCCTGCGTCTGATAGACCAGACCCGAGAGCACCGTCCCGGCGAGCCGCCCGCCGGCATTGGCCATGTAATAGAAGCCGACACTCATCGAGACCTTCTCGAAGTCCGAGTAGGCCAAGATCAGATAGGAATGCACCGCCGAGTTGATGGCGAAGAACACGCCGAACAGCATCAGACCGCCGATCAGCACCTCGCCCGGCGGCCAGCCCTGGTGAAGCGCGAAGGCCATCCCCGCGGGCACGATCGCCAGCAACAAGGCCCAACGCCGCGCGGTGCGACCGCCCGGATGACGCCGAGCCGCCTGACGCGACCGCCCGAGGTGCAACAGCCGCGGGGCCACGGCCTGCACCATCCCGTAACCGATCACCCACGCCGCCATGAAGGAGCCGACCCCGGTAAAGCTCCAGCCCAGCACCGAATAGAGAAACACCGGCAAACCGACCACGAACCAGACATCACGCGCGCCGAACAAAAAGAAACGCGCCGCCGAGAGCCAGTTGATCGCGGGCGTATTGGAGAAGACCTGCGTGAACTTGGGCTTGGACGCCATGCGACCGACGCCCGAGGGCAGCAGGATCGCGGTCACGATCAGCACGACCGCGAGCATCCCGGCGAGCACCGCCAAGGCACCGCGAAATCCGATCAGCTCGAGCAGCGCCGCGCCGATGAAGAATCCGGCACCCTTGAGCGCGTTCTTCGAGCCGGTGAGGACGGCGACATATTTGAACAGCCGCGACTCGCCGCCGTCCCCGACCAGGGTCTTAACCGTCGCCTTGGCCGACATCTTGTTCAGGTCTTTGGCGATCCCCGACATCGCCTGGGCAACCATCACATAGGCGACCGTCAGCCAAGCATCGGGCACCGTCAGCATGACGAGCGCGATCACCTGCAACCCCATGCCGATGTGCATGGTCAGGTTCAGCCCGATGCGCGCACCGAGCCAGCCGCCGACCAGATTGGTAACGATGCCGAAGACCTCGTAGAAGAGGAACAACATCGCCACCTCGAACGGCGAGTAACCCAGCAGGTGGAAATAAAGCACCACCAGCATCCGGATCGCCCCGTCGGTGACGGTGAAGGCCCAATAGCCGGCGGTCACGGTCAGGTAATTGCGCGTATTGGTGTCCATGGCCCTCCCGGGGCTCGCTCACGGCAAAATAAGCCGAACCTGTTCATCCAACCGGCGGCCCGGACGCGTAGGGTGGACGAGCGAGAGCGAAGTCCACCGAACCCCGCGCCGGCGCTGGTGGACTGCGCTGCGCTTGTCCACCCTACGGCGCTTGTCCGCCCGCTCTGTCGGCGCGCGCTAAAGCCCCTCGCACAACATCTGAGCGATATCCATCATCCGATTCACATAGCCCCATTCGTTGTCGTACCAGGCCAACACCTTCACCTGCGTCTCGTCGATGACCATGGTGGAGAGCGCGTCGACGATCGACGAACGCGGGTCGTCCTTGTAATCGACCGAGACCAGCGGACGCTCCTCGTAGCCCAGGATCCCCGACAGCTCGCCCTCCGCCGCGGCCTTGAAGTGCGCGTTGACCTCCTCGACCGTCACCGCCCGCGCGGCCTCGAAGACGAAGTCGGTCAGCGAGGCGTTGAGCAAGGGCACGCGAACGGCCAATCCGTTCAATTTGCCCGTGAGCTCCGGAAAGATCTTGGTGATCGCCTTCGCCGAGCCGGTGCTGGTCGGGATCAACGACTGGCCGCAGGCACGCGCCCGGCGCAGATCCTTGTGTCCGAGATCGACGATCCGCTGGGTGTTGGTGATGTCGTGGATCGTCGTCATGGTGCCGTGGCGGATCCCGATCCGCTCGTGCATGATCTTCACCACAGGCGCAAGACAGTTGGTCGTGCAGGAGGCCGCCGTGACCAGATGATGCTCGGCCGGCTTATAGAGGTGATGATTGACGCCGTAGACGATGTTCAGCGCGCCGTCGGTGGGTGCCGCGACCAAGACCTTCTTGACCCCTTGATCGAAGTAGCCCCGAAGCGTCTCGGGCTTCTTGTGGTGCTTGCCGGTCGCTTCGATGACGATGTCGCAGTCCGACCAATCGGTGTCGGCCAACGCCGGGTTGCGGCTGTAGGCGATCGACCGGTCGTCGATCCGGATCGCGTCGCCCTCGCCCGTGCACTCGGGTCCCCAAATCCCGTGGACCGAGTCGAATTTCAGCAGATGCGCGGATCCGGCGGCATCCGTTGCAATCTCGTTGATCCGGACAAAATCAAGCCCGTCCCGACCCCGGGCCGCGCGCAGACCCAGTCGCCCCATTCGGCCGAAGCCGTTGATCCCGATACGTATGGTCATCGCCCCTCCGATTCGGATTGAAACTGTTCGACCTGCTCCAGCACGGGGAGCGGCGTCTGCCCGATCGCGTCAAGCTCGCGTTGCAGCTTGAGCCGATCCAAAGACGCGAGCGGCAGACTCAGGAAGATCTGGATCCGATTCTGAAGCGCGGCAAACGCCTGGCGAAACGCCATCATGCGCGCAACCTCGTTGCCCTCGACCTCGGCCGGATCCGGGACGCCCCAATGGGCTGTCATCGGCTGCCCCGGCCAGACCGGGCACACCTCGGTCGCGGCGCGGTCGCAGACCGTGAAGACGAAATCCATCACCGGGGCACCCGGCTCGGCAAACTCAGCCCAGTCCTTGCTTCGAAGATCCTCGGTCAGGTAGTTGTTGCGCCTGAGCACCTGGAGGGCCAGTGGATGCACCTCCCCCTTCGGGTGACTGCCGGCGCTGTAGCCATTGAATTGGCCGCGCCCGAAGCGGTTGACGATGCACTCGCCGAAAATACTGCGTGCCGAATTCCAGGTGCACAAAAACAAGACGTTGTAGGGTCTCTCGACCATGCGTCAGTCCTCGGTAGCAAGAAATCTCCCCGCACGAGCGTCGGGTGATTGATCTCGACGGATGGTGATACCCCTTCGGCGTGCGCGCCGACACAGCAGTGTCACGCCCGCGATGGACCCGAAGCGCGGGACACGCGGTCAGGCGCAGCGGGGCATACCCGGCCGGTTCGGCATCTCGGCCAGCACCCGATCGTCCTCGACGAAGGGCCGCTCGCCGCACACCGCGTCGAACGTCTCGCGCAGCACCGCCGCAACCCAATCCGGAAGCGCCGGACTCACGCGATAGAAGATCCACAAACCCTCGCGTCGATCCGTGACCAGACCCAGCTCACGCAGCTGCGCGAGATGTCGGGACACATGCGGTTGAACCGCCCCGATCGCATGCGTCAGCTCGCAGACACAGAGCTCGGGGTGACGCATGAGCAGGACCAGGCAACGCAAGCGCGTCTCGTGGGCCAGCGCGGCGAAAAAATCGGTCGGTTGAATTGTCACGGACGAGAACATACCCCGAAACGAATATTAGGCAAAATGAAGATTTGATGACGGATGAGACGCAACGCCGGCCCAGCGTGCGCGGGCCGTGACAACAGCCTCGTGACGGTACCCAAAATCTGAAACACTATACTGGTCGTATGGCTGAATACTGGTCGAATGGCTCAACTAAACGCCGGTTGTTGTCTGCGCAGGACATTCTGCCGCTGGAGCCGCAGAACGAGCGCCGCCGCGGAGGGCTCGGCCGATGGATGGAATTGAACATTCCTGCGGCCTGCTCACCGATCGACCGCCGGATCCGGGATGACGATCTGCCGGACACATCGGCATCCGACCTGCCGCGACAGTCTAGGGGGGATTGACAGATGCCGGATCAGCCGTTCGACAACACTCCGAGCGCCGAACAAGCGGTCGCCGAGGGCCTGGAGCGCGCACTGGCTCTACTGCATGCCTGCAGCACCGCCCACGGCTTCGTGGCCTCCCCCGGCGCCAGTCAGAATTACCACCGCATCTGGGGGCGAGACGGCGTCATCATCGCCTTGGCCGCTTTACAGACAGACGACGGCGAATTGCGCGAAACCGCGCGTCGGACCCTGCAGACCCTGGCGACCTACCAGGGTCCGCACGGCGAGATTCCGAGCAACGTCGATCCCGGCACAAAGCGCATCAGTTACGGCGGCACCACAGGTCGCGTCGATGCCGATCTGTGGTTTGTCATCGGCTGCGGGGAATACTGGCGGGCAACCGGCGACGACGCCTTCCTGGAACGGCTTCTGCCGGTGATCGAGCGCGTGCGATTCCTGCTCGGTGCCTGGGAGTTCAACGCCCGGGGTCTGCTTTACATTCCGCTGACCGGCGACTGGGCCGATGAGTATCTGCACAACGGCTATGTGCTCTACGACCAGTTGCTGTACCTGCAGGTGAGTACGGCCACCTTCCCTGATGTTTCTTCCCCCTTAAATCGTCATCTTTCATGAGGGAGAGCGGTGTGCCTCCCTCGGGGTGCTTGAACAACAGCACCCGTCGGGAGAGTCTCTTGTTTGCGAAGACAAAGAGACTCCATCAGTGTGCCACGCCGTCCTTGAAAGCCCCACGTTTTTCGCCGTGTTGATGCACATCGACGAGGACCTCGCCGAGGCCGCCCGAGGGGAGGGTTGTCCCGCCTGCGGCG
>NZ_AFWV01000015.1 GCF_000223985.1 Thiocapsa marina 5811
AAGACTCATGGCATGCCCCGGCGAAAATCGGCCGAAATCGCCTTCGAGTCATCAGGAAATCAATAGGTTAGCGTTTTCTCTGCCCCTCTCGATCGAAAATCGGCATGATCTTCGATCATGGGGACATATTATAACCCACTGTTCGGAAATAGAAAACGTGGTTTCTGTTCAGGCACTACATTACCGGGCGATTGAAGGACATTCTGGTCCTGTCCAACGGCGAGAAGGTTCCGCCCGCGGATCTCGAGATGGCGATCGCAATGGATCCTCTGTTCGATCAGGTGGTTGTGCTCGGCGAGGGTCACTCCTACCTCACGGCCTTGTTGGTCTTGAACGCGGATCTTTGGCCCGGTCTGGCGCGTGAGCATGGGCTGGATCCGGAGCGCCCGGAAAGCCTGCGAGATCCTCAGCTCAACAAACTGATCCTCAAACGGATCCGATCCGCGCTGCACGATTTTCCGGGCTATGCCAAGATTCGACGCGCGACCCCGACGCTCGAGCCCTGGTCCATCGACAACGGTCTGCTGACGCCGACCATGAAGGTGAAGCGGGCCATGGTCGTCACTCGATATCGGGAGGAGATCGAAGAGATGTACGGGATGGATGCCTGATCTACACCGCGTCCGGAGCGAGATGCCGACGTTCGAGTGAGCTCGGCGTTTGGCGCATCGGCGGCCCCTCCCGGGGGCACGATTTGAAGTGATCGAATGTCTAATTTACTCAACCGCGGGGTCTGCGGCGGCCCTCTAATCTGCCTGGACCGATCCCATCCGAAAACAGCGCAGACTGCGCCGGGCGCGGTTTAACCGGGCGAATTCGGTCGCGATCTTGATTGCGCGGCGGGCAGCGCCTAAACTAAGCGATCAAAGCGGGTGTAGTTCAATGGTAGAACTTCAGCTTCCCAAGCTGATAGCGTGGGTTCGATTCCCATCACCCGCTCCATCTTCCCCCGCTTCGCATTCCCCTGCCGCGACCGTCGTGGCCTGTCGGTAGGCCCCTCATGCAACGTCTCTATCAGGCTCGAGATCGCATCGAGGCTCAGCTCCTGTTGGACTTTCTGGACCGGCATCTCGTCGAGGCCGTCATCCTGGGTGACTATCTCTCGGGCGCGGCGGGCGGTCTGCCTGCCGACATCGGTCCGACGCTCTGGGTCGTGGACGACGCCCACCTCGAGCGCGGCCGCGAGCTCCTCGGTCGGTTTCAGGCCGATGCCCGGCGTCCGAGCAATGCCGCGACCTGGTCCTGCACCGGTTGCGGCGAATCCGTGGACGGTGATTTCGACCTCTGCTGGAATTGCGGACAGGCGCGCGCGGAGGTCGGATCGTGATGCCGGCGCGCCGGTCTCGTCGCACCGAGGAGAGCATGAGCCCATGACCGCAGACACGTCGGAGTGGTTCAGCGAGGCCGTGCTCGGTTGGTTCGATCGTCACGGGCGCAAGGATCTTCCCTGGCAACGCGACCCGAGTCCCTACCGGGTCTGGGTCTCCGAGATCATGCTCCAGCAGACGCAGGTCGCGGTCGTGATCCCCTACTTCGAGCGTTTTCTCGCGCAGTTCCCGACGGTGGCGGATCTTGCCGAGACGTCGGAGGATCGCCTGATGGCCATCTGGTCCGGGCTCGGCTACTACGCCCGTGCCCGCAATCTCCATCGCGCCGCCGGTCTGATTCGCGATCTGCACGGCGGGGTGTTTCCGACGGCGATCGAACCCTTGCTCGCGCTCCCCGGCATCGGCCGCTCCACGGCCGGTGCGGTGCTCTCGCTCGCCTTGGACCAACCCCATCCGATCCTCGACGGCAACGTCAAGCGAGTGCTGGCGCGGGCCTTCGGCGTCGAGGGTTGGCCCGGCCAAGCTCCCGTGCTCGCGCGTCTCTGGACGCTGGCCGAACGGCTCACGCCGGAGAACCGCGTCGGCGCCTACAACCAGGGCATGATGGATCTGGGCGCAACGCTCTGCACCCGTCGTGCCCCGGCCTGCGCGCGTTGTCCGCTGTCCGAGCGGTGTGTCGCGCGCCGCTCGGGCCGCCAGGCCGAGCTCCCGACACCCCGCCCGCGCCGGAGTCCAGCGGAGCGCGAGACCTTGATGCTGCTCCTCGTCGATCCGACCGGCGACATCCTGCTCGAGCGTCGGCCCAAGAGCGGGATCTGGGGCGGGCTCTGGAGTCTGCCCGAGATCGCGCCCGGCGCGGATCCGCGCGACTGGTGTCTCGCCGGGCTCGGTGTTGTACCCGCCCGGGTTGAAATGATCGGGGCGCGCCGTCACTCCTTCTCCCACTTCAACCTGGATATCCGAATCGCGCTCGTGCAGCTCGACACGATGCCCGGCCAGGTTGCCGACGACGCGGGTCGGCGCTGGCTGAATCGGGCCGACCTCGATGCTCTCGGCTTACCTGCGCCTGTAAAAGACATCCTGGACCGTTTTCAAGCCGGCCGAGCGCAATCGCCCGTTCGTGCGCAACCACACGGAGACGTCTCATGACTCACATGGTTCACTGCGTCAAGCTCGGCCGCGAGGCCGAGGGCCTGGATCGGGCGCCCTATCCGGGCGAGCTCGGCAAGCGCATCCACGCCAACGTGTCCAAGCAGGCGTGGCAGGACTGGCTTCGCCACCAGACCATGCTGATCAACGAGAATCGATTGAGCCCGATGGATCCCAAGTCGCGCAAATTTCTCGAGGAGCAGATGGACAAGTATTTCTTCGGCGAAGGCGCGGAGATGCCCGAGGGTTACGTCCCGCCGAAAAGCTAGCGGCGCGGTCTTGTCGTCCCGGCCAAACGTGCAGCGTGTCGCCGGGATGCGCGGCGTGAACACCCGCCTTGCCGATCCTCCCTTGCGTTGTTAGATTAGCTCGCCGTTTTCCGATGGATTTCCCGGCGGATCCTTGTCCAGGATGCCCGCGGGAGAGCCGGCGATCTCCTCTATCTCCCGCAAGGTACGCACCTGATGTTCTTCAGAAGTCTTCGTGGAATCTTCTCGAACGATCTTTCGATCGATTTGGGTACGGCCAACACGCTCATCTTTGCGCGTGACCAGGGGATCGTCCTCAACGAGCCGTCGGTGGTCGCGATCCGTCACGAGCGCAAAGGCGGGGGCAAAACGGTGGTCGCCGTCGGCGAAGAGGCCAAAATGATGCTCGGGCGCACGCCGCAGAGCATCACGGCGATTCGTCCGCTCAAGGATGGTGTGATCGCCGATTTCACCATCACCGAGAAGATGCTCCAGTACTTTATCCACAAGGTGCACGAGTCGCGCCTGATTCGCCCCAGCCCGCGCGTGCTCATCTGTGTGCCTTGCGGCTCGACCCAGGTGGAGCGACGTGCCATCAAGGAGTCGGCGGCCGGTGCCGGGGCGCGCGAGGTCTTCTTGATCGAAGAGCCCATGTCGGCGGCGATCGGGGCGGGTCTTGCGGTGCACGAGCCGCGCGGCTGCATGGTGATCGACATCGGCGGCGGCACCTCCGAGGTAGCCATCATCTCGCTCAACGGCATCGTCTATTCGGCATCGATCCGGGTCGGCGGCGACACCTTCGACGATGCCATCATCAACTACGTCCGGCGCAACTACGGCACGCTCATCGGCGAGGCGACGGCCGAGCGCATCAAACACAGTATCGGATCGGCCTTCCCGGGCAACGAGGTGCTGGAGATCGAGGTGCGCGGGCGCAACCTCGCCGAGGGTATCCCGCGCAGCTTCACGCTCAACAGCAACGAGATCCTCGAAGCCCTGCAGGAGCCGCTGGCGGCGATCGTCGGCTCGGTGAAGATGGCTTTGGAGCAGACCCCGCCCGAGCTCGGCTCCGACGTGGCCGAGCGCGGCATCGTGCTGACCGGCGGCGGATCCCTGTTGCGCGATTTCGACCGTCTGGTCGAAGAGGAAACGGGTCTGCCGGTGGTCGTGGCCGAAGATCCCTTGACCTGCGTGGCGCGCGGCGGCGGCAAGGCGCTGGAGATGCTCGATGCGCGGGGGGTCGATCTCTTCACGACCGAGTGATCCCATCAAACCGCTCTTCCTTCGCGGGCCGTCGCCCACCCTCCGGGTGATCCTGGCGGTGGTGTGCGCGCTGGGCCTCATTATCGCCGACCATCGGTTCGACCACCTCGAGCGCGTGCGCTCGCTGCTGTCCGTCCTGGCCTACCCGCTGCATTTGGCCGTGAATGTGCCGGCCGCACTCGTGCGCGCCACCCGCGATCGCCTCACGGACGCCGCGCAGTTGCGCGCGATGACCACGGCGCTGGGCCGCGAGAACCTCTTGTTGAAGGCCCGTCTGCAGCAGTTCGAGTCATTGGAAGCCGAGAATATGCGTTTGCGCGACCTGCTCGGTTCGTCGTTCAACATCGGCGAGCGGGTCCTGATCGCCGAGATCCTGGCCGTGGATCTCACGCCTTCGCGGCAACAGGTGATGGTGAACAAGGGCGCGAGCTCGGGCGTCTTCGTCGGACAACCGGTCTTGGATGCCAATGCCGTGATGGGGCAGGTGATCCGGACCAACCCCTTCTCGTCCGTCGTACTCCTGATCACCGACTCGGATCACTCGCTCCCGGTGGAGGTCAACCGCAACGGTTTGCGCGCGATCGCGGCGGGTTCCGGTGTCGGCCAGGGCCTGGAGCTGCTCTTCATCCCCAAGAATGCAGACGTCCGAGAGGGCGATTTGTTGGTGACCTCCGGAATGGGCGAGCGTTTCCCCCGGGGTTATCCGGTCGCACGGGTGACCACGGTGCGCCAGGATCCGGACAATCCCTTCACGACCGTGTTGGCCGAGCCGACCGCACGGCTCGATCGTAGCCGCGAGGTCCTTTTGGTCTGGACCCTTGATCCGCAGATGCAGCAGAAGGCGCTGACCGGCGCAGAGTCGAGCGAAGACGCCACGCCATGACGGATGCAGCACCGCGCGGCGGCTGGCTGATCTTCGTCAGTCTTCTGGTCGCCCTCTTTCTCACGGTCTTGCCGATGCCTGCCGCGACGGATGCCTTCCGGCCGCAGTGGGTCGTGCTCGTTGCCCTGTACTGGTGTCTGACGGTGCCGGAGCGTTTCGGGGTCTTCGCCGCCTTCGCCGCGGGTTTGGCCGTCGATCTGGTCACCGGCTCCTTGTTCGGTCAGCATGCCTTGGGGCTCTCGCTCATCGCCTACGCAGCCGTCGAGCTTCACCAACGCATCCGTCTCTTCCCCCTGTGGCAGCAGGCCCTTTTCGTGTGGGTGTTGCTTCTGGTGGAGCGGCTGCTCAATCTATGGGTCCTGGCTGCGACGGGCCAGCCTTTGCCCTTCCTGATCTACTGGGTGCCGACCCTGCTCGGCCTTCTGCTCTGGCCCTGGCTCTTCGTGATCCTCAACGACCTCGGTCGCCGCGCCGGTTTGGTCTAGACTAGACCGCGTTCAACGTGACATGCCCCCATCTCGTCTCGGCCATAGCGTCGTCGCACCAATGCCCGTTTCAGCAAACGCGGTCTAAAATTTTGAATCTTTTTGACTTAAACCGTGCCGACGCCAAGGTTCACCGAAACCGCAAAGCCACGGGGCACCTCCCGACGTTTGGTGCTGCATCACCGAGCGCGGTTTAATGCTCGAAGCGAATCTGGAAGACCGCAAACGCGAGGCCCGCTTGGTCGCGAGCCGCGCTTGGATTGCCGCAGCGCTGGTGATCGCCGCGCTCTCGCTCGTCGTGGTGCGACTGATGCACCTCCAAGTCGATCAGCACGATCATTTCTCGGTGTTGTCCCGCGACAACCGGGTCAAGGTCCAGCCCTTGCCGCCGGCACGTGGGCTCGTCTACGACGCCAACGGGATCTTGCTTGCGGACAACCACCCGTCTTTTTCGTTGGAGATCACGATCGAGAAGGTGGACGACCTGGATGCCACCATCGAGGAGCTGTCCCGAGTCATCCGGATCGAGCCCCGGGATCGCGCCCGCTTCGAGCGCCAGAAACAACAGCGGATGCGGTTTCAGGGCGTGCCGATCCGGCTGAATCTTACGCCGGCCGAGGTCGCGCGCTTCGCGGTCGACGGGCATCGCTTCGCCGGTGTCGACATCCGCGCGGAGCTGGTCCGCACCTATCCGCTCGGGGAGCACACCGCGCACGTGCTCGGCTATGTCGGACGGATCAACGAGCAGGAGCTCGCCCGGATCGACAAAAGCAATTACGCCGGCAGCCACTTCATCGGCAAGGGCGGCCTGGAGAAGGCGCACGAGGCCCTGCTGCACGGTCAGGTCGGCTACCAGCAGGTGGAGGTCAACGCCCGCGGTCGGGTGATCCGCACGCTCGAGAGCCAGCCGCCGGTATCCGGGAAGGATCTGCATCTGTACCTGGATATCGGTCTGCAGCAGGTGGCGAAGGAGGCACTCGGCGAGGAGCGCGGTGCGGTGGTCGCCCTGGATCCGCGCAACGGCGGCATCTTGGCGCTCGTGAGCAACCCGAGCTTCGACCCCAATCTGTTCGTGGAGGGGATCAGTCAGACCGATTACCAAGCCCTGCTGAGCTCGCCCGACAAACCCTTGTTCAACCGAGCGGTACGCGGACAGTATCCGCCGGGCTCGACCATCAAGCAGTTCGTCGCACTCGCCGGGCTCGCTGCGGGGGTCACGACCTCGCGACGTGCGACCTATTGCTCCGGGGCGTTCAGTCTGCCGGGACACTCCCATCGGTTTCGTTGCTGGCGTCGCGGCGGTCATGGTGCCTTGAGCCTGGAGCAAGCGCTGGTGCAGTCCTGCGACGTCTATTTCTATGATCTGGCCAACCGGCTGGGGATCGATCGACTCTCGGGCTTTCTCTCGGACTTCGGCTTCGGCGCCCCGACCGGGATCGATGTCGCCGGGGAGCTGGGCGGACTGATGCCGACGCGTGAATGGAAGCAACGGGTCCGCAAACAGGCGTGGTATCCCGGCGAGACCCTGATCGTGGGCATCGGGCAGGGCTCTTTCCTGGCGACTCCGCTGCAGTTGGCCGTCGCCACGGCGGCCATCGCCAATCACGGCAAGGTGATTCGCCCGCAGGTCGCGCGCGCCGCACAGGCTCCCGGCGCTTCTGCTGCCGAGCAGTTGCCGCTGGTCTCGCATACGATCAATCTCGCCGACGAACATCAATGGGGGCTGATCATCGACGCAATGGCCAAGGTCGTTGAATCCGGTACCGCTCGGCGCATCCGCAGCACCGACTACCGCATCGCCGGCAAGACGGGGACATCGCAGGTTTTCAGCCTCGGCCAGAACCAGCGCTACAACGCGGCGACGCTCCCCAAGCATCTCAAAGACCACGCACTGTTTGTCGCCTTCGCCCCGGTCGAGGATCCGCGCATCGCCCTAGCGGTCATCGTCGAGAACGGCGGCGGGGGCGGCGCCACCGCGGCACCGGTCGCGCGTCGCATCATCGATGCTTACCTCGGCGGCGCGAGCGAGCCGAGTGCGCAGAGCGATACCGGAGGCGAGCGTGGCGATTAGGTCGAGCAGCTATTTTTCCGAGGATCCACTCGACCAGGGGCGCCCGGGTTTTTGGCAACGGATCCACCTGGACGCCCCGTTGTTGGCGGGTCTCCTGGCCCTGTGCGGTTTTGGTCTGATGGTGCTCTTCAGTGCGAGCGACCAGGATCCAGCCGCGGTCGAGCGGCAGTTGGTTCGGCTCGGGGTGGCATTCGGCCTGATGATCGCGGTTGCGCAGGTCTCCCCGGCGCGGTTGCGCAGCTGGTCTCCGCTGCTCTACGGGGTCGGCGTCACGATGCTGATCGCGGTGCTCCTGGTCGGGGATGTCGGCAAGGGGGCGCAGCGTTGGCTGGATTTCGGCATCGTTCGCTTTCAGCCTTCGGAGATCCTCAAGCTCGCGGTGCCCATGATGCTGGCCTGGATGCTCAGCGCTCGCGCCTTGCCGCCAAAGCTCCTATGGGTAGTGCTCGCGGCCGTGGCGACTTTGATTCCGGTCGTATTGATCGCCAAGCAGCCGGATCTGGGAACCTCGCTGTTGGTCGCCAGTGCCGGTGTCATGGTGCTCTTCGTGGCCGGCATGGGCTGGGTCATGATCCTTTCGCTTGCAGGCGTGGTTGCCGCCGTGACCCCGCTCGTCTGGATCGGCCTGCATGACTATCAGCGCGAGCGCGTCCTGACCTTCCTGAATCCGGAGTCCGACCCGCTTGGATCGGGCTATCACATCATTCAGTCCAAGATCGCGATCGGCTCGGGCGGGATCGACGGGAAGGGTTGGCTCAACGGTACTCAGTCGCACCTGGAGTTCCTGCCGGAGCGCAATACCGATTTCATCTTCGCCGTGATCGGCGAGGAGTTCGGGTTCACCGGGATCTTGGCCCTGTTCGCGCTCTATCTCTTCATCATCCTGCGCGGTTTGGTGATTACGGCGCGGGCGCAGGATCGCTTCGGGCGTTTGCTGGCCGGCGCTCTGACCCTGGTGTTTTTCGTCTATGTCTTCGTCAACACCGGCATGGTCACGGGTTTGCTGCCGGTCGTCGGTGTTCCGCTGCCGCTGATCAGCTACGGAGGGACCTCGATGGTGACCCTGATGGCCGGATTCGGCATCATCATGGGCATACATACCCATCGGATCCGCTCGCGCGCAGCGTCCTAAACCGCGTCCGGAGTGAAATGCGTCATCGTCATGTCGTGTCGGGCTCGAGGATTTTTCCGACCTTCGTCGTGACGCGGTTTAGCGCAGCACGGCGGATGTTTCGAGGCGTCGATGACCGAAGCCGCGGCGCAATCGCCTCGCGCCGCGTCGGGCTTCGGAACAACCAACGAGGTTTGGCCCATGATGATTGCCCACCGCTTTCTCTTCGCCGCAGGGGTACTGCTCGCCGCGTCGCATCCGCATGCCGAGCCGGCCGGATACGCGGCCGAGGCCGAGATCTTCGCGCGCGAGATGGTCGAGCGGCATGGATTCGATCCCGCCGCGCTGCAGGGTGTGCTTTCCGATGCACGCTACAGTCAGGCCATCGTCGACGCTATGGATCGGCCCTACGAGGCCAAGCCCTGGCGCGACTATCGGGCGCTCTTCGTCACGCCCGAGCGGATCGCCGGCGGTGTGACCTTCCTGCGCAGCAATCGGGTTTTGCTCGCGCGTGCAGAGGCCGATTACGGCGTTCCCCCGCAGATCATCGTCGCCATTATCGGGGTCGAAACCAACTACGGTGCCAACATGGGCAAGCATCGGGTGATCGATGCGCTGACGACGCTCGGGTTCGCCTATCCCAGGCGGGCGGAATTCTTCCGCCGCGAGCTCGAGGCGTTTCTCTTGCTCGGTCGCCAAGAGCAGCTGGATCCGCTCCGAGTCGTCGGCTCCTACGCCGGCGCGATGGGCAAGCCCCAGTTCATCTCGTCGAGCTATCGCCGTTATGCGGTGGACTTCGACGGGGACGGTCGGCGCGACTTATGGGACAGCAACGCGGATGTCGTCGGGAGCGTCGCCAACTATTTCAAGGAGCATGGCTGGCGTGCGGGCGAGCCGGTCGCCTTCGGGGCGCGGCTGACCTCCGGGGTTCCGGTCGGGATCACGCCGATCGAGAAGACTCCCGCCCCGCCCGAGACAACCGCAGGTGCACTGCGCGCCGCGGGCGTGGAATGGAACGAGCCGCTGCCGGCCGAGGCGTCCGCGAGCTTGATCCGGCTCGACGGCGTCGAGGACGAATACTGGATCGGGTTGGAGAATTTCTACGCCATCACCCGCTATAACCACAGCAACCTCTACGCGATGGCCGTCTACCAGCTCAGCGAAGCGATCCGCGGCGCCGAGCAGGCGGCCTTGGTTCAGCCGTAAGACGCTAGCGCCCCGCGGATGCGTCCGGGTTCCCGCCGATGCGGATGCCAAATGCGCCGGGCGGCGGTTAGAATGCACCCGAACACTCGCCTACCCTTCCGACCTGCGGATATCCCTCATGAAGTTAGCCTCCAAGCTGTTGTTGCTGGTCTGTGTCTTTGCGCTTCCGGTGGCGGCGCAAACTCGGCAACCCGTCCCGGATCCGCCCCAGGTCGCGGCCAAGGGCTATCTGCTGCTCGACTTCAACAGCGGGCAGATTCTCGCCGAGATGAATGCGGACGAGCGACTCGAGCCGGCAAGCCTGACCAAGATCATGACCGGCTACGTCGTGTTCCGCGAGATCGCGGCGGGCAAGGTCGCCCTGACCGATACGGCCCTCGTCAGCGAGCGGGCCTGGCGTACCGGCGGTTCCAAGATGTTCATCGAGGTGGGCAAACAGGTCAGCATCCAGGACCTGCTGATGGGTATGATCGTTCAGTCGGGCAACGACGCCAGCGTGGCCTTGGCCGAGCATGTCGGGGGAAGCGTCGATGCCTTTGCGGACCTCATGAACGTCCATGCAAAACGGCTCGGGATGACCGGAAGTCATTTCACCAATCCTCACGGCTTGCCGGATCCGGATCTCTATATCACTGCGCGCGACATCGCCACGGTCGCCATGGCGATCATCCGCGAGTTTCCCGAGTTTTACGCCTGGTACAGCACGCGTGAGTTCACCTTCAACGGGATCACGCAGCAAAACCGCAATCCCATGCTGCGCCGCGACGAGTCCGCCGACGGTGTCAAGACCGGCTACACCCAGGCCGCCGGGTACTGTCTGGTGTCCTCGTCCAAGCGCGACGACATGCGGCTCGTCTCGGTGGTGATGGGCTCGCCCACACCCAATGCGCGCGCCGAGGCCAGCCTTGCCTTGATGAACTACGGTTTTCGCGTCTACGAGAGCCATCGCCTGTATCCCGCCGACGAGCCGGTCGAGACCCTGCGCGTCTGGATGGGCGACAAGGACATGCTGCCGGTCGGTCCCGAGGCGGATGTCTTTGCGACATTCCAGCGCGGGCGCTACGCCGAGCTCGCCGCGCGTCTGGAAAAGTCCGAGGATGGCTTGACCGCCCCGATCGCGCGCGGTTCGCAAGTCGGCGAGATCGTGGTCATGCTCGGCGAGGAAGAGCTCAATCGCGTGCCGCTGGTGGCCCTCGAGGACATCGGCGAAGGGAGTCTCTGGCAGAAGGCCAAGGACAGTGTTCTGCGAATGTTCTGATCCGGATCAGGCCCGCAACCGAACATCCTAGGTGCGTGATGGCCGAATCTAAGCCTCCGTGGAAACCGATTCCGTCCAGGGCGTCGGCTTCGAGGCCGACAACATCCGAGGCCGATATGTCCGACGAAAACCCGTCCGAGCCCCTTCTGGTCTTTCCCTGCCGCTTTCCGATCAAGGCGATGGGCCTTGCCGACGGCGACATCGAGGCGTTGGTCGTCGAGATCGTGAGCCGGCATGCAGAACGACCCGTGGCGGCGGACGTGAGCGCCCGTTTGAGCAGCGGCGGCAAATGGGTCTCCGTGACCCTGACCGTCCAGGCGGAAAGCCGCGCGCAGCTCGACGCCATCTATTGCGATCTCACGGCCCACCAGTCGATCGTTTGGGTGATATGAGCCTGGATGCGGCCGATACGCGCCCGCTGCTCCTGGTGCGTCGTCTCCCGGGGTATCGGGAGTATCTGCCCACCTTGGAGGCGATGCGCGGGTTCACCGATCTGCGCGGCCCCGACACCCCCGATGAGCTCTGGTTGCTCGAGCACCCGCCCGTGTTCACGCTCGGCCAGGCCGGCCGCGAGGAGCACTTGCTGGATCCGGGCCGAATCCCGGTCGTCAAGGTGGACCGCGGCGGGCAGGTCACCTATCACGGCCCCGGACAGTTGGTCGTCTACGTCTTGCTCGATCTGCGTCGGGCCGGGCTCGGGGTCAAGCGGCTGGTGAGTCTCTTGGAGCAGGTCGTCATCGATCTGCTCGCAACCCTGGATGTAGCGGCCGAGCGTCGCGCGGATGCGCCCGGTGTCTATGTCGCCGGTGCCAAGATCGCCTCGCTCGGTCTGCGCATCCGCAACGGCTGCAGTTACCACGGTCTCGCCCTGAACGTGAACCTGGATCCGGAGCCATTCGGGCGAATCAACCCCTGCGGTTATCCCGGTCTTGCCGTGACCCGGCTGTCGGACCTGGTCCCGGGCGTGTCGATGCCCGAGATCGAGTCCGGCATGGTCCGGCTGCTCGCCGCGTCGCTTGGAATGACCGCGACGCCTTGCGCGGTTTAACCTAGATCCGGCAGTTGAACGCCCCCTGGAGTGCGTTCCGCGCGGTGTCCGGCAAGGCGCAACGAGGCGGCGTAGTGGTTCTACGCCAACGCGTTGCAACGCAGCCGGGCGCCGCGCGGGGCGTGCTCCAGGGGGCGTAGCGGCCGTCACTCGGCGGGTGATCCCTCGGACGACCACGATCTTCAAGGCAGTCAAAGCCTTGCATGAAGCACGAAGCGGTCAACTGCCGGATCTAGGTTTAATGCAGCGTTCGGTGAGCCGCCCGCTCGCCGTCCTTCACGGGCAATAGATCGACGAATCGCCCCTTGGCATCGGTGAAATGCTGGAACTGCGGTCGGCCGAAGGTACGCTGCGTCTCCGAAGCGTCCTTGGGCTCGATCGGGATCTGGGTCACCCAGAGCCCATGGCGGGTTTCGAGCGCGAAGGAGGCGACGTCGATCCGATAGGGCGAGGCGCCGATCGATCCGTATTCCTCGATGATCTCCCGGAATTGCCCGACCTTGCTCGGCGGCAAGGACCAGGCTTCCATGATCATGAAGATGAAGTCCGCCTCGTGCAGCTCGGCGAGCCGGCGAATCATGGCCGCCGCCCCGTCCTTCTCCTCGTCCGTGGCGGTGCTCAGCAGGACCGGAAAGGTTTCTCCGGTCGTCAGATTTCCGACGAACGCGAAGGGGCTCAGACTCTCGCCGCGTTCGAGGATCTCCCTGGCCGTGTCGATCAGGGGGCCGACGATCTCGAGGTAGGTGACCGGAAGTGCGCTCATGGGATATGACCTCGCATCAATGTACGCCGGCGACCGGGCGCATCTCCTTGTCGCACACACCGCCGACGGCGGCCGTGCGTGTCGTGGCGTTGCCGCGGCAGGCCTCGCCCCGGTCCTGGATGCTGCAGGTGATCTCCACCGGTTTGCCGGAGGAGAGCCAGCTCGGGGTCGTGCGATAGCGTCCGACGTTGCCCGAGCGGCAGCCGCTCGGGATCCCGTAGGGCGGGCATGACTTGGGCTTGCGAAGCGACACCTTGCGGCCGTCGACGATGAAGCCCGGATAATTGTTTTCAGTCCGGACGACATCGCGCTCCGGGGTCTCGTCGAAGCGGAACTCCTCGAAGCGATAGCCGTCGCCGCTCGCCGGTCCGACCTTGATTCGAGTATTGGCGATCAGGGCGAAATCGTCCCCGTTGCGCGCGACCGCACCTGTCATGTACTCGACGCGGTCGTGGTTCGGGAAGCACTTGCCCATCGCGGGGGCATGATAGTAATGGCGCATCGATGTCAGATCCGAAAGTCGATTCTCCGGAAAGACCGCCTGCAGATCACGCTCGCTGCCGAAGAGGATCCGCTCGGCATCCCCGACCGACTGGGTGTACATGGCTTGGAGCTTGGCATAGCGGTCGTTGTCCGCGAGATCGGGGCGCAGGTAGCAGGCCGTGAGGCCGGAGATCTGGGTCAGGTATTCGTCCCAGATGTTGTACTGGGACACCGAGGAGGAGACACCCTGGAAGTCGCCCGGGAACTTGCACCCCTGACGGCTCAGACACTGGCCGACCGCGCGGTTGCGGATCGAGAGCACGATGATGTTGCGCTCGCAGGCCCCGTAGGCGTTGCAGCCGCGTTCGAGATGGCCCTCGTAGATGGCCGTGCGCATGGCGTAGTCGAGATGCTTCGCACGCGCGAGCGTGGTCTCGGAGCCGAGCCGCCCGTTGCTGCGGATGAAGTCGCTCCAGGCCCGATCCAGAGCCGCGCGGCGGCCGGTCAGGCTGCGATTGGCACTCTCGCACTGGCTCGATGCGTGGAAGCTGCGCACGATGCGGTCGAGCTCGCTCGCACCGCCCGGATTGCCGGCACGACCGCTCGACGGCGGATCGAAGAAGGGCGCCTTCTCGAGCGCGTAGAGGTTGCGGACATTGATGACGTTCTTCACGCTTGAGGGGCAGTGATGATTTTGAACCTTTTTTGACTTGCGCGCGGCGACGGTGCTCTTGAAGCGATCGGTGTCGCCGCGGCTTGCCTTCCTCGGGTCGACGAGCACCTCGAACCCGACGTAAGGCGTCCCCGAGCTGTCCGTCAAGGGTTTGCCGTTTCGGATCATCAGGCAGGGGATCACGGAGGTTCCCTGCGTCAGGGTTCCGGCCGAGGATTTCGCGCCCGAGCGCGCGAAGCTGTCGGCGTTGTAGTAAGGCACCTCCATCGGACCGTTGAACTTGTAGACGGTCATGACCGGGGTCGCCGGGATGGCCGCCTGAACGGGGATGGATGCGGCGAGCGCAAGGGCGCCGAGCAGATAACGCATTCTTTGGCTCCTGAGACGGATGGATTGGCGTGCGGGTGTTCGCACTTGAACCGCGCCCAGCGGGGCATGCGATGTTTTTGCATGGGATCGGCCCCGGCAGACTTGAAGGCCGCTGGAGCCTGCGCGATTCAAGATATTAAAATCAAAGCCGACCGGCTCGCTTGATGGCGAGATATCGGCCCACCAAAGCGCCCGACAACTGCGCCGGCAGGAGATCGAGGCTCTCGATGCCGAGATGACGCAAACGCTCCCCATGCCGTCGCCGCGTGGCGAGCCAACCTTGTACGGCGTGGAACCGCAGCGCGCCCGGCAGATCCCTGATCCGGGCCTCCAGGCTTCGGTCGAGTGCCGACTCGCGCAGGTCCGCGATCATGAGCAGGTGCCGCCGTCGCAGCAGCCGTGCCGCCCGCTCCAGCCCGGACTGATCCTCGTCCCGACTGTTGGTGATCATCACCACCAAGGCCCGTCTCGGCATCCGGTGCAGCAGCTCGCGTGCCGCCAGCAGCGGATCGGAGGCATCCAGGCTCGGCTCGAGGTCGTAGACCCGCTCGAGCAGCCGGGGCATGGTTTGCGGCTCTTTGCGCGGCGCGCACCAGCGTCGAGGACCGCCATAGGTCATCAGTCCCACGGCGTCCCCGTGGGCGAGGGCAACGAAGGCGACGGCGAGCACCGCACCCAATGCCTCGTCGAGGTGCGAGTGCCCGGCATCGCGATGGCGCATCCGTCGGCCCGTGTCGAGCAGAAAGACGAGGTGTCGGTCGTGCTCGTCCTCGTACTCTCGGGCGATAAGCTTACGCATCCGCGCCGTCGCCTTCCAGTCGATCCGCCGCAGGCCATCACCCCGATGGTAATCACGCAGTTGATGGAACTCCGCCCCTTCGCCCCGTCTCGGTCGGACGCGCTCCCCGGCAGCAGCGCGCCGATCCTGCATCGCGGGCAGGATATCGCGACCGAGTCGGGCGAGATTCGGGTAGACGCGCAAGCGTGTCGACAGGGTCAACGCGCGCCTCTCGACCCAGAACCGGAGGGGTGAGCACAGGGCGATCTCGCAGCCCGGGATGGTGAAGTTTCCGCGCTGCGAGGGGGTCAAGCGATAGTCGATCGTTGCGCTCGTGCCGGCGCCGAGCGCGATCTCGCGCGGCAGGCCCTGAACGGCGAAGGCGCTCGGATACAGATCATGGAGGCGGAGCCGAAGACGTCGAGTCGAAGGGTTGGTCAGCGTGAGTCCGACCCGGCCCGGGGCGCCGAGCGAGAGGATCCCCTGCATCTGGCGACGCAGCTCGGGCGAGGGAAGCCCGAGGAGCGCCAGCAGGTCGGCCGCGGCGATCACCCCGAGGAGGATGCCGATGCCTTGCCAGGCGAGGCGGGCCTCCGGGATCCAGACGGCGGCCAGACCCACGATGGTCCAGCCGGCGAGAGCCCAGACCAACGGGGTGCGCGGCCTCGTGCCGAGCCGCCTCTCCCGTGATCCGCGGGCGTGTCGAGCGCGACTGAAGTGCTCGGCCTGCATGCGCTTCTAAACCGCGTCCAAAGCGATATGCGTCGTCTTCATTGTGCGTTTGGCTTCGGAGATGTCCTTGATCCCGGTGAGACACGGGCTGGAATTGAATATTTTTGAATCGGTTAAACCGCGCCGGCTCCGACAGTCGTCGGAACCGGCGCGGCCAAGCCACTCCAACACATGACGCATACCGTACCGGGCGCGGCTTAGCTGCGCGGAGCAGGCACGCCGGCGAGAAGATCGCGCAGGACATCCTCGGGGCCGAGACCCTCGATCTCCAGATCGGCCCCCAGCGCGAGACGGTGGCGCAGCACGGCGGGGGCCATCGCCTTGATGTCGTCGGGTGTGACGTAGTCGCGAGCGTCGGCGAGCGCATGTCCGCGCGCGGCGCGCACCAGCGCGATACCGGCGCGGGGGCCGGGGCCGGTCTCCACACCGGGCCAATCACGCGCCGAGCGGACCAAGCGCACCGCATAGGCGAGGACAGTGTCGTCGACCTGCAGCCGTGCGGTCACCTGCTGCACCTCGAGTAGATCGGTTGCGCTCAGGACCTCGCGCACGCCCGAGACGTCGAGTCGGTCGCCGACCCGATCGTGCGTCACCTGGCGGACCATGGCCAGCTCTTCGGCCGCATCGGGGTGATCGACGATGACCTTGAGCAGGAAACGATCGAGCTGCGCCTTGGGCAGCGGATAGGTCCCCTCGTGCTCGATCGGGTTCTGGGTCGCAAAGACCAGGAAGGGTGGGCTCAGTGCCAGAGCGGTGCCCTCGATCGTGACCTGTTGCTCCTGCATGGCCTCGAGCAACGCCGCTTGTGTCTTCGCGGGTGCGCGGTTGATCTCGTCGCCGAGCAGCAGGTTGCAGAAGATCGGGCCGCGCCGGATCCGGAAGGCCTCGCTCTTCATGTCGAAGACGGCATGCCCGGTGACATCGCTCGGCATCAGGTCGGGCGTGAACTGGATCCGCGAGAAGCGCCCGCCGACGGCGGCAGCGAGCGCGCGCACCAAGAGGGTCTTGCCGACACCGGGCACGCCTTCCAGCAGGACATGACCGGCCGCGGCCAGGGCGACCACGGACTCGCGCACGACCCGCGGTTGGCCCACGAGGGCACAGCCGATGGCTGCTTCGAGGGCGGCGAGCGCATCGGCGCAGCGTTGGACCTCGGCAGACAGGCTCATGCCCCGTTGTTCCATGCCGGGTCTTGTTTGTCGAGCCCAAGTGCAAGCCAGCGCATGTCCAGTGCGTAGGGCGTGACAGCCTCGGGCGGCGGCGTATGCAGCGTCTCCGGCGCGGGGTTCGATGCGGGTTCGACGACGCAGCGTTCGGCCCGTCGCGCGGCTGCTTCGGCGAGGTCGGCGGGCAGACCGTCGTAGCCGCCACCGCTCGGTCGCCAGTCGTGCAGGGTCAGGTGCAGGGCGTCGGCGTGCGCGGGATGCCAGAGCGTCAGAGACAGCGGGCCCCGGGCGGGCAAGGCGGGGTGCAGACCCTGCCAAGGCACGAAGCTGCGATAGCGCAGTCCGAAGACCTTCGCCGGTCCCCGCAGGTCCTGCTCGGCACGCCAGGGCAGTCGAACCTGGTCGACGGAAAGCCGCCAGTCGTCGAAGTCCTCGGCGGTCGTCCCCTCCACCGTGCGCAGGCAGACCTCCACGCGCGTCGTGCTCGCATCCACGAGGCGGGAGGTCTCCTGATCCTGGCGGCCCACGTCGCCGATCAAGGGCCAGAATTCCACCGCGCGACGGATCGTCAGCTCGCAGTCTCGATGCGGCACCCGGGCGATCAGACGCACGCTGTTGCGCCTCAGCAGCTCGGTCAAGGGCGCCGCGAGGCCGAGGCCCGCCGTGCTCAGATCGGCAAGCACCTCCTCGAGGTCGCGTTCGAGGTAGTAGGGCAGGGCATAGCGGTCGTGTAGGTCGTCGCCGTGATCGCACAGCGGGGCGTCGAAGTCTTGGGCGGAGAGCATCGCGATGATGGCCCGCAGCAGTGCGGCGAGCGCCGCGGCGCGTTCGGGTGTGTGCTGCATGCGCAGCGCGCGGAGCTCGACCAGTCCGAGCTTTCCGCGTCCCGGTATATAGGGGTTCCAGAGTTTCTCGATGTTGAGCTCGGCGCGGTGGCTGTTCCCGACGGCATCGGTCAGAAGATGCGACAGTCCCGACCACAGCGTCTCCGCATCCGGGGGCGGCCCGCGCTCCAGCAACGCGAGCGCGAGACGCAGCTCGCGGAAGGCGTCGCGCCCGCGCTCGTCGGCCCGCACCGCTTGACCCGAGCCGCCGATATGGTCGTGGGCGAAAAGATAGGAGAGTGCGGGATGTCGGTTCAGATAACGCACCAGGCGCGGCAAGACGCGCGTTGCGACGAAGAAGGGGCTCTCCTGCGGACTGGGCCCGCCGAAGGTGATCTGCCCGCCCCCGCCGGAGTCGGCGACCGCGCCGTTGTAGTAGAGACGATAGGGGGCGAGTCCGAGCTCGGCGCTTGCGGCATAGAGTGCGCGTGTGGCGGCGAGCAACCCGGTCACGTCGGGATAGGGCGCCATGTTGATCTCGATCACCGCCGGATCCGGCGTGATGGTGGTCCAGGCGACGCTTGCATCGACGGGTGGAGGGTGGCCGGTGAGGATGAGTGCGGGCAGGCCCGCGTTGGTCGCCGCGGTGCCGATCGCGGCGAGACAACGCCCGAACTGATCGACCGATTCGCAATCGGGAAGCGCGATCCGGGCTACCGTTGCGTCCTGCCAGGCTATGCGGTCGATCACGAAACAGGGCAGTCCATCCGTCGTCGGGATCTCCTCGTGCCCCGGGTCGACAGGCATCGGCTCGAACCGGCGGGCACGCGGGTCGTCCTCGAGAGTCATGTGATCGGTGCACGGAAAGCGGGCGAAGACGTGGAGACAACCCTCGTCCGCGGCGAGCGATCGGACACCGCAGCCGATCTCACGCAGACGCGTGCAGAGCGCGTTGCTCAGGACACCGAGATCGCAGTCGCTCGCACATGTCGTCGCGAATGCGGGGTCGGGCGGCCCGTGCCAGACGGGTGTGCCGTCGCGCCGGGCATAGAGGCCGAGGCACCAGCGCGGTTGGTCTTCCCCGGGATACTGCCGGCCTTGGGTGCGCAAGACCAGTCCGCCCATGCGGCCTTGCAGTGCGCACAGCAGTTGCTCTGCGCGGGTGGCCTTATCCTCGCCCAACGCCGTACTCAGCCACTCGGGCGCCTCCGAGAAGCGGTCGGTGAAGGTCGGCTCGGTGCCGACCCAGATGGCCAGCCCCATTGCCGCGACGGCCTCGTCATGTGCGCGCACGGCGCGCTCGAAGTCCGTCGTGTCCTGCTCCTGCTCGCTCATCGCAACGCCTCCGGGCGCGGGCCTTGGCCCGCACCGCGGTCATACTCGGGCGGCGCGCCCTCGAGCTCGATTCGTGAGGCGGCGAGAGCCGCGGTGATCCGACGGGAATCAACGTCGTGTGCAGTTTGTGCGTGTTCGAGGTGCATACCCGGCAACCTTGCAAGGCCGAAGTGTCGGAATGATCTCCGGTGGGTCAGCGCCGGATCATGCCACGGGTCGCGTCGAGGGCGACAGCCCCGCGACATCGAGCGGGCGCCGCCGATGCGTATTTCATGCGGGCCGCCCGCTCGAAAGTTGGCGTTTCGCTGTGGACGCGGTTTAGCATCGACCGCACAATCCGCCTTGGATGACCGAATCCTAGCCGTCTGTGTGTCCGCAGAACCGAGGTGTTCGGTGTCGGGAGCCGTACAGGCTCCAGTCCGCGCCGGTCATCCGTTTCTCCGTCGACGAGGGGCCATCATGCTTCCGAGCAGCGCGACCACGACCCGTTTTCATGTGGAGTTGATCAAGCCGTCGCACTATGACGACGAGGGCTACGTCATCCAGTGGGTCAAGGCATGGATCCCGTCCAACTCGCTCGCGAGCCTCTATGGGCTGACCCGTGCTGCGGATCAATCCGGCGTCTTGGGCGAGGGCGTGCGCATCGAGGTCAACGCCTACGACGAGACCAACACGGTGGTTCCGGTGAAACGGATCATCCGCCGCATCCGAGACAACGGCGGTCGGGGGCTGGTCTGTCTGGTGGGCGTCCAATCCAACCAGTTCCCCCGTGCCATGGACCTGGCGCGACGTTTTCGGGCGGCAGGGCTGCAGGTCGTCATGGGCGGCTTCCATGTCAGCGGCTCTCTGGCGATGCTGCCGGGCGTCCCTCCGGAGCTGCAGGAGGCCATGGATCTGGGGGTCACCCTCTTTGCCGGCGAGGCCGAGGAGCATTTCACCGACCTGCTCCGTGCGGCCGATGAAGGGCGCCTGGAGCCGCTCTACAACCACATGGCGGAGCTCCCGGACCTGCAGGGCAAGACCATGCCCTATCTCCCGCCCGAGGTGGCGCGGCGCTACGCCCCGATGCCCGGCACGTTCGACGCCGGGCGCGGCTGTCCTTTTCTCTGTAGCTTCTGCACCATCATCAACGTCCAGGGCCGCAAATCCCGCTTCCGCGACCCGGACGACATCGAGCAGCTGCTGCGCGCCAACCTGGTCCACGGGATCCGCCATTACTTCATCACCGACGACAACTTTGCGCGCAATCGCAACTGGGAGCCGATCTTCGAGCGCATCGCGGCGTTGCGCCGCGAGCTCGGTGTGAAGCTCAACTTCACCATCCAGGTCGATACCATGTGTCACACCCTGCCGGGGTTCGTGACCAAGGCGCGGGCGGCGGGTGTCTCGCGGGTGTTCATCGGACTGGAGAGCGTGAACGCGGACAACCTCAAATCCGCGCACAAGAAGCAAAACAAGATCGCCAACTATCGCAACATGCTGCTCGCCTGGCAGCAGCAGCGCGTGACGACCTATTGCGGCTACATCCTGGGTTTTCCGGACGACACGCCGGAACGCATCCTGAACGACATCGAGACGATCAAGCGCGAGCTGCCGCTCGACATCCTCGAGTTCTTCTGTCTGACGCCGCTTCCCGGCTCCGCCGACCACCAGGCGCTGCATGCGAAGGGGGCGCCGCTCGACCCGGATCTGAACCGCTACGACCTCGAGCATGTCTGTACGACCCATCCGCGGATGAGCGCGCAGGAGTGGCAGGGTGTCTATCGTCGCGCGTGGGACAGCTACTATTCGCTGGAGCACCTGGAAACCCTGATGCGGCGGGCCGCGGCCTTCAGACGCAATCCGAAACGCATCATGGAGATCGCGCTGGAGTTTTACGGCTGCTTCAGGTTCGAGCGGGTGCATCCGCTTCAGGGCGGGTTTCTGCGTCGCAAGATCCGCACGGAGCGGCGCTCGGAGCTTCCTATCGAACCTGTATGGGTCTTCTACCCACGCCGCGTTCGGGAGGTCGCGACCACCTACGGCGGTTTGCTCGCTTACGCCTGGCGGGTGTGGCGGCTTTATCGGCGGGTGAGGGAGGATACGCGGCGGCCGGGGTACCGCTACGTCGATCAGGCGATGCAGCCGATCGACGAGACGATCGATGAAGGCTCGGAGGCACGTCCGGCTACGAGGTCGGCTGCCGCGTAAACGCGGCAGCCCGTGACTCGAAAGTGAGCATCTCGCTCCGGACGCGGTTTAAGCCGAGTGCGCGTTCAGCCACTTCCCGATGGCGGGGGTGACCTCTTTCTGCGCCTTGCCGCTGACATAGATGCCGATGTGCCCGCCGGGGAAGGCCAGCTCGGTATAGTCTTTGCTGCCGGTCAAGCCCTTCAGCGCCTTGGAGGCATCCGGCGGCACCAGGTGGTCCTGCATCGCATAGATGTTCAGGACCGGGCAGGTAACGTTCTTCAGGTCGACTTCCTGGCCTGCCAGCATGACGCCGCCGTTGATGAAGCCGTTGCGCTGATAGAAGTCCTTGATGAACTGACGGAAGGTCTCGCCGGCCTGATCCGGGCTGTCGAAGATCCACTTCTCCATGCGCAGGAAATTCTTCACCTTGTCCGGGTCGTCGAGCACGTCGACCATGTTGACGTATTTCTGACCGGTCAGGCTGAACGGCTTGAGCGAGAGGAAGGTCCAGTTCAACAGCTCACCGGGGATGTTGCCCATGGTGTCGACCGCGAGGTCGATGTCGACGTTCTGCACCCAAGCCGACAGCAGGTTGTCCGGGGTCTTGAAGTCCACCGGGGTGACCATGGTCACGAGGCTGTTGACCTTGTCTTGATGCATCGAGGTGTACATCAGACTGAAGGCACCGCCCTGACAGATGCCGAGGATGTTGATCTTCTCGACCCCGTGCGCCTCGCGGATATGGTCGACGCAGCGGTCGATGTAGCCGTTGATGTAGTCGTCGAGCGTGATGGCGCGGTCGGCCTGGTCCGGGTAACCCCAGTCGATCAGATAGACGTCCTGCCCGGTCGCCAAGAGACCCTTGATCGTCGAACGGTCTTCCTGGATGTCGGTCATGTAGGGCCGATTCACCAAGGCGTAGACGATCAGCAGCGGGACCGGATCGGGGGTCACGCCTTCGGGCGTGTCGTAGCGGTAGAGCACCAGCTTGTCTTCGGTGTAGACCGCTTGCTTCGGGCTCACGCCGGTGTCGATCTTCTCGGCGTTGAGCAGGTTTTCCATGCCTTGGCCGAGCTTGCGGGAATAGTCCAGCATTTCTTGGGTGAGCTTGTCGGGCCGGATATCGATCGGGAGCATCACGGTTCGGTTCCTCGCGGTAATCGTTGGATACGCGTCCGCGGTGCCCGGTGTGTCGGGGGCCGCAGGGCGCGTGAAGTCTGTGGTGACGGCCCGACTTAGTCGGTACTCTTGGTTACGGCCTTCTTACGCACCGGCGCCTTGGCGGCGGGCGCGACGGACTTGATGGCCGTCGCGGGCGACTCGATCGGGGTGCCGGCAAGGGCCGCAACTTGGCGTTCGAGTGCGCGCAGGCTCTGGCTGAGCTTCTTGTTCTCGCGCCGGGTCTCCTGCAGACGATCCTGAAGGGTGCGCAGCTCGTTGCGGCTGGGCATGTTCATGGCGCCGAGGTTCTCGTCGACCAACACTGCCATGCGCTTCTTCAGCGCCATCTGGGCGTTGACGAGATGGCCATGGATCTGAGCGTATTCCGGCGTCGCGACCTCTTCGGCGTAAACGGACTCGCAGGACATGACCCAGTGATCGTAGAGGGCGCGGGCCGAATCGATGCTCTTGCCGCTGTCGATGACCTCTTGGATGTAGCCACCCATCCGCTGGACGGATTTAACGCCGAGCTGGGCATAGAAGCCGTTGTATTCCTGCAGCGCCTTCTGATAGTCCATGGAGGCGCGGATCAACTCTTGATACTGGCCCTGCTCCTCGCGGGTGTAGCCCAGCCCGGGCGCGGACAGCACGCGGTTGAGGCCGTCCTTGACCTGGTCATGCGGCATGTAGCGCAGGGCATCGCCGGGCATCGGCGACATCGAGGACATCATGCGCTGCCAGTTGTCCAGAGGCATTTCCCAGAAGGACATCATGCGCTGCATGACGTTGCCGCCGTCGTCCATCGAACCGCTGAAGCTCTTCTGGATGTCTTCCAGCGCCTTGGTCCAGAACGCCATGCCGTCGGCCGGAGAGGACGCGTCGCCCGGCTTCCCGGAGGCAAATGTCTCGCCGAAGCGGAAGAAGACCTTGCCCTGCTCCATCATCTTTTCCATGAACGCCTTGGAGGCATCCGGTGCGGCCGGCGCGATCGCCTTCCACCAATTGTCGAGCGCACTTTCCCACGGGTTGGTGAGCTCGCCCATGCCGCCCTGCGTGCCCATCGCCTTGCGGCTCATCTCGGTCCAGCTGTCCCAGTACTTACGTTGCAGATCCAGCCAGCTGTCGTTGAAAAAGGTTTCGTTACTCATGGTTTTGCCCTCCTTTGGGTCACTTTGCAGCACACGTTAGCACGTCGATTTGTGCACTGCAACAAAGCGGCGTAAGATCGGGGTTGCTCTATCGGCGCGAGCGGGGCATTTTAGATCCCGCGGCCGGGTCCTCGCGTGACGACCCGCCATCTCCGAATAGACGTCCACTCCAAAATTCATAAGGCATTCACACCATGAGCGACAACATCGTCATCGTCGATGCGGGCCGTACCGCAGTCGGCACCTTCGGCGGCAGCCTCTCTTCACTCCCGGCAACCGACATCGGGGCCGCCGTGCTCAAGGCGTTGATGGAGCGCACCGGGATCTCTCCGGATCAGGTCGACGAGGTCATCCTCGGCCAGGTCCTCACCGCCGGCGTAGGCCAGAATCCGGCGCGTCAGACGACGCTGAACGCGGGGCTCCCGCACTCCGTACCGGCCATGACCATCAACAAGGTCTGCGGCAGCGGGCTGAAGGCGGTTCATCTGGCGATGCAGGCGGTGGCCTGCGGCGACGCCGACATCGTGATCGCCGGCGGCCAAGAGAGCATGAGTCAATCCGCGCATGTCCTGCCGCGCTCGCGCGAAGGCCAGCGCATGGGCGATTGGTCGATGAAGGACACCATGATCGTCGATGGCCTTTGGGACGCCTTCAATCAGTATCACATGGGCGTGACGGCAGAGAACATCGCCAAGAAATACGCGTTCACCCGCGACGCCCAGGACGCGTTTGCGGCCGCGTCGCAGCAGAAGGCCGAGGCGGCGATCAAGTCGGGCCGCTTCGCCGACGAGATCGTTCCGGTCAGCATTCCGCAGCGCAAAGGCGACCCAGTCGTCTTCGCCACGGACGAGTTTCCGCGCCCCGGCACCACGGCCGAGACGCTCGGCAAGCTGCGTCCGGCCTTCGACAAGGCCGGCACGGTTACCGCCGGCAACGCCTCGGGCATCAATGACGGTGCGGCGATGGTCGTGGTCATGAAGGAGTCCAAGGCCAAGGAGCTCGGTCTGAAGCCAATGGCCCGACTGGTCGCCTTCGCGAGCGCCGGTGTGGATCCTGCTATCATGGGCACCGGCCCGATCCCGGCTTCGACCAAGTGCCTGGAAAAGGCCGGCTGGACACCCAAGGACCTCGACCTGATCGAGGCCAACGAGGCCTTCGCCGCGCAGGCGATGTCGGTCAATCACGAGATGGGCTGGGATCTGAGTAAGGTCAACGTCAACGGCGGCGCCATCTCCATCGGTCACCCGATCGGCGCGTCCGGTGCTCGCGTGCTGGTGACCCTGCTCTACGAGATGCAGAAGCGCGATGCCAAGAAGGGTCTCGCGACCCTTTGCATCGGCGGCGGGCAAGGTGTGGCGCTGGCCGTCGAGCGGGTCTGATCCGAACACGGGCGGGGAGTCCCCCGGCGAGGGATCGCCGGGCCCTGCAGGTCGTACCCCGTCTCGACTGGGGTACACTTCTTCGGATTGAAGGACGACACGGCCTAGATGCCAATGAACGACGAGCGCATTATCAAGAAGTACCCGAATCGGCGGCTCTACGACACCGAAGTCAGTCGCTACATCACGCTCGCCGACGTGCGTGACCTCGTCATGCACTGCACCGCCTTCAAGGTGGTCGACACGGCGAATGACAACGACATTACGCGTTCCATCCTGCTGCAGATCATGCTCGAGGAGGAAAGCGGCGGAGAGCCGCTGTTCAGCGCGACCATGTTGTCTCAAATCATCCGCTTCTACGGCGGCACCCTCCAAGGCATGTTCGCGCGCTATCTCGAAGGCTCGCTCGATCTCTTCTCCAAACAACATCACGAGCTGGTCCGCTCCTTGGGCGAGACCCCGTTCGATGCCATGACCCGGATGACCCAAAAAAATGTCGAGCTGTGGTCGGAGATTCAAGGCGAGCTGATGCGCGCGGCGGGTTTTGATCTCGGCGGCGATCGTCGGAGCAAGACCGATCGCAAGACACCATCGCCCGCCGAAGGCAAAGACAAAGACGACGGCGGTGACGCATCTGCCTAGGCGTAAGAGGATCGGGGTGCTGCATCCTGAATGCTTTGGATTGAAGGAAACGGTGTTGACAGAGGCTGATCAGACGACTATTGTGCACTGCAACAATTGCTGCACTGCACAACACATCGGAGCAACAACTCATGACCAACACCAACGACACCCTGAACACCGTCAACGAGCTCACCACCAAGACCGTCGAGCGCATGTCCAGCCTCGGCGAGCTGAACGTCCGCATGTTCGAGAAGATGTCTGCACGCCAGATGGATGCCATGAGCCTCTACATGGAGCACGCCATGCGTGTGATGAAGCTCGCGACCGAGTCCAAGGGCTACAATGAGTTCTTCAAGGGCCAGGTCGAGGCCACCAAGGAGCTGAGCGAGCGCGTTCTGGCCGAAGGCAAGACCAGCATGCAGGCCGTTACCGAAGTCCGTGACGACTATCGCAGCTGGATCGAGAAGAGCATGGCCGACGTGTCCGCCGACCTGCGCAAGAGTGTTCCGGCTGCTTAATTCGGCAGTTGGTTAGACTCGGCAGCCCAAGGATGGGCCGCCATTCGCAAGCGCCCTGCGCGGGGGCTTGCGAATGGTTCGTGATCGGAAGATCCCGGGCCTCCGTGAGCGGATCGCGTGTTGATCGCTCCGGACCTTGATGAACGAAAGACACCAATAAAATCCCGGAGGAAAGAGACATGGCTCGTATCGCACTCGTGACCGGCGGCATCGGCGGAATCGGCACCTCGATTTGCACCCGTCTGGCGAAGGACGGCTGCACGGTCATCGCCAATCATCATCCTTCCGAGGCCGCTGTTGCGGAAACCTGGAAGAAAGATCGCGAGGCCGAGGGCTTCGCCATCGACACCATCGCCGCCGACGTGTCCTCCTTCGAAGACAGCGCGCGCATGATCAAGGAGATCACCGAGAAGCACGGGCCGGTCGACGTCCTCATCAACTGTGCCGGTATCACCCGCGACAAGACCTTCAAAAAGATGGAACACGCGCAGTGGGATGCGGTGATGCGGGTCAACCTGGACAGCGTCTTCAACGTGACGCGCAATGTCTGGGAAGGGATGCTCGAGCGCGGCTTCGGTCGGATCATCAACATCTCTTCGGTCAACGGACAGCGCGGTCAGTTCGGTCAAGCCAACTATTCGGCTGCCAAGGCCGGTATGCACGGCTTCACGATGGCCTTGGCCCAAGAGGGCGCATCCAAGGGCGTCACCGTCAACACCGTCTCGCCCGGTTATGTCGAGACCGCCATGACCCTGGCGATGGACGACACCGTGCGCAACAGCATTATCTCGGGTGTCCCGATGCGTCGGATGGCACAGCCGGCGGAGATCGCCGCGGCGATCGCCTTCCTGGCCGGCGACGAGAGCGCCTACATCACCGGCGCGAACCTGCCGGTCAACGGCGGTCTGTTCATGCACTGAGGGGCTCGTCACATCTAAACCGCGTCCGTTATCGTTAAAATCGGTACGAGGTGAGATCGGCCTCGCTGCAGACAACCATCTCGGCAAGACGCGGTTTAGAGATCGAAGATCGGAAATCAGAACATCGATGTCTCGGGCCTGTCGGCGACCGGCGGAGCCCGAGACCTTAAAGATCGATACCAGTGTCCTCCTCGTCTCTCTCATCATGAGACGTTTCCAGCCCGGCTCCCCGCCGGGCTTTTTTTTGCCCTCGGGAAGCTCTGCCCGGATCGGCTCTGGAAAAAATCCGTCTAAATCCGCTACCCTGTCGGCATACGCATACGCATACGCATACGCATACGCATACGCATGGGCATGGGCATGGGCATGGGCATGGGCATGGGCATGGGCATGGGCATGGGCATGGGCAGTTCCGAGTGCAGACGACTCGCGACTTCACCGACTCTCGATGCAGACTCGGCAGGCGCTGGACCAGGATATGACCGACCTCGCAACACTCTATAAGATTGATTATTCGGCTTGGGCGGAGCGCCACGTCCAATTGCTGCGTGCCGGGCGCTACTCGGAGCTGGACGTCGAGCATCTCGTGGAAGAACTGAGCGACATGGGCAAGAGCGAGCAGCGCGAGCTCGAAAACAGATTGACCGTCCTGCTGGCTCATCTGCTGAAGTGGGAGTATCAGTATCGCACCCTGTCCGAGCGCTGGCGTGAATTCAAAGGCGACAGCTGGCGCGCGACCCTCATCGAGCAGCGCAACCGGTTGGACAAATTGCTCAAACAGGCCCCTGGTCTCAAGGCGCGATTGCCTTCAACCATCGGCGAGGCGTATACCGACGCAGTCGGGTTGGCCAGCGATGAAAGCGGTCTGCCGTCGAGCACCTTTCCGGACCGATGCCCCTACAGCGCCGAGCAACTGTTTGATAAGACCTTCTACCCGGCGCAGCCCGAGGGTCAGGCCGAGGCGGGACACGCTGAACCCTGATCGGTCGGCAAGTACCGGAACAACGCCTCGCGACCAGGCAAGCCCCGAATTCAACACGACCGAGAACGAGGCCCGTTGATAACCACGATGATTGCAGAGGTGTATGACGCCCTTCTGAGCGCGGGGGCCGATGACGAGAAGGCTCGCGCGGCGGCGAAGGCAATCGCCGAATACAACCGCGATATTTCGGAACTGAGATCGAACCTGGCTCTGTTGAAATGGATGGTCGGGTTCAATCTCGCCTTCACGATGGCGATTCTCTGGAAGGTCTTTTCCTGATGCCTACCCTCGGCAACCTTCAGCTCGACCGCTCGCGGGCGATCGCCCGATAACCGATATCGCGTCGGAACTGGCAGCCTTCCCACCGAATATTCTCGATGGCTTGGTAGGCCCGGGACTGGGCCTCGGAAACGCTGTTTCCGAGTGCGGTGACGCAGAGGACACGTCCGCCGTTGGTCCGAATCGCCGTTCCATCCGCCGTTGTGCCGGCCTGGAAGACCTTGACGTCCGAGGGCAACCCGGCGTTCAACCCGCTGATCGGGTGGCCGGTCTCGTAGCTGTCCGGATAACCGCCGGCCGCCATGACCACCCCCAGTGCGGGCCGCGGATCCCAGGCGGCTCTGACCTGATCGAGACGACCTTCGATCGCGGCCAGGCACAGCTCGACCAGGTCGGATTCCAGACGCATCAGCAGCGGCTGGGTCTCCGGATCGCCGAGCCGGCAGTTGTACTCGAGCACCTTGGGTGTCCCGTCGGCGGCGATCATGAGGCCGGCGTAAAGGAAACCGACATAATGGATACCCTCGGCGGCGAGCCCGGCGACGGTCGGCTCGATCACCTCGCGCATGACGCGATCGTGGATCTCCGGGGTGACGATCGGGGCGGGGGAATAGGCGCCCATGCCGCCGGTGTTGGGTCCGCGGTCGCCGTCGTCGCGGGCTTTGTGATCCTGCGAGGTGGCAAGCGGCAGGATGTGCGCACCGTCGACCATGACGATGAAGCTCGCCTCCTCGCCGGTCAGAAATTCCTCGATGACCACGCGATTGCCCGCACTGCCGAAGCGCCCGGCGCCGAGCATGTCCTGCACCGCCGCCTCGGCGGTCGCGAGATCCTCGGCCAGGATGACACCCTTGCCCGCGGCGAGACCGTCGGCCTTGATGACGATGGGTGCGCCGACGCGACGCAGATAGGCGAGCGCAGGCTCGGTCTCGGTAAAGACGCCGTAGGCCGCCGTCGGGATGCGATGGTGCGCGAGGAAATCCTTGGTGAAGGCCTTCGAGCCCTCGAGCTGCGCGGCGTCGCGGGTCGGTCCGAAACAGCGCAGACCGGCCGCCTTGAAGGCATCGACGACGCCCGCGACCAGGGGTGCCTCCGGGCCGATGATCGTCAGGTCGATTGACTGCTCGGTGGCAAAACGCACCAGTGCGGGAATGTCGTCCGCCGTGATCGGCAGATTCTCCACCTTGGGCTCATGCGCGGTGCCGCCGTTGCCGGGCGCAACGTAAACGCGCTCGGCCAGCGGCGATTGTGCGGCCTTCCACGCAAGGGCGTGCTCGCGCCCGCCATTGCCGACGATCAGGATCTTCATACCTGTCACCTTTAAACCGCGCTCAGCGCGGTATGCGATGTTTTGGGATGGGATCGGCTCCGGCAGATTTGACGAGCGCTGGAGCCGGCGCGGTTTAAACGATTAAAAAATAGATTATTTTAAACCGCGTCCCGGCTAAGGGTCGTGGATGCAGCCAACGTCGATCTCACTCACGAATCAGCATTTCGCTCCGGACGCGGTTCAAAACGAGACGACGCCGCGCCGGCTTGACTGAATGAATTCGACGATGGATCGAGTCTCCGGGCCCGGATACTCCTGCTCGGCTCGGGCGAGTGCCTCGCCCGAGCGCAGGCCGGAGCGGAAGACCAGCCGATAGACGGCCTTGATGCGCGTGCGCTGCTCCTGCGAGAAACCGCCGCGGCGCAAGCCGACCACGTTGAGCCCCACGATGCGCGCCCGATGACCGTCGACCAAGGCGAACGGCGGCACGTCCTGCGCGACACCCGTGACCCCGGCGACCATCGCATAGGCGCCGATCCGACAGAACTGATGCACGGCGACCTGCCCCGAGAGGAAGGTCCGATCCGCCACCTCGCAATGACCGGCGAGCGTGGCCGTGTTGGCGAAGATGTTGTGGTCGCCGACGATGCAGTCATGGCCCGCATGCGAGAAGGCCATCCAATAATTGTGACTGCCGATGCGGGTGCCCGCCTCGGACTTGATGCCGCAGCTGATGTTCACCCCTTCCTTGAAGTGGTTGTGATCGCCGATCACCAGCGGCCGCGCCAGCTCAGGCTTGAAGCCGAGGTCCTGAGGCTCCGAGCCGAGCGTCGCCCCGTGACAGACCCGGTTGTGCGCGCCCATCCGGGTCGAGCCGAAGATGCGCACGCAGGACTCGATCCGACAGCCTTCGCCGAGGACGGCCCCGGACTCGATGATCGAATAGGGGCCGACACTGACCGAGGGATGCAGGTCGGCGCCGTCTTCGATGATGGCCGTCGGGTGGATGCCCATTGAACCGCGTCCTGTGTGAGTCAAGGAGGTGATGGCGTCGATCGAGGTCGGCGCGCTTCAAATAATTGAAAATATAAACTTAAATCGCGTTGACTCCGGCGTGGTTGGTGGCTCCAAGGCCACGCCGAAACGAAAACAGTGCCTGTCGGACCGGACGCGATTTAATGCCTGAAATGACGCATGCCCGTGAAGATCATCGCGATTCCGTGCTCGTTCGCGGCGGCGATGGTCTCCTCGTCGCGCATGGAGCCGCCGGGCTGGATGACGGCCGTGATGCCTGCCGCCGCGGCCTGGTCGATCCCGTCGCGGAACGGGAAGAAGGCGTCCGAGGCCATGACGGCACCGGCGACCACGAGGCCCGCCTGCTCGGCCTTGATGGAGGCGATGCGTGCGGAGTTCACTCGGCTCATCTGGCCGGCGCCCACACCGATCGTCATGGCGTCGCGGCCGTAGACGATGGCGTTGGATTTGACGAACTTGGCCACCCGCCAGGCGAAGAGCAGGTCGGCAAGCTCCTGCTCGCTCGGCGCGCGCTCGGTGACGGTCTTCAGCGACTCGGTCAGGCGCAAGTCGGCATCCTGGACCAGCAGACCGCCGTTCACGCGCTTGTAGTCGAGCCGGTGGACCAGCTCGCTGTCCCACTCGCCGCATTCGAGCAACCGGACGTTCTTTTTGGCGGCGACCGCCTCGCTTGCCTCGGCGGTCACTCGAGGCGCGATGATGACCTCGACGAACTGACGCTCGACGATGGTTCGGGCCGTCTCGCCGTCGAGCTCGCCGTTGAAGGCGATGATGCCGCCGAAGGCCGATTCCGGGTCGGTGCTGTAGGCGCGCTCGTAGGCATCCAACAGGTTGGCGCCCAGGGCGACACCGCAGGGGTTGGCGTGCTTGACGATGACGCAAGCGGGGCCCTCGGAAAACTGCTTCACGCACTCGAGCGCCGCATCGGTATCGGCGATGTTGTTGTAGGACAGCTCCTTGCCTTGGATCTGGTTTGCCGTGGCGATGCTGGTTTCCAGGGCGCCGTGCTCGATGTAGAAGGCCGCGTTCTGATGCGGATTCTCGCCATAGCGCATGGATTGCTTGCGAGCGAGCTGCAGGCTCAGTGTGCGCGGGAAGGCGCCGGGGGTGTCGGTCGCGAGCCTTGCGCCGAGATAATTGGCGATGGCGCCGTCGTAGCGGGCGGTATGCTCGAAGGCCTTGACCGCCAGATCGAAGCGCGTGGCCTCGCTCACCCCGCCGTGGGCGGCGATCTCCGCGGTGATACGGGGGTAGTCGGCCGAGTCGACGACCACGGAAACGGACGCGTGGTTCTTGGCCGCGGCGCGCAGCAGGGTCGGTCCGCCGATATCGATGTTCTCGATGGCCGTGGCCAGATCGCAGGCCGGATCGGCCACGGTCTGCTCGAAGGGGTAGAGATTCACGACGACCAGGTCGATCGGCTTGATCTCGTTCTCCCGCATGACCCGGTCGTCCACGCCGCGACGGCCGAGGATCCCGCCGTGGATGCGCGGGTGCAGGGTTTTGACCCGACCGTCCATCATCTCGGGGAAGCCGGTGTAGTCGGAGACCTCCGTCACCGGGATGCCCTGCTCGGTGAGGAGCCGGGCAGTCCCGCCGGTGGAGAGGATCTCCACGCCTTTGGCGGCAAGCTCGCGGGCGAAGGCGGCCAAGCCGGTCTTGTCGGACACGCTGATCAGGGCGCGATGAATGGAGTGCATGGAGGTCGATCCGGGTCTGATGATCTGAATGAGGGCGCGCGGTGCGGCCGGGGATTCGGGGTCAGCGCGCGCGCTCGATCCCGTACGCGGCGAGGCGCTTGCGCAGGGTGGCGCGCGTCAAGCCGAGGATCTTCGCGGCGTGGCTCAGGTTGCCGTTGGTGTGGTCCAGAACGGTGTCGAACATGGGGCGCTCGACTTCCTCGAGCACCAGGGCGTAGAGGTTGGCCACGTCGTGTCCCGCCATGTTCTCCAGGTAGAAGCGCAGCGCATCCTGCACGCATTTGCTCAAGGGGTCGGTGCGATCCGCCTCCACCACCTGCAGCCCCGTCGATGTCGGTTCGGATACACTGTCCAAGGCGACTGAATTCATGCTGCTTGATTCTCCGTTTCGGGGCATTGCTCGAAGAACGCGGCGACCCGCGACAACTGCTCCGCCGGGGTTTCTGTCCCGTTGACGATGTCTCTGAAGGCCGCTGCACCCGGTAAGTAACGGCAGTACCAGGAGATGTGTTTGCGTGCGATCCGCACGCCGGCATGGGCGCCGTAAAAGCGATACAGGGCATCGAGATGCTCGCGCAGGAGCGCATGGATCCAGTGCCCGGGCGGCTCGACCGGCAGGGTGCCCGAGGTCAGGTAAGCCGCGACGTCGCGGAAGATCCAGGGACGCCCCCGGGCCGCGCGTCCGATCATGATAGCATCGGCGCCGGTGCAGTCCAGAACCTGTTTCGCGCGTTCGGGGCTCGTGATGTCGCCGTTGGCGATAAGCGGTATCGTCACGGCCGCGCGGACGGCACGGAGCGTGTCGTATTCGGCGGGTACGCCGTAGCTGCAGGCACGCGTACGCCCGTGGACGGTCAAGGCGGCGATCCCGGACTCCTGCGCGATCTGCGCAACCCGCACGGCATTGCGGGTCTCGGGCGACCAGCCTGTGCGGATCTTCAAGGTGACCGGGACCGCGACCGCAGCCACCACGGACTCGAGGATGCGCCCGACCAGGACCTCGTCGCGCAGCAGCGCAGAGCCCGCCGCGCGTTTGCAGACCTTCTTTGCGGGACAGCCCATATTGATGTCGACGATGTCGGCGCCCAGGTCGACATTGATCCGGGCCGCTTCGGCCATGTCGAGCGGATCCGCGCCGACGATCTGCGCCGACACCGGACCGGCCTCGCCCGCGTAGTCCAGACGTCGCACCGATTTGCGAGTGCCCCAAAGCGCGGTGTTCGAGGAGACCATCTCGGCAACCGCGAGCCCTGCACCCAGACGCCGACAAAGCGCACGGAACGGACGATCGCTCACCCCGGCCATCGGGGCAAGGATGAGATTGTTTTCGAAGCGGTGGGGGCCGATGGCGAATGAGCGATTCATGGACGGACTCGATACAGTAGGCGCGATTGAAGCAATCATGTTTCGAAACGAGCCTGACTCGCCCGCCCGGCCACGTCGCCGATCGGAGCGGTCGGGTCGACATGTAGGATCGGGCGGACATGCGAGAGTGCAGTCCACCGATCCCTGATCCGGCGCCGGTGGACTGCGCTACGCTTGTCCACCCTACCGGCGCGTCCCGCAGATGAGTGCCCAATCCTCGCGCAGGCGTGTCGGTGCGAGCTCGATCCGCTCGTCATAGGCCGCGCGGACTGTCGCGACCTGCTCGGCAAGCACGCCCGAGACGGCCAGCGCGCCGCCCGGTCGCAGCGACCGGACAAGCCGAGGGGCCAGCGAGATCAGCGGCCCGGCGAGGATGTTGGCGATGGTGACATCGACCTTCAGCTCGGGCATCTCGTCAGGCCCGTAGATCTCGAGCCGGTCTGCGATCCCGTTTGCAAGGGCGTTGTCCCGCGTTGCTTCTAAGGCTTGGGGATCATGGTCGACGGCGATCGCTCGTGCAGCGCCCAAGCGCAGCGCCGCGATCGCCAAGATCCCCGAGCCGCAGCCGTAATCCAGAACCGTTTTGCCGTCGAGCGCGGTACCGTCGAGCCACTCCAAACAGAGCGCGGTGGTCGGATGATGCCCGGTCCCGAAGGCCAGCCCCGGATCAAGCGCGACGACCACGGCCTCGGCGACGGACTCCGGATCATCCGGATCCTGCCCGTGCGGACAGACCCAAAGACGCCGACCGAAGCGGGTCGGCTTGAAGGTGTCGAGCCAGACCCGCTCCCAGACCTGATCCTCGATCCGTTCGACGCGAGGCCCGCAAGCACCTGCGGAGCGCGGCTCGCGCACCAGTTGATCGACCAAACGGCCGACCACTGCCTCGCCCTCGGGATCCGCATCGAACAGTGCCGAGACCTTGACCTGCGACCAGAGCGGCGTCTCGCCCGGGCCCGGCTCGAGCTGGGGTTCGTCGGCGGCATCGGCGAGCGTTACGGAGAGTGCGCCGGCGTCTTCCAGGACGGCGGCGATTCCCTCGGCGTCCGGTTTCGGCACCTCGATCGAAAGCTGCAGCCAACCCATTTAAATCGCGTCCGGCACAATATGCGCAGTGTTCATGCGGTCTCGATCTCGCAGCGGTTCGTAAGCGCCGGAGTCGACGCGATTTAAGTGACTAAAAGATCGGATTGATTGCGTTGCGCGAGGGCATCGGCGAGTCCGATCCAGCCCCGAGTGCCTACCTGCCTCGAAGCCGGTCCGAGTCATTCGTTAGTCTTAACGTCCTGAACCGCGTCGCGCCGAGTCATCCAATCGCGCCGACATCGACGCCCTCTCGAACGTTTCATGTCGCTCGAAACGCGGTTCAGCATCACATGCCGAGCTTCTTTTCCAGATAGTGGATGTTCGCCCCGCCCGCCAGGAATGCCCCGTCCCTGAGGATCGATCGCTGCAGCTTGATATTGGTGTTGATGCCGTCGATCACCGTCTCGCGCAGCGCATTGCACATCCGCGCGATCGCGGCCTCGCGGTCTTCCCCGTGGGTGATCAGCTTGCCGATCATGGAGTCGTAATAGCGCGGCACCGTGTAGCCGGTATAGATGTGCGTTTCGAGTCGCACGCCCGGACCGCCGGGGGCATGGAATTCGGTGATCTTGCCGGGACTCGGCATGAAGGTCTCGGAGTCCTCGGCGTTGAGACGGCACTCCACGGCATGGCCGCGGATTACGATGTCGTCCTGCGTATAGCGCAGCGGCTCGCCGGCGGCGATCAGGATCTGCTCTTTGACGATGTCCACGCCCGTGACCATCTCGGTGACCGGGTGCTCGACCTGCACGCGCGTGTTCATCTCGATGAAATAGAAGCAGCCGTTCTCGAAAAGGAATTCGAAAGTGCCGGCGCCGCGATAGCCGATGGTGCGGCAGGCCTCCGCACAGCGCTCGCCGATCTCTCTGCGTTGCGCCTCGGTGATGCCGGGCGCGGGCGCCTCCTCGACCACCTTCTGGTGGCGGCGTTGCATGGAGCAGTCGCGCTCGCCGAGGTGGATCGCGTTGCCGTGCTGGTCCGAGAGCACCTGGAACTCGATGTGACGCGGGTTCTCCAGGTACTTCTCCATGTAGACCATGTCGTTGTTGAAGGCCGCGGCGGCCTCCGCCTTGGTCAGGGAAATGGCGTTCAACAAGGTCGCCTCGGAATGCACCACCCGCATCCCGCGTCCGCCGCCGCCGCCGGACGCCTTGATGATCACCGGGTAGCCAATCTGACGGGCGATCTCCAACGTGCGTTTTTTGTCGTCGTCGAGCGGGCCATCGGAGCCGGGTACGCACGGCACGCCGGCCTTGTTCATGGCGGCGATCGCCGAGACCTTGTCGCCCATCAGGCGAATGGTCTCGGGCCGCGGACCGATGAAGATGAATCCGGAGCGCTCCACGCGCTCGGCGAAATCGGCATTCTCGGACAAAAAGCCGTAGCCCGGGTGGATGGCGACCGTGTCGGTCACCTCGGCTGCGCTGATGATCGCCGGCACGTTGAGATAGCTGTGCAGCGAGGCGGCCGGGCCGATGCAGACCGACTCGTCGGCCAAGAGGACGTGCTTGAGGTCGCGGTCCGCTTCGGAATGCACCGCGACCGTCTTGATGCCCAGCTCGCGACAGGCGCGCAGGATCCGGAGCGCGATCTCGCCCCGGTTGGCGATCAGGACCTTCTCGATCATTGCAGGCATGGTGGCGATGTCTTTGCTGGATGAGGCGAGGCGCGTCGGGGGAGGGCGCCGGCGCTTGACGACGGGGGCTTTACCCTCCGCCCTTATTCGATGACGAACAGCGGCTGGTTGTACTCGACCGGCTGACCGTTCTCGACCAGGATACGTCTGATCTTACCGCCTTGCTCGCACTCGATCTGGTTGAGGATCTTCATCGCCTCGATGATGCAGAGCGTCTCGCCTGCCTTCACGCTCTGGCCTTCCTCCACGAACGGCTTGGAGCCCGGCGAGGGGGCGCGATAAAAGGTTCCGACCATGGGCGAGCGTACGACCTCGCCTTCCATCTCGCCGAAATCGTCCTCGCCGTCTTCGTCCCTGCCGGCTTGTGCTGGGCTGGCCGCGACCGCGCCTGTGGTCATCGGCATGGGCTGAGGCATGTACATCGGCATTGCGCCGCTGCCGTGTCGGCTGATGCGGACCGATTCCTCGCCCTCGTGGATCTCGATCTCCGCGACGTCGGATTGCTCCAACAGCTCGATCAGCTTCTTTACCTTGCGGATATCCATGGTCAGTGGTTCTCGTTGGAAAGGTCAGGCGCGAGGCGCCCGGCCGCGGCGCGCAATGCTGAAAAGTAGCCCTCGGCCCCGAGCCCGCTGATGACGCCGACGGCGATGTCGGAGAAATAGGAGTGGGCCCGAAACGGCTCCCGGGCGTGCACGTTGGACAGGTGCACCTCGATAAAGGGAATCCCGACCCCGAGCAGCGCATCGCGCAGGGCGACGCTGGTGTGGGTGAAGGCGGCGGGATTCAGGATGATAAAGCGAACCCCCTCGAGTCCGGCACGATGGACCGCCTCGATCAGGACATGCTCGGCGTTGCTCTGGATGCACTCCAGCGTGAAGCCTTCAGCCCGTGCCGCATCCTCCAAGCCCTGGTGGATCTGCGCCAGCGTGGCGCGGCCGTAATGCTCAGGCTCGCGGGTTCCGAGCAGGTTGAGGTTCGGTCCATTCAGGACCAAGATCGCGGCCATCCGGTCAATGTGCTCCAACGCGTCCGAGTCTCAGTGTACCCGCCGGTCTGCTTTGGATCGGCGGGAAATCGGCGCGAATTGTGCGGATTTTACGCGATGTTGTCCAGCTAAGACGCGTCCTTGTCGGCTCCTGCAGGATGCTCCGTCCCGACCAAGGCGCCGAGCTCGGCCTTGAGCTCGGCCGCGGCGACCTCGCCGGTACGGCTGAAGACACGGCGTCCGCTGCGGTCGAAGATCACCGTGAAGGGCAGACCTTCGACCCGGTTTCCGAGTCGTTTCGAGAGGGCGACAGCCTCCGGGTTGGCCATCAGGATGGGGTAGTTGACCGGGTACTGTGCGACGAACGCCTCGACGTCTTCGAGGCGATCCACGGCGATGCCCACCACCTGCACGCCGGCTTCGCCGAGTGCCTGCTGCGTTTCGATAAAGAGCGGCATCTCGCGAACGCAGGGAGGGCACCAGCTCGCCCAGTAGTTGACGACCACGACCTTGCCCGCCCAGGCATCGCTGCTGATCTTCGCTCCGGCGAGGTCGGTCAGGCCGAAGTCGGGCAAGGTCTGAAGCGGTGCGGATTGACGGATCGCCAAGCCCGTTTTCGGTTTCGGCGCTTCGATCCAGCGTTGGCTCACGACGGCGACCCCGACGCTGATCCCGCCCGCGAGCAGAATGACCATCCCCGTGCGAATGGCACTCATGGCGCGGCCCGACGCAGGTGCTCGACGAAGGCGTCGGCGGGCTTGAAGCCGACCAAGCGATAGTTCTTGAGCTCTTGCCCCGCGGTGTCGAAGTAAAGAATGGCGGGCGGCCCGATGATCCCGAAGTGCTTCATCAGGGCCTGATCGTCCGCGTCGTTGGCCGTGACATCCGCTTTGAGCAGGACGAAGCGGCCCATCTCCGCGATCACGGCCGGGTCGCTGAAGGTATAGCGTTCCAGCTCCTTGCAGGTCACGCACCAGTCGGCGTAGAAGTCCAGCATGACCGGTTTGCCGAGCGCGCCCGCCTTTCCGACCTCGCGCTCGAGATCCTCGAGCGTCTTCACGGGTGTAAAGACCGCCTCCGCTGCGGCGCCACCGCCGCCACCCACGGCGAGCCCGCGCAGCGGCTGGATCGTATCCTTGCCGCCGGCCGCGGCGCCGAGCAGCATGAGCGCGCCGTAGATGAGCAGGAAGACACCCAGGCCCTTCCAGAGTTTGCTCCAACCGCTTGCGCCCTGCGGCAGCTGGGTCAGTGCGCCCATGTAGACCGCCGAGCAGATCAGCAATAGCCCCCACAGCAGCATCGCGACGGCCGCCGGCAGGATCCGCTCCAGCATGAAGATGGCCACGCCGAGCAGGGCGACGCCGAATACCGCCTTGACCGCATCCATCCAACCGCCGGCGCGCGGCAGCAGCTTGCCGGCCGAGGTGCCGATGGCGATCAGAGGCGCGCCCATGCCCATACTCAGGGCGAACAGTGCGATACCGCCGAGCACCGCGTCTCCGGTCTGACTGATGTAGATGAGCGCCCCGAAGAGCGGCGGGGCGACGCAGGGTCCGACGATCAGCGCCGAGAGCAGGCCCATGATGGCCACGCCCAGCAACGTGCCGCCCTCCTGCTTGTTGCTGATCTCTGCGAGCTTGGACTGGAAGCTCGACGGCAGCTGCAGGTCATAGAAGCCGAACATGGACAGCGCGAGCAGCACGAAGATGAGCGCGAAGGAGGTCAAGACCCAGGGGTTCTGGAAGGCCGCCTGGAGATTCGCGCCGAAGAGCCCCGCCAGCACGCCGACGACCGTGTAGGTCAAGGCCATGGCCAGGACATAGACCAGCGACAGCGTGAATGCCTTGCGTGTGGTGATGTTCGGGCCCTGTCCGGCGATGATGCCCGAGAGGATCGGGATCATAGGGAAGACGCAGGGCGTGAAGGCGAGCAGGAGGCCGAACCCGAAGAAGGCCGCGATCACCACCCAGACGCCGCTGTTGGCAAGGACTGAGGCAATCCGGTCCTGCTCCGAGACCGTGTCGTCCGCATCCGATGGCGCACTTGCCGGCGGCGCGTCGGCCGTCGTAGCCGCAGCCGCGGCCGTCGGCAGGGCTGCCGTCACCAGCGCCTCCGGCAGGCTCAGGGTCACCTGTTGCGTCTGGGGCGGATAGCAGATGCCGATCTCGGCGCAGCCCTGATACTTGGCGATCAGGGTCACCTCGGTCGGCTCGCTCGACCCGCGCAGCAGGGGGAGGGTCAGATCGACCCGGTCGTGATAGACCTCGACGTCGCCGACGCTGCCGTCGGGGAGGATCGAGTCCTTCTTGATGTCGCCGGCGGGCCGTTCGAACGGCCCGATGGCAACCTCGCTGCCGTCCTCGAGCGTGAGCTCGAGCATGTGGCTGTAGAGATACGTCCCCTCGGCGACGTCCCAGGTCAGTTGCAGCCGGTCCGGGCCTGCGACCTCGGCCGAGAAGAGGAACGCCTCCTCGGCGGGGAGGATGTCGTCGTCCGCGCCCAAGCCAAGCGATTGGCCGAAGCCCGCCAATGCCTTCGCCGATTGCTCGCCCTGAATCGGCGACTGCCTCTCGGGGGCGGCCGGGGATGGGGTCTCGGCTGCGACAGGCGTCGCGGCAGCCATCTCCGGCAGCTCGAGCAGCAGACGCTGGCGGTGCGGCGGGTAGCAGAGTCCGGCATCGGCGCAGCCTTGGGAGGTGGCCTCGAGGGTCAGGAAGTTGCCGGCGCCGGTCGAACGCGTGACCGGCACTCGGATCTCGACGCTGTCGCGATAGACCTGGACCTTCCCGAAGAACTCGTCCTCCTTGGTCTGCGCGGCGGGCATCTGCGGTCCGCCGGTCGAGATCCCGACGGTATCCGTCTGGAATCCGAACTTGCTCTGATACATGTAATAACCGTCGGCGATCTCCCAGCGCACCCGGACCGCGTCGGGCCCGTCCGCCTCGCCCGAGATGCGGAAGGCCTGATCGGGCATCAGGAAGTCGTCCTCCGCCAGCGCGTTCGGCGCCGCCGCGGCGACCAGCAGCCAGGTCAAGGCGACGGCCAAGAGCCGTCCCGCGGCGAATCTTCCGGGCAGCGGCCGATGGTTCGGTCCCTGCTGTTCGGCGGCGGCGTCGATTACGGCTTGGCGCCGCTCGACAGCGGTCCCGATCCAGGAGCTCAGTCGTTGTGGTCGGTGCATGTCGTTATCCAGCTCAGATAGTCGGGGAGTCCCTCGGTGACGGGGACCGCGATGATTTCCGGAATCTCGTAGGGATGCAATGCGCGCAAGCGCTCGGTCAGCGCGGCGACACGCTCGGTCGTCGTCTTGATCAAGAGCAAGACCTCGGGATCGCGCTGGATCTGACCCTTCCAGCGATAAATCGAGGTGATGCCCGCAAGCAGATTGGCACAAGCGGCAAGTCGCTCATCGACCAATGACTCGGCGATGTGCCCGGCGGTCGCTTCGTCGGGGCAGGTGCAGAAGATCAAGCGATAGTCTGCCGTCATGCGATGGCTCGGCGCCGTTTCATAAGGTTCGGGGTTCCACTATCCTGCAACGGATGAGCCTTCTTCTACCACAATGTTTGTCGGTATAAGGGCCCTCGGTCGACCGACCTCGGACAGACCGGCCGCTTCAGGAGACTATTATCGTGCCTTTTTTGTTTCTGCTGATCGTCATCGGAATTCCGATGATCGAAATCTACATCATGATCCAGGTCGGCTCCGAGATCGGGGCGTTTCCGACCATCGCTCTGGCGATCTTCACCGCCATCGTCGGGATCTGGCTGGTGCGCCACCAAGGCTTCGGTCTGCTCGCGCGGGTGCGCGAGATCACCGACCGCGGCGAGGTCCCGGCCTTGGAGGTCTTGGATGGCGCGCTGCTCCTCGTCGCCGGACTCTTTCTGCTCCTTCCGGGCTTTCTGACCGACACGATCGGGTTTTTGTTGCTTGTCCCGCCCCTGCGGCAGTGGATCGTCGGGCGCTATGTCCGCGTGATCCCGGTCCGGACCGGCACGCCCCCCGGAGGCGGCGCGGGTCCGAGGGTCATCGAGGGCGACTACCGTCGCGAAGATTGAGGCAGGTCGAACCCTCCGACGCTTGACAGACGAGGAGAAGGCTCTACTATTAGCACTCGTTTGAGATGAGTGCTAACAGAGCGGACCGAAACGGACTGCTCACACGCGCTCCGAACCCGTCAACCGCACGAGGAGACCACTAGAATGAAGATTCGTCCCCTGCACGACCGCGTCGTTGTCCGTCGCATGGAAGAAGAGCGCACGACCGCCGGCGGCATCGTGATCCCGGACTCCGCCACCGAGAAGCCGATCCAGGGCGAGATCATCGCCGTGGGCAAGGGCAAGATCCTCGACAACGGTGAGAGCCGTCCGCTGGATGTGAAGGTCGGCGACCGCGTCCTGTTCGGCAAGTATTCCGGCACCGAGGTCAAGCTCGACGGCGACGATTTCCTGGTCATGCGCGAAGAAGACATCATGGGCGTCGTCGAAGGCTGATGCCGAGCGCTTCCCCTCCGGGAAGCCCGCATCCACGCCAGCCGTAAGCCCAGCGAGCGAGCCGCGCAGGCTCGATCCGCATCCCCTATAGCATCGAATCCCAAAGAATCGGATCAAGGATCAACACTATGAGTGCAAAAGACGTCAAGTTCGGCGGTGAAGCCCGTGCCCGTATGATGGAGGGTGTCAACATCCTCGCGAACGCCGTGAAGGTCACGCTGGGTCCCAAGGGCCGCAACGTCGTCCTCGAGAAATCCTTCGGTGCCCCGACCGTCACCAAGGACGGCGTGTCCGTGGCGAAGGAAATCGAGCTGAGCGACAAGTTCGAGAACATGGGCGCTCAGATGGTGAAGGAAGTCGCTTCCCACACCTCCGACATTGCCGGCGACGGCACCACCACCGCAACCGTTCTGGCGCAGGCCATGGTCCGCGAAGGTCTGAAGGCCGTCGCTGCCGGCATGAACCCGATGGACCTGAAGCGCGGCATGGACAAGGCGGTCGAGGCTGCGGTGGAAGAGCTCAAGAACCTCTCCAAGCCCTGCACCGAGTCCAAGGCGATCGCCCAGGTCGGCACCATCTCGGCCAACTCGGACGAGTCGATCGGCCAGATCATCGCCGAGGCGATGGAAAAGGTCGGTAAGGAAGGCGTCATCACCGTCGAAGACGGCACCTCGCTGCACAACGAGCTGGATGTCGTGGAAGGCATGCAGTTCGACCGTGGCTACCTCTCGCCCTACTTCATCAACAATCAGCAGAGCCAGAGCGCCGAGCTGGAAGACCCCTTCATCCTGCTGCACGACAAGAAGATTTCGAACATCCGCGAGCTTCTGCCCGTGCTCGAAGCGGTCGCCAAGGCCGGCCGTCCGCTGCTGATCGTCGCCGAAGACGTCGAAGGCGAGGCGCTGGCCACCCTGGTGGTCAACACCCTACGCGGTATCGTCAAGGTCTGTGCGGTCAAGGCCCCGGGCTTCGGTGATCGTCGCAAGGCCATGCTGCAGGACATCGCCATCCTCACCGGCGCGACCGTGATCTCCGAAGAGGTCGGTCTGTCGCTCGAGAAGGCGACCCTGAACGATCTGGGTACCGCCAAGCGCGTGCAGGTCGCTAAGGACGAGACGACCCTCATCGACGGCGCTGGCTCGGAGATGGACATCAAGGCGCGATGCGAGCAGATCCGCGCGCAGGTCGAAGAGACCAGCTCCGACTACGACCGCGAGAAGCTCCAAGAGCGTCTGGCCAAGCTGGCCGGCGGCGTGGCTGTCATCAAGGTCGGTGCCGCCACCGAGATGGAGATGAAGGAAAAGAAGGCGCGCGTCGAGGATGCGCTGCACGCCACCCGCGCTGCGGTCGAGGAAGGTATCGTCCCCGGCGGCGGTGTTGCGCTCGTCCGTGCCCAGACCGCGGTCAAGGGGCTGACCGGTGCGAACCACGACCAAGACGTCGGTATCACCATCGCGCGTCGCGCCATGGAAGAGCCGCTGCGTCAGATCGTTGCCAACGCCGGCTGCGAGCCGTCCGTCATCCTGCACAAGGTCGTCGAAGGCTCGGGTAACTTCGGTTACAACGCCGCCAACGGCGAGTACGGCGACATGGTCGACATGGGCATCCTGGATCCGACCAAGGTCACCCGCTCGGCGCTTCAGAACGCCGCGTCGGTTGCCGGCCTCATGATCACCACCGAGGCGATGGTCGCCGAAGAGCCGAAGGACGACGCCCCGATGCCGGGCGGCGGCGGCATGGGTGGAATGGGCGACATGGGCGGCATGGGCATGATGTAAGCCCGGTCGTCTGCGTTTAGCCGCAGATGAAAGCCCCGCCTCGGTGAGATACCGGGGCGGGGCTTTTTTTTGGGGCTTGCCGACTTGTCGGGCCGATCAACAACCCATCAGCGCCTCCGCGGCACGACGTCGACGACGCGCACCCAGTCGCTGCCGACCAATGATCCTAGATCCGGCAGTTGACCGCTTCGTGCTTCATGCAAGGCTTTGACTGCCTTGAAGATCGTGGTCGTCCGAGAGCTCACCCGCCGGGTGACGGCCGCTACGCCCCCTGGAGCACGCCCCGCGCGGCGCCCGGCTGCGTTGCAACTCGTTGGCGTAGAACCACTACGCCGCCTCGTTGCGCCTTGCCGGACACCGCGCGGGACGCACTCCAGGGGGCGTTCAACTGCCGGATCTAGGATGATTCCCCGTCGAGCGTGGCACCGATCGGGATCAGTTCGTTGTTTGCGCCGATCGCCAGGCCGTCCAGGGTCATCTCGGATTGGGTTTGTGAAGCGCGTCGCGGTGCTGTATAGATCGATCTCTCGGCTCGACAACGCGTCGCGTTTCCCCTCGATCGTCTCGGAGGTCTGCTGATGACACACAGATTGCTTTCGACTTCGCTGGCCCTTTTGTTTTTGGTTGCAGGGATGGCCCTCGCGGCGGGTCTGCCGCCTGATCGACCGTATGTGACCTTTGATGAGGCGAAGCAGGATGCGATGACGCCGGATATGGCGATCGAAAAACTCAAGGCGGGTAATCGACGATTCGTTGAAGGAAACATGCACAACCGCGACCTTTCGGCGCAGGCACAGCGCACGGCGTCCGGTCAGTATCCATTTGCGGTAGTCCTTTCTTGCCTCGACTCGCGTTCCGCGCCGGAGATCGTCTTCGACCAGGGCGTCGGCGATCTCTTCGTCGCTCGCGTGGCGGGCAACGTGATCAGCGACGATATGCTCGGCAGCTTCGAGTTTGCGACGCAGGTCTCGGGCTCCAAATTGATCGTGGTGATGGGGCACAGCGCATGCGGCGCCGTGATGGGTGCCTGCGACGGCGTCGAGCTGGGCCATCTGACCGGATTGTTGGCCAAGATCACGCCTGCCGTGGACGCAACGCCGGTCGCCGCCGATGCGCAGCGCAATGCGGGCAATGCGGAGTTCGTCGAGGCCGTCACCGAGGCCAATGCCAAGCTACAGGTCGCCGAGATCCTGCGTCAGAGTCCGATCATCAAGGCATTGGTCGATGAGGGGCACATCAAAGTGGTGCCGGCAATCCACAACCTCAGAACCGGCGAAGTCCAATTTCTCTAACGCATGGGGGGCTCGGCAGGCGATGTGTCGAGCCGGGCGGTGATGCGGGCGCGAGCGTGAAGACGTCGCTCGACACGGCCCGGCCCGAGCCGTCGAGGCTGAGCACCCGGTAGGGGGCGCACTTGCCCGGCCGAAGCCCGCGCGGCATGCCGCCGGAGCGGTCGTTCGACCGGACCGTTCGGCGCGTCGGCCGGCGGATGAAGTATTGAAGGATAATAAAATCCAACGGCTGCCAACGACGTTTCGGTGCTCGATCGGGACATCGTCGCTCTGAACCAAAAGCTCTCGGGCTTTCTGGATCTGACCCGGCACCGCGACGAGCATTACGGGCCCACGGATCTCGCTGCCTTGATCCGCGATGCGGCTCGGCTCGCCGAGCCGGTCGTCAAGCGTCACGGTCTGGGGATCGAGCTGGCAATCGCCGAAGGTCTTCCGCGTCCATCGCTTCAGAGCGGGGCGATTCGCGATGCCCTGTTGAATCTGCTCGTCAATGCGGCCCAAAGCGGCCAAGGGTCCGGGGTCATCCGGGTCGAGGCTGCGGCCACTCGCGAGGGTCTGCGGATTCGGGTCGAGGAACGAGGGCGCGGCATCGAGCCGAATGACCTGACACGTGTCTTCGTGCCTTTCTTTACGACCAAGGTCGGCGGGAACGGGCTCATCGAGGGTCGTACCGGCACGGGGAAGGAGCTGGTGGCGCGGGCGCTGCATGGACTGGGCCCGCGCGCCCAAGGCCCGTTCGTCGCGGTCAACTGCGGAGCCATCCCGGAGACCATGCTCGAGGCGGAGCTGTTCGGTCACGAGAAGGGCGCCTTCACGGGCGCGACGCGTCTGCACCGCGGCCGGTTCGAGCAGGCCCGCGCGGGGACGCTCTTCCTCGACGAGATCGGCGAGATGCCCCCCGCCTCCCAGGTCAGCCTGTTGCGGGTCCTCGAGACAGGCTCCGTCCAACGTCTCGGCGGAGAGCGCGACATCGCCGTCGATGTCCGAGTGGTCGCGGCGACCCACCGACCGCTCGAGGATCGGGTCGAGTCCGGCCTATTCCGTCAGGATCTCCTCTATCGACTCAACGTCCTCCCGCTGCGCCTGCCGACACTGCGCGAGCGCGCGAAGGACATCGGTCTGCTGGCCGAGCGTTTCCTCGCCAACGGACTGCGCGACATGGGCTGGACGGGGGCTGCACCCATGCTGGATCCGGAGGCTCTGTCCTTGCTGGAGCACTACCACTGGCCGGGCAACGTTCGCGAGCTTCGCAACCTGATGGCGCGCCTGGCCGTGCGGCTCCCGCCGGGCGTGCGCGAGATCGGCCCGAAGCTGCTCCAACCCGTGCTTCCGCGTTCCGCGGTCGATTCCCGTCCGCCCGGCGACGGGGTGTTCGTTCCCAAGGGTACCCGACTGGCCGATGCCGAATGGCTTCTGATCGAAGCCGCACTCATGGACAACGGACACAACCGAGCGCGTGCCGCCAAGGTCCTCGGCATCGGCGAGCGGGCCCTGCGCCGCAAGCTCAACGGGGGGTGCCCCGTCCTCCATGTCATCCGCATCGTTGAGCCCAAGTGTGGCTCCGCCCCGACAAACCCGCCGTCCGACCCCGGCCATTCTGGCCGCTTTTGGGGCTCTGAACCGGTCATCAAGTAGGCCGCACCGGCCGGGCTTGCTCCGGTCCGGGTCACAGCGCAAACGAATCGACACCAGCGAGGACTTTCACCATGAGCGAGAACACAGGCATGCAGGCACGAGAGCCGAGCGAGATGCAGGCCGCGCGTGCCGAAGAGGTGGCGTTGCTGCCGCCGGTGGACATCTACGAAGACGCCGCCGGGATCACCCTGGTGGCCGATCTGCCGGGCGTTTCGCGCGAGCGTCTCTGCGTCCAGGTCGACAAGGACACCCTCCTGATCGAGGGCGAGGCGGCGATCGAGATGCCGAGCGAGATGGAGGCACTCTACGCTGACCTGCGCACCACCCGGTTCCGGCGCAGCTTCACGCTGAGCCGAGAGCTTCAGGCAGACCAGATCGAAGCACAGATGCAGGACGGCGTTCTGACCCTGAAGGTGCCGAAACGCGCCGAGCTTCAGCCCCGTAAGATCCAGGTCAACGTGGGTTGATGCGACCAAACGAGGGGCGCGGGGCGAGTTGCCGCGCGCCCGACAATCCCGGCGCCCGCGGCCGATGTTCGATCCATGCGACGGAGACGTGATGGGTTCGCGAGCGCCGGGGTCCGGATTTCCGGAGGGATCTATGTCGACACTTCAACAGATCAGACACGACATCACACGGGCATGGGATCATGTCCGCGACGGCTGGGAGCGACTCTACGATCAAGCCGCCGGGGCCGTGACGCGCTTTACCCACAAAGGTGCGAGACCGACCCGCGAGCACGGCGGGCGGAGTCTCGACCTTTGGGGTGGCCTGCGCGCTCCGGCGTGGGGTACGACCCTGCCGAGCGGCGGTTGGGGCGTCCTGGCCGCGGAGGTTTCCGATGACGAGGACAAGATCGTCGTGCGGCTCGAAGCCCCGGGCATGGCCAAGGACGACTTCGAGCTTCAGGTGATGGACGGCTACCTGGTTGTCCGCGGCGAAAAGCGCGTCGAGCGCAAAGAGTCCAAAGGCCGCTACCACGTCACCGAATGCGCCTACGGCCACTTCGAGCGCGCGATTCCCTTGCCCGACGAGGTGGAAAGCGACAAGGCCAAGGCGAGCTACAAGCAGGGTGTCCTGCGTGTCGAGCTGCCCAAGGACAAGGCAAGACGGCGAGAGCCGATCAAGGTGACCGTGCATTGATACCCGCGCCGGGTGAATCGGTTCCGGCTTGAAAAGCGCCCGGCGTCATCCATGTCGTGCTCTCCGACCAAGACGGAGAGAGCGATGCGACGACCGGGTACGCAGGAACCCGACTTACCCGGCGACGGCGTGCAGGCCGAGACGCCGAGTCGGGCCGACGGCCTCGCGCGTCTGGCCTCCTTCGTTCCCCATGCTGCGGCCTATGCGCGCGAGCGCAGTCGCGTTGTCCCGCCGCATGATCGAGTCTCGCGGCTCTCTCCCTACCTGCGGCGTCGTCTGATCCTGGAGCGCGAGGCGATCGCCGCGGTTTGGGACGTCCATCCGCGGGATACCGTCGACAAGTTCGTTTCCGAGGTGCTGTGGCGCACGTACTGGAAAGGTTGGCTCGAGCTTCGCCCCCGGGTCTGGGACGCCTATCTCGAGCAGCGTCGACGCGACCGGGACGGGCTCGCGGGGACGGCGTCAACCCGCTATGCGGATGCGATCGCGGGCCGGAGCGGCATCGCCTGCCTCGATGCCTGGGCGCACGAGCTGATCGAGACCGGCTATCTGCATAACCATGCCCGCATGTGGTTCGCGAGCATCTGGATCTTCACCCTGCGTTTGCCCTGGACACTCGGCGCGGCCTTCTTTCTGCGGCACCTTTTGGACGGTGATCCAGCCTCGAACACACTCTCCTGGCGCTGGGTCGCGGGGTTGCACACGCGCGGCAAGCACTACCTGGCCCGTGCGGAGAACATCGTCCGCTATACCGACGGGCGCTTCGACCCCAAAGGAGAGCTCGACGAGCAGGCGTTGCCCCTGAACGAGCCGCCACTCGATCTTACGCCCAGTCCGCTCCCGGCTTCGATCGAGGTGGACACGGACCTTCCGAGCGGACTGCTTCTCACGCCGGAGGATCTCTCCCCGGAGGTCTCGCGCCTGTGGAAGCTCCGGTTTCGAGGCGTGGCCGGGGGGTGGGACGAGGCGGTCGGGGACAGCCTCAACCTGGCCACTGCGGTCGTCGACTTCTCGCGGGTCGCGATCGCCGATGCCCTGTCTCGGGCCGAGATGCATTTGGCAGTCCCGTCATACGTCCTCGACGAGGGCGATTGGCTGGCCGCGGCCGAGGAATGGGCTCTCAGCCTTGCGCTGCGCCAAGTCGTCACGCTCGAAACACCGGTCGGCCGATGGCGCGAGCGCCTCGAGCAGCTCGACGCGCAGCTCGCCCGGCACGGCATCGCGCTCGTCCGGGTGCGCCGGATCTGGGACAGCAGTCTTTGGCCCGGAGCGACCCGCGGCTTCTTCCCCTTCAACGAGCACGCCCGCCGCCAAGGCCGACTCGATGGTCTGACGCGCATCGCGCCGTCGCAACCGGGATAAAACACATGCAACTTGTCTGGTTCAAGCGAGACCTCCGGGTCTACGATCATGCTGCACTCGCCGAGGCCGCACGGCGCGGCCCGGTCCTGCCGCTCTATGTCGCCGAGCCCGAATACTGGTCCCAACCGGATGCCTCCGGTCGGCATTGGGCCTTCATCGCCGAGTGTCTCGGCGAGCTGCGAACGGATCTCGCCGCGCTCGGCCAACCCTTGGTGATTCGCGTCGGCGAGGCCATCCCGGTCCTGATCGAGCTGCTGAATCGTCTGCCCATCCAGACCGTCTGGTCGCACGAGGAGACCGGCAACGGCTGGACCTACGCGCGGGACATCGCGGTCGGCGAACTGCTGCGCAGCCGCGGCATCCCCTGGCATGAGCTGCCCCAAAACGGCGTGGTCCGCCGCCTCGAAACACGCAACCTCTGGTCGAAGATCTGGGAGCAGCGGATGCGTACCCCATTGGAGCCGCCGCCCCTCCTGGGGCCCTTGGGGGCGCTGTCCGAGATCGGCGGGCTCGGCGACATCCCGGATGGACGGGAGCTGGGAATTGCCGACGACCCCTGCCCGCAACGCCAACCCGGCGGTCGGCGCGCCGGCGTCATGACACTCGAAGGCTTCTTGCGCGAGCGCGGCGAAGCCTATCACCGCGAGATGTCGAGCCCCTTGACCGCGTACGGCGCCTGCTCGCGCCTGAGCACCCATCTCGCCTGTGGAACGCTCTCGATCCGCGAGCTGGCCCAGGCGACGCGTCATCGCCGGGAGGAGGTGGCGGCGCTAGCCCAAGGCAGCGGACAACGCGGCACCTGGCCCAAAGCACTCTCGGCCTTCGAGGGCCGGCTCCACTGGCACTGCCATTTCATCCAGAAGCTGGAGAGTGAGCCGCGTATCGAATTCGAGAACATGCACCGCGCCTGTGACGGTCTGCGCGATCCGACACCGGATCCGCATCGGCTCGACGCCTGGTGCCAAGGCCAAACCGGCTTCCCCTTCGTCGACGCCTGCATGCGTGCCTTGATCCAGACCGGCTGGATCAATTTTCGGATGCGCGCCATGCTGGTGTCCTTCAGCGCTTACCATCTCTGGCTGCATTGGCGCGAGCCGGGCCTGCACTTGGCGCGCGTCTTCACCGACTACGAGCCCGGCATCCACTGGTCCCAGGTCCAGATGCAATCCGGTACGACCGGCATCAACACGCTGCGAATCTACAACCCGGTCAAGCAGTCGCGAGATCAGGATCCCGATGGCCTCTTCATCCGTCGCTGGGTGCCCGAGCTGGCCGATGTCCCGGACGCCCGGATCCATACGCCATGGCAGATGTCCCGTGCCGAGCAAGACGCCTGCGGATGCCTGATCGGTCGCGATTACCCGGCCCCGATCCTCGACCACGAAGCCGCCGCCCGCGAGGCCCGACGCCGCATGGGCGCGATCCGTCGCAGTGCCGAATCCCGCACCGAAAGTCGGACCATCTTCGAGACGCACGGCAGCCGTCGTCGCAGTGGTGGCGCGAGCCGGGCGCGCACGAGCATGAGCACCGCCGAGACAGGCGGTAGACGAAAACGGCCCCCGAGCCCCGAGTCGACCTCATGAGCCATAAGAAGCCGAATCTCCCGACCAAGATCTGCGCGACCTGCGTCCGGCCCTTCACCTGGCGCAAACGCTGGGCGGCCTGTTGGGAGTCGGTCCGCTATTGCTCTGAGGCGTGCCGCAGTCGCCGTCGCGTGTCCAGCGTCAAGGCAACGAGGATCAGGGAAGGCTCGTCGGAGCATCCGGATCCTTAACCGGGGGGCGAAACTGTCGTGCATCGGAATTCCGAAGAATCCCTTGAGCAGGAAGGACGGAAAACGTCGAGAGCGGCCTATCTCATGCGCCGTATGATCTGGCAGTCACGGAATCCCTTCAAAAAAAACCGCTGTCGGCGACCGGTATGCGGTCGTCGAGCAGCGGCTCAAGCTCGTCGGAAGTCTTCGTGTCGGGGTGACTCAGGAAGCCGGGTCCCTCCCGCTCGTTCACCGCATGCTTATTGGAAGATCGCCCAGCCGACGGACTCGGCGGCATGTGCGGTCTCGGCGTCCCTGGACTGCTCTTCCTGCACCTGGACCTCGACATCGGTGGAGGTCAGGTTGCGATAGCGCAGGGCTGCCGTATCGCCGCCGTTGGCCGTCTGCATGTGGGCCAGGAACACCGGGGTCTCGGTGAAGCCGGCGGCGAAGCTCAGGGTCGACGGCTGATCCCTGAAGCTGTTGCCCGTTACGCCGATCGCGAACTGCACCCCGTCGAGCGAGCCTTGGGAGGGCTGCCAGGCGATGTAGGTGATCGTCTCCGAACCGTGGCCAGCCTTGTCGTTTTCCTGCTGATCCATGCGCATGCTGAATCCATCGCCGTTGACGTTGCTGATCCGCGTCGTTACCGCCCGCGTATCATCGATGCTCGCGACCGTGGCGAACACCACCGGCGTGGTCGGGAAGGTCTCCGCGAACCCGATCGCCGTCGTCGACGCGGACTGCATGATGGTCCCCGCCTCGATGCGCTCGCCGCTCGGCAGCTCATGCGTGCCCTTCTCCATCGCCACGTAGGTCACCGTCTCGAAGGCGTGCTTGCCGTCCAGGTAGTCCCACTCTTGGATCCGGATCCAGAAGCCATTGGCTTCCACGCCCGAGATGCGCACCGTCGCAGCCTCGGCGTCGTTGGTGCTCGCGGGGTTGGCCACCACGATCGGGTCGGTGAAGGCGCGTCCGAAGGTGACCCACTGCCACTCGTGATTTACTGACAACTCGCCAACTTCCAGGATCCTCGGGGTCTCGTCCACATTTTGGAAGATCGCCCAGCCGACGCTCTCGGCTTCGTGCACGGTCTCCTCGTCATAGGACTGTTCCTCTTGCGCCAGCAGCTCCACACCGCTTGCATCGAGGTTGCGATAGCGCAGCACTGCCGTGTCGCGGCTGTTCATGGTCTGCATGTGGGCCAAGAACGCCGGGGTTTCGGTGAAGCCGGCGGCGGCGAAGCTCAGAGTCGAAGGCTGATCGGTGAAGCTGCTGCCCGTCACGCCGACCGCGAACTGCAACCCCTCGAGCGTGCCTTCCGAAGGCTGCCAGGCGATGTAGCTGATCGTCTCCGTACCGTGACCATCGGTTAGGGACTCTTGCTCGTTCATGCGCACCCGGAACCCCACGGCCGTGACTTCACGGACCCGCGTCGTTACCGCTGTCGGGTCGTCGGCACTGGTCACCGCCGCGAACACCACCGGGGCTGTCGGGAAGGCTTCACCGAAGCCGATGATCTTGTCCCAACGACCGCGGTGCGTGAAGGTGCCTACCTCGATGCGTTCGCCGTTCGGCAGCGTGTGCGCTCCCTTCTCCATCGCCACGTAGGTCACCGTCTCGAAGGCGTGCCGACCGTCGAGGTAATCCCACTCTTGGACGCGGATCCAGAAGCCATTGGCGTCCACACCGGAGATGCGCACCGTTGCGGCCTGACCACCGTTGAGGCTTGCCGGGTTGGCCACCACGACCGGGTCGGTGAAGGAACGCTCGAAGGCGACCCACTGCCAGTCTTGATTTACCGACACTTCGCCGACTTCGATCGGCATGGCGTTGTCTTCGGGAGTGACCTCAACGAAGGCGATCTTGGACTCCGTGTCGGTGCCGTAGGGGCCGGTGACCGTGAGGCTGACGTCGTACGTGCCGGCCTCTTCATAGACGTGGGTCGGCGCCCGTTCGGTGCTGCTCGAGCCGTCGCCGAAGTCCCAACGCACGTCCGTGATCTCGTTGGTCGAGAGGTCTTGGAAGGACACGCTCAGCGGCCCGTTGCCGGTGCGGCCCGCCGCGGCGAAGTCGGCCACTGGCGCGGGACCGTCGACGGTGATGAGGTTGGTCTTTGTGACGGTATCCGACCCGCCGGCACCCGTGACCTTCAAAACGACCGAATAGGTGCCCGGATTGCGATAGGTCCATGCCGCACTGGCGCCGGTGCTCGTCCCACCGTCGCCGAAGTTCCATTCACATGCGGAGACGTCGCCGCTTGAGGCATCGTTGAACACGACGACCATAGGGGCGACACCGCTCGTGGCGTTGGCGGTAAAGGCGGCCGACGGCGGGGCGATCGTGACCGTGATCGACGACTGCGCGGCTTGCGCCGAGACGCCACCGGGTCCCGTCACGCGCAGCTTGGCGACGTAGCTTCCCGCCGTAAGGTAAAGGTGGCTGGGAGACCGTTCGGTACTGGTGGTGCCGTCACCGAAGTCCCACTGCCAGCTGTCGATGGTGCCGCTGGATTGATCGCTGAACTGGACGTTGAAGGGGGCGTGCCCGCTGTCGGCGTTCACCGCAAAGGCGGCGATCGGGGGAGGTGTGGCAACCCTGATCACGGCTTGGGCAGGCTGTGCCGCCGCGCCGCCGGGTCCGCTCACCATCAGGCTGACGGTGTAGGTGCCCGGGACCGTAAAGGTGTAGCTCGGGGAGGCTTGGCTGCTGGTGGCGCCGTTGTCGAAGCTCCACTGCCAGGCGTCGACCTTGCCGGTCGAGGTGTCGTTGAAGGCCACGGTCAATGGCGCCACGCCAGCATTCGTACTCATGGTGAATCCGGCTTCCGGTGCCGGATAGGGAATCGTGGTGCTGACCTCGTTCGAGAAGTCGCTTTCGAGCGAGCGGTCGGCGTTGAATGCCTTGACTGCGAAGTAATAGGTCTTGCCTGCTTCCAGCCCGCTTACCGTTGCGCTATTGGTAGTCGATTGAGTCGCGTTCGAATAGTCTCGACTGGCCTCTCCGTAATTGACTTCATAGCCGGCGACACGGGAATCCGACACCGAGTTCCAAGCGACGGTGAGATCCTCCGCTGTCGCGTTCATTGAGATCGTGAGGAAGGAAACCAGAATAAGAAGTGCGGCCCAAAGGCTGAACCCGAATTGAAGTTGGGTCGGCCGAGCGAGGGTACCTACGCGTGCTGTATGCTGACTGTTCATTGCGTCACCTTGAGTCCGACGTTGTCGGCGAATGCAGGTGTCACGGCTGGGCGGCATTCCGAATCTTGAAGATCTCGACTGCGTTCTCGCTCTCGAGTGGCCTTGCTGCTGCCGTTGTCTACCTGAGAAAGCCGAAACGCCCCGTATTGAGAAATCCGAGCGAGCGTTCTTTTTGCGTACGCTGTGACTCTAGTGACGCAAGGCGATCCATTCCGTGACGCCATTCCCATCACGGTCGGATGCTTCGTTTTCCGGTGCAGTCAAGTGCGGAAATGTGAATCAGCTCACATTTCCGAACGGAATTGAAAAGGAAATCGATAAGGGTATTTCGAACTGAGCTGCCGACATGTGTGACGAATCTGTGACCCGGTTTACAAAATGAGAGCGGGAGAAGGCGGAGCGAGGATGTTTCAGAACGAAAGCAATGTATGAGGCTGCGGGCGTTGAGAATAGGTGCATCCACTGCGGGCGGTCCGCACACCAGACCCTATGTACGCGCGGATTCGATCGGTCCGCTGTGCGAAGCATTTGCCGCGTGGAGGTCGGGATGAACCCGCTTACGGCCCTGCGGCCGGTCCGTCACCCGTCTCCCCACGCCCCGACGCGGAACGCGGGCGGAACAGCTGCCGCAAATCCACCGAGCACACTGGCGCAGGCTCCGGCTCGAACCGCAGTACCGGATGCAATGAGAAAGGCGCTAGAGAGGAAGGGTGTCGGCTTTATCCACCCCGTCATCTGCTTCGCCTTCGCGCAGGTTTGCTCGCGAGCGGGCGCGCGGGCTACGAGGGACGGCCGACGATCATGTCGTCCGTCGTTCTCCGCGTGCGGAGGTCCGGCGTCTCCGGAACATTTTCGGAAAGGCGAGCGTGCTTTAGGCGAGTTGCGCGGAGATCCTCATGACTCGGAGTGGAGTTCCGATCGCGACCCGAATGTGCTTTCGTTCGTGCTTCGGAACGCTTTACCCTAAAAAGATCAGTCGACGCCCGTCGCAGGCCGTTTCCGGCCTGCGGAGGAGTATGGGGAAGTACACATAGCGGCTGGTTCGGCGGCTGCGCCGGGGCCGGCAGCGCGGCCGGCGGTTGCAGTTGGCGGCCGTCGAGGTACTGCACCGGCGCACGCGAGAGCATCCGGTACCAGCGTTGCAGGAGACTGAACTGCTCCGCAGTTCGGCGCAGGGTACCGAAGAATCCCGCGATCTCGCGGCAGGTCGCCTCTACCCATGCCGCTTCGGCATGGGGATGGCTGATGGATCAGGCGCGTCTGCCCGCCGTGACGGGTCAGGTGCGCCGGTGCGCTGAGCAGCAGCGGGCGGCTGGTGATGGCCTCGGTGTGCCGGTGCGGATCGGCCAGGCGCACGAAAAGGTTCCACCAGTTGTAGGTCAGGGCGGTGATGCGCGCCATGAAGCGGCAGCGCTTGATGTCGCGGGTGGTGAAGTCGCCCCGGCCCCAATGGTTCTTGAGCTCGTCGAAGGGATTCTCCGCGTCGGCGCGGTCGCGATAGAGTTGTGCCACGCTCAGGATCTCGTGGGGCAACGAGGTCACCAGCACGGCATACTCGTAGACGACGGTCTCGTCGGTGAGTGCGGGGAAGCTCAGGCGCAGCTGCTCGGGATCGCCGTGGTCGAGGACAGCCAGGTCGCCCTTGATACGCCGGCGCAGCACGACGGCGCGCCGTGCGCGGCTCCAGCCCGACAGGCGCAGGGTCGTCTCGGCCCCTTGCCGGCCTTGACCGGCCTCGCGACACTCGGCATCGCGCATCAGGCGCTCGACGGTGTGCTTGACCTTGGAGGTCATGCGCAGCTTGAACAGATAGGGGATCCCCTCCTGCTCGGCACGCGCCATGTTGGCTTGGGTGCCCCAGTCGCGGTCGCCGCGAATGCACCGCGGCCAGTGCGTGCGCGGCAGGCGCGCGAGCAACTCCCACAGCCCCGGCGCGCTGTGCTTGGACGCGGTTTGATTGCCGGCCAGCACCTCCACGTCCAGGATCAGACGCAGACCGGCGATGAAATAGGTATGGTAGGTGTGCGAAGGGCGCCCCGGCTTGTGCGGGTTGTAGCCCTTGACCGCACCCTCTTGATGCCCGTAGAGCGGCTTGACCGTCACGTCGGTATTGAGAATCCAGGGCACGCCCAGCACCGGGGCCACGCAGGCGTCCAGATGGTTCCGCAGCCAGGCGACCCCGTCGGCTTCATCGAGCTTGCCGAGGTTGCGGCGCACCGAGTCCTCGCTGACCACCGCCTCCATGCCCAGCAGCGAGGCATTGATGGCGTCGCCGCGCAGGGCACTGATGTGGGCATAGCGCTGATGCCCGGACAGCACCGCCAGGATGGCGGTACCCAGAACGTCGCGCGTGCTCGGGGCGTTCGGGCTGGTCAGCTTCAGCGGGCAGCTCTCCACCCAGGCATTGAAACGCCCGCCCAGGCGCAGAAACTCGGTGAAGAACGGCAGCAAGACTCAGGATCCGGATGGTCTCCTCATCCGTCGCTGGGTGCCCGAGCTTACCGATGTCCCGGACGCCCGGATCCATACGCCATGGCAGATGTCGTCGCAGTGGTGGCGCGAGCCGGGCGCGCACGAGCATGAGCACCGCCGAGACAGGCGGTAGACGAAAACGGCCCCCGAGCCCCGAGTCGACCTCATGAGCCATAAGAAGCCGAATCTCCCGACCAAGATCTGCGCGACCTGCGCGCGCCCCTTCACCTGGCGCAAACGCTGGGCGGCCTGTTGGGAGTCGGTCCGCTATTGCTCCGATGCTTGTCGCAGTCGCCGTCGCGAGTCCAACGCCGAGGCAACGGGGATCGAAGAACGCCCCTCGGAGCGGAGCAACGTCCGACGTACGGGCTAGGTTCGGTCTAAACTCCCGCATCGGACCGCGTGCGCCGAGGCCGGATTCCGATCGAGACCCGAACGGGTTTTGTCATTGTGCAGGGACGCGGCTGTTCTTATAACCGGCTCCCTGTTCCGTTATCTTCGATCCTCACCACAGAGAGACCAAACATGCACCTGTTCTACGCACTGGCCACCGCTACCGCCATCGCTCTGGCACTCGGCGGCACGCACATCGTCATTGCTTCCGAACCCGATGCGCAGGGGGCGGCTCCGACGGTGGTTCCGGCGGGCGAAACCTTGGCCTCCTCCGGCGATCCCGCGGATGTCGTTCTCACGATCAACGGCGTTGCGATCCCTCGTGCCGAGCTGGAACGCAATGCTCGCCCATTGTTGGCCAGGATGGGCCCCGCGGACTCCATCACTCCCGATCAACGCAAGCTCGTCGAAGAGACCGCGAAAGAGAACTTGATCCGCTCCGAGCTCCTCTTTCAGCTCGCGAAGGATCAGAACATCCCCGATCTCGACCGGCAGGTCGAGGAACAGTTCGCCCTCATCAAGTCCCGTTCGCCGAGCGAAGAGGAATGGAACGACGCGCTCGCCAAAAAGGGCATCACCCCGGATGGACTGCATGAGCAGCTCAAACGCGGGCTCATGATCAACGCATTCGTCCAGAACGAGGTGGTGTCTAAAATCGAGATTACCGACGCACAACTCAAAGCCGTCTACGACGAGCATCCCGAGTCGTTCAGTCAGCCGGAATCGATGCGTGCGAGCCACGTCTTGATCGGAGTCGACGCGGACGCCGGCGCCGAGGAGAAGGAAAACGCCAAGCGGAAGGCCGACGAGATCCTCGAAAAGGTGAAATCCGGTGCCGATTTCGCCGAGTTGGCCAAGAGCGAATCGACCTGCCCCAGCGCCGCGCAAGGGGGTGACCTCGGCGAGTTCGGGCGGGGGCAGATGGTTGCACCCTTTGAGAATGCCGCGTTTGCTCTGAAATCAGGCGACCTGAGCGAAGTGGTGGAGACCCAATTCGGATACCACATCATCAAGGCAACGGATAAGAAACCGGCCGCAGTCGTGCCTTTCGAAGAGGTGAAGGTACGCATCGAGAAACAGTTGAAGACGCAGCAGGTGCAACGAGATCTCATGGCCAAGATCGAGGCGCTCAGGGCGACGTCCGTGATCGAGTCTCCCGCGCAGAACCCGTAATTCCTTCTCGAAAAAAGCGCTTCTCGTCCGCCACCGATCTCGGAATGCTCCCGGCTGTGCCGGGGGCGAGACGGTGTCCGTCCCCCGGTGCAACCCCTCGACCCTCCGGATCATGCTTCCGGCATCGCTTCGCGATGCGGGCACTCGCCTTGCAATCGCATCAACTGCCGTGATTTCATTCAACTCCCTCTTGTAAGAAGACCGATATGAATTCCGATACGTGATAGGGATATTCGATGCTGGTGAAGCAGGTTCCCAATACGTCCGACGTCACGGAATGGCAGGCGCTCGGGATGTCAAGGGTGACTGAACCGCAATTGACTGACGATCACTCGGGTTTTTATAAGAAGGAGCATGCCGTGTCCGATCGAGTCTCGGTTGATGTCGTCGTCACTGGGGCGGGTCATGCCGGTTTGAATGCCGTAAAGGAGATCCGCCGTGTCACGGACGGCTATTTCTTGGTCAATGGCGGCAGCCTGGGGACGACCTGCGCATGGGTCGGCTGCATGCCGTCGAGGGTCGCTATTCACCGGGGCGACATCTACGCAATGTGCAAGCACTTTCAGCGTTACGGCATCGATGGCGCCGAATCCCCGAGCATCGACGGGTCGAGCGTGCTGGGGCATATCCGCGACCTGCGTGACACCTTCGTGGATCTGGTGCTCGCCAATACCACGGACGAGATGGAGCACGAATTAGTCGATGGCCATGCGCGCTTCATCGATCCGCACTGCATTGAAGTCGGTGACAGAACCATCCGTGTGCGCGCGTTCGTCATTGCGGCCGGGGCATCGAGCATTGTGCCGGCGGGTTGGCGGGAGTCGTTCGGCGATGCCATCCTGACGGTCGAGGATCGCTTCGAGCTGGAGCGCTTGCCCAAGTCGCTCGCAGTCATCGGTCTGGGGCCGATCGGCTTGGGGTTTGGGCAGGCCCTGCGGCGGCTCGCGGTCGATGTGGTCGGATTCGGGTCGGGCACCACCCTGGCACGGCTGGACGACCCGAACATCAATCAAGCCGCCGTCGAGATTGTGCGGCGCGAGTTTCCGATCTGGCTCGGCGCGCCCGCGCAGATCGAGCGCGCGGACGGCGGGGTGTTGGTGCGCGCCGCCGATCGAGAGCAGCTGGTGGAGAAGGTGCTGGTCGCGATCGGGCGTCGACCGAACCTGGCACGCCCGGGACTGGAGGGCATCGGCTGTCAGGTCGACGAGCGCGGCGTGCCGCTCTACGACCCCGGGACGTTGCAGATCGGACGACTCCCATCTTCATCGCGGACGCGGTCCCGCCGGCGCCGAGGCCAGTGCCTGAGCGCGATCCGGTCGGCTGGCGGGCCGGTCGGCGCTTCGTGGAATTTCGGTGTCGGCCTCATCGTGAAGGTCGTGCTCTCACGATCGAGCGTCGCTCGGGAAACAATTCCTCCCGCCATCCGCGCGCGGAGGTGCGCAGCATCCAGCGGGTCAGGTGCAGATTCAACCGACACAGGAGAATGGGAGCTTCGGTCTTGCGGAGTGGTACGCGTGCGGACGTTCGCCGCCGCGGCGCCAGGCGGTCGAGCGCACGTACCAGCTTTACGACCGTCGTCGTCCAATCTGCCAGACGGCGTCGCACGCGAGACGATCTGCGCTGGAACGCATGCTCGACCGGAGGCGTGGGGGACGGCGCCACCGCCGGGTTCAAGAGGGCATGGACACGCTCTTGGATTGCCGGTGCATCCAACGTCCCGACCTCGTAACGGACCAACAGGCTTGCGCAGGCCGGATTCGCCCGGACCGTCAAGACACCGACTTGTCCACGGAGCGCCGATTCGAGGCGGTCCGCGACACCTCGATCCTGGTGCAGTGCCGAAATGCGCAACCGCAAGCGTCCGCTCGTCTGATGACACACCTTCATCTCGGTTCCGTCCCGATCGACTCGACTCTGAAAAATACAGGCGGGATAGTAATAAGAATGATTTGTAATAATAAGATTCCCGGTGATCGGGCCGTCAGCGACGCCGGTGGGTTGCGGACCTCTTCGCATCACCCGGAAACCTCCTTCCAACGTAAGCTGAGTGCCGATCCGACGAGCCCGGCGAGACCAAGCAGAAGAATGGTCCCTTCCACGGAGACGGTCGCCGCCAGTGCCCCGAGCAGGCCGGACACCAGCAGCAGTGCGCCGATGACGCTGTTGCTGACCGCGACATAGTCGGTGCGTTTGTTGCCGTCGGCCATGTCGACCAGATAGGTCTTGCGCCCGAGCCGCACGCCGGCGTGCGCGATGCCGAGTCCGAAGAAGGCGATCGGGTAGAACCAGATCGCCGCCGCGCTCGGCATTCCGAGCCAGGACCAGAGGGCGACCGCGATCGAGAGGGCTGCGGCCAACCCGCAGGCGGCGGCGAAGACCTGTCGGCTGGAGTGATCCGACCAGCGTCCCCAGACCGGGGAGCTCACCAGGCCGGCGAGGCCTTCCACGGCGATGAAAATGCCGAGCAGCGAGATGGCACCCCCGAGGTCATCACGGGCCAACGCCACGTAGAAGGGTGCCGCGAGCCCGGAGCCCATGGCCAGCGCTCGGGCGATCACGAATCTCCGGAAGGGCCGGTCGTCGCGCAGGATCGCGAGCCGGGCGAAGGCCTCGGCCAGCGCGTTGGAGCCGCCCTCGGTGGCGCCGGGGAACTCGACGATGCGGCTGAATGACCAGGCGGCCAGGAACCACAGGAGTGCCGCACCCGCCAGGAGAGCGACATAGAGGCCGGTCGACTCGCTTCCGTCCTGCACGGCGCCGAGACCCAGGCCGACACCCATGGCGCCGAGTCCGGCGATGGCGCTGATCCAGCCGGACAGGCGGCCGCGGCGGGTCTTGGGGATGGTCTTGCCCTGCACGTCCTTGTAGGCGACCGAGCAGGCCCCGCGCGCCAGGCTGAAGAGGATCAGCAGTGCGATGACCGCAGCGCCCGCCGCTGCTCCTTCGAGCGCGAAGGCGACCCAGCCGATCGCGGCCAGACAGAGCCCTTGGATCACGCCGCCCCAGACCCAGACCCATTTGCGGATGGCCTGTCGTCGGACGATCTCGCCGATCAGGATCTGCGGCAGCATGGAGCCGGATTCGCGGATCGGCACCAGCAGGCTGAGCATCCAGGCCGGGGCACCGAGCTGCAGGAGCAGCCAGGGCAGGGTGGTCTTGGCGCTGGCCAGACGGTCGGCGATGTTGCTGAGCGTGTTGGCGATCAGGGTGGAGAGGAAGTTGCCCGGTGTCTCGTGACAGGCATCGGCGCTGATCTCTTTGCAGGTGCGTCCCTCGTCGTCCTCGGCGAGGCGCTCGTAGAGGCTTTCCAGCCATTCGGGGTGACGGGTCGGTGTCGTCCGGTTCACTGATATCGGGTCCATGGGCTCGGTCGGGATCGCGTTGTGCCTCATCTTCACTCGGTGTCTCGGGAGCGGCAAGCTCCGTGTCTGCGCGAGGGTTTCCGCAAATCGATCGGTTGCAAGGCGCGACCGTCGGCGCCTTGCGGAGCAGGGCCTTGGGAGCTACGCTCCCGGCCACCCGTCGAGATCGGGCTCGGCCGTCCGCCGAGAACGCGGGATGCCGAGTGCGCAAGCCCCGGCAGTCCCCTGATTCCTTGCCACACGGGCCTTTCCAGACGAAGCGCCCCACCGACCCGGAGAATCATCCATGGACATCGAGGCACTGAACGCCGAGCACGGCATCGACGGCATCCTGCGTTTCACCGAAGGCCGCGGCGGCCTGACCATGATCGAGATCGCCAACGCGCAGGCGACGGCCCTGATCTCGCCCTACGCCGGACAGGTCTTGGCCTATCGGCCGACCGATGCGGCGGATGATCTGCTCTTCGTCGGCGAACGGGCCTATTTCGCCGAGGGCAAGGCAATCAAAGGCGGTATCCCGATCTGCTGGCCCTGGTTCGGCGCGGATCCCGAGGCGAAGGGCCGATCCGCCCACGGGTTCGTGCGGGCCTGGCCCTGGCAGGTGCTCGCGACCGAATCGCTTGCGGACGGCGCCACACGGGTGCAGCTCGGGATCGCCGACGACGCCGAGACGCGCGCCGTCTGGACACAGTATTTCAATCTCCTGGTCGACATCCATGTGGGCACAACCCTCTCGGTCGACTTGAGCACCCTGAATGCGGGCGATCGGCCCTTCAATATCACCCAAGGTCTGCATGCCTATTTCAAGGTCGGCGATGCGAGCCGGATTCGGGTCGACGGCCTCGACGGGTGCCGCTACATCGACAAGGCCGCCGACGGCGGGGATGCCGTGATCCGCCAAGAGGGACAGGTTGCGTTCGAACACGAGGTCAATCGCATTTACGAGGATGTGCCCCCGGTGCTGACCATCGTCGACCCGACCCTGGATCGGCGCATCCGCATCGAATCCGAGTACAGCCGCACCGCCGTGGTCTGGAACCCCTGGGTCGAGACCGCGAAGGCGATGGACGATCTCGACGATCAGGATTACCGGCGCTTCGTCTGCGTCGAGACGGTCAACACCGCCTCCGAGGTGATCGAGATCCCGCCCGGGGAGACCTATCGTCTCGCGGCGCGTTATTCCATCGAGCCGCTCTGATCGAGCCCTCATGGATCGCTTTCGCAATCTCGACCCGGCGACCGAGGCACACTGGCAGACCTGGCTCGACTGGGCCGCAGCGCAGGGCGTGGAGGTGCCGGACGCCCCGGCCTTCGCCGATGCGCGGGCGCGGGTCTGGGAGGCCAGCGATTATGTCGCCGTCTCGCTCGCCCGTCATCCGGAGGTCTTGGCCGACCTGATCGCACGCGGCGAGCTCGAGCAGGCCCACGATGCCGCTTCACTGGCACGTGGTTTCGAGGCCGCGCTGGCGCCGGTCACGGACGAGCCCGGTCTGCACCGAGCCCTGCGTCTTTTTCGCCGACGCGAGATGATCCGCATCATCTGGCGCGACATCGCCGGTTGGGCCGAGCTGGCGGAGACCCTGGAGCATCTCACCGCTCTGGCCGACCTCTGCATCCAGGGCGCCCTGGATCGCCTCCACGCCTGGACCTGTGCGGAGCTCGGCACGCCGCGCGACGCGTCGGGTCGCGCGCTGCGGATGGCCGTGCTCGGCATGGGCAAGCTCGGCGCGCGCGAGCTCAACCTGAGCTCCGACATCGACCTCATTTTCGCCTTCGCCGCCAACGGCGAGACCGAGGGTGGCCCCCGGACGCTCGACAACGCGCAGTTCTTCACCAAGCTCGGCCAGCGCTTGGCGCAGGCGCTGGGCAGCCAAACGGTCGACGGATTCGTCTTCCGCGTCGATACGCGTTTGCGTCCCTTCGGAGAGTCCGGCCCGCTCGCCATGAGCTTCAACGCGCTGGAGGACTATTACCAAACCCAGGCGCGCGAGTGGGAGCGCTACGCCATGATCAAGGCGCGCGTCGTGGTCGGAGACCCGGACGACGCACGCGAGCTGATGGCGATGCTGCGTCCCTTCGTCTATCGGCGTTATCTGGATTTCGGCGCGATCGAGTCCCTGCGCGACCTCAAGCGGATGATCGCCAAAGAGCTCTATCGCCGCGGCATGGATGCCAACATCAAGCTCGGTCCGGGCGGTATCCGCGAGATCGAGTTCATCGGGCAGGCGTTCCAGCTCATCCGCGGCGGTCACGACGCGGACCTGCAGATCCGCCCCATCCGCGAGGTCCTCGCACTGCTGGCGCACAAGCAATTGATGCCCGAACCCGCCGTGCGGGGGCTCGACGACGCCTACTGTTTCCTTCGCCTGGTCGAGAACCGCATCCAGGCGTATCGCGACAAGCAGACCCATCTGCTGCCCGCCGACGCGCCGGGTCGGGCGCGTCTGGCGCGTTCGATGGGGTTTGCGGATTGGCCGGCCTTCGAAGCGGTCCTGGAGGCGCATCGCCGTCACGTTCAGGGCCAGTTCGACGAGGTGTTCGCCGCGCCCGAGACCGAGGAGGTGCTGCACGACCCGGGTCTGATCGCCCTCTGGCATGGCGAGGGCGATGCGGCCGACGAGGTGTCGGCGCTCGCGGAGGCGGGGTTCGCCGAGCCCGAGGCGATCCAGGCGCGGCTGGTTCAGTTTCGCGATTCGATCGCGCGCAAGGGCTTGAGTCGGCGTGGGCACGAGCGCTTGGAGCGGCTGGTGCCGATGGTGCTGCGCGAGACGGCCTCGAGCGAGCAGCCCGACATTGCACTCGGGCGCGTGCTCAAGGTGCTCGAGGCCGTCGCACGCAGGACGTCGTATCTGGCGATGCTCAGCGAGCACCCGGTGATCCTCGCGCAGCTCGCGCGTCTGGCGAGCATGAGCCCCTGGTTCACCGATCGGATCGCGCGTCATCCGCTGCTCCTGGACGAGATGATCGACACGCGTCGACTCTACGCACCCTTGCGCCGAGCGGATCTGGAGGCCGAGCTCGACGCGCTCCTGCTGCATGTCGACGCGGATGACTTGGAGCAGCAGATGGAGCGTCTGCGCCAGTTCGCGCAGGGCAACATGCTGCGTGTCGCGGCGGCCGATCTGACCGAGGTCATCCCGCTCATGGTGGTGAGCGACTATCTCACCGAGATCGCCGAGGTGTCGATCCGTCGTGTCCTGCGCTTGGCGTTCGATCATCTCGCGCAGCGGCACGGCCGCCCGACCGAGATCATCGGGGAGGAGAGCGGTTTTCTCGTGCTGGGCTACGGCAAGCTCGGCGGGATAGAGCTCGGCTACGGGTCGGATCTGGATCTCGTCTTCATCCACGGCACCGAGTCACAGACCGCCATGACCGACGGGCCGAAGGAGATCAGCAACGAGCAGTTCTTCGCACGTCTCGGCCAACGCATCATCCATTTGATGACCACCCAAACCCCCTCGGGCGTCCTCTACGAGATCGACATGCGTCTGCGCCCGGACGGGAATCGCGGGTTGCTGGTGCGCTCGTTTGCGGCCTTCGACGCCTATCAGGCGAACGATGCCTGGACCTGGGAGCATCAGGCCCTGATCCGCGCCCGCCCGGTCGCCGGCGATCCGCAGTTGGCCGCCCGTTTCGGCACGCTGCGGCGCGCGATCATCTGCCGCGAGCGCGAGCCCGAGCAGCTGCGCAAGGACGTGCGAGAGATGCGCGCGAAGATGCGCGCGAATCTCGACAAGAGCGGCGGCGGTCGGTTCGATCTCAAGCAAGGCGCGGGCGGTATTGCGGATATCGAGTTTATGGTTCAATACGCGGTCTTACGCTGGGCGTCGGAGCATCCGGCGCTGGCCGACTGGACGGACAACATCCGCCTGCTCGAAACACTCGGACGGCTCGATCTGCTGCCCGGGCGAGCGGCCGAAGACCTGACTGCCACTTACAAAGCGCTACGTGCGGCCTATCACCGCAGCGCCCTGCAGGAGCAGCCCAAGACGGTCGCGGACGCGGATCTGCTGCCCGAGCGCGAGCGCGTCCAATCCTTGTGGCACGCCTTGATGGACGAGCCTGCGTCCTGAGGGCGGTCTCTCGAATCGAAACGGGATGCTGATCCCGATGCAACCGGAGTGAGTCGACGATGGCAACGATGGAAGACCGTGATGGCCTGATCTGGCACAACGGCGAGATGGTGCCCTGGCGGGAGGCCAAGACGCATGTCCTGACTCACACCTTCCATTACGGCATGGGTGTCTTTGAAGGCGTGCGCGCCTACCGCACCGAGCAGGGCCCGGCGATCTTTCGTCTGCGCGATCACACCGATCGCCTCTTCGATTCGGCGCACATCCTCGGCATGAAGGCGCCGTTCGACCGCGAGACCATCGACGAGGCCCAGCGGATCGCCGTGCGCGAGAACAATCTCGACTCGGCCTACATCCGTCCGATGTTCTTCTACGGCCCGGAAGGCATGGGTCTGCGTGCCGACAACCTCAAGGTGCACTGCATCGTCGCCGCTTGGGAGTGGGGCTCCTATCTCGGCGAAGAGAACATGACCAAAGGCATTCGGATTCGGGTGTCCTCCTATACGCGCCATCACGTGAACATCACCATGTGTCGCGCCAAGGCCAACGGCAATTACATGAACTCCATGATGGCCTTGCAGGAGGCCCTGCGCGACGGTTACGACGAGGCCCTCCTGCTGGATGCCTCCGGCTACGTGATGGAAGGCAGCGGCGAGAACGTCTTCATCGTGCGCAAGGGCGTGCTCTATACGCCGGATCTGACCTCCGCCCTCGACGGCATCACCCGGCGTACCGTCATGACGCTGGCGCGCGACCTGGGAATCGAGGTGGTGGAGAAGCGGATCACGCGCGACGAGGTCTATATCGCGGACGAGGCCTTCTTCACCGGCACCGCCGCCGAGGTGACGCCGATTCGGGAGGTGGACGGTCGCGTGATCGGCAACGGCGGGCGCGGTCCGATTACCGAGCGACTCCAGAGCCTCTACTTCGATCTGGTGCACGGGCGTCTGCCGGCCTATCCGGAATGGCTCACGCCGGTTTAAATCGCGTGCGGTGATGGTTTGGCCCGTTATCGGTTGGGTTGATGCCGGAGTCTTTCGTCACCGTCGGAGCTGACGCGATTTAAAGTGAAAGAACGACAAGAGGGGACCTCATCCGGTCTTTGCGGCACGGACCCGCACACGTTCGGTGATGTCCCGAAAAGAACGACCACGCCGGAGGGGCGGCTGTAGGGGCGACTTCAGTCGCCCTCTACAACATTTGCAGCCATCCGCATTCGGGATGCTTCATTCCCGGCAATCGATTTATCCGATGGAGACTTTGCCGATGTCCAACGCAGCCGTCGAGACGCGGACCGAGCATGAGCTGATCGAGGTCAGCCGCAAGGATCTGCCGCTGTCCTGTCCCTTGCCCGGTGCACCTGTGTGGAACATGCATCCGCGGGTCTATCTGCCGATCGAAGACGAGCCGAACCACGAGGCGACCTGTCCCTATTGCGGTGCGCGCTATCGGCTTGTCTAAGATGGCCGAGGTCATGGAGCTTCGCATTAACCGGCCGGACGACTGGCATCTGCATCTGCGCGACGGGGATGTCCTGGCGGATGTGCTCGCCCACACCGCGCGTTGTTTCGGGCGCGCGATCGTGATGCCCAATCTCAAACCGCCGGTCGTGGATACCGCCGGGGCGCTTGCTTACCGAACGCGCATCCTGGACGCACTGCCGCCCGGCAGCGATTTTCAGCCCTTGATGACGCTCTATCTCACGGACGAGACGAGCCCGGCCGAGATCGGCACGGCCAAGGCGAGCGGTCAGGTCTTCGCCTGCAAGCTCTATCCTGCCGGTGCGACCACCAACTCGGAGAACGGGGTCACGGATCTGCTCGGACGCTATCCGGTCTTCGAGGCGATGCAGCGCGCCGCTTTGCCGCTCTTGGTGCATGGCGAGGTGACGGACGATCAGGTCGACATCTTCGACCGCGAGCAGCGCTTCATCGAGGAGCGCTTGGAGCCGATCGTCCGTGCGTTTCCCGGGCTCAAGGTTGTCTTCGAGCATGTGACGACCGCCGAGGCAGTCGATTTCGTGCGCGACGGACCGCCGACGCTGGCTGCGACCATCACGCCGCATCACCTGCTCTACAATCGCAACGCCATGTTGGCCGGCGGGATTCGTCCGCACCTGTATTGCCTGCCGATCCTCAAGCGCGAGCGCCATCGGCTCGCGCTGGTCTCCGCCGCGACGGGCGGTCATCCGAGGTTCTTCCTCGGTACCGACAGCGCGCCGCATGCGATCGAGGGCAAGGAGAGCGCTTGTGGTTGTGCCGGGGCCTTCAGCGCACACGCCGCCATCGAGCTTTATGCCGAGGTGTTCGAGCAGGCCGGCGCCTTGGCGCGGCTGGAGGGATTCGCGAGTCACCATGGCGCGGATTTCTACGGCCTGCCCCGCAACGCCGAGACCATTCGTCTGAGCCGCGAGCCTTGGACCGTTCCGGCATCCTATTCCTTCGGAGCCAGTCGAGTGGTGCCTTTACGTGCCGGTGAAGCCGTCGCCTGGCGTGTCGTGGCTTGAGAGCCGCGCCGATCGGCCCTGCCCGTCAACCGGGCTATGTCGCTGATGGGAGGTAGGGTGGACAAGCGCAGCGCAGTCCACCAGCGTCGGTGCGAGACTCGGTGGACTGCGCTGCGCTTGTCCACCCTACGGCAGTTGCCTTGCTCATCAACCCGCACCCCAGGGCCGATCCCATCCAAGGACATCGCATAAAGCGCCGGGCGCGGTTTAGTCGAACTCCACCTCGTCCCAGAAGTCCTCTTCACCTTCGATGGCTGGCGGATTTCCGTCGTGCACCCGATAGTGGCGCCGTTGCAGATAGGCGTCGCGCAGTAGAATGTAGGGATCGATCGCCGCGTCCTCGAGGATCTGGCTGGTCGCCAAATAGTTGGCCCGCCGGTCGATTGCCCTGAGTGCGACCAAGCCCCAATAGACCCCGTCTCGGTCGACCTTGAAGAGGGGATCGAGGTTGAACAAGGGGTCGGTGAAGATATCGCCGACATCGCCGAAGACATCCCGGACACTGTTCGGCCCCAGGAAGGGCACCATGACGAAGGCGCCGGAATCCAGCCCCCAGTAGCCGAGCGTCTGACCGAAATCCTCCTTGTAGCTGGGTAATCCCACGTTGGTGGCCACATCGACGAAGCCCAGCACGCCGACCGTCGAGTTGATGAAGAGCCGCCCGACGTCGCTGCCGGCACGCGACATCTTGAACTGCAACACGTTGTTGACGAATGAGGTGACGTCGGAGAGATTGCCGAAGAAATTGGTCACGCCTCGCTCGACGGGATCCGGCGTGATGGCCCGATACCCTTTCGCCACCGGCTGGAAAAACGCCTTGTCGAAGTCGGTGTTGAATCGGAAGACGGCCCGATTGAAGGGCTCGAGCGGATCGCGGGGCTCGGAGATCCGGCTCGGCGAAGACGTGCAACCCGTGCCGAGCAGCAGGATTGCCAAGACCACCAGCCCGGTCAGTCGTCGACAGGCGCTCAAATCCCGGTCCTTCATGCGTTGCAGATCTCTCGCGACATGTTCGACAAATGCTATCACAGCCCGTGCCTCGCTCGAGCCACGACCGTTGGTTCGTTGGTTCGTTGGTTCGGTGTGCTTCGTTGCCCCGGACGCCGATGAGCGCTGATCGCCTGACGAGGCGCGCTTCAGAACGCGACCGTCACCTGATAGTCGAGCCTTCGCAGCAGCTCGATGACACCCTGCTTGCCGGGAAGATGCAATGCGCCGATCGCGACGAACCAGCCGCCCTCCGCCAGGAGGGGCGCCATGCGCTCGACCATTCGATGGTTGCGCGAATCGATGACCACGGTTTGGAAGAGCGCGGCAAGACGGGGGTCGGTGTCTGCGAGGTGGCGTTCGCTCAGCTGTTGCAGCGCCTCGACATCGCGCTCCGCGTAGGCGGCGATCAGTGCCTCGAACAGGCGCGGCAGATGTTCGCGCGACGCCAGGGTCTCGCGCAGCAGCGTGATCTGATCGGTCTCCGGCAGCGCGTCGAAGACGGCGAGCTGCTCGGTCATGGTTTCCAGACCCTCGACGCGTTTGCCGTCGGCGATCGCTCGACGGTAGAGCAGCATGTCGAGAAACTCGCCTGTTTCCGAGGGCGGGCTGCTCAGCAGGGTCACGACGGCCCATGGCTTGAGATCCTTGAACGCCTCCTCCGGCATCCCGATGTCGCCCAGCGCGGCGGCGGTCTCCAGATAGAGATCCGCGGGGAGGACGTCGCGCAGCAGCCGTCCATCGGTGAATGCCATGGTAATCATCGCCCGGATGATGGCGGCTGCATCCGGGACCACCTCGAGGGCGACGTTCGGGCTCGCATCGAAGGCCTCGCGGACCGGCGCGGGCAGATCCACGACCCGAACATCCTCGCTGTGGATCGTGCCGAAGAGAAAGCTCGGCGGGGCGCCCGTCGGGGGCCGGATTTCGAAGAGGATGCCGTGCGTCTCGCCGGCCCCGGTCGACCCCGCAGGCGCGTCGGCGATGGCGGGTGGAGCAACCCAGGCGCAGGTGACGCCCGCAAGCAATCCGGCGTGCAGGATTCGGGCAATCATCGTGCGATGCGCCGGTTTCGGCCGACCGGACGATCGGCGCCGGGAGCCTCGGGAATCCAGGTGCGGTCAGGATCGGGCGAGACGACAGCCCGCGGCGGCGCTCTGCCGCGATCAGTTTGTTTGGCATTCATCCGTGCGCCACTTATGCTGTCGCCATGAATCAAGAACCCAAAATGAGAGAAGGGATCGCCGCGCGCTTTCGGGGTTTCCTGCCGGTGGTGGTCGATGTCGAAACGGCCGGTTTCGATGCCCAGCGGCATGCCCTGCTCGAGATCGCCGCTATTATTATCCGAATGCTGCCCGACGGGCGACTCGAGCCGGCTGCGCCGATCGCCTGTCATGTCCTGCCCTTCGTCGGCTCGGAGATCGATCCGAGCGCACTGGCCTTCAACCGGATCGATCCGGACCACCCCTTCCGGGATGCCATTTCGGAATGGGATGCCTTGACCCGCATCCTCACGCCGATCCGCAAGGCGGTGAAATCGACCGGATGCAATCGGGCGATTCTGGTCGGACACAACGCCCATTTCGATCTCGGATTCGTGAAGGCGGCCGTCGAGCGGACCGGATTCAAGCGCAACCCGTTCCACGCCTTCAGTGTCTTCGACACCGTAACCTTGTCGGGCTTAATGTTCGGTCAGACGGTGTTGGCGCGTGCGGCAAAGGAGGCGGGTCTCGGTTGGCAGAGCAGCGAGGCCCACTCGGCGATCTACGACGCCGAGCAGACCGCGCGTCTCTTTTGCACCGTCGTGAATCGCTGGCGCGAGCTCGACCCGGTGCGGGTTTGGGAAGATAAGGAACCGGTCTGAATCCCGGCGAGGGCACACGGGAGGCGTGGCTTCCAAGATCCCCGCATTGGATCGCTCAGGCGGACTTGGATGCCGCCTCTTCCATCATGCTCTTGAGCTGCCCGCTCTCGTGAAGTTCCAGCGTGATGTCGCAGCCGCCGACGAGCTCGCCGTCGATGTAGATCTGGGGGAAGGTGGGCCAATCTGCATAACGCGGCAGATTCTCGAAGATCTCGGGATCCTGCAGGACGTTCACGTAGGCAAAGGGGACGCCGCACTCCTGCAGGGCGGCCGAGGCCCTCATCGAGAAGCCGCACTGAGGGAATTGAGGTGTGCCCTTCATGTAGATGACAACCGGATTCGTCTTGACCTGCTCGCCGATTCGCTCCAGAACATCCATCATTGACCTCTGTCTCGTGTTGTGACCGATCCGACAAGGTTCGGGACGCTAGCGGGCTTTTCAAGCTACCCCGAAAGGGGAGCGGGATCTATCCCGCTTGGGCGCCCTTGGCTTGCGCATACACTCGGCCACGTCGCCGATCGAAGCCGCAGGGTGGACAAGCGGGGCGGGGTGCGCAAGCGGGGTAGGGTGGGCAAGCGGGGTAGGATGGACAAGCGCAGCGCAGTCCACCGTCGCCGACGCAGAAGGTGGACTTCGCTCTCGCTCGTCCACCCTACGGCCGGGAGAATAGACAACGCCGCCTGCATTCGCCGCGTGGCCGGTTTCTTAGCCGAGTGCGTCGACGTTGCGCTGCAACCAAAGCTCCAGCAGGGCGAGGTGCCAGAGTTTGTTGCCCTGGATGCGGGTGTGGTGCATGTCCGGTGCAGCGAGCAGCTGGTCCAGATAGGTCTGCCGGTAGAGACCGCGCTCGCGCCCGGCACGTGAGGCGAGAACATCGCGCATCAGCTCCAGGAAGGGGCCGCGGACGTATTTGAGCGCCGGCATCGGGAAATACCCCTTGGGGCGGTCGATGACGGCGTCCGGGAGGAGGCCGCGCGCCATCGCCTTCAACGGATATTTTCCGCCCTCGCGCAGTTTCAGCTCCGGCGGGCAGCGTGCGGCAAGCTCGACAAGCTGGTGATCGAGAAAGGGCACCCGTGCCTCCAGACCCCAGGCCATCGTCATGTTGTCGACCCGTTTGACCGGGTCGTCGACGATCAGGGTTGTTGCGTCCAGACGCAGGACCGCATCCAACAGCTCGTCCGCGTCGGGCTCGGCCAGGCGCTCGGCGATCAGCGCCGAGGTGTGGTCCTCGCCCGCATAGGCGTCGGTGATCATGCGCAGATATTCGTCGTGATCGCGATCGAAGTAGTGCTTGGCGAAACGTTCGACCGGCGCGCCCTCGCGCTCGGCGGCGATGCGCGGATACCAGAAATAGCCGCCGAAGACCTCGTCCGCGCCCTGACCCGACTGCACCACCTTGACCTCGCGCGAGACCTGCTCGGCCAGGAGATAGAAGGCCACCGCGTCTTGACCGAACATGGGCTCGGTCATGGCGTCGATCGCCTCGGGCAGGCGCTGCAGGACCTGCGCGTTGGGGACCAGGAAGCGATGATGCCGGGTGCCGTAACGCTCGACGACCAGATCCGAGTATTGGAACTCGCTCCCGGCCTCTTCGGGCGTGTCCTCGAAGCCGACCGAGAAGGTGCGTAGATCCGAAACGCCGGCCTCGGCAAGCAGGGCGACCAGCAGGCTTGAATCCAGCCCGCCCGAAAGCAAGACGCCGACCGGCACATCGGCGACCTCGCTGCGGACCTTGACCGCTTGACGCAGCGCGACGTGGGTCGCCTCCAGCCAGTCCGCATCGCTGCGAGGCTCCGCCGGACGCGTGGCGTCCAGACGCCAATAGGTGCCTTCGGTCCGGCCGCCGCGCGCGTCGAAGCGCAGCCAGTGTCCGGGCGTGAGCTTGCGCACCCCGCGCAGGATGGTGCGCGGCGCGGGAACCACGGCATGCAGGGTGAAGAGATGATGCAGCGCGACCGGGTCGATGGCCGTATCCACCCCGCCGCCCGCCAAGAGCGCCTGCGTGCTCGAGGCGAAACGCAGCGTCCCGCCCTGCTCGGACCAATACAGCGGCTTGATCCCGAAGCGGTCGCGCGCGAGAAAGAGCACCTTCTGATTGGCATCCCAGACCGCGAAGGCGAACATGCCGTGCAGGCGCGCGCAGCAGTCGGTTCCCCAGGCGTGCCAGGCCTTGAGGATGACCTCGCTGTCGCCTTCGGAGAAGAAGCGGTAGCCGCGCCCTTCCAGCTCGCGACGCAGCGCCCGATAGTTGTAGATGGTCCCGTTGAAGACCAGCGCGAGTCCGAGCTCCGCGTCGACCATCGGCTGGTTGGAGCGTACCGAGAGATCGATGATGGAAAGCCGCCGATGCCCGAACCCGAGCGCACCGTCGCTGTAGCTCCCGCCATGATCCGGCCCGCGCCGCACCAGCTCGCCCATCATCGCCTGGATGGTCTCCAGGTCGGCCGGCGCGCCGTCGAGCCTCAATTCACCGCAGATACCGCACATCGAACCGCTCCCGTGAGGTCGGGATCGCTCCTCGGCGATCCCGTTTCATGATCCTGGATTTGAACCGCAAAGACGCGAAGGACGCAAAGGAATTTACTCATGCTTCACGCGCTGGTTCCGCCCCCCAGCCACCACCGCCAGGGGTCTCGATGATCAGGCGATCTCCGCTCTCGACACGAAGGCTGACCTTAGGCGGCAATTCCTCGTCGTTCACCCGATTCCGACCGGAGCCGGCGGGGCCGCCGCCCGCGATCCCCCAAGGCGCGCCCCGACGTCGCTCGGTCAGCAGCGTCACCTCGGCCGGTGCGAGAAAGGTCAGCTCTCGGATCAGGCCCTCGCCGCCCGGGCGCGCGCCGTGCCCGCCCGATTCGGACCGCAAGGCATACCGCGACACCCGCAACGGGTAGCGAGCCTCCAGGACCTCGATCGGCGTATTGAGCGTGTTGGTCATGTGGGTCTGGACCCCCGACCACCCACCGCCGTTCGCGCCCGCACCCATGCCGCCGCCGATGGTCTCGTAGTAATCCCAGGCCGCGCCGGCCTCGGCACTGCCGAGGGCCAGGTTGTTCATGCTGCCCTGGCTGGCCGCCGGGATCCGATCCGGGATCGCTCGGGCGAGCGCGCCCAGCACGACATCCACCACACGGCTGCTGGTCTCGACGTTGCCCGCGGCCACCGCTGCGGGGCGCTGCGCGTTGAGCAGGCAGCCGAGCGGTGCGGAGAGCGCGATCGAGCGGAAGGTTCCTGCGCATGCGGGCGTCTGAGGCGGCATCAGACAGCGAAAGACATAGAAGACGGCAGCCGCGGCAACCGAAAGCGGACAGTTGATGTTGCCGGCGACTTGCCCGGCGGTTCCTGCGAAATCGACATTAATCCCCGCCGGCGTCACATCGAGGGTCACCCGGATCGGGATCGCCTCGGTCCCCTGACCGTCGTCGTCCATCACGTCTTCGAAGCCGTAGCGTCCCGACGGGATCGTGCCGAGCGCCGCGCGGGCGAGTCGCTCGGCGTAGTCATCGAGCGCGCGAATCGCCTCCGCGTAGGCCGAGACGCCAAGACCGTCGATCAGCCCCCGCAGCCGAGTCAGCCCGGCACGATTCGCGCCGATCTGTGCGAAGAAATCTCCTCGAGCATCGTCCGGGTTGCGGGTCGCACCGAGGATCCGTGTCAGCAGCGGCCGGTCGATCTCGCCTTGCGCGACCAACCGGCAGGGCGGGATGATCAGTCCCTCCTCGTCGAGCGTGCGCGAGACCGGCATCGACCCGGGCACACTCGCCCCGATGTCGGCATGATGTGCGCGATTGGCGACGAAGGCGACCAGCCGGCCCTCCGCAAAGAGCGGCGCCACCAGTGTCACATCCGGCAGATGGGTCCCGCCCAGGAAGGGGTCGTTGAGCACCACCATGTCGCCCTCGGACCAGTCGAGCGCACCGACGATGTTCGCCATCGCGTAGGCCATGCTGCCGAGGTGGACCGGAATATGGGCGGCCTGAGCACTGAGGTTTCCGTCGCGATCGAAGACCGCGCACGAGAAGTCGAGCCGATCGCGGATGTTCGTCGAGAAGGCCGCTTGACGCAGCACCGCGCCCATCTCCTCGCACACCGACTCGAGTCGGCTGGCGAAAAGCCCGAGCTCGATGGCGTTCATGCTCGCGGATCCTCCGGGCTCGGGTGCGCCGAAACACTGCGGCGACCGCAGGGTTCTCTGAAAGTTTCGCATCTCACGCTCGGGCACCGCGCCCACGGGTTGAGATACCCGAACACGGGCCAACATCTCGGGTGACCGTCGACCACTCCAGATCTCAACCTTAAAGGAGGCTTAACCATGGCCCATGAACTCCCGGCGTTACCCTACGAAAAAAATGCGCTCGAGCCCGTGATCTCCGCTGAAACCATCGAGTATCACTACGGCAAGCATCACCAGACCTACGTCAACAACCTCAATAACCTGATCCCGGGCACCGAGTTCGAGACCATGAGTCTCGAAGAGATCATCATGAAATCCTCGGGCGGATTGTTCAACAACGCCGCCCAGGTCTGGAACCACACCTTCTACTGGAACTGTCTCGCCCCGACCGGCGGCGGTGCCCCGACCGGCGCTTTGGCCGACGCGATCAACGCCAAGTTCGGCTCGTTCGACGAGTTCAAAAAGCAGTTCTCTCAAGCCGCCGCCACCAACTTCGGCTCCGGCTGGACCTGGCTGGTGAAGAACGCCGACGGCTCCATCGAGATCTTCAACACCTCCAACGCAGGCACCCCCATGACCGAGGGCAAAACGGCGCTGATGACCGTCGACGTCTGGGAGCATGCCTACTACGTCGACTATCGCAACGCCCGTCCGAAGTACCTGGAATCCATCTGGGAGAAGATCAATTGGGAGTTCGTCGCGGCGAACTACGGCGCGTGATGCCGGTTGGTTCCGCGTGAAGAGTTCCCGAACGGCATCATGCCGTCCGAAGCTTCAGCGACCCACTTGAAGACATGAAGACCCGAAATGGCCCGGCGCACCGTCGGGCCGTTAGGGATGTCGAACACACATCCTGATTGGAAGCGACCTTCGGCGACCATCCAACCGCGGCGTGTTTCCGGGATCGAGGATCGGGCGATCTAAAGAGCCGACTCAAGTCGGCGTACCGGGACGCCTGAAGCCGGCTGAACGGCCTTCGGGTTCGCCGGTTTGAACCGGCCCCATCAGGCACCTGCGATCCGATCAGCTCGTCCACCCCGCCATCAAAAAGCGTTTGCGCTCATCCGTATCCAGCACCCGAGAGCAACTCTACCAATCCACCTTCTCGACCCGGTGATACCGCAGCTCGAACGGATGCTGTTTGGGAACCGCGTCGATCGTCCGTTTCGCCCGGTCGATCTCGCCGAGTGCAATGTCGATCCAGACGTCCTCCAGGATGTCCGGGATCTGTCCGAAAAGGTTGGCGATGTTCTCCAACCGCTCCGAAAGCAGCGGCCTTTGCGCTGCTCCAGTCGCGACGGATTCCAGGGCAGGTCCAGATTGATCAGGGTCCCGAGTCGCTGCAGATTGAGGCCCTCGGAGGCCACGTCGGTGCCGATCAGCACACGGATCTTGCCGGTGCGCACGCGCTCCTTGATCAGCTCTCGAGCAGCGCCCGTGAAGACGCCGTTGTGCATGATCCCCGAGCGCCGGGCGCCCGCATAGATGCCGATCTCTTCCTCGGGGATCTCTGCGGTGAGCCGGGTCGCGAGCCAGAGGACAGAATCGAAATACTGGCTGAAGATGATGCAGCCGAGCTCGCGCCAGCCTTCCTCCGTGCTGCCGACACGCCGCGGACACTTGCGGATGGACTCCGGGCCGGCGCTCGGATACTCGATGCCGTTCTCGTCCACCCAGCCGCGTCCGTCCCAGACCGCCGAGGGCATGTCGAGCAGGGTGTTCAGCTCACCCTGCCATTGCCAGATGAGTGGCTTGAGGGCCAGAATCAGCACGGGCTTATCGCCGGCACGGGCCATGAGTTGTGCGGCCATGGCGAGCTGGATGGTCTTGCCCAGGCCCACCTGGTCCGCTAGGACGAAGCGAGCCCCGTGCGGTCCCAGATGCATATCGAAGGCGATCTTCACGAAGTGCTTCTGATGCTCCCAAAGCCCGACCTCCCTGCGATAGACCGGCGACTCGATCACGGCGGCCGCCGGATCGGGCTGACCACGCCACTCGTCAAGGTGATCACGCCGGCCTTGCCATGGATCAGTCCGAAGATGGCGTCGGGCAACACCCTGACCTGCAGCTTACCGCTGGCGAGGAAGTCATAAAGACGCTGGAACCGCGGTTTCGCCGCGTCCGGCAGGCGTTCCGGCTGCGCATCGCACCACTCGCGGCGCATCGCGTCCTGGGCGGCCTTCTTCGCGGTCTCGATGTCCTTCGGATCGATGATCGAGTTGCAGACCAGGCGGACCGGGCCGGAGACGGACTCCAGCTCCTCGCCCGCAACCTCCATGATCGATGACGAAAAAAAGCCGGCGATGCGGTCGTAGCCCTGCGCGCCGCGCAGACGCTTTGCAAGAAAGCTGTGATCGAGCCGAATGCGGCGAGACGAGAAGCGGTTGATCATGGCCTCGGGTTAGCGCCGTTGCTGTCGCGGCCATCAACCAGGATCGGATGAATTCGGATTGCCTGATCGGCTCGCAGCATCGTCCGCGCCGACGGCTTCATCAATGGGGCCCTCAGAGACATTCGTGTTCGCCAGATCGATCCAGAGCGGCGTCAGAAGCGAGAGTGACTTGAAGTGCGGATCAGTCGTGACGAATCTGCCGCAGCCATAGTGGTGTGCGATCGCGATGTGCACCGCGTCCATCGCCTTGAGGCGCTCGGCCTCTGCGATCGAGAGGGCATCCGCGAAAATCGACTTGGGTGTTTTCAGGAGAGAATTAGTCTCCAGAATGGCGCGGTAGGCAGTGGCCAATGGTGCTTGCTTCCTTCTCAGAGGACCGATCAACACCTCCAATCGCACCGCGTCGGATGTGCAGAACACCCAGTTGTTCAAGGCCAACCCCTTCAATGCACGACGGACCTTGGGCTGATACCTGTCGAGCCCCTCGACCATCGTGATCCAGGCGCAGGCGTCGACGTAAGCCAGTTTCATGATCCTTCGCGAAAGCTTCGAAGCTCTTGGATGATTTGAAGATGGCTGCGACGGTGTGTGCCGAGCTGATCGAGCCCATCTAAGACCTCGGAGAGATTGCTCCATTGCGCAGAGGTTCCCTGCTCGTCGGCTTCTTGAATGCTGACGCGGACGCGTTTGCCGCAATATCGCCTCGGGACCTGAATCGTCACAGTACCGTCTTCTTCGACATCTGCCACGATATTCATGAAGCGGCTCCTCAATGGTTGTCCGGTACGGCCAGTATATAGGCGTCTGGTGAATCCGGCGCGGCCAACCTTATCGCCCAAAAAGCCGACCCCGGATCGCGCGCCTTAGCCAAAATCCCACACCGCCCCTTGTGTCGGATAAGCGCAGCGCATCCACCGTCCCCGTTGGCCGGGAGCGCCGGTGACGAGACCGGAGCGACGCCGGCATCGACTGGGTTGGATCTCAAAAGCTCAAACCGATGCCGACGGCGTGGTCGGACCCGTACCGGTGATCCAAGAGCCGAGACGATTGCGGATTTGGTCTAACCGCGGGCCTCGCTCGTAAGACAGGCCACCTAGAACACCACTGGCTCGTGACACCCGCTCTGCGGTGTCACGCATGCCCCTGGCGCTCTGCGCCACGTGCCGCGATGGCACCGGGTGGCCGCGGGTGGTTTCCCACCCGCGGCTCCCACAGATCCGGACGTGCGGGACTACCGCATCCGGCTCCTCGATTGAGCGCTCGCTACACGACAACTGTCGCACACCCGTTGGACCATTCAGCCCATGCCGCGATCTCCTGTCGTTCTGTTCAGATGGTCAGGTGACTCGATGTTCACGCCATCGTCCCTTCAGAAGATGTCTCAACCGATCGGCTGCTTCCCTCCCGCGGGTCCGCTGGGGTGCGTTCCCCGCGCTCGGCGGTACTATCAGCCGACTCTGACTGCTCAGTCGCCATCGCGCCGTACTTCGTTGCCTTCGCTTGGCGCTACCTGGCCGTCGGTCCTGTTCGCTCCCGCGAGCCGGACCACCGCTCGCGAGCCTGGGCGGCTTCTTCCGCGGCGCCCGCACCGCGTCACTGACAAGGAGCGACTGAGCTCTCCCAGGTTCCTGGACGACCCGTGCGTACATGCCCTGCTCTCAGACCCCGGCGGAGTCTCGACATCAGGCCGTTGCGATGCCGAAACTGTTGCCTTCCGGTCTTCCGAATACGTCGGCTCCGCCGAACTCAGTTACGGGGCTCTATCACATGGCCTGCACGCCCCCTGTGTACGCTTCGCAGGCGGGATCGCTCCCGCACCACGCAACACTCGGTTCCGGTGGATGGCCAATCCTTACCGGCTCGGGACTTGTACCCGGTGGGTCGCAAAAAGGAGTTTCCGATTGGCTTATCCGTTCGCTATCTTCCCCTCCTTCCAGGCTTTGCCTGGCGCAACGGTCTTACGAGCGAGGCTCGTCGGCGCATCGGCGGCCTCTTGGCATTGATGATGAAACGGCCGCTGGACGGTTTTGGCGCCTCTTCTTGGCTGCGGTGGGCAAGCCGTTGGATAGAGAGCCTGACTGGATGCTTGTGTCGGTGACCATCAGTCCTACTTAGAGCTGGGCAGAGACGAGAAGAAACGGCGTTGGATGGCTGGAGCAGGGAGAGGTTGATTGGCGTGCACGGAGCCTATCGCCACCGACGTGACTTATCACATCAATGTCTTTCGGAGGATTGGATGGAGACCCTTCGCTACAACTATGCTCATCGACTTCTGCATTGGCTGATTGCGCTGATGGTTCTGGGCTTGCTTGCCGTCGGTGCCTTGTTGGGTAACCTCGGTTTCGAGGGTCTGAAGGATCTGGTCGGATTGGAGATGACCAATCAGCTTTACGGATACCATAAGACGTTCGGGATCATTATCCTGGCCCTTATGGTTTTGCGTCTTGTGCTCAAGCGTCTTTTCCGGTCTCCGGCCTATCAGCCACCGCTGAGCGGATTCGAGCGCGCAGCCAGTCTGACCGTGCATAGTCTCTTTTACGTCGCGCTGATCCTGATGCCGGTCTTGGGCTGGATGGGCACGGCGGCCGGCGGTTTTCCGGTGCAGTTCTTCGATTTTACCTTGCCCGGGCTGATCCCCGAGAATAAGGAGCTGAGCGAGACGTTCTTCCAGCTTCACGGGATCGTCGGGTGGGTGATTCTGGGCTTGATCCTGATTCACGTCGCCGCTGCGATCTATCACTGGCGGATCAAACGTGACGGTGTGATGACGCGCATGAGTCTATTATGATGCTCCGCTCGGAGGGCGACGTCGGTGCATTCGTCGATCGGCCGCGGATCGGGCCGGCTCGTCTCCCCCGCGGCTGAGCAGGTGTTTGCTCGGGACCGCCGAGGATCCGGTGTCTCGGGTTCTTGTCGCTGCGGTTCTTTTCGCGCTATATTCCCCGGCTTCGCCTTTGAGCAGAGGCGGTTTCCCTTGTGGAGGAACCGCCTTTTTTGTTTTTTGGAGACTGATCGGGGTCTGCCGCAATGACCGAACCCTTGATGGCCACTTATAAACGTTTGCCCGTCGCCTTCGCGCGCGGCGAGGGCGTTTGGCTTTGGGATACGGAAGGCCGACGCTACCTCGACGCGCTCTCGGGTATCGCCGTGTGCGGCCTCGGGCATGCGCACCCGGCGGTTCGCGATGCGCTCTGCGAGCAGGCCGGCCTGTTGGTGCACACGTCCAATCTGTACCGGATCAGCGAGCAGGAGCGACTCGGCGCGATGCTGACCGAGATGTCCGGGATGGATCGGGTCTTTTTCGGCAACTCAGGTGCGGAGGCGAACGAGGCCGCGATCAAGCTCGCGCGCCTGCATGCTCACCGGCGCGGGGTCGAGAATCCTGCGATCCTGGTCGCCGAGAACAGCTTCCACGGTCGCACGCTCGCGACCCTTTCGGCAACCGGCAACCGCAAGGTGCAAGCCGGTTTCGAGCCGCTCGTGCAGGGATTCGTTCGGGTTCCTTACGACGACGTCGAGGCGATCGAGACCGCGGCGGCGAATCGTCCGAACATCGTGGCCATTCTGGTCGAGCCCATCCAGGGCGAGGGCGGGATCCGGATTCCGGCGGCGGATTATGGACGGCGTCTGCGCGCGCTTTGCGATCGACATGGCTGGTTGCTGATCTGCGACGAGATCCAGACCGGGATGGGCCGCACGGGGCGCTGGTTCGGGCATGAGCACGGCGGAACCCTTCCGGACGTGGTCACTTTGGCCAAAGGGCTTGCCAACGGCGTACCGATTGGTGCTTGTCTTGCCCGCGGGGCCGCGGCCGAGGTCTTCGGGCCGGGTTCGCATGGCTCGACATTCGGCGGCAATCCCTTGGTTTGCAGGGCAGCGCGCGCCGTGCTCGAGACGATGGTTGCCGAAGACCTGATCGCCAACGCGGCTGATCAAGGGGCCTATTTGCTCGGCGGTTTCCGCGCGGCCTTGAGCGACATACCGGGCGTGGTCGAGGTGCGTGGGCGTGGTCTGATGCTGGGAATCGAGCTGGAACGCCCTTGTGCCGACCTGGTCGGGCAGGCCCTCGAGGCCGGTCTGCTGATCAACGTCACGGCGGAGCGCGTCATCCGGCTCCTGCCGCCTCTGATTCTGGCCCGTTCCGAGGCCGACCGACTTCTTGAAGGGCTGACTGCCCTGATCAAGCGCTGGCTGAGCGATGCCTGAGCAACGCTCCGCGGGAGAGACGAAGTTCATGGATGCCGATCAAACCCCCTGCCGCCACTTTCTGTCCCTGCTCGATCTGAGTGCCGAGGAGGCGCGCAGGTTGATCGCGCGGGCGACCGAGCTCAAGCGGATGTTGAAATCCGGCGAGGACTATCGGCCGTTCCCGAACCGCACCTTGGCGATGATCTTCGAGAAGTCATCGACCCGCACTCGAGTCTCTTTCGAAGTCGGTATGGTGCAGCTCGGCGGACACGCCTTGTTCCTCTCCCCGCGCGACACCCAGCTCGGACGCGGCGAGCCGATCGAGGACAGTGCGCGGGTGCTCTCACGCATGGTCGATGCCGTCATGATCCGGACCTACGATCACGACATCGTCGAGCGTTTTGCGGCGAACTCGCGCGTGCCCGTGATAAACGGCCTGACCGACCGTCTGCATCCCTGCCAGTTGCTGGCCGACATGCAGACCTATCACGAGCATCGCGGCGATATCCGCGGTCGACGCGTGACCTGGATCGGCGACGGCAACAACATGTGCCACTCCTTCATGGAGGCTGCGCAGGTGTTCGATTTCGAGCTCAGGGTTGCCTGTCCGGAAGGCTTCGAGCCGGATGCGGATCTGCTCGCCGCGGTCCAAGGGCGTTGCAGCATCCTGCGCGATCCCGAGGAGGCTGCCGAGGGCGCCGATCTCGTCGTCACCGACGTCTGGGCCAGCATGGGCCAAGAAGAGGAGCAGGCGAAACGCGAGGCCCTGTTCGCGCCGTTCCAGGTGGATGATGCCGTCATGTCGCAGACTGCACCCGACGCACTCTTCATGCACTGTCTGCCGGCGCATCGGGGCGAGGAGGTCTCCGCCTCCGTCATCGACGGTCCGCGCTCGGTCGTCTGGGACGAGGCCGAGAATCGGCTCCACGCCCAAAAGGCGCTGCTGGAGTTTCTCCTTCTGCGGCAGGCGTGACAGGCCGACAGCACTGGTGTAGCGTCCGAATTCCCTGACCGGCGTCGCCATCGGACGCCTCGGTCACGACTGCTCGCGTCAACCCTGCGCCTGGCCGAGGATGTCCCGTGAGACGATTCCTGCTCCTCTTCGCGTGTCTCTTGAGCATCTACGCAGTGCCGATTGCTTCGGCGCTCGCCGAGACCCGCTATGTGACGGATTCGCTCGAGGTAACCCTGCGCACGGGGGAGAGCAACCGCTATCGGATCATTCGCATGCTCCCGAGCGGCACGCCGCTCGAGGTCATCAGCGTCGACGAGGCGACCGAATATGCGCGCGTGCGCACCGAGGATGGCACTGTCGGCTACGTGCTCGAGCGTGAGCTTCAGGACGAGCCGGCGGCGCGCACGCGTGTCATCGAGCTCGAGAAACGCCTTGCCGAGCTTCAAGGCGATCCGGACAGCTTGTCGGCGAGGCTCGCGGCCCTTCAAGCAACCTATGACCGCCTCGATACGGACTACCAGGCCCTGCAGCGCGACAAGGTCCGCTTGGAGCAGGAGCTGGCGACTATTCGCCATGCCTCGACCAATATCCTCGATATCACCAGCGACCGAGAGCGTCTGCGCATTCAGGTCAGCGAGCTCACGCGCGAGCGCGCCGATCTCGAGCAAGCCAACCGCGATCTGGGCAACCGCACGAACCAGCGCTGGTTCATGATCGGCGCCGGCGTGATCCTCGCGGGTGTGTTGATCGGGCTCTTTCTGCCGCATCTGAGCTTTCGTCGGCGGCGCGGGTCTTGGGGGTCCCTTTGAGCCTCGATCCGGCGGTCGATCGCGTCGTTGTTCATGCAAGGGTTGCATGCAGCGGCGCGTTGCGGGTCTGGTCAGAGGTCAAGCCTGCCTGTGCTAGACTCGCGACGATGGCGAGCGCGTCGCCTTGATCCGCCTGTGGCGGTGCATCCGGTGTGCCGAGCGGCAGTCGGGCGGTGATTCGGCCTGGCGGTGAATGTCACGCTCGACCGGGGTACATCGAGCCGGCGACGTCGCTCGATCCAATCCCTGCGATACGCTTCCAACTCCGAAGGGGTCTTCATGTTAAGAGAGTGGTCCGATATCTACAGCATCGGCATCGAGGAGATCGACCGACAGCATCAAGGCTTTTTCGCGGCGTCGCATCGGCTCTACGAAGCGATCTTGGATCGCGAGGCGAAGACCGCCGTGATCGACGCCGTCGCCTTCATGCGGGCCTACGCGGAGACACATTTCTCCACCGAAGAAGATTTCATGCGCAGACATGACTATCCGGATCTCGATGTCCACGTCAGACAGCATGTCGCCTTCATGCGGCGGTTGGATGCGCTGGAAAACGACCTTCGGACCTTCGGTCCCGGTCAGGAGCTCGCGGATCGGGCGTTGGAGATGACCCAGGATTGGTTGATCGATCATATTGCCGACGAGGATGTCCTCTACGCCTTGCATGTGAAGGCGGGCGAGCTCGGCGATCATCCGGCCGGACATCGGGAACAACCGACGATCGGAGATCGGTAGCTTCGGGGCCGGCTGGGACGGGGTGTTTCAGACCCGCCGATGCCTGTCGAGTCCTGTCTTACTGGGCCGGCCCGTTTCGATCGAGCCCCGATGGCCCCGCTCCGAAGGCGGTGCGCCTCCGGAGCCGACCGGGCGACGGGTCAGGATGCCTTATCGGTGCCCTCCGAGGCTGCGGCATCCGCGGCCGGCGCCTCGGGTGCTGCCGCTTTTGCTTTCCCCGTGCTGCGACAGTGGCTCGCGACCTCGACCCCATCCTTTCGTGTATAGCCGGCTTGCCAGCGGCAGGCCTCCGTCGTCCCGCATGCAGCCTCCTCTAGGCCCTTGCATGCGGAGGCGGCGAAGACCGAGCCGCTGAACGCAAAGGTCATGGTGACTGCGGAAAGAGCAAAGGCCGAGAGAGAGCGAGTCGTCGTGGGTCGCATATGGGCAGATCCTCGTTTGCGGTTTGGTGATGGCACGCCATGAGCGTAAACGCCGCGTGCTCGTGAACAATAGAACCGAAACGTACACAAATCAAGGATGCTTGTGCGAAAACGAAGATGCTTCCAGGTCCAGCCCATTCCCGCCGGACCTCTCGGGCGGATGGCTGTCGGGCCCGGAAGAAGCTGGGCTCGGAGGGAGAAGATGTTGGTCTAAACCGCGCCCGGAGCGACATGCGTCGTCTTCATTTTGTGTCGGGCTCAAGGGTTTTTCAGGCCCTTGTGGAGACGCGGTTTAGAAGTTTATATTTTTTAATATCTTAAGCCGCGCCACCTCCGGCGGTTGTGGGAGATGGCGCGTCCGATCCAATCCGGAAAACGATGGATATCGCACCGGTCGCGGTTTAAGTGTTCCAGCGATCCAGCAGCGAGCGGATCCGCGCGATGGCATCCGGGATCGCCGCCTCGACCGCGGGCGTCAGGCGGTCGCCCCAGCCGACGAACGCGGGCTCGATGCCGACGAGGGCGCGTTGGCGGGGGAGCGTTTCGGTGAGACGTGCGATGTCCATCAGATCGGAGAGGCTGACCTCGTGGACGGTCTTGGCATTGACGCTGAGCTGGCGATCCATCGCCGCGTCCTCGAAGACGCGCACACTGCCGGGCGGTTCGCCCATCGTCGCGGCATCGACGACGATCAGGCGGGAACAGTCCCCGATGGGCAGGGCGAGCGTGAAGCTCAAGGTTCCGCCGTCGATGAACACCATGGATGCGTCCGGGCCGATCTCCTGTTCCATTCGACGGACCACCTCGGCGCCGACCGCCTCGTCGGTCATGAGGACATTGCCGAGGCCGAGGATGAGGGTGGTTGGTTGCACGGCGCTGGACCTTCTGCCTATGGTGGGTGATTGGACGATCGTTTGATCTGAGTCCTTGCAGGTGTGCGCGGCGCGGCTTAGCCTGCGGTGCAATGATCGACTTCCCTTGGGGGCTTGTCCATGTGTCTCGGTATCCCGATGCAGATCCAGTCCGTCGACGGCTTCGTGGCCCGGTGTACGGCGAAGGGGGCGGAGCGCGAGGTCAATCTCTTCATGCTCCAGGACGAGACCATCGGCGTCGGCGACTATGTCGTGGTCCATCTGGGCAACGCGATCAGCCGCATGAGCGAGGAGGAGGCGGCCGCCGCCTGGGAGATCTATGACGCCATGTTGGCGGCGCAGGACGGCGGCCGGCTCGAGGTGTGATCCGGCGGGCAGAGATGCCCGAGCGGGCAACCCCGTCCGCCGCGCGGGTTCAGCCCGGGAATGCCTCGGTCAGTGCGTACTGATGCTCCACCTCGGAGGTCTCGGGTGCGTCGTCCTCCTCGATCAGGGTGCAGTTGACGGCCATTCGGGCCTGCATGGCGGCCTTCCATGCGCGGTTTTGCTTCTCGGTCAAGAGCGCGTCGGGCGTCAGGGCTGCCGCGGCGGCGGCCGCGACGAAATGGTCGGCCTGCGCCAGCCAATCGGTGTCCTTGCCGCAGTCGGTGTAGGTCTTGGTGGCGTAGGCCTTGGCGGCCTTGAAGGCGTCCTCCAGCTCGCCGGGGGCGACGTCCTCGCGCATTCCGACCTCGATGGCGCGGTTGACCCGCTCGTCCTTGCTCAGATGAATGACGTGATGAGCGAAGCGGGAGCCTAGAATACGTTGCTGCTGCGGGTCGAGTCCGTTGAGGGCATCACGCAGTGCGCGGTCGTTGTTGATCTTGGGCATCGGGAAGCTCCTCGGCCTGTGAATGGGCCGGCCGGGTGGCCTGCCGGCGCGGCGAAGATCGGCTGGTTTGCCGATCGAAATCGTTCTCGGATCGTCCGGTGCATCCGGCTGGGGTGGCGCGCCGGGGTTGCCGGGATCAGCGATTATCCATATCACCAAATTCCAATATAGACTGCATTGACTTGCATCACTCCCTCGGAGCCTATGAACCGCACCGTCTTCTTTGTCTCGGAGAGCACCGGCATCACCGCCGAGACGCTCGGTCACAGCCTGCTGTCGCAGTTCGATACCATCGACTTCGAGCAGGTCTACATGCCTTACATCAACACCGACCTGCGCGCGAAGGCGCTGACGCAGCGGATGCAGGAGGCCGCAGATCGCGACGGGGTGCGCCCGATCGTGTTTGCGACCATGCTCAACAACGAGATCCGCGAGATCCTCGAGAGCGGCAACTGCTACTACGTCGAGCTCTTCGAGGGCTTCGTCGAGCCGCTCTCCAAAGAGCTCGGTGTGCCGCCGAGCCGCAAGTCCGGGCGAAGCCACGCCATTACCAAGCCGAGCTATTACACCAAGCGGATCGAGGCGATCAACTTCGCCATGGCCAACGACGACGGGATCCGGCCGGATAACTTTCATCGCGCCGACGTCGTCCTGATCGGTGTCTCGCGCTCGGGCAAAACGCCGACCTGTCTCTACTTGGCCATGCACTATGGTCTTCGCTCGGCCAACTATCCGGTCACCGAGGAGGACTTCGAGCGCGGCGACGTCCCCCAGTTGGTTTGGGATTGTCGCCACAAGCTCTTCGCGCTCACCATCGATCCGCAGCGCCTGCAACTGATCCGCGAAGAGCGTCGCCCCGGCAGTGCTTACGCGTCTTTGGAGCGTTGTCAGGAGGATATCCGCATGGCGGCGCAGGTCTACAAGCGACTCCAGATCCCGGTGCTCAACACCACCAGTCAGTCGATCGAGGAGATCTCCTCGCACATCATCAAGGCGCTGCGCGGTAGCGGGGAGCGCTGAGGTTGCGCGGTCCGTCGCTCGGCCCGACCGTGCCTCGGCGCGGTGCGCGGGATGGTTGCGGCGACCGTTCCTCCCACCCATAATGCGGGGGTTTTTGCCGCTCGCGGGCGGCCGACCTGCGGATAGGACGATAGAGCGATGAAGATCGGAATTCCCTTGGAGACCGCCCCCGGCGAGACCCGCGTGGCCTCGATCCCTGAAGTGGTCAAGAAGTTGATCGGTAAGGGTTTCGAGGTCATGGTGGAGGCGGGCGCCGGCGTGCATGCCGGCTATCCCGACGCGGAGTACGCCGCGGCGGGTGCGCAGCTGACCGACCGCGCGGGTGCCTTCGATGTCGACCTCCTGCTCAAGGTCCGGCGACCCGATGCAGCGGATGTCGAGGCGTTGCGCCCGGGCGGACTCTACATCGGTCTGTTGGAGAGTTGCGGAGAAGACGCGATCCTCTCCGCCATGCTCGCCAAAGGGGTCCGTGTCCTCGGAATGGAGCGGATGCCGCGCACCTCGCGTGCCCAATCCATGGATGCCCTGTCGTCCCAGAGCAACATCGCCGGATACCGTGCGACCCTCGAGGCGGCGGCCCGTTACGGGCGTTTCCTGCCCATGATGATGACCTCCGCGGGTTCAGCGAAGCCGGCGCGCCTGGTCGTCTTGGGCGTCGGCGTCGCGGGGCTTCAGGCGATTGCCACCGCGCGCCGACTCGGCGCCGATGTCTACGCCTACGACGTGCGCCCCGAGACCCAAGAGCAGATCCGCTCCCTGGGTGCCAAGCCGATCGAGCTGGACCTGGGCGAAAGCGGCTCGGGCGAAGGCGGGTACGCCAAAGAGCTCTCCGAGGAGGCCAAGGCCAAGCAACAAGCCGCTTTGAGCGACCAGCTTGCCAAGGCCCACGTCATCGTCACCACCGCCTTGATCCCCTGTCGTCCGGCCCCGGTCCTGGTGACGGAAGAGGTCGTCAAACGCATGCGTCCGGGCTCCGTGATCGTCGATCTGGCCGCGGCCAACGGCGGCAACTGCCCCTTAACGGTGGCGGGCGAGATCGTCGAGCGCCACGGCGTGACCATCGTCGGCCTGACCAACTTTCCGGCCTTGGTGCCTGCCGACGCGAGCGCCTTCTACGCGCGCAACCTCGCCAATCTGATCGAGATCATGTTCTCCCCGAGCGAGTCCGGCCCGGTTCTCAAGGACCTTGCCGAGGACGACATCACGGCGGCCATGCTCGTGAAGCCCGCGGCCTAAGCGCGGTCGGAGACCGCGAGCCGCAAAGGCGGCTTTGCGGCCCGATCGCCTGTTTTGCGATGACTGACCACGGATCATCGGCGACGCGCCCATGATCACCGTCCAACCGGAGTTACCCCTATGCCCGAGGCACTCGATCCCTCGCTCGTTGCCCTCTATGTCTTTGTTCTGGCCTGCTTCATCGGCTACTGGGTGGTTTGGGGCGTCACGCCCTCGCTGCACACCCCGCTGGTGGCGCTCACCAACGCCATCTCGGGTATCGTCCTGGTCGGCGCCTTGCTCGTCGCCGGCGATCCCGATGCGGGGCTCTTTACCCAGATCATCGGCTTCATCGCCGTGCTCCTGGCGTCCATCAATGTCTTCGGCGGCTTCCTGGTGACACACCGGATGCTCTCGATGTTCAAGAAGAAAAAGTAAGGATTGGCCGTCATGACGCTTTCAGTGAATCTCCAGGCGGTGGCCTATCTGGTCTCGGCCGTGCTCTTCATCCTGGCCCTCAAGGGCCTGACCCATCCGGCATCGGCCCGACGCGGCAACCTTTACGGCATGCTCGGTATGCTGATCGCCGTCGTCGCGACCCTGATGGGCGATCAGGTCCAATCCTACGGATTCATCATCGTCGGCATGACGCTGGGCGCCATCATCGGCGTCATCGTGGCCCTGCGCATCCAGATGACGGCGATGCCGCAGTTGGTGGCGGCCCTGCACAGCTTCGTCGGTATGGCTGCGGTCATGGTCGCCATCGGGACCTTCCTCACCAAGCGCGGTGCAGGCGAGTTGAACGCGCTCTTGATGGGCGAGATCTCCGCGGGTGTGGTCATCGGCGCCATCACCTTCACCGGATCGGTCATCGCCTTCGGCAAGCTGCAAGGTCTACTCAGCGGCAGCCCGGTCAAGTTCAAGGGGCAGCATCTGCTCAATGCCCTGCTGGGGATCGCGACCCTCGCCTTGGCGGTGCACTTCGCCATGACCGGCAGCTTGATCTCGCTGACCCTCATGACCCTGCTTGCCTTCACCCTCGGCGTGACCCTGATCATCCCGATCGGCGGGGCGGACATGCCGGTCATCATCTCGATGCTGAACAGCTATTCGGGTTGGGCCGCAGCGGCGACCGGATTCACGCTGCACAACAACCTGCTCATCATCGTCGGCGCACTGGTCGGCTGCTCGGGCGCGATCCTCTCCTACATCATGTGCAAGGCGATGAACCGCTCGATCCTCAACGTCGTCTTCGGCGGTTTCGGCTCGGACAGCGGCGGGGCGGAGAGCGCGGGTGCGGTCGCCGCCGAGAAGGGCGTGAAATCGGCTGCGGTCGAGGATGCCGTCTATTGGATGGAGGACGCCAACCGCGTCATCATCATCCCCGGCTACGGCATGGCCGTCGCCCAAGCGCAGCACGCGCTGAAGGAGCTGATGGAGCTGCTGGAAGCACGCGGCGTCGAGGTCAAGTTCGGCATTCATCCGGTCGCCGGCCGCATGCCCGGACACATGAACGTGCTGCTCGCCGAGGCCGACATCCCCTACGACCGCGTACTCGAGATGGACGAGATCAACCCCGATTTCCCGAGTACGGACGTGGTGCTGGTCGTCGGCGCGAACGACGTCGTCAATCCCGCGGCCAAGGACGACAAGACCAGTCCCATCTACGGCATGCCCATCCTCGAGGCCGGGCGTGCCCGTCAGGTCTACTTCCTCAAGCGCTCGATGCGTCCGGGGTACTCGGGCGTCGACAATCTGCTCTTCTACCAGGAGAACACCTCGCTGGTCTTCGGCGACGCCAAGGACACCATCGAGGGGATGAACAGCGCGCTGAAGGGCGGCGGGCACTGAGTCTAAACCGCGTCCGGAGCGAGATGCTCACTTTCGCGTGAGTTCGACGTTTGGTGCATCCTCGGCCCTTAGCGGGGGACGCGGTTTAGAATTTTATATTTCTTAACGCCTTAAACCGTGCCGCCTCTGAAAATAATCGGAGCCGGCGCGGCCAAGCCAATCCAACACACGGTGCATACCGCGCTGGGCGCGGTTTAAGCAACGCCCCACAGCGGACGCGGGGCCGGCGTTCGATGCCGTCGAGATCGATCTGGGTGATGTGTTCGGCAGCGCGCCCTGAGCCGACCTGCACGAACGCAATGCCGCTTCGGTCCTCGCGATACGCGAGCACTGATTCCCCCGGGATAGCGCTGTAGGGTGGACAAGCGCAGCGCAGTCCACCGGCGCCGGCGCCGAGCTCGGTGGACTTCGCTCTCGCTCGTCCACCCTACGGACCTGCAGGGATTCTGCGCCGCTTCGGCTCCGGGGGCTCGCCGCTCGGCGATAACCTCCGGTATCGCCGACCCTTACCAGGTGAGATTCAACTCCGCACGGACGAAATAGGATTCGTCGCGCCGGTTCTCGGCGTAATAGTCACCGGGCCAGAGGTATTCGGCGACCAGGTGTCCGGCGACGTGCTTGCTGAGCTTGGTCTTGAGCCAGACGGCGGCGAGATGTCCGCGGAAGCGGCTCTCTCCGCTGAGGTTGACCAGCTGCGCCGGGGTGCGGGTGGTCATCTCGTCGGCCCAGAGCGCGTGATAGTCGACCGTGACCAATGTGGTCGGATGGGCCTGGATGCCCCAGCCGAGATTCAGGCGACTGAGGTTGGTCGCTTCCCCGACGCGGCTCTCCAGCGGCCACTGATAGATCATGAGCTCGCTCCACTGCGGCCAGCGGCCCCAAAGCGGGTCGAAGGCTTGTGTGTCGTTGCTGTCGGGATCGTTGCCGGAGAGAAACTCGTAGCCGAGATGAAACCGGTTGGCGAGCGGATCGTTCAGGCTGTAGGTGGCGCGTGCGTTGAACCCGAAGGCATCCAGGTCGGCATCGTTGCGGGTGCCCCATTGGTAGGCGCCCTCGGCGCGCAACGCCCATTGCGGGGTTGGTTTGGCCTCGGCGCGCATGCCGAGCGTGTAGGCGACACCTGAATCGGGCGGGGACGGAAAGGGCGCGCCGTTGTTGACCCGAATATTGCCGGGTGTGTTCTCCGGCGTGCTGCTCTTGTAGATCAGATAAGCGTCGAGGTCGGTGGCCTGGACCAGGCTCTTGTTGCGGGCGTAGAGGATGGCGCCGGTCTCGTTTTGCTCGATCTGATCCTCGATCACGCCGTTCAGAGGGCTCGGGAAGCGGCCTGTATCGGCGTCCTGATTCAGATAGATGAAATCGAGCGTGGTCCCGATGGATTCGAGGTTGTAGGTCGCACGGGCCGCGTCGAAATAGATGGTCCGGGAGCCGTCGATCGGGGTGCCTTCGAGTACCAGCCAGCCGTTGCCGAGAATGATCTCCTGTCGGCCGAGCTTGACCGAGAGCGGCGAGCCGGCAATGTCGTTGAAGGTCACATCGAGTAGATCGAAGAAGAGTCCGCCGCTGTACCAGGTCTCGAAACCCGGCACCGGCCATTGATTCTCTTCGGGCTTGTTGTAGTGACGGCCTTCCCACATGAGGCGTGCCGTGCCGACGATATGGTCGGTCGGTGCGTAGATCCCCCAAAGACGCCCGCGGTATCGCTGGAAGGTCCGATCGGCGATCGGGCTCTGGTCGTTCAAGCCCACATTGCCGACGAAGACCTGGCGCAGACGCAGATCGGCCCCGGGTTTGAAGCTCGAGGTCGCGTCGGTCTCCTGCGTGCCGGCCGAGGCTCCTGTCGACACCAGCGCCGCGGCGAGTGCCGCCAGCCATGTCGATGCGTGTCTAGACATCATCGTCCACCTTTTTCTCGTCCAGCGCCCAAAGGCGGTCCTCCGGGGTCACCTCGTCGCGCGCCGCGTTGCGGCGGACCAGCCCGTAGATGATGCCGATCACGGCCATCGAGATGGCACCGAGATAGGCCATGAGGACATACGGATCATCGATACCCAGCATCCGATTCGCTCCTGAATTGAATTGCGTCCGAAATTGAATTGCGTCCGAGGCTACGATTGATCCGAGATGCAAGGCCGCTCCCTCGCAGTCACCAAAGCAAACCTAGTCGACGCAATTCAAATAAGATTAAAAATACTTAAACCGCGTCCGCGCCAAGATTCATTGATGGCGAGAACGCAGCAGCACTTCGAAATCTCTCATATCCCACCGAGACGCGGTTTAATCGGGGAAACAGCGACGCAAATGCGCCTGATCCGGCGGTCGCGTCACCGCACTGACAAGGATCAAGGTCAGCAGCGATGCCGGAAGCGCGATGATGATCGGGTCTACGGACGGCCAATTGGGATACTCCGCAAGCAGGCTGGTCTTGCCGTCGGTGACCATCTGCACCAGCCCGATTGCGCTGGCCTCGCGAGCCTTGATGAAGGCCAGCCAGAAGAGCGAGACGCTCATGCCGACGGTCATGGAGGCGAGCGCGCCCGCGCGGGTGACGCGCTTGGAGACGAGTCCGCCGATGTAGGCCGGCAGGAAGCTCGCCGCACAGAGTCCGAAGAAGATCGCCGTGAAGCGGGCGATGACGTACTCCTGACGAACCGTATAGCTGATGGTCACGGCGATGAGCAATCCGATCATGATGGCGAGGCGCATCACCAGGATGCTCGGCTCGCGTTGATGTCCCTTCTCCGCGATGCGCTCGTAGAGGTCGCGTCCCGCCGCCGTGCCGATGGTGTGGAATTGGCTCGACATGGTGCTCATGGCCGCGGCGAGCAGTGCGAGGAAGAAGATGACGCCGAACCAATGGGGCATTGCGGCCATGATGAAGGCCGGGATGATCTTGTCGGCGTCGCCCTTGGTGTAGGTCGCGGCGATGGAACGGCCGGCGACGAGCTCGAAGGTCGCGCCGTCGCCGTCTTGTGCCGAGGTACGCTCGCCGATGATCATGGGCGCGCGTGCGGGTGCCTGCGTCTTGGGGCTGATGATCGGGGTCCAGGTCCCCGATTCGCCCTTCTGCATCAGCTCGACCAAGGCGCGATCCTTCTCGGCATCGATGACCTCGACGACCTTGCCTTGCAGGAGCGGTCCGTTCTGCGCGAACCAGGCGTTCGAGAGGCTGCCCACCACGAAGGGCGTCCCGACCATGAGCAGGATGAAGACGGCGCCGATCGGCACGGCCCGGTCGAGCTCGCGACGGCTGCGCACCGTCATGAAGCGCACCACCAGTTGGGGTTGGGCGAGCACGCCGATCCCCACGCCGAGCACCAGCGCGGTGATCACGGTCCACCACAGATCGTAGGTGGTCGCGCCCCAGCCGAAGGCAGGCATTGCGGTCCAACCTTGATGGCCCATCTGCGCGAGCGGTGCGGGGACCATATCCGCCATGTCGGTCAGGGTGCGGTGGGCCTCGGTGACGCCGCCGAGGCTCATGTAGGTAAAGATCAGCAGAAAGATCATGGCGAAGACCATGACGAAGCCCTGGAGTGTATCGGTATACATCACCGCCTTGATGCCGCCGGGGATGACATAGGCTGCGGTGATGAGCGCGAAGATCAGCAGCGCGACCTCGAAATCGATCCCGAACTGGGTGGCCGCGAAGATACTGCCCCCGGTCATGACAGCGGCCGAGTAGAGCGGCATGAAGAGAAAGATCAGCGCGCCGGCGAAGATCTGGATGCCGCGACTCTGGTAGCGTTGACCCAGCAGCTCGGGAAAGGTGTGGGCCCCGAGATGATGACCGAGTCGCCGTGTGGGCTCGCCCAGGAAGATGAAGGCGATCAGGATCCCGACCCCGATGTTGAGCACGGTGAGCCACAGCAGACTCATGCCGAAGAGCCCGGCGACCCCGCCGAAGCCGACAATGGCCGCGGTCGAGATGAAGGTGGCCCCGTAGGAGACCGCCATGATGATCGGATGGGCCGAACGCCCGCCGACCAGGAAGTCCGCTGCCGAGCGGGTGCCGCGATAGCCGAGCCAGCCGAGATAGCCGGTGGCGAAGAGGTAGGCCAGAATGACGACGATGTCGACCCAGCCTACGGAAGATTGTCCCGTCATGAGTCCCCCTCGGGATCCCGAAATAGTCGTTGTTGTCTTGTCAGGACGCGCGGGGGCGAAAAATAACCTGGACGTTCGTGTCGTTATATAGATCCAGCGCAGTTAAACGACGGTTTTGGCCCCTCAACGACCAATTGTTGACCTTTCGATGACCAGGAGAGCCCGTTCGTGGAGAGTTTCAAAGTCGTTCGCCCTGAATTCCTGAACCACTACGGTTACCTGTTCGGGGGATTTTTGTTGAAGTGGGTCGACGAGATCGCCTGGATCGCGGCCAGTCGCGACCATCCGGGGTGCCGCTTCGTCACCATCGCGATGGATCGCGTGGAGTTTCACCGCAGCGTGCGTCAGGGCGCGGTGCTGCGCTTCGACGCGATCGAGAGCTGCCGCGGCAACACCTCGCTCAGCTACTCGGTGCACGTCTTCGCCGACGATCTGCAGACCGGGGACGAGGAGCCGATCTTCACCACCTGCATCACCTTCGTGCGGGTCGACGAGGAGGGGCGGAAGATCCCCTTGTCGCCGCCCGGCAGCTGAGAGTCTGCACGGGCGGTCGTTTCGTCACCGCGGGCGGTCCTCGTGGAGGTACGGCAGGATGGCGCCGCGAATCGCATCGTCCAGACCCGCAGCGGGTGAGCCGTCTCGATTGATCTGGAGGTGGACGGTTTTGGCCGTTGCGGCGAGCGTCCCGTCCTGCGTCTCGAAACGATAGCCGACGGCGAAGGAGCGGGTGCGGACCTCTTCGATCGCCAGCACGACCTCAACCCGATCACCCTGGCGGAGCGGTCGGTGATAGTCTGCCTCGGCGTGCACGAGCGGCAGCAGGATCTCGCCCTCGCGGATGAGGCGCTCGAGCGGGAGGCCGACCTGCGTCATGAAGGTCTCGTAGGCATCGTGCGCATGACGGAAGAGGTGGCCGAAAAACAGCCGTCCGGCCGCGTCCGTGTCGTGAAGGCGGACGCTGAAGGCATAGGCGAAACGGTTTGGATCCATGTCTGACTCCGGAGGCTTGTGGCGATGATCGATCTTAACGTGAAGCCGGTGAAGGCTCGTCCGTTCGTGATTTTGGCGCTGATGCTCCTCGTGCCGCTCGGCGTGCCGGCGAGCGAGACCCCGGGGGAGTCGGCCCCTCTCGACCCCTCCGCATTCTCGGACGTCATGATCCCCGAGGGGCGCGTCGAGGCCGCCGTGGGGCAGCTCGACGCCATGGCCGAGGCGGCGCTCGAGACGACCGGGGTCCCGGGCATGGCGATCGCGGTCGTGCACCGTGATCGCGTCGTCTATCTGAAGGGCTTTGGTCTGCGTAGCCTCGACGGCGAGGCGCGCGTCGATGACGAGACGGTCTTTCAGCTGGCCTCCTTGTCGAAGCCGGTTGCGGCGACGGTGGTCGCGGCCGCGATCGATCGCACCCACGGCGAGCGAGCAGGTCTCGCCTGGGATGACCCGATCGTTCGCCATCTGCCGGATTTCGCCTTGAACGATCCGGCGATCACGTCGCGGGTCACGATCGCGGATCTCTTCGCTCATCGCAGCGGACTGCCCGACCATGCCGGCGACCTCTTGGAGAGCATCGGCTACGGGCGCGCGGAGATCCTCTCGCGCCTGCGCTTTTACCCCCTGGCACCCTTCCGGGCCAGCTACGCCTACACCAACTTCGGCCTGACCGCCGCGGCGGAGGCTGTCGCGCGCGCGGAGGGCACCTCGTGGGAGCGCTTGAGCCAAGAGCTCCTCTACAGCCCGCTCGGCATGACCTCCACCAGCTCGCGTTTCGCGGACTTCATCTCGGCCCCTAATCATGCGATCGGACACGTCCGCCGAGACGGTGTCTGGGTGGTGACGCCCGAGGTTCGCGAACCCGATGCACAGTCGCCCGCGGGCGGCGTGAGCAGCTCGGCGTCCGATATGGCGCAGTGGCTACGGCTGGTTCTGGGCGAGGGGATGCTGGAGGGCAAGCCGGTCATCGGAGCGCAGGCATTGGCACGGATCCACGCGCCGAATCTGATGAGCTCCCCCTTGCACGGGCCGAGCAGCCGTCCGAGCTTCTACGGGCTGGGTCTCGGAGTGAGTGTGGATAGCGCCGGGCGCGTCCGCTGGTCGCATTCGGGCGCCTTTCTCTTGGGCGCGTCGACGACGCTTGCCATGCTGCCCTCGGAGTCCTTGGGGATCGTCATCCTGACCAACGGACAACCTGTCGGTGCGCCCGAGGGCGTCGCCGCCGGCTTCCTCGAGCTGGTGGAGACCGGCGAGATCCGGCACGACTGGCCGGCCCTCTTCGGCGGCGCGATCGCGAGACTCTACGCGGAGACCACCGCGTTCGCAGAGACCCCGAGCGCACCCGCCCCGGCACGGCCGTTGGATGTCTATGTCGGTCGATATGCCAACGACCTCTATGGACCGGCTGTCGTGGAAGCGACCGATGCCGGATTGGTCCTGAGGCTCGGCCCGAGTCCGATTGCGCTTCCGATGAGTCATTTCGACGGCGATGCCTTCACCTTCCGACCCATCGGCGAGGACGCGCTCGGGGTCAGCGGTGCGGTCTTTGGGTTCGATGACGAGCGCGCCGCGTCCCTGCAAATTGAGTATCTGGACGAGGAGGGGCTCGGGACGTTCAGGCGCTAAACCGCTAAACCGCGTCCCGAGTGATTTGCCATGTCTTGGTGTCGGCTCGGTGTTGGCTCGACCCGGGAACCTTGTGAGACGCGGTTTAGGTGAAGAGTCGTCTTGCGGGTTCGGCATAAGCACGAGCGGTTTCGAGCGATGGCGACTTCAGCGCGGGCGCAAGACGGTCGACTTGCCCGGAGCCAATGGCCTGCGACATGATTGGGGAACGATCAAATTCGAGGAACCGCAGTGAGATTGCTCGCAATTCAATCGCTCGTCGGGGTGGCCGGCTGTGTCGGGGTACTTTCGGCACCGGCCCTGTGGGCTCAAACCAAGGGCGATCCGGAGATCGGTGCGGGGATCGCCGCGCGGGTCTGTGTGGCCTGTCATGCCGAGGACGGGACCAGCCCGATGCCCAACACGCCTCGGCTGGCCAGCCAACACGCGACCTATCTCGTCAAGCAGATGAAGGATTACCGCGCCGGTCGGCGTACCAGCGAGGTGATGGGCAACTACATCGGCGGACTGAGCGAGGAGGAGATCCCGCACGTGGCTGCATACTATGCCGCGCAGGAGGCGATCCCGGGGGTGGTCACGGATCCTTCGGTGCTCAAGCTCGGCCGACGGGTCTACGTCGACGGCAATCCCGGCAGCGGCATCCCGGCCTGCTCCGGGTGCCACGGCGACGAGGGCGAAGGCACGCGTCGGTTTCCGCGGCTCGCCGGTCAGGACGTCGGCTACACACTCGAGCAGATGCGCCTTTATGCCGCCGGGGAGCGGACCAACGATCGAGGTCTCATGCAGACGGTGGCCGATCGCATGAGCGAGGCCGAGACCCTGGCCGTGGCCCAATACATCGCCAGCCTGATGGTCCTCGACGCGGAGGAGGAATGAACGCCATGATGACCCGTCTCGCCTGTCTCGGATCGCTTGCCCTCGTGCTCGTGGCCGACATCGCCTCCGCGTCTCCGCCCGCGCAACCCTATGCGCCCGGCATCGAATCGCCCGGCTATGTCTGGAACGCGCCCAACGAGGAGCAGATGATCGCGCTGGCCCATCGCGCCGACCCCGCGAACGGCGAGGAGGCCTATGCCGTCTGTCGCGGTTGCCATCAGGCGGATGGCTCGGGTCGCGGCGACGCCATCTATCCGCAGCTGGCCGGCCAACACGCGAGTGTCTTGATCAAGCAGATGGTCGACGTGCGCGCGGGGCGGCGCGACAACCCCAAGATGCACCCCTTTGTGGCCGAGTGGGTCGTGTCGTCCGAGGAGGTCGCCGATATCGCCGCCTATCTGTCGCAGCTCCCGATCCCGCCGACCAATCTAAAAGGCGACGGCACGGCCCTCGCGCGCGGTCAGGCCCTCTACGAGAAGGATTGTGCGGCCTGTCACGGCGCGCAGGGCGAGGGCGATGGCGCGGAGTTCTACCCCCGCGTCGCGCATCAGCACGTCAGCTATCTCGACCGTGAGTCCAAGCTCATTCGCGACGGCGGGCGGCGCAATGCGAATCCCGAGATGGTGAAGGCGATCAAGGGGTACAGCGACGCCGATATCGCGGCGGTGAGCGACTATATGTCCCGCTTACCGGTTGAATCCCGTCCGGAGTGACGGCTTGTGTACAGCGGGTAAGCGTCGATTGTTGAACCCCAAGAGCTCGGCGCTGGACGCGATTCAGAAAATGAACCCGCTTTGCTTTTTTCTGTCGCGCCGCGCGTTTCTCCGGTGATATTGCTCGCTCGCCGGGATTGCTCATGACACCGCTCACGCGGTGTCACGCCTCTCTTGGCGCTCCGCGCCGGGTGCCGCTTCGGCCGGAGTGATGCACGAGGCCCGTCCGCGGCAATCACGCGGTCCACAGGTCAGAACGACAACAATCTCGGTCGACGCCAGGGGGCGCATTCGCATGGGTCAGCTCTTCCGCATCACCGGTTTCGTCGCCTATATCGGCATGATCTTTCTCAATGCCTTCGTGGACTTGGGTCACAAGATCATCATCCAGAATACGCTCTTCAAGACCTATGACGGCGATGCCCAGATCCTGCTGACGGCGATCGTCAATGCCCTGATCCTGCTGCCCTTCGTCCTGCTGTTCACGCCGTCCGGCTACCTCGCGGACCGTTTCCCCAAGCATCTGGTGATGCGCGCGAGCGCTTGGGTGGCGGTCGCCGTCACGCTCGCCATTACGCTCTTCTATTATCTGGGCTGGTTCTGGGCGGCCTTCGCCATGACGTTCCTGTTGGCGGTGCAGAGCGCCTTCTATTCCCCGGCCAAGTACGGCTATATCAAGGAGCTGGTCGGCAAGGAGGCGCTCGCCTCGGCCAACGGCTGGGTCCAGGCGACGACCACCACGGCGATCCTGGCGGGGATCTTCTTCTTCTCGATCCTCTTCGAGGGACGTCTGGCCGGCACGAGCTACACCACGCCGGACGAGGTGATGGGGATGATGGCGCCGATCGGCTGGGCACTGGTTGCCGGCGCCTTGATCGAGGTCGTGTTGGCCTACCGTCTGCCCGTGCGCGCGCCCGGCAGCGAGATGCGATTCGTCTGGCCGGATTACGCCACCGGTCGTTATCTGCGAAACAATCTGCACGCCGCTTGGGACAACCAGGTGATCTGGCTCTCCATCGTGGGGCTGGCGGTCTTCTGGTCGATTGCGCAGGTGATCCTCGCCGCCTTCCCGGCGTTCGCAAAGGAAACGCTCGGCGAGACCAACACAGTAGTGATTCAAGGCGTTCTCGCCTGCTCAGGGATCGGCATCATCCTGGGCTCGGTCGTCGCCGGGCGGGTCTCGCGCAATCACATCGAGACCGGTCTGATCCCGGTCGGTGCGCTCGGCGTGGCGGCGGCGCTCTTTGTCCTGCCGGGACTGGGATCGGCTTGGGCGCACGGGCTGAACTTTCTGCTGCTCGGTTTCCTCGGCGGTGTCTTTCTGGTGCCGCTCAACGCCCTGATCCAGTTCAATGCCGGCGAGACAGGGCTCGGGCGCGTGCTCGCGGCCAACAACTTCATCCAGAACATCGTGATGCTGAGCTTCCTCGGACTCACGGTACTGGCGGCCTATCTGCAGATCGGCGGTTTGACGGTGATGCTCGCGCTCGCCGTCGTCGCGCTCTGCGGGGCCATCTACACCCTCTATCAGCTGCCGCAGTCGATGGTGCGCTTCCTGATGATGCGCGCCATGTCGACCCATTATCGCCTCGACGTGATCGGCTTGAAGAACATGCCCGCCCAGGGCGGCGTCTTGATGCTCGGCAACCACATCAGTTGGGTCGACTGGGCGATGGTGCAGATGGCCAGCCCGCGGCCGGTGCGCTTCGTGATGGAGCGGGTGATCTACGAGCGCTGGTATCTGCGCTGGTTTCTGGATTTCTTCGGTGTGGTGCCGATCTCGGGCGGGCGCAGCCGCGAGGCGATCGAGACCGTCTCTCGGTTGCTCGACGCCGGCGAGGTGGTCTGCATCTTCCCGGAAGGCACGATCAGCAAGAACGGGCAGCTCTCCGAGTTCAAGCGTGGCTTCGAGAAATCCGCCCGCGCGGCCACGTCCGGCATCATCCTGCCCTTCTACCTGCGTGGTCTGTGGGGGAGCCGCTTCTCCTATGCCAAGGAGAAGCTCAAGGCCAGTCGCAGCGAGGGCCGAACCCGCGACGTGCTGGTCGCCTTCGGCCGGCCGCTGTCACGCGAGGCGAGCGCGGAGCAGGTCAAGCAGGCGGTCTTCGAGCTCTCGGTGACCTCCTGGCAAACCCATATCGCGACCCTGCCGACGCTCCCCGCGGCCTGGCTCGCGGCCGCGAAACGGCGTCTCGGAGAAGTGGCCGTGATCGACTCGATCGGGACGCGCCTGACCAATCGGCGCCTGATCGCGGCGGTCCTCTTGTTCGCACGCCGGATCAAGCGTCTCGCCCCGGAGCCGGCCGTCGGCATCCTGTTGCCCGCGAGCAGTGCCGCGGCCATCGCCAATCTGGCCGCACTGCTCGTCGGCAAGCAGGTAGTCAATCTGAACTACACCGCGAGCAGCGAGGCGCTCCTGGCCGGGATGCGCAACGCCGGCGTGCGCCATGTGATCACCTCGGATCGCTTCCTGGCCAAGCTGCAACAGCGCGGGATCGACCTGGACACGGTTTTCGCGGAGGCGACGCTGCATCCGATGGAAGGGCTGCGCGCCGAGATCGGCAAGGCGGAGGCGCTGGCCTTCCTGGGTATAGGCATCCTACTGCCCGCAGGGCTCTTGCTCCGGCTCTTCGGACGGCCCGGTCGCCCAGACGACACCGCGGCCATCCTCTTCTCCAGCGGCAGCGAGGGCACGCCCAAGGGGATCGAGCTCAGCCATCGCAACATCATGGCCAACGTGCGCCAGATCGCGGATGTGCTCAACACCGAGCCGGGCGATCTCATCCTCGCCAACCTGCCGCCCTTCCATGCGTTCGGGCTGACGGTCACCACCTTCTTGCCGCTGCTCGAAGGTATCCCGATGGTCTGCCATCCCGATCCCACGGACGCGGTCGGCACCGCCAAGGCGATTGCCCGTTATCGCGCGACCGTGTTGTGCAGCACCTCGACCTTCCTGCGACTCTATATCCGCAATCAGCGTGTTCATCCCCTGATGCTCCAGTCCGTGCGTGTCGTGGTCGCCGGCGCGGAACGGCTCGCCCCGGAGGTGCGCGACGCCTTCGCGCTCAAGTTCAACAAGCCGATCTACGAGGGCTATGGTGCGACCGAGACCACGCCGGTCGCCAGCGTCAACGTCCCGGACGCACTCGAGACCGAGACCTGGAAGATCCAATCCGGCTCGCGTCCCGGCACCGTGGGTCTGCCGCTGCCCGGCACCAGCTTCCGCATCGTCGACCCCGAGACCCTGGCGACCCTGCCGCCCGGCGAGGATGGGCTGATCCTCATCGGCGGTGTTCAGGTGATGAAGGGCTATCTCAACGACCCGGAGAGGACCGCGGACGCGGTGGTCGAGCTGGACGGCCAGCGCTGGTACAAGACCGGAGACAAGGGCCATCTGGACCCGGACGGCTTCCTCACCATCGTCGATCGCTATTCGCGCTTCGCCAAGCTGGGCGGGGAGATGATCAGCCTGGGCGCGGTCGAGGATCAGATCCGCCGCATCCTCGCCCAACCCGAGCTGGAGCTGGCCGCCGTCAACCTCCCCGACGAGCGCAAGGGCGAGCGCATTCTGCTTTTGGTGGCCGGCGAGATCGATGCCGATGGCCTGCGCAAGCAGCTGCTCGAGGCCGGGATGAATCCGCTGAGCATCCCCGCCGAGGTGCTGCAGGTCGAGGGGATCCCCAAGCTCGGCAGCGGAAAGACCGACTTCGGCGCGGCCAAGCGGCTGGCGCTGGCCGCTTGAGGCGGCAGCCCCCGGGATCGTCGACTTGCAGTCGACCTCTTCCGCCGATTTGAAGGCCAGCGGCCCAAGCCCGACGCCGGCACTGGTCGACTGCGCTGCGATTGTCCAGGGGCCGGTCCGATGAGCAGGTTCGGGCCTCTGAGCTATACTTTAAGTGGGAATAGAGGACAGGAGGACTGCCATGAAAACCAAGAGCAAAGCGATTGGCGAAGCGGTCCCGCGTCGGGAGACGACACTCTTCGACGAGATGGATCGCGCCTTCGATGATCTGATGTTGGGCGGCACGCCGCGCGGCTGGCGCCATGGGTGGATGCACCCGTTCCGGGAGATGTGGCCGGAGTGGGCGCGCCTCGAGCAGACGGTGGAGATGACCCCGCGGGTCGACTTGATCGATCGCGAAGATGAGGTCTTGGTGCGCGCCGAGGTGCCTGGCGTCGAGAAAAAGGACCTCGAAATCGAGCTGGTCGGCCAGGTGTTGACGCTCAAAGGCGAGCGCAAGCATGAGGAGACCGAAGAGAAGGGCACCTACTACCGGTCCGAGATCGCGCGCGGCAGTTTCGTGCGGTCGCTGCGACTGCCGGAGAACGTGGACCTGGAGAACGCCAAGGCCGAGTTCAAGGACGGCGTGCTCGAGGTCCATCTGCCGAAGACCGAAAAGACGGAGCGTCGGCGGATCGAGGTTGCGTAGTCATAGACAAGGCGCCTGGAGCGCCCATCGCACACCATCGCGTGTGCGCCGACCGCCCCCGGTCATCCGCGAGAACGGATGTCGGGGGCGGTCTTTTTGCGGATGCGTTCGAGGCGCCCTTCATGATCCCCACTGACCTCTCCTCCGGCCGGTTGACACTCGGTGTACCGGCGACCGTCTGGATCGGCCTCGGAAGCAATCTTCAGGAGCCGGAGCGACAGGTGAGGGCGGCCCTCGGCGAGCTGGCCGCGCTGCCCGAAACTTGTCTGCGAGCCGCCTCGCGCCTGTATCGAACCGCGCCCGTCGGCCCGCCCGGACAACCCGACTACATCAACGCGGCGGCCCGTCTCAAGACCCGGCTGGCACCGCAGGCACTCCTGGCGGAGCTCCATCGGATCGAGCTGGCTCACGGCCGTCTGCGCGACGGCACCCGCTGGGGGCCGCGTATCCTGGATCTCGACATCCTCGTCTACGGCGACGCACGCCTCGACGTCCCCGGCCTGACGATCCCGCATCCGGAGATTGCCCGACGCGCCTTCGTGCTCGTCCCGCTGGCCGATGTGGCGTCGCCCGATCTTGCGATTCCGGGTGTCGGGATCTTGGCCGAGCTGCTCGGGCGCTGCGGGCGCGACGGGGTGGAGCCTTTGGTTGACCAGGCGGCAAGCGTGGACCTGTCCCCGATCGGGTCGGGCGCCACCGGGCGCCTCGAGGAACGCAGTAAGACCAACTGGGGCAAGTAGGGCGGGGCTCTCACGCTCACCGCACTGGTCTTGTCCGGTCTGCGCTACCCTTGCGCGACGAACGGGCCCTCTGCTGCGCATTCGGTTTCTCGGCGGTCGGGCCGGGGGAGGCTCGGCACCGGTTTGATGTCCTCGGCCCGGAGGCTTGTGCCGGGCAGCACGCAGTCCGCGACCTCGGGCTTCTCGCCCGTGAACATCCACTCGACGACATGAGCGAGCTGGTAAGAGATCAGCGGCGGGACCGCATCCCCGATGTGGCGGTACTGATTGGACAACGACACGCCGCCGAACCGGAATTGCTCAGGAAACCCTTGAAGGAGTGCGAGCTCCCGGAGGGTGCAGAGTCGATGCTGCTCCGGATGGCTGTAGCGTCCGTTGCCGACGTGTGCGCATTCGCGCTTGATCGTGACCGCCGGTCGGTTCCATGCCATGCGTCCGTAGACATCCGGGTGGGATCCGAAGTCTCGGGCTGCGACGCAGCGTTTCATCGCGGGCGTCATGAGGCGGTCAGCGTCTCGATGGTCCCGAAGATCGATCCACGAGCCTCCGTCGACAGGGATCGCATGCAGGCGAGCGAGCGTTGCGTCGTTCATCCCGGGCGAGACGTGGAAGGGATCCTCCGGGTGGCGCGCTCCCGCGGTCACCGGCGGCAGGTGACCGATGCCTCGGCGCACGTGGGTGGCCGTGCGCTCGACCTCGTAGCCGTGCCAGAGGTCTTCGAGGCCCTTCGCGCCGATCGGGAGGCGTGTTGCGATCACCAAGGCGCGCTCCCGTCGCTGGGGGAGGCCGAATCTGTCCAGCATATGGATCGTCGCGCGCACATCGTAGCCCATCCGCTCGAGCTGGCGACGAAGCTCGCGGAAGTGATGCGCGAAGTTGCCCTTCAGGATCTCTCGGGCGTTCTCCATGACGAGAACTCGCGGCCTGAGTGTGCGCACCCAGTGCGCCGTGCGCAGCACCAAGCTGTTGCGGTCGTCGTCATCCAGGTGATTGTTTGGATTTGCCCGAGAGAATCCGGTGCAGGGTGGGCACGCAGACAAGACGTCCAGATCCTGCCCGCCGATGAAGTCGCGCCTCGCCGCCTCGATCAGGGTATCGTCGACCCGGCCGAGATCGATCGAGACCGGCGCAAGATCGAGATTGAGCCGAAACGTCTCGTTGCAGCCCGAGCGACCATTCCCGCTGCTTGGCTTGCCTCGTTCGCCGTCGAATGCGGCGACGACCCGAAACGACGGGTGCGCGTGGAAGCCGTAGCTCATGCCGCCTGCGCCCGAGAAGAGATCGATCAATGTGCGGCGGCGATTTTTGCTCGGGCGGAGAAGGGGCATCGACAAGACTTCCTGGTGGCGAACGAAAGAGCCCGAGTCAGGGCCGCAGGGCCTTGGGGTGGCGGCGGATGAGACGAGCGATCAGGATGTCACCGACGATCGCTGTTGCAAGCCTCCCGACCACGCGTGCCCGGACGATCTGCAGGGGATGTAGGTGCCACTCAACCGCGTCCAGAGCGAGATGCCCGCTTTCCCGGGCATCCCTTAGTGCGTCCCGACACGGCTTACAACCATGCACGGCCGGGTGTCTTGGTTCCCGGAAGTTGTCCTAAAAATCTCCAATCGCCGGATTCCGATCGATGCCCCCCAGCATACGCGAGTTTCCCTATCGGCCCGACAGCAGTCCATTCTTCGAAACCCTGCTCGGCCGCGCTTGGCCCGTCTTTCTCGATAGTGGCCGGCCCGCGAGCATGCTGGGGCGTCACGATATCCTGTGCGCGGACCCACGCGTCACCTTGGTCACGCGCGGGCATTGGACCGAGATTCGAGACGCGCACGGCGTGCGCACCTCCTCCGCGGATCCCTTCGCGTTGCTGGATGCGGCGCTTGGACCGCAGCGGCCCCGCGTTCCGGGTCTGCCCTTCCGGGGGGGCGCGATCGGCTACTTCGCCTATGATCTCGCCCGGCGACTGGAGCGCCTCCCGAGCTTGGCCGAAGACGCGGAGGGCATCCCGGACATGGCAGTCGGGATCTATGACTGGGCGCTTGTGGTGGATCACGCGCGCTGCCGTTCACGGCTCGTCGCGCAGGATCCGGCTTGCCTCGACGAGCTCTTCGAGCGGCTGATCCGCGGCCTGTCTGCCCCGGCCCCGGCTGCCGGTGTTTTCCGTGTCTTGGCGCCCGTTCGGTCCAACCTCAGCCGCGGGGCTTATCTGAGCGCATTCGACCGCATCCGGAGCTATTTGTACGAGGGTGACTGCTACCAGGTCAATTTCGCCCAACGCTTCGCTGCCCCTGCGCAAGGCGACGCCTGGCAGGCATACAAGGGTCTTCGGCGGCTGAATCCCGCGCCGTTCGGGGCCTATCTTGCGACACCCGACTGCCGAATCCTCTGCTCCTCGCCCGAGCGTTTCCTGCGGGTACGCGGCGACCGGGTCGAGACCAAGCCGATCAAAGGGACACGGCCGCGCGGGGTCCACCCCGCCGAGGACCGAGGGCTCGCGGAGTCACTGCACCGAAGCCCCAAGGATCGAGCCGAGAACCTCATGATCGTCGACCTGCTGCGCAACGATCTCGGCAAGGTCTGCGCCATCGGCAGCGTGCATGTCCCGGCGCTCTTCGAGGTGGAGAGCTATACGCGGGTTCATCATCTGGTCAGCACGGTCCGCGGGCGTCTCGCCGAGGGGCGAAACGCCGTGGATCTTCTGCGTGCCTGTTTTCCGGGCGGATCCGTCACCGGTGCCCCCAAGCTCCGCGCCATGGAGATCATCGAGGAGTTGGAGCCGCACCGTCGCGGGGTTTATTGCGGCGCCATCGGCTATCTCGGCTACGACGGTGCGATGGACACCAACATCGCCATCCGCACCCTGGTCCATTCGGCCGGTGTCATCCGACTCTGGGCCGGCGGTGGCATCGTAGCCGACTCGGACCCCGAGGCCGAGTATCGCGAAACCTACGACAAGGCGGCCCCTTTGCTTGAACTTCTGGAAAGGCTACGTCGCCGGGAGATAGAGGTTTGAGTGCCGGGACGAGGCATCTCGATGAATCCACGCGAGGGTTGTCGAACGCGGTCAGTCTCCAACTACGGCGCCGGGGCATTCGACGAAGTCGAAACCCATCCGACACATTTCATCGGACGACATCGATACGGGAGGCGAAGCAATAGCCATTGTGGCGGCGACTGTCGTCAATGATGACCAAGACGCTCTTGTTCGTGGCGAGGGCGAGCTGTGCCTGGTCCAACATCCGAAACCCTCTGACCGCATCCGTGAAGTGACCGCTGCAGCTGAAGCTCACCCAGTCGGCGAGGCATGCCGGCAAGACGTCCTGGGGATCGGCACTGAGGGCGGCCATGCAGCCGCCGTAAGTGTTGTCGGCCGTGGTCAAAACCCGATTGACCTGGGCCGAAATCATGGCCTCCGCCGCGATAACCACATTGGTGGTTAAAATGGAAAGCAGGAACGCAGCGACGACCGCTTTCTTGGTGATCGAAACAAAATTCATCGGTGCCCCCGGCATTTTTCCGCGTTTTACGTCATTGAAGAGCTGATGATGCTGAGCGTCTGGCCGCATACCCAGATAAAACTATAGGGTGACGATAGCAATCGGGGTTCGCGCTGAAACCCGCATGTCCAACTCCTCAATGCAAGGTTCCGAGTCCTTCGGTCTCGATTTGTGGCCCGACGTCCACGGGCTCCCGTTCCTGGTTTCGGTTCGGACATGGAGAATCGGCGTCGAGCTGGGCGCCGATCTCGATGACCTCGGCGGATGTCCGGGGAAGATACCAAACATCCGTTTCGTTCGCGTCTAGGGTCCAGCCGATCTGGATCGGCACTGGTTCCGAAGCATAGTAATACTCGGCGACGGGCGCATCGGCGTCGAGGGGATCCCCGATCTGCACAACGTCGGGCCCGGTGGCTCGGCCTGTCTCTTCGGCCGGGATCGGATCACTGATGTCGTGACTGCGCTGCGGTTGTGCTAGCACTTCGATTCGAAAAGTCTCTACGCCCTGTGCACCCGCGCGGAATGCCGCTTCTGCCGCCAGTGGGGCGGGTATGACCGCGGCAGCGCGATCCGGCGTCGTCGCCTCGGCGTGCGCAGCGGCGTCGCCAGCCGACGCCATCGGCTGACGGTCGATCCCCGGCGAGGTCGGTCGCACCTGCTCGTCCGGCGTCATTACGAGAACAGCAGTCGCTGCGGCAACAAGAAAGAGGGCAAGATTTCGTCGAGTCACGTTTCGGGTATCGAGGTGGTATCCGGTGAATGCTGTTCGCGTTCGTGAGTGTGGTTCGATGAGCGGGAAGCAAAACAGTGCCGACGCACACCGCTCTCATTTCAAAATCGCACGCCAGCCCCCGTGGCTCGGCAAGCACGCCCAACAGGGCTCTACCGGCGTCACCTCCCCGTCTAGCCCGATGGCGGCAATCACTTCATTCGAGAATTCACTGCATACAAGGCCGTCTCGCGTGCATGCGCGAACAGCGAGATAGTGCAGCTGTCCGGGTGTGAGTCCACTGATGACGGCGGTCGTATGGATTGTATCCACCGAGCCTACGTATACCCGGCTCGTTTGCCCGAAATGGACCTGGTATCTCGACGCTCTAGGGTCCTCTACGGGGTTCCATGTGATTCGCACATCCGCGCTGGAGCAGTCTCCGGCAAACGCAAAGCCAAAAACCGCCGTTGCAAACCACCCGAGCTTCCGCGATGTGAAGCAGCGCTCTCCACCGAATAAATCGGTATTTTCTCGATCCGCGCACGGAGACTCGAGGCGGGGTCCAAAGGCTGGCGTGATCAATCGCGGTTCCGGGGTTGTGGCACGCTCGAGCATTGTCTCGATTCCGGTCGGCTGCGCGATGGATGACTCGGCTGCAAAACTGACCGGTTGTGTCGTCGTCTTCTTGAAGACGGAAGGTTTTTAGGGTCTTGCAGCGTTAAAAGAGGCCGATTAGGCACGCGAGCACATTTCGGTGCCTGACCCTTACAGCTGTGAAATGTGCAGCAGTCGGGCCAGCATTTCAAGTCTCTGGCGCTGTGGGATCCATCGGATCGGCTGTGTAACCGACAGGCGGCGATTCCCTCGCTGCTGTTGCGGCACGGCCAGGATGCCGCTATCGAGCTGAGTCGGCGCCCGCCCGCGCGATAGGAACGTCGTCCAGCCGCCGGACAGGCACGCCCTTTCGGCGCGAGCAACCCGCACCGCGATCGCCTCGGTGGCGATGGCGAGATACGCGTCGCCTGCCAGGATAATGTCCGTATCTATTGTGAGCCCCGGCGCGCGCAGGGACAGACCAATCGAGCGGTCCCTATCGAGTGCCGGTCACCATGCATGCCATCGGCCTCTCAACGCTCCCGCCAAACGGTCGTATAGAGATCGTGCCGGCGGTCCTTCAGGTTCTGGACCGTCCCCGAGTTGCGCGCGGCCCGCAGTGCCTCGAGACGCAGATCCGCGAAGGCGACGGTCTCGACGTTCGGCGTGGTATCGGCTGCGACACCGTCGCGTGCGAAGGGGAAGTCACAGGGAGTGAGGATGCAGCTTTGGGCATACTGGATGTCCATGTTGTGGACCTTCGGCAGGTTGCCGACGTTGCCGGACATGACGACATAGCACTGGTTCTCGATCGCGCGGGCCTGGGCGCAGTAGCGCACCCGCAGATACGACTGACGCTCGTCGGTGCAGAAGGGTACAAAGACGATGTTGGCGCCCTGATCCACCAGATGACGGCCGAGCTCCGGGAACTCGGCGTCGTAGCAGATCAGGACACCGATGGGGCCGCAGTCGGTGTCGATCGCGTTCAGGGAGTGGCCACCCTCGATGTTCCACCAATAGACCTCGTTCGGGGTCGGGTGGACCTTGGGCTGCTCGTGCACCTCGCCGCTGCGCAGACAGACGTAGCAGACGTTCTCGACCCGACCGTTGGGCATCCGCGTGGGGTGCGAGCCGCCGATGATGTTGATGTTGTAGCGCACCGCCATGTCGCGCAACGCCTCTTTGAGCGGGTCGGTGTACTTGGTCAGGGCCTCGATCGACTCGGCGGGCGAGAGTTCCTGATCCTCCATCGAGAGCAGCTGCAGGGTAAAGAGCTCGGGGAAGACGACGAAGTCCGCCCGATAGTCGGCGGTGACGTCGACGAAGTAGCGCACCAGATCGGTGAACTCCTCGAACGAGCCGACCCGTCGCTGCATATATTGCACGGTCGCGACCCGCACGGTGTCGGGCAACCGGCCGCCGTAGCTCTTGGCGCGCTGCTCTTCCTTCTCGTCCGGTGCGTTGGGATTGCGCCAGACCAGATGAACCGCGTATCCCTCTGACTCTTTATCCTCCGGCAGGTAGCGCGGCAGCAGTCCCAAGACCTCGAAGCCGTTGCGCATCTGGAAGGTCAAGACCGGGTCGCGCAGTCGGTTCGCTTTGACCTCTTCGAGATAGGCATCGGGAGTCCCGTATCGACGCAGGCGCTTGGCGAGCGAGGGGATGCGACCGCCGAACACGATGCCCTTGACGTCCCATGAGCGAGCCAGCTTCTTGCGCTCGTCGTAGAGGCGCTGGCCAAGCCGCAAACCGCGATAGTCCGGGTCCACGCAGACCTCCATACCGTAGAGATAGTCCCCGTTCGGATCGTGACGCGAGGCGTATCCGCCCCCGGTGATCTCGTTCCAGGTGTGCGGCTTGAGCGCGACATCGCCGTTGATGAGGAAGGTGGCGCAGTAGCCGACGATGGTGCGTTCGTATTCGGCGACGAACTGTCCCTCGGGGAAGTTGTGGATCTGACCCAGAAGCATGGCTCGCGAATAGGTCCCCATTCCGCTGGCCCGATAGACACGCGATACCAGGCTGCGGATGTGCGGGATGTCTTTGACGCGGGCGTTGCGCACGATCAAAGGCGGTTTCGGGTGCTTGGTCTTGGCCGTGCTGGACATGCGGGATACTCCGATGTGGTTGCTGGGGATCGAGGCAGGGTTCTGCTCGGCTCCGGGTCGGGTTCTCGGCAGGGTTCTCGGATTGTGTCGAACCAGTCGATGGGGCTAGCATGCCCCCCGAGCGTTCCCGTCGGTAGTGGATTCGGAAGACTTAAGCCGCGTCCGGAGCGCGATGCTGACTTCCGAGTGAGCGCGTCGTTTGGTGCATCCACGGCCCTTGGCGGAGGATGCGGTTTAAAAGTCTATATTTTTTAAAATCTTAAACCGCGCCGGGTCTAACGGTCGTCAAGTCTGGCGGAGCCGATCCCATCCAAAAACATCGCATACCGCGCTGGGCGCGGTTTAAGACACGAGGTGAAACGTCCATGAAGGCAATCGAGATGCGCGAGACCGGCGGGCCCGCCGTCCTGCAACTGGTCGATCGGCCTCGTCCCGAGATCGGCGGGCCGGACGACATCCTGGTCAGGCTCAAGGCCGCCGGTGTGAATCCGGTGGATACCAAGATCCGCAGCAACGGCACGTTGGTGCCGAACGGGTTGCCGGCGGTCTTGGGCTGCGACGGGGCCGGCGTGGTCGAGGCCGCGGGCGAAGCGGTCACGCGCTTCAAGCCGGGCGACGAGGTCTGGTTCTGCTGGGGCGGGATCGGCGGTCCGGTCGGGAACTATGCCGAGTATATCCTGCTCGACAATCATCTGGCGCAGGCCAAGCCGCGCGAGATCGGCTTCGTCGAGGCCGCCGCGGCGCCCTTGGTGCTGCTGACCGCCTGGGAGGCACTGCACGATCGGGCGCGTCTCGTCGAGGGACAGCGCGTTTTGATCCACGCCGGTGCAGGCGGGGTCGGGCATGTCGCCATTCAGCTCGCAAAGGCCGCGGGCGCGCGTGTCTGCACGACCGTGAGCAGCCCGGAGAAGGCCGACTTCGCCCATGCCCTCGGCGCCGAGTACTGCATCAACTACAAGGAAGAGGACCTTGTCGAATCCGTGATGGCGTGGAGCGAAGGGCAGGGCGTGGATATCGCGCTGGATACCGTCGGCCCCGAGGTCTTCCGCAAGACCGTCCCGGCGATGGCCCACTACGGTGACCTGGTGACCATCCTGGATCCGGGGCCGGATCTGGATCTGAAGGAAGCACGGGTACGCAATTTGCGGATCAGCCTCGAGCTGATGCTGACCCCGATGCTTCGGGATCTGCCGCGGGCACGCACCCATCAGGGCGAGATCCTGCGTCGCTGCGCCAAGCTGATCGACCGAGGTGACCTGCGCATCCATGTTTCCGAAACCTTCCCGCTCGCGCAGGTTCAGGAGGCGCACAAGCGTCTCGAGACAGGGCATGTGACCGGCAAGCTTGCGCTGACGATGGATTAGGGCGATGGGTTCCGGTGCTGCGGGGTTAGTTGCTCGGGTTCCCGGCCGCAGCCTGAGACTTGCGATCCTCTCCGACACGCACGGCGATCTCGATGCGCGCATCGAGCACCTGGTCACGACCTGCGATCTGGCGATCCACGGCGGGGACATCGGCAATGCCGATATCCTCGCCCGGATGCAGCCCGGCCTCGGACGCGTCTTCGCCGTGTTCGGCAACAACGATGTCTCGCGCCAATGGCCGGAGCGGGATCATGACCTCTTGCGTCAGCTCCCGGAATGGCTTGAGCTCGCGCTGCCGGGCGGGCGCCTGGTCGTGATCCACGGCCATCGGGGTCCTGCGCGCGACCGCCATGCGCGGCTGCGCGCCCGCTTCCCGACGGCACGGGCGATCGTCTACGGGCACAGCCATCGGCTTGTTCTGGACATGGAGACGGTGCCCTGGGTCTTGAATCCGGGTGCGGCCGGTCGGACCCGGACCTACGGCGGGCCCTCCTGTCTGCTCCTGACCGCCGGCGAAACCGATTGGCAGGTCGAGGTCCATCGGTTCCCCTTTCTCTCGACGCGCCGCGCCAAGGCCCCGGTTTTGCCACGTCAAGCCGCACGGGCCGCGAAGACGACCCACGTATGAGACACTCCGAGCGCAATCAACCCAAACCACCGAAGTCCCTGCTGCGGCTCGTCGGCCGCGCCATCGCGGATTTCCGTATGATCGGCGAGGGTGATCGGATCCTGCTCGGCGTCTCGGGCGGCAAGGATTCGCTCTCGCTTCTGCACATCCTCAAGCACCTGCAGACCTATGCCCCGGTGCGCTTCGAGCTGGCGGTACTGACCGTCGATCCGCAGGTGCCTGGATTCGATCCGGAGCACCTCAAGGGTTACTACGAAGACCTGGGCGTGACTTGGTTCTACGAGCAGCAGCCGCTGATGGATCAGGCCAAGGAGCACATGGACGGCGACTCCTTCTGCGCCTACTGCTCGCGCATGAAGCGCGGCATCATGTACCGCATCTGCCGCGAGCAGGGCTACGGCGTGCTTGCCCTGGCCCAGCATCTCGACGATCTGGCCGAGAGCCTGCTGATGTCGCTCTTCCACGGCGGCCAACTGCGGACCATGAAGGCCCACTATCTCAACAACGAAGGCGACGTGCGCATCATCCGCCCGCTGGTCTATTGCCGCGAGCGCCAGACCGCGGACTATGCCGAGCGTGCCGGCCTCCCGGTCGTCCTGGACTCATGCCCGGCCTGCTTTTCCATGCCCACCCGTCGCGAGCATATGAAGGCCCTGCTGGCCCGCGAAGAGGCCGATCACAGCCATCTCTTCGCCAACATCCTGCATGCGATCAAGCCGATCATGGTTGAAGGCGAGCTGCCCGGGGAGCCGCCAGCCGCCAGCCTCCGGCTGCCAGCCTCCAGCGGCAGTCGAAGGCGATCCGTCGCGTCGAGCATGGAGGGCGGCCGGAAGCCGACGTCTCACACCTAGCGGTCGGCCGCATCAGTCTGTCCTACGGACCAACATCACGCCGGACTGAGCCCGATCAGATCTTCGACGACCCGATCCGGTTAAGCTGTCCCCTGATCCCTGCTGTCCGATCGCTCATGTCCGCATCCATCGAGAATCCGCATTTTCTCCTGCGTCGTCTGCACTCCCTGCTTGGTCTGCTTCCGGTCGGCGCCTTTCTGATCTTCCACCTTTGGGAGAACTCTCAGTCGCGCTTCGGTGCGGAGCATTACAACGAGCATGTCGTTGCGGCGCTCAAGGGCATGAATTATCTGCCCTTGATGGAGATCTTCGTGATCGCGCTGCCGCTGCTCTTCCATGCCGGCTACGGGCTCGTGATCACGGCCCAGATGCGTGCGGAGCTCGCTCGGTACAGCTACGCGCGCAATCGGCTCTACTGGATGCAGCGAATCTCCGGCATCGGCATCCTGCTCTTTCTGCTGCAGCATGTGGGGATGACGCGGATTGCGGGGACCTGGGATCCGAGCGTGGGCGATGATCTGTTCGGCCATATGCAGGCGATGTTGAGCCAGCCCTGGATGCTCGGACTCTATCTGGTCGGTCTGCTGCTCTCGGTCTTTCATCTGGCCAATGGGCTTGCCTCGATGGCGATCGTTTGGGGGGTCACGACCTCGGTCCGCGCCCAAACGCTGTTCGGTTGGGTCTGCGTCCTGATCGGGGTCTTGTTGGCGGCGATGGGCATCCATGGCCTGATGGGGTTCCTGTCATGAGCAAGCCGAACGTCATCGTGATCGGGGGCGGCCTGGGCGGGCTCTGGGCGACGCTGCGGATCGCGGATGCGGGTTTTCCGGTCACGCTCTTCTCCCTGTTCGAGGTCAAGCGCAGTCACTCGGTTTGTGCGCAGGGCGGCATCAATGCCGTGCTCGACACCAAGGGGCAGCACGACTCGATCGGCCAACACATCATCGACACCATCAAGGGCGGCGAGTATCTGGCGAATCAGCCGCCGGTGAAGGCCATGTGCGAGGATGCACCGGGTCTGATCCGCACCTTCGAGCGCATGGGCGTGACCTTCTCGCGCACGCCCGAGGGTCTGCTCGATCAGCGTCTCTTCGGCGGCGTGAAGAACAAGCGGACCTGCTTCGCCGGCGCCAGCACGGGGCAGCAGCTCCTCTATGGCGTCGACCAGCAGGTCAGGCGATTCGAGTCCGAAGGCAAGGTCGTCAAGCACGAGTGGTGGGAGTTTCTGTCTCTGCTGCTGGATGCCGACGGCATCTGTCGCGGCATCGTGGCGATGGATCTGAAAAGCCTGGAGGTGCGTGCCTTCGCGGCCGACGCGGTCGTCGTGGCGAGCGGCGGCATGGGCCAGCTCTATGCGCCCAAGAGCACGACCTCGACCAACTCGACCGGCGCCGCGGCGAGCCGCTGCTACCGACAGGGCGCCTGGATGGCCAACGCGGAGTTCTTCCAGTTCCATCCCACGGCCATGATGGGGCACGACAAGAACCGGCTGATGAGCGAGGCGGCGCGCGGGGAGGGCGGGCGCATCTGGGTGCCGAAGACGCCCGGCGACCGGCGTCCGCCCAAGACCATCCCGGAGGCCGAGCGCTTCTATTTCCTCGAGGAGTTCTTCCCCGCCTACGGCAACACGGTCGCCCGAGACGAGGCGGCGCGCGCCATCTGGACCGTGACGCGACAGATGGGGCTGGGCATCGGCGGTGACGGCGGCGACCGGGTCTATCTGGATCTCACGCACCTGGATGCGGCATTCATCGGCGCGCGTCTGGGCGCCATCCTGGAGATCTATCGCAAGTTCGCCGGTGTCGACCCGATGACCGAGCCGATGGAGATCTTTCCGGCGGCCCATTACGGGATGGGCGGCCTTTGGGTCGATTTCGAGCGCTCGGCCGACGGCGGCATTCAACCCGACAGCCCACGCAATCACGCCACCAACATCCCCGGACTCTATGCCTGCGGGGAGTGCGACTACGCCTATCACGGGGCCAACCGACTCGGTGCCAACTCGCTCCTCTCGGCGAGCTACTCGGGACGCGTTGCCGGAGAATCGGTGGTGAGCTATCTCAAGGGGCTCGGCTCGGATCGCAGAGCGCTGGCCCCGGCGATCCCGCAGGCCGAGATCGCGCGCCAGCAGGCGATCAACGCCGATCTCATGCGGGCCGAGGGGTCGGATACGCCTTATCGGATTCAGAAGGAGCTGGGTGCACTGATGACGGCCAAGGTTGGCGTGGTGCGCTCGAACCCGGAGCTTGAATCCGCCCTCGGCGAGCTTGCGGTGCTGCGCGAGCGCCTGCGCAACGCCCGCCTCGGGGAGTCGAGCACCTGGTCGAATCAGAGTCTGGCCTTCGCGCGCCAGCTCGGCGACATGATCGAGTTGGCCGCCGTGGTGACCAAGGGCGCGCTGGCACGCGACGAGTGTCGCGGTGCCCATTACAAGCCGGCCTTCCATATCCCGATCCCGGAGGGGAGGTTTGCGGGCGACCCCGAATTCGAGGCGTACCGCGATCGCTGGCATGCAAACAACGCGCAGTGGCTCAAGACGACCATCGCCGAGCATACCGATGACGGACCTCGACTGAGCTACCAGGAGGTGGATCTGAGCGTCTATCCGCCGACCGAGCCGAGGGACTACCGATGACCGAGCAGTCGATCCATCTGCGCATCCGCCGCCAGGACCGTCCCGACAGCACGCCCTATTGGCAGGAGTTTGTGATTTCGGGGCGTGCGGACCACAACATCGTCTCGCTGCTGATGGCGTTGCGCGAGAACCCGGTCACGATCTCGGGCCAGCGGGTCGATCCGGTCGTCTGGGAGCACAACTGCATGGAGGAGGTGTGCGGCGCCTGTGCCATGTTGATCAACGGCGTCCCGCGGCCCTCCTGCTCGGCACTCGTTGCCGAGTTGGATCAGCCGATCCGGCTGGAGCCGTTGCCGAAGTTTCCGGTCGTGCGCGATCTGCTGGTCGATCGCACTCGGATCGACCAGGGCCTTAAGCAGGTCAAGGCGTGGATCAAGATCGACGGCGTTTGGGATACGCACGAAGGCGCCCCGCGCATCGGACCGAGCGAGTGGGCGGCGAACTATCTCTACAGCCGCTGCATGTCGTGTGGCTGCTGCATGGCCGCCTGTCCGCAGTTCGGGGCACACTCGGCCTTTCTCGGCCCGGCGCCGCTGGCTCAGGCGCGGCTGATGAACGCCCATCCGACCGGGCGTTACGATAAGACCGAACGTCTGCACGCCATCATGGCCGAGGGCGGCTTGAGCGATTGCGGCAATGCGCAGAATTGCGTCCGGGTCTGCCCCAAGGAGATCCCCTTGACGACGGCGATCGGCGAGCTCGGGCGTCAGACCACGGTGCAATTGCTCAAGGATATCTTCGGGCCGCGTTGAGGCGGGACCGCTCCTCGACGTCATGGGGGTGGTCCGGAGCGGGTAAGTGGTCTTCGATCTCGTGAAATGCCTTCGCGAAATCGCGATCCGCGCCCAGGATGTGGTCCAGGATCCAGTCGCGCGCGTTGTCCTGCGCCTCCTCGTCGAAGACGTCGATGCCCTCCGCGCGCCAGCGGCGGAGCTGATCGGTGTACTCGGCCATCAAGAGCGCATGCTCGGTACGGTGCTCGGCGATGTCCTCGTAGCCGACCGTCTGCATCAGTTCCTCTTCACGTTTGAAGTGCTCCCGCACGGCCTCGCCGAGATCGCTCAGGGCGTCGATCAGGGCGTAGGCGTCGCCGGAGCGTCGCGGCGATGCCTCGGGACCGAAACGGTGGCAGATGTCTGCGAGATGCTCGATCAGCCCTCGATGCTCGGCATCCAGGACATCGATATTGAGAGACCATTCGTCGTGCCAAGCCAAAAGCCTTGTCATCGGGTCCTCCGTCGTCCAGTCGGCGCCGCGGTATCCGGGCGCCGAAGGGTCGCGCTCGCCTCAGGGACGGGCGCAGGGTCCGCTGTGTCGTCCAGACCGAGGGACGTCTTGTTGTTGTCGTGCTCTCTCCGGTTGCGGCCTATCCCCGGTCTCGGCCGCGCACCGGCTCTAAGCGGGGCGTTTTAGAGTCAACACCCGCGGGGTCTGTGTCGGTCCGTCCGTGTTTCGCCGGCGCTCGAGCATCTGCTTGATGACCGCTTGGATTTCTCCGATCAGCCGCGTCTGCGTCTCCCGTAGATCCCTAAAATAATAGACGATCTCGCAATCGACGGGGTTCGAAATGGACTCCCGTCCGACCGCCGGTCGCCAGGCGATCCGGATCAGGCGACCGCCCTCGCCGTCCTGGTAGGCATAACCGCCGTGGCTGTCGACGAAGACCACCTCCTCGCGATCGACGACGGCCTGATACTGCATGGAACGTATCGGGATGAAGACGGCGCTCCCGGTGCTGCGTCGCAGAAGCAGCTGCAGCCCGTTGTAGAGCGTTGCCGGGATCCGCGTCTGCTCATGCGCGACCGCCTCGTCGGGTCGAAAGAAGGTCTCGCGCGTCAGATAGTCGGCCATGTCGGAATGCCCCGCCGATCCGGATGTCGATCGCCCGCCCCGCGGAGCGGCATCTGCTCAGTCGCTGTCGCCGAGCTCGGGATCCCAGCCGGCTGCGCGTGCCTTTTCGATTGCTGCCGAATAGATCCGCTCATGCCGTTCGCGCAGCTCGGGGGGGAGCCTGGAGACGAGATGGCCGTAGGGGTGCCATGCCTCCGTGACCTTGTCGTAGAGATCCTCGATGCCTTGAACGGTCCAGCCCTCGCAGGTCTGATCCTCCGGGAGGATACCGAAGACCCAGGCGTCTCGGATGATGTTGGCGGTCGGGGTCATGGCGCCGCCTTCCTGCTTGTCGATGCCTTCGTAGATCTTGCTCTTCATAAGGTCTGTCTCGGTTGAAATCCGCTACACTCTAGCGCCTTGCCTCTCCGACCGCTACGTCGGCCGGCGGCCGAACCGGCGGGCCGCATCCCGCGCGTTGCACCGTCGATACAGCGGCCGGTATCCGCGGGCGGTCGGTCGAACCTTTCGCGTCGGGCACAACCGACGCGATCCACCGAGCGAGTCTGCCCATGTCCGAGATCCTGGTCGATCTGATCCGTCACGGCGAGCCCCTCGGCGGTGCGCGCTATCGCGGCAACGGGACCGACGATCCGCTGAGCCCGGTGGGCTGGTCGCAGATGAGCGATGCGCTCGGCGCGGCGGCGCCCTGGGATCAGGTCATCAGCTCGCCGATGTCGCGCTGCCGTGTCTTCGCCGGGGATCTCGCCGGTCGACACGGATTGCCGCTGGTTGTCGATCCGAGCCTGATCGAGGTCGGCATGGGCGCCTGGGAAGGACGTGCCCGCAGCGCGGTTGCCGAGGAGGAGCCCGAACGCTTTGCCGCCTTCTATCGCGACCCCGTCGCGGAGCGCCCGGCCGGTGCCGAGCCGCTCGAAGGTCTGCTCGAGCGCGTCTCGGATGCCTACGCGCGTCATCTGGCCGCCTATCCGGGTCGCCGGCTGCTCATCGTCTGCCACGCCGGGGTGATGCGGGCGCTGGTCGGGCATCTGCTCGGTGCCGATGCGCGCCGCTGGTACCGCATCCGGATCGACTACGCCGGGCTGGTGCGGGTCCGCCACGGGCGTCTGGGTCCGAGCATCGAGTGGGTTAACGCGCGAAGGCTATGAGCATCGAGACGAGGAGACCGGATCGATTGGGCTATACTTAACGGCTTTCGACGCCGTTGTAATCCCAGACCATGCAAAAGACCGACGATCTGCGCATCCGCGAAATCAAAGAAGTCCGCTCCCCGAGCGCGTTGCACGAGGAATTCCCGATCTCGGAGGCGGCAGCGGAGACCGTCTATTCCACGCGCCACGCCATTCAGCAGATCCTCCACGGTCGGGACGATCGTCTGCTGGTCGTCGCGGGTCCCTGCTCGGTTCATGATCCCCGCGCCGCGCTCGAGTACGCCGAGCGTCTCAAGATCCTTCGCGACGAATTGAGCGATCGCCTGCTGATCGTCATGCGTGTCTATTTCGAGAAGCCGCGGACCACGGTCGGCTGGAAGGGTCTGATCAATGATCCGAATCTGGACGGCAGCTTCGAGATCAATCAGGGGCTCGGCATCGCCCGCAAGCTCCTGCTGGACCTCAACGGCATGCAGATCCCGGCCGGGACCGAGTTCCTCGATCTCATCAGCCCGCAATACATCGCCGACCTGGTCAGTTGGGGTGCGATCGGTGCGCGCACGACCGAGAGCCAGGGCCATCGCGAGCTGGCCTCCGGCCTGTCCTGTCCCGTCGGCTTCAAGAACGCGACCAACGGGGACGTGAAGGTCGCCATCGACGCCATCCATGCCGCGGCGCGTCCGCATGTCTTCATGTCGGTCACAAAGGAAGGCCAATCCGCGATCTTCAGCACCACCGGCAACGTCGACACCCACATCATCCTGCGCGGCGGCCAACGGCCGAACTACGATACCGAGAGCGTGAGCATCGCCGCGGAGCAGATCATCGAGTCCGGTCTGACCCCCAAGATCATGATCGACTTCAGCCACGCCAACAGCCGCAAGCGCCCGGAAAAGCAGATCCGGGTCTGCCAGGACGTGGCCGGCCAAATCGCCCGCGGGGATCGCGGCATCATGGGTGTCATGATCGAGAGCCACCTGGTCGGGGGGCGGCAGGACCTGGGCTCGAGCGACGGGATGGTCTTCGGTCAAAGCGTCACCGACGCCTGTATCGGCTGGGACGATACGGTTCCGATGCTGCATGAGCTCGCGGATGCCGTCATGCGCCGACGCGCACTCTAGCCGGAAATCGCCTAAACCGCGTCAAGAGCGACATGCGTCATTTTCGTGTTGTGTTTGGCTTCGGAGATGTCCTCGATCTCGGTGAGACGCGGTTTAAAGCCGGTCCAGGTACCGGGTTCCGCCGAGTCGGCTCGCCTGATCGCTGATCCAGGCCGCGCGTCGCTCCAACCGTTCCGATGGTTTGTCCAAACGGTAATGTCCCGGCGCGGGCAGCACGCCGATCAGGAGCGACGCCTCGCGCATGGTCAGCTCTCTCGCCGGTCGATCGAAATAGCGTAGGCTCGCCGCGCCGATGCCGTAGGTGTTGGGGCTGAACTGTACAATGTTCAAATAGACCTCGAGGATGCGTTCCTTCGGCCACAGGATCTCCATCAGCAGTGTGAACCAAGCCTCGAGGAGCTTGCGCGGCCAATCCGAGCCCGGCCAGAGGAAGAGGTTCTTTGCCGCCTGCTGGGTGATGGTGCTGGCCCCGCGCAGGCGTCCGCCCTTTTTGTAGTCGGCCCAAGCCAGGCGGATCTCGATCAGGTCGAACCCCGGGTGGCTCGGAAAGCGCTGGTCTTCGCCGGCGATGGCCGCCAGCCGCGTCGGTAGCGAGATCCGATCCCAGGGCACCCAGGTCTGATGATAATAGGGCGGCGACTGATCGAGCCGCCAGAGATTGTAGGCGTGCCGAAGCATGAAGGCGGATGCCGGCGGGTCGAGCCAGCGCAACGTCAAGACCAGCACCACCGAGAGCAGTACCAGATGGCCGAGCCCCTTGAGCAGGAACCGGCCCACGCGCTCGAGCGGGTGTCGGTCATGGCCGATGGGCTCGATGCGCAAGACACGGGGTTGCTGCGTCGGCTCGCGCGGCGTCGCCCGGGATCCACCCTCGACCCCGTCATCCGCCCCGGCCGTCTCCGGCCCTTGTTTTTCGCCCTTCATTACTCTTCGGGGATGGGTGGGGCCGTTTCCGCCAAGTGTCTCCGCCCCGGGCATCGCGGACCGACGTGATCCGGATCGGCCCGGTCGGGCGCGCCCCGTGCGCCGGTGCCTTCGAGCATCCGATGAACCGCCGCGAAGCTCTCGCGGGCGCCCGAGACCACCTCGGCCGGATCCATGCGACCGTGCGCCGGCAGGCTGTCGAGGATGCTCGCGAAGCGTTTCCAGGCCGCCGAGGAGTGCTCGCCGTGGAAGTCGAGGAAGGTCGCCGAGCCCAGCGTCGGGCCGAGACAGCGGCGCAGGTGTTTTGCGATCACCCGACCGCCGAGGGTTGCTCCCTCCAGGACATAGAGACCGCCCAGCGCGGCAGCTGCACCGCTCGGGGGGGGCTGCGCCGAGGAGCGCGGTTCGTGCGGCTGGCCCTGCTCGGCGAGATCCTCGAGGATCGCCGGGAGCTTGCGTCGAACCCCCAGGTCGTTGCGGATCTCCTCGTCCAGGGCGTCGAGCAGGCTGTCCTCCAGGGCCGCATAGACATCGGCCAAGGCATGCAGATAATCGAGATAGTCGTTGCGGGTGACGGTCGGCGACGTGAGTCGGGTCATCAGGGGCAAGCGCTCGACCGCCTGGTGTGTCTCGGCCGTCGCGCGGCGCAGGACAACCGCCAATCGCTCGGAGGTCGCCGGTCGGGTCTTGTCTTGGCTGTCTTGCATGGGGTCTTCGGGCTCGTTGCGCTCTGCGCTCGCGGCAAGTCTAGCACCCGTCCTCGTCATCCCTGAAAAAGACCCATCCGCTCTACTGCACGATAGACCGACGGTGCTCGGCCGACGAACGGTCGAGGATCCGGGTCCGCGGGCTCACGTTTTGAGCCACCCCTCGCGGCATGCTGTGGTTCCGTCCAGTGCAAACCCCGCGGAGCCGACGATGAACACCCTTTCCGATCTCTTCGTCATCCTGCTGTTCCTTTCCGGGATTTTTGTGATCCTGAGCCTTGTCTGCATGATCTTCGAGCACGTTCCCGACGAGGCCGATGCGCGGCCGCGGCGCACGCGTGTTCAGCCGCAACGCCCGCGGCGTCGCTCCCGCGTGGCCCGGCCTCGACGTAAGCCCAAGCAACCTGTGACAGACGCGCCGAGTCCTTCGGTCTGCCCTGCGGTCGGTCGGCCGGGGCAGGGCGCCAGAGGGGTCCTGAGCTGATTCCCGATGATGGGGCTGCGGCGTTCCGGTGCGAGCAGTCTCACTCGGGGGGTAGCCAATCCACCTCGAGCACGTCGGTCAGGCGCCACGGACAGTTCTCCGGGAACGCCGAGAGTCCCGTTTCCCCGACGGCGTCGGCAACCGCGTCGGCCCAGATCTCGTCCAGCCAAGTCGCGTCGCGCAGCATCGCTTTGAGGCTGGGGGTTCGGTCGAGTCTGGCCTTGATGGCTCGGCGCTGCTCGCGGATCGTGCGCTGCCAACTGCTGCCGCGACGCTCCGGCTGGAATTGCCACTTGAGCAGGTGCGCAAGCAGGAGCGACAGGCGACTGGCCAGCTCGCGCTGTTCACTTTTGCCCACGTCTTCGATCTCCTCTGCGAGATGCTCGAGGTCGAGCCGGTCCAATGCGCCGGCCCTCAGCCAGTGCGCCTGTTGTTCGGCCCAGGCGACGATGTCGGCGTCGTAAAGGTCGGTTTTTGGCATCGGTATCTCCCGATAAAATGACGGGGCCGGGCCGAGCGCCCGGTGCCTCGATTTCAACCCGAAACGTCAAGCTGCAAGCCCGCGCCCCTGCAACTCCTTGATCTTGTCCCGGACGGCGGCGGCCTGCTCGAACTCGAGATTCTTCGCGTGCTGGTACATGGTCTTTTCCAGCGTCTTGATCTTTTTGGCCATCTGCTGGGGTGTCAGGCCGGCGTATTCGATGATCTCCTCGGCGACCTTGGCGTAGTTGCGGGCCTTCATGGGCGCGCCCGGGATGGCGCCCTCCATGATGTCGGCGACCGCCTTGCGGATGGTCTGAGGCGTGATGCCCTCGGTGGTGTTGTGCAGGATCTGCTTGGCGCGGCGCCGCTCGGTCTCGCCGATCGCTCGTTCCATGGAGCCGGTGATGCGATCGGCATAGAGGATCGCCTTGCCGTTGGCGTTGCGTGCGGCACGCCCGATGGTCTGGATCAAGGAGCCCTCCGAGCGCAGGAACCCCTCCTTGTCGGCGTCCAGGATGGCGACCAGCGAGACCTCCGGCATGTCGAGCCCTTCGCGCAGCAGATTGATCCCGACCAGGACGTCGAACTCGCCCAGGCGCAGATCCCGAATGATCTCGACACGCTCGACCGTGTCGATGTCCGAATGCAGATAGCGGACCTTGACGCCGTGCTCGTTGAGATACTCGGTCAGATCTTCGGCCATCCGCTTGGTCAGGGTGGTGACCAGCACGCGCTCGCCGGAGGCGACCCGCAGCCCGATCTCCGAGAGCAGATCGTCGACCTGTGTCAGGGCGGGGCGGACCTCGACCTCCGGGTCGACCAGGCCGGTCGGGCGCACCACCTGTTCGACGACGGCGCCCGAGTGCTGAATCTCGTAGTCGCGCGGGGTGGCCGAAACATAGATGGTCTGCGGCTGGCGGGCCTGGAACTCCTCGAAGCGCAGCGGGCGATTGTCGAGCGCCGAGGGCAACCGGAAGCCGTAGTCGACGAGGTTCTCCTTGCGCGAGCGGTCGCCCTTGTACATGCCGCCGAGCTGAGGAACGGTGACATGACTCTCGTCGATGACCACGATGGCATCCGCCGGCAGATAGTCATACAGGGTCGGCGGCGGCTCGCCGGGTCCGCGTCCGGAGAGATAGCGGCTGTAGTTCTCGACCCCGGAGCAGTAGCCGACCTCCAGCATCATCTCCAGATCGAACAGGGTGCGTTGCTCCAGGCGTTGCGCCTCGACCAGCTTATCGTTGTCCCGCAGCCAGATCAGTCGGTCCTTCAGCTCCACCTTGATCTGCTCGACCGCGTTCAGGATGGTCTCGCGCGGCGTGGCGTAGTGTGTCTTCGGGAAGACCGTGTAGCGCGGAACCTTGCGCAGCTGCTCCCCGGTCAGCGGGTCGAAGAGCGAGAGCGACTCGATCTCCTCGTCGAACAGCTCGACCCGCAGCGCCTCGTCGTCGGACTCGGCCGGGTAGATGTCGATCACGTCCCCGCGCACCCGGTAGGTGCCGCGCGAGAGCTCGATCTCGTTGCGCCGGTATTGCAGATCGGCGAGCCGGCGCAGCAGGGCGCGTTGATCGATCAGATCGCCGCGGTTCAGATGCAGCACCATCTTCAGATAGGCGTCCGGGTCACCCAAGCCGTAGATGGAGGAGACGCTCGCCACGATGATGACATCGGGCCGCTCCAGCAGCGCTTTGGTGGCCGAAAGACGCATCTGCTCGATGTGCTCGTTGATCGAGGAGTCCTTCTCGATATAGGTATCGGTCGAGGGGACGTAGGCCTCGGGCTGGTAGTAGTCGTAATAGGAGACGAAATATTCCACCGCATTGTGCGGGAAGAATTCCTTCATCTCGCCGTAGAGCTGGGCGGCGAGCGTCTTGTTCGGCGCCAAGACCAACGCCGGGCGCTGCACCCGGTCGATGACGTTCGCGATGGTGAAGGTCTTGCCCGAGCCCGTCACGCCGAGCAGGGTCATGGCCGACTCGCCGTCGTTCAGGCCCTCAACCAGGCGACGGATCGCCTCGGGCTGGTCGCCTGCGGGGGCGAACGGCGAAACCAGTTGAAAAGGACGTTCGGACATCGGAGTGCGTGCCGGGTGTTTGCGGTTTCGTTATGATTGGGAGCGAGACACCGCATGTCCAGTCACGACAACGACGACCCTCACCACAAGAGCCCAGAGAAGACACCCGATGACCATCAAGCTTGCCGCGCGCGTCCAGGCCGTCAAACCCTCCGCCACCCTGGCCATCACGGCCCGCGCCAAGGCCCTGCGCGCCGCGGGCAAGGACGTTATCGGCCTCGGCGCCGGCGAGCCGGACTTCGACACGCCCGATCACATCAAGGAAGCGGCCATCGCCGCGATCCGCGCCGGCTTCACCAAATACACCGCGGTGGACGGCACCACCGAGCTCAAGCAGGCCGTCATCGACAAGTTCAAGCGCGAGAACGGGCTGGACTATGCCCACGACCAGATCCTGGTCTCCTGCGGCGGCAAGCAAAGCTTCTTCAATCTGGCCCAAGCGCTCCTGGATCCGGGCGACGAGGTGGTGATCCCGGCGCCCTACTGGGTCTCGTATCCGGACATGGTCCTGCTCGCCGGCGGCGCGCCCGTGCTCGTGCACGCCGGAGCCGATCAGCGCTTCAAGATCACCCCCGGACAGCTCAAGGGCGCACTCACCGACAAGACCCGTCTGGTCGTCATCAACAGCCCCTCGAACCCCACCGGCATGGGCTACAACCGCGAAGAGCTCGAAGCGCTCGGCGAGGTCCTGCGCGAGTTTCCGCGCACCCTCATCGCCACCGACGACATGTACGAGCACATCCGCTGGAGCCCCGAGCCCTTCGTCAACATCGTCAACGCCTGCCCGGAGCTCTACCCGCGGACCCTGGTCCTCAACGGCGTCTCCAAGGCCTACTCCATGACCGGTTGGCGCATCGGCTATGCCGGCGGCCCGGCCGAGATCATCAAGGCCATGAAGAAGGTGCAGGGACAGAGCACCTCCAACCCGACATCCATCTCGCAGGTCGCCGCCCAAGCGGCCCTGGAGGGCCCCCAGGAGTGCATCGGCGTCATGCTCAAGGCGTTCCACGAGCGCCACGACTTCGTCGTCGAGCGTCTCAACCAGATCCCCGGCATCGAATGCCTGCCCACCGACGGCACCTTCTACGTCTTCCCGAAGGTCCAAGGGGCGATCGACAAGCTCCCCGGGATCGCCAACGACCTGGACTTCGCGGAGTACCTGATCGAGAAGGCCGGCGTGGCCCTCGTGCCCGGCTCCGCCTTCGGCCTCAACGGCTACGCGCGCATCTCGATCGCCACCAGCCGCGCGAATCTGGAGCAGGCATTGGAGCGGATCGCCGCTGCGGTTGCCTGAAAGCGGCCTCTCGTCGAAGTTGACTCTAATCGGGCACCCGGCTAACATTGCGGGCTCCCATAGATCCCTGGTAGCTCAGTCGGTAGAGCGGGTGACTGTTAATCACTAGGTCGGCGGTTCGAGCCCGTCCCAGGGAGCCAATTAAAAGATGGGCTTAGGTCAGAAATGGCCTAAGCCTTTCTTGCGTTAGGGCCTGGGATCAGGTTTCGGTTGCTGTTACGGCTTGCCTCCAACGCTTTGCTGAGCGCCATTCCAGCGGAGGCGGAGAAGCTCGACTGGCAGGAGTGGATGGCTGACCGTCGAGAAGCTAGATTGCCCCAACCCTGGACCCCTGCCCCGGTCGCCACCTTCGACCCGCGCTGAGTCTTGGGACTACCTCGACCGAGCCGTGCTATCGCGCCAACGCACCGACGATCCCCCCCCACCCCGCGTTGCGCGATCCAGTGCAGGTGATCCTACCCCGGCCGGGGGGAGCTGCCGTACCGCTTAGTAACGATTCACTAACAAGTAAGGCATTTTACCTCAGCCATCTTGTATGAAAAGTGCGTTAGCGACTTGAAAAAGAATCGACGTGCTGCGAGCATCGCTCCCGATGATCCGAACGGGAGTGGTTGCCGCATGAACGAATTTCCGGGCTACGGCGCAGCGCACGAGGAGACGATGCGGATGTTCTCGCGCACCTTGGACAGGACCATCGCCGCCGCTACGCGGCGATCGAGGCGCTGAAGATCGGTTTCGGCGGGATCGCCTACGTGGCGCGCGTGCTGGGGATGAG